>DGYI01000026.1:45440-46299 GCA_002396645.1 Firmicutes bacterium UBA5010
CGGCATCTTGTATAATCTTATCGGCATCTGCTCTGGCAGCCGGAAGTTTTTCGTTTCTGTATTTATTTGCATTATTTATAGCTGTATCTTTACTTTGTTTTGCTGTTTCAACCTGTTTAAAGGCTTCCATAACCTCGGTAGTAGGAGGTTCTGCATCCTGTATTGTGATGTTGACTATCTGGATTCCTATATCGTTATCTGCCAGTCTTTCTAAAACTAAATCTTTTGTCCTTGCTTGTATTTCTGCTTTTCCTGTTGTTAAAACATCATCTACATTTGATGTACCTATTACAGTTCTGATAGAACTTTGACAAATATTTTTAAGTATAGATACCGGTTTTTGTGAAGAATACAGTGCCTTTATCGGATCTGAAACCTTATACTCTATGAAGAAGTCAACATTAATAAAGTTGTAGTCTCCGGTTATCATAAGCGATTCTGACTCTATGCTTTGACCTGTACCTTCCTGATACCCTATAGTCAATCCTTTTATAGTAGTATCAACTTTTTGTATTTGCTGTATAAACGGTATTTTAAAGTGCAGTCCTGATACGGCAGTACCTGTCGGTTTCCCAAAGGTTAATATAATTGCTTGCTCCTGCTCTTTAACCTGATAGCTTGAATTAAAAGCTATTATTAATGCTATCACTAATACAGCTATAACAGATATTGATACACCCTTAAGAGGGTTTTTTTTCGGATTGTCAAACTGCTCTTCATCAAAATTTGGATTATTTTTTGAGCCTTTAAAAAAATTGTTTAAATTCATTAATTGATCTCCTTTACATTTTTTAGTTATGTATATTGTACTATAATTTATATTTTTTTAAAACAAAATATTTTAATTAATAATATTATA
>DGYI01000026.1:46310-48510 GCA_002396645.1 Firmicutes bacterium UBA5010
TATATAAAAAACTTCACGTATTTTTATATACATGAAGTTTGCTTTATAATATCATTATTATTTTATAAATTTTTTTAACTGTCCGGAAAATAGTAATGCTATAACAATACCAATTAAAGATTGCATAAAATTTCCCGGTATATCCATAAGAGTAGTTATAAAGCTTCCGACAAATATTGAACCTACAACATAATAAGCCAATATCTGCCATACAGCTCCGATTGAGGCTCCAATCAGATAACTGCTTTTTTTAGATGGTAGTTTCTCAATGATTGTGCCCATTAAATAAGCCATAATCAGCTTTATAATAAATGTAGGTATTATATAATGGCTATATCCGCCCAACATATCTGCCAAAGATGCTCCTATTGCACCGGATAATGCTCCGTTTTTTTTGCCTAGTAAAATAACAGCTATAAATATAAATCCGTCTCCTAAATGAACATATCCGTTTGTTACAACAGACGGAACTTTTATTATAAATGTAGCAACACAGACTAATGCTGCAAACAGTGCTGTGTAGATTATGCTCTTTGTTTTATCACTATTCATCATTATTGCCTCCATAATTAATTACTGATTTTTATTATATCATTTTCTGTTCACTTTAAAAGGTACAAAATTATATTTTATGTAGAGTACAGATTTTATCAGTTTGACAATTTTTCATTATATAATATAATATTTATAGAATATTTTAAATACTTGATTGAGTTTAAGCTATGAATGGCTCTATAGTCCCGATAAACGTGACATTATGATATTATCCAATAACTCAATGTAGTCGAGACTATGAAAATCTGAATAAAAGAGGTATATATTATGAATTCCGTACAAAGAAGAGAAAAAATTATAGAAATACTTTCTGACAGTGAAGCTCCGGTTTCTGCTACAGCTCTTTCTAAGGAGCTTTCTGTCAGCAGACAGGTTATAGTCGGTGACATTGCTTTAATACGTGCCTTTGGAGTTGATGTATTTGCCACCCCTCGCGGATATTTAATGAAAAATAAAGATGAAAACGAGGGAAGACTGATAAAAACTATTGCATGTAAGCATGGGACGGATAAGCTTGGAGAAGAGTTATATATAATAGTTGATAATGGCGGTGCTGTTTTGGATGTAATAGTAGAGCATCCTATTTACGGCGATTTAACAGGACCGCTTCATATTTTTTCCAGATATGATGTGGATGAATTTCTGAAAAAAACCATGGAACAGACAGTTCAGCCCCTGTCTTCTTTAACGGAGGGGATACATTTGCATACAATAAGCTGTGTTGATGAGGAATCATTCAAAAGAATCACAGCCACATTAGAGCAGAAAGGCATTTTATTGTAATTAAAAATATTCTGTTGACATATAGTTCTCCTAATATTATAATGTACTTACAGGTGTCTTGACACGTGCAAAGATATAAAATTCGGAGGACAATAAATGCTTAATTCAAAAACAAAAAACATGGTAATAGCATCTTTCCTATGTGCTGTAGGAATATTAATACCCATTATATCGCCAATAAAAATAATACTTGAGCCGGCGTCATTTACTCTTGCCAGCCATGTAGCCTTGTTTATAGCGATGTTTATTTCTCCTTTTGTCAGCTTAAGCGTAGCAATAGGTACGACAATCGGTTTTTTCATAGGTGGATTTCCTATAGTAATCGTTTTAAGGGCACTAAGCCATGTGATTTTTGCTGTTATAGGGGCATATATATTAAAAATTAAACCTGATTTACTATCTTCAAAATACAAATCCTTATTATTCGGACTTTTGATTTCACTTGTTCACGCAGCGGCTGAAGTTTTAGTAGTCATCCCGTTCTATTTCGGGAACTCCTTGTCTAGCGGATATTACTCAAATGGATTCGTTTATGCGGTTATTCTCTTAGTGGGCGTAGGAACAATTGTGCATAGCATGCTTGACTATATGATTTCAATATTTATATGGGATGCTTTAAAGAATACTAAACTTATACAAACAAGTTCCGTTAAGAGCAATTTACTCTAATCTGAATTATTTAAAAGGCTGTAGAAATTTTTGTTTTTCTACAGCTTTTTTTGCTATAAATTTTTTGAATAATAAAAGTTATACACATTATCATTTTATTAATGTATAATATATATTTGGAGGCATATTTAAAATGAATTGGATATAGTCCGATTCTATGATATAATATGCGTAGCATATTTTAAATGTTTCG
>DGYI01000019.1 GCA_002396645.1 Firmicutes bacterium UBA5010
CAGAATACTGCCAAGACAGCTTGATGAAGCAGCTTCCGAAAGGCTTGAAAAAATAATATCAGAAACAGGTGTCAAACTTATAATGGATGATTCTGTAAATGAAATTATCGGTGCAGATAAGGCAAGCGGATTGAAGTTAAAATCCGGAAAAGAGCTTGAAACTGAATTAGTTGTTGTTTCCGCAGGTGTAAGAGCAAATGTAAAGATAGCTGATGATACAGGAATACATATAAACAGAGCAATTATAGTAGATGACAAGATGAGAACTAATGTAAGTGATATATACGCTTGCGGTGATTGCTGTGAGTTTAACGGAATAAATTATGCACTGTGGAGTGAAGCCGTAGAACAAGGAAAAACAGCCGGTATAAACTCAGTCGGAGATAAAAGTGTTTATAAATCAATTGTTCCTTCAACAACTTCTAACATATTTAACACAAGCATTTTTTCAGTAGGAGATGTTAATCCGAGCGAGCCATACGAAACTAAAGAAGATGATGATATTGCAAATAACGCATATCAAAAATTATTTTATAAAAACAATACTTTGGTCGGAGCGATATTAATAGGCGATACAAGAAAATCAAAGTATCTGCTGGAAGAATTAGAAAAAGAAACAGGAATTTAGCTTTAAGCTAAATTCCTGTTTCTTTTTCTATGTTCATGTGCTGATTGCACAAAAATTTACTTTAAATCAAACATATCATCATTGCAAATTGAGCCTGAACCGTACATCATTAAAATTAAATCATAGTCATTATTATTTATAAATTCTTTTACGGATTGTTCCTTTGATAGTCTGAAGTCTATCATGGTGACTTCCTCGCATGTCAGAGATAAAAATGCAGCAACCGGAAGTGCGTATGAATCTTTTATAATTAATATTTTATAATCATTTTGGGCATTTTCATTTATTATAGTGGTAAAATCACTGTCTAAGCTGAAATATGAAGCATACCTGTTTGTATCTGCAGGCATATCAGGATCGCTTAAGGTTTTATCTATTATTATATCATCAAAGCTTCCTTCGCTCTGGGGTGTTTTATCAAAGCCCTGATACAGCTTTATATTTGTTTCAAATCCGGGTGTAATGAGTGTATAATCGTCAATCCCCGAATAAATTCTGCCCATTCTTTTTCCCAAAGATCCGAGAAAAGAATTTTCAAGAGTATTTATTTTATAATTTGCTATGTTTGTATAGTAATTATTTTGGTCGAGTTTCATTCCATGGCTGTCGTCTATATAATCAACAAGCTCCTTAAATGCCCAAAATGCAGTCTCTGTTTTCCAATGATGGTCTGTTTTAAAAAAAGAGTTTTCAATATCTAAATCACCCTTTTTTGTTGATTCTCTCAAATCAAGATAGCTGATATTATTTTCATTTAATCCTGCTATGAAATTATCGCAGTTTTGATTAGCGTTGGCATAAATATCAATACCTTTTTTAAATGTTGTTCTTCCTTCATAATCCTTTGAGAGTGCCATCACAAATGAAAAAGGAATATCGATATCTTTAAAATAATCGTTCATGAGTGAAAGTTTTTTGGCATTGGCTTTTGTATTATAGTTATATCCTGCAAAATGCAGCAACCCTTGCTCGTCTTTTAACATATATCCGATATCGACATCATTAATAAGTTTTTTGTTTAATAATTTTTGTGTTATTCCGTAACCTTCAATGAAATATTGAAGTCCGGCAAGGTTTTTATTAAAAGCTGAATTACAAGATTTTATGGCTTGTTCAAATGTCATGGACAGTCTGTCATTTAAATTTTCATCCGAATTTTCATATGTTTTGTATATGCTTGAAAATATTTCTCTATAATTATTTTTAATAGTTATACCGCCGATAACAAATGATATAGCTAAGAAAATTATTGTAATAATTAAATTCTTCTTGCTTGTCATAGCTTAGCTCCGTTTCTTAGAAATTGAAATAAATAAATGGGTTATAAGTTCCTTTTACAATATAAGAGAGGCTTACAGCATATATTGCAATAAAGAATAAAATATAAAAAGTGCTGTATAAAAAACTATTTTCTAAATTATATTTTCGCACAAGATTTTTTATATATGACGAAACAGGGGCGCAAAAAATCACTGCTGCAATAAAAAATACTACAGTTCCTTCAAAATTAGATGGAATAAATCTATCGGTAAGGGCATTGCCGTTTAATCCGAACATTGATTTTATATACGTAAAAGCTGAATTTATATCATTGCTTCTGAATAAAACCCATCCTATTAAAACTGAAAAAAATGTATACATCCACTTTATTAAAGCAAAATTTTTGAATTTGTGCTCAAAACCGAATAATTTTTCTGCGGTAAGCAGTATAAAATAGTAAAGTCCCCAAACTATAAAGGTCCAATTGGCTCCGTGCCAAACTCCTGTCAAGAGCCAAACAACAAACAGATTAAAGATTAATCTTGATTTATTTTTTACCCTGCTGCCTCCCAAAGGTATATATACATAGTCCCTAAACCAGCTTCCCAAAGAAATATGCCACCTTCTCCAAAATTCGGATACTGATTTTGATATATAAGGGTAATTAAAGTTTTCGTTAAAATGGAATCCGAACATTTTTCCAAGACCTATTGCCATATCTGAATATCCTGAAAAATCATAGTATATTTGAAAAGCATAGGAGATTATACCAAGCCAGGCCATAATTATGGAAAGATTGGATAGGTTTGAGTTGAATGCCTTGTCCGCAAATATAGCAAAGCTGTTAGCCAATAAAACTTTTTTACCCATACCGATTATAAAGCGGCAGACACCCTTTGAAAAATCATCCCAGCTTTCTCTTCTTGATTTTATTTGTTCTGCAATTGTCTCATATCTTACTATGGGACCTGCAATCAACTGTGGGAAAAATGATATGTATAGAGCTACATTCAGCGGATTTTTTTGAACTTCTCCATTTTTTCTGTAAACATCAATTACATAAGAAATTGCCTGAAAAGTAAAAAATGAAATCCCTATCGGCAAAGAAATTTCAGGTACAGATAAATTTGTGCTTGCAAGCTGATTAATGCTCGAAACAGCAAACATTAAATACTTAAAGATAAATAAAATAGTCAGGTTAAATACTACCATCAATCCTATTATGATTTTTGCTTTTAACTTATCATCTCTGTATTTATCTGCCAGGACCCCGAATAAATAGTTAAATATGATGGATAAAAGCATTATAAATATAAATTTTGGCTCTCCCCAAGCATAAAATAACAGACTTACTATGACAAGAAATATATTTTTTATTTTTATATTTCTTAATAGAGCAAAATATATAAATAAAACTGCCGGAATATATGCGAATATAAAAATTGAGCTGGAAAATAACATGATTCCTCCTGTTTTAATGCGTTTTGTACATACAGAAAGATATTATATCATTATCGTTTAAAAATCAAGTGAAGATATTGTAAAATTTAAATTCTACGGAGCGTGGATTGTTTATAAATAATATAGCGGTTAAAATAAAACAGAGGTGAACAATATGGATATGAAAAGAAAAAAACAACTCCTTGAGGAGTACAGAAATAGAAAGCCTGAGATGGGAATTATCTCTTTTTGCTGTAAAGAAGCAAAAGAAACATTTTTATGTATTTCCAAAGACACAAAAGCTAATATTAACGGCAGCAGGTTTAAATTATCTGCAAATAGTCATCCTAATAAAAGGATGCAAGAGCTTTGGAATCAATACGGTGAATCCGGTTTTGAAATATCTGTTGTACAAATTTTAAAATATGAAGACCCTAAAGCAGATCATACTGAGGAATTAGAAAAGTTACTCATACAATGCTTAGATTTAGATAACAGCGCAAGGAGGATGTAAGGTTGAAAGAAAAAATTGTAATGGCTGCAGAGAACTATGACCGTATAGACGGCAGAAATGCCTATAAGTCAGAAATTAAAAGATTGACTTTAGGCTCGCCTGTGTTGGAGGAAAATAAGAACATGCAGATTGCCGCTCAAATTTGGAGACAAAATATTGATGGAGATTTAGAAATGACTGTAGAGCTTCCTGTTCATCAAGTATTTGATTTAATGATATTTTTAAGTCGTGTATTGCTGCATTTTCGTGAGGCTTATCGGCTTCCTCTGTTATATGACCCCAAAAAGCCTGATATTGAACGTATCGGCATACAGGGAGGAGTTATGCCTGTGAGAGTTTGCACGGAAAACCCGAATATCAATGAAGATATTAAAATCTTTTCACAAGCTCTTAATGACTTGGGAGAAATCAGCGGAGAGCGTCTGCGTGTGCTCACACGAATTTTAGAAGAAATGGAGTATTTTTAAAAATGGAAAATAAAATGCTTTTGTCTTTGCAAAGGACATTGACAGAAGCTGAAAAAAAGCTTGTTTGGAAAAAAACGCCGTCTCATATCGAAAGTGAAGCAGAGCGGCGAATCTGTGCTGAAATAAAACGTAATTGGCACAGTAAAGAAATGAAAATTACAAATATTTTATTAGAAGGAGATGCAGGGTCAGGAAAGACACAGCTTGCAAAGGCACTTTCGGCGGACTTTGGTTTGCCTTATACAAAAGTCACATGCTTTGCCGATATGGATAAATCAGATATACTCGGCTCGATTCTTCCGGTTTTATCGGAAGATGAGCACAGCGCAGAGCAGGTCAGCTATCAATTTTATCCTTCTGAAATTGTCCGTGCATATGAAAACGGGTGGCTTTTGGAGATTCAGGAGCCTACGGTTATAAGGGATGCCGCGGTGCTTATGGCATTGAATTCTGCTTTGGAGCCTGATGGAAGCATCAATCTTCCAACCCGTGTTGTACACCGCCATCCTGATTTTATTGCAGTGATAACAACCAACAGAGGATATAATGGCTGCCGTCCGTTGAATGAAGCACTGCGAGACAGAATCCAGCATACCGAGAAAATGGATTTACCTCCGAAATCAGTTATGATACAGAGGGCTGAGGCTAAGACAGGATATACGAATCAACAGATATTGTCTGTTCTTGCGGATATTATTATAACGCTGGATGAAACAGCAAAGGCTAACGCTATCAAAGGTGTAGCGGGTATGCGTTCTTACTTGTTCTGGACTGATGCTGTCGCAAGCGGAGCTTCGTTTTATGAATCAATGTATCACAAGGTTATTTATAAAATCACAACAGATTCATCTGAGATTTCTATTTTGGAACAGGCTTTAGCCGCAAAGGGTTTAATAGAACAGTTAAAACAATCAGAGCAGGAGCGGATGAACAGACAGGAAAGTAAAAATACTGATGTGATGGAATTAAATTTGTCCGAGGATGGACAATGTCTGGGAAGTAAAGAAGAAACACCGATAGATCCAAATGCGGTGCGGATGCGTAAAGATGCGGATAGTCAGGGACATTCAGATCAAAGCTCTGATATTGCGTCAAAAAACACACAAAGCAGTGATAACGCAGAGGATGGAGAACCCATTTATCATGAAATGGAGCCGGAGCAGCTTACAGAACAGCAAAAACAAGATTTCCGAAAAAAGCTCAATCAGGAAGCTCGTGAAAGTGTAAAAGGCAGTATTCATCAGCAAATGAAGCTGATCGTCCACCGTCCTGAGGTCACAGAAGAAAACAGAATTGAATATATGAAGCAAGCATCCGAGCTGATGCCTGTAATCAGAGAGCTTGTTCGCAAAACCATGCCTCTTTTGGAGCATGAAAGAGCAGATGAATTTGCATCTGCACAGCTATACGGAACAAATTTTTGTGCGAATCGTGTTGCGGCACAAGATTTTAGATACTTTTCAAGAAAGCGTCCTCCGAATGAAGAACCGACTCTTGCAGTTGCACTGCGAATAGATGAATCTGCATCCATGTCCGCGTATGGCAGACTGGATGCCGCAAAACAAGCAGCAATTGCTTTGTATGAATTTTGCTGCGGATGCAATATCCCTGTAATGATTTACGGCGATACTGCCGACCGCTCACGCATGGAACAAATGTCACTTTACTCTTATGTGGATTTTGACAGCAAGGACCCGGATGAAAAATACTCTCTTGTTAATATTCAAGGCAGGAGCAATAATCGAGATGGTATGGCTATCAGAATTATTGCGGATCGTTTATTAAAGTCTTCACAAAAAACAAAGCTGTTTATCAGTATCAGCGATGGACAGCCCAAAGCCATGCCGGATTATACAGGTGATTTAGCTGTTTCAGACATGAAAAATACTTTGCAGGAATATCGCCGAAAGGGCATCATCTTTCTTGCTGCCGCTATCGGACAGGATAAAGAAATTATCGGAGATATTTACGGAAAGGAAAACACACTGGATATTACTGATCTTAAACAGCTTCCTGCTCACCTTGTTCAGATTATTGCAAGATATCTTTAGATTATTTAAAATATGCGGAATATATTTTTTGATATCGGTCAAAATACAGATAATCAGATATTATATAAAGGAGAGTTTTATATGACTAAAATTATTTGTGGTGTTTTGAGCTGTTATTTGAACAAGGACAAAGCATGCTGTGCCGACAGTATTGATGTTAGCGGAGAAGGTGCAAAGAGCAGAGGTTACACAAACTGCGAAACCTTTGGAAAGGATAACGGCAGTTT
The DNA here is from genome assembly GCA_002396645.1 of Firmicutes bacterium UBA5010. Taxonomy (GTDB): domain Bacteria; phylum Bacillota; class Clostridia; order Tissierellales; family Sedimentibacteraceae; genus UBA1535. The sequence goes on from DGYI01000019.1 coordinate 6,588, forward strand.
TAAAAGTTCTGCCAAAAGCGTTAAAGAACGATCTGATATCAGCTGTAGTGCTGATACCTGTGTGCACAATGAGGATAATAAATGTCGTTCTCAAACAATACAGATACATGGTTCAAGTGTTGATAAAAGCGAAGAAACCTTCTGCACAACATTCAGATTGAGATAAACTTGCCAAGGAGCTGCAGCTCCTTTAATTAAACGGACCGGATACAATATCCGGTCCGTTTAATTTTTGTTAATCTTTTTATGTTATTTAATAGATTCTTTGATGAGTCTCATAGCATCATTTATAAGATGCTGTAAGGATGCATCCTCGACTCCGGCAATATGAGCATTGCATTTATGGGATGGGATAAGAATTTTTAATGCTTCACTGTCGCTGATAGCCTCAGCCATTTTCGGAGTCAGCTCTCCAAGAAGTGAATTAGGCATTATAATAGCTAAAACCCCTGCGATTATCGGAACCTTATATGCGTTATGAATAATTGCATTTTCACCGGTTGCACCGTCTGTAGCTCCGGCTTTAAGCATTTGTATGGTAGCTGCGCTGTTGGTTCCGAGTGCTAATATGCTGAGGTCAGGAAATTCTCTTCTTATACTTTCTACGAGTATTTTTCCTATTCCCCCGCCTTTGCCGTCAATGACAGCTATGTCATATGTATTTTTCACTTTAAACACTCCTCGTATAATATTTTATATCAAAATCTCAACTGTGTTTTATGCTACGAATATTTTATCATAAAACTTTACATAGCTAAATGATTATTTAGCATGGATAAATAATTATTTAGCTTGACAGTAAATATGTTCGGATGTACAATCTAGTTGGCTTGACAGCAAATAATGCAATAAAGCCAACAATAAAA
>DGYI01000039.1:0-376 GCA_002396645.1 Firmicutes bacterium UBA5010
AGATATTTCTATATTTTTATCTATATCATTATTATTTCCGTGTTTAATACTATTAATTATAAGTTCGCTCAAAATAAGTCTAATATTAAACAAGTTATCGTCACCGATTTTCTTATCAATAGTTAATATAATTTCACTCACAATATCTTTCATTATATTAATATCACTTTTGATATTCTTCTTGATAATCTGGCTCACTTGTACAACACATCCTTTCAGTCATGTGTTATATACCCAATAAATCTGTATTTAATCACTCATTAGGGTTAAATTCTATTATATTTTCAAACAAATCCCAAATTTTTTCTACATTTAGCCTTTCAGATGAAGAAAATGCCGTGATAAGATTTATATCGTCAATATTCAGTGTTTTTTT
>DGYI01000039.1:396-24070 GCA_002396645.1 Firmicutes bacterium UBA5010
GAGACGGAAAGCTTCAATTGACTTCAATCATTTTTCCCCATTTTTCTTTTTCCGTTTTTGAAACCTTGGCATATCCATATCCCGGTAAATCAACGAAATTTACAATGTCATTTACATTGTAAAAATTAATTGTTTGCGTTTTACCCGGCTGGGAACTGGTACGTGCCAATGATTTTCTGTTGAGCAATGTATTAATCATAGAGGATTTACCTACATTGGATTTTCCGCAAAATGCTATTTCAGGAACAGTAGTTTCAGGATACTGTTCCTTTTTTGCAGCCGTTATTAACAATTCAGATTTTTTTATAATCATAGTTTAGCCCATGCACCGATTGCATAGGCTCGGTGCCTACTTTCTTATTAACTTTTTTATTAGTTCTTTAAAGCTTCTTTATCTTCTTTTACAAATGCGTTTTCTATTACTTCGTCTATTGTATTAGCATATACAATGTCTAAGGTTTTTATAACTTTCGATTTAATTTTCAACACATCCGGCTTATTTTTAATCGGTAAAATAACCTTTCTTATACCTGCTCTTTTAGCAGCCAGTAATTTTTCCTTTAGTCCTCCTATAGGCAAAACCCTGCCTCTGATAGTTATTTCACCTGTCATAGCTACATCCTTATATACATACGTATTTGTCAGGGCAGATAAAATTGCCGTTGTAATTGTGATACCGGCAGACGGACCATCCTTTGGTATAGCTCCCTCCGGAACATGCACATGTATATCATTCGACTTAAGCATCTTGCTGTCTATATTGTACTTATCGGCATTTGCTTTTATATAGCTAAGACCCGCCATAGCAGATTCCTTCATTACGTCTCCGAGCTGACCCGTCAATTGAAGCTTTCCGTCTCCCTTCATGATATTAACCTCTACAAACAGCGTTTCTCCGCCTACTGAAGTCCATGCAAGTCCTGTTACGATACCAATCTGATTGTCATCATAAACATTATCAAACAAGTATCTCGGTGCTCCAAGAAAATCAACCAGATTTTTAGAATTTATATTTATAGGTCTTTTCCTGTTTTCAACAACTCTTACCGCTGCCTTTCTGACAAGCTTTCCTATATTTCTTTCTAAGCTTCTGACTCCGGATTCTCTTGTATAATGCTGTATTATTTCCTCTATAATTCCTTTAGACAGCTTTATATCATCTTCTGTTAATCCATTATCCTTTATTTGCTTAGTTAATAAATATTTTTGAGCTATATTGTACTTTTCTTCATCCGTATACCCTGAAACCTCGATAAGCTCCATTCTGTCCAAAAGAGGTCCGGGTATTGTACTTGTACTGTTAGCTGTAGTTATAAACATTACATCCGACAAGTCAAACGGAAGATCTAAATAGTGATCTGTAAAGCTTGTATTTTGCTCGGGATCTAAAGCCTCCAACAGTGCCGAAGCAGGATCTCCTCTAAAATCATTTGCCAGCTTATCAATTTCATCTAACAAAAATACAGGGTTATTTACCTTTATTTTAGAAATAGAGTCGATAATTCTGCCCGGTATAGCTCCTACATAAGTTCTTCTGTGACCTCTTATTTCAGCCTCATCTCTGACTCCGCCCAGTGAAATTCTGATGAATTTTCTGTCCATCGCTCTTGCTATAGAGCTTGCTATGGATGTCTTTCCTACACCCGGAGGTCCTACCAAGCACAGTATCGAGCCTTTTTTCTTTGGATTTAACTGACGTACTGCCAAATGTTCAAGTATTCTTTCCTTTACATCCTCTAATCCAAAATGGTCATTTTCCAATATTTTACGCGCTGCTTTTATATCCTTATTATCCTTGCTTTTTTTATTCCAAGGCAAATCAAAAACAAAATCAAGATATGTTCTGATTACTCCGGCATCCGGTGATGAAGGAGATATTCTGTTCAATTTTTTGATTTCTTTAAGCGCCTTTTCTCTTACCTCTTTAGGTAAATTTTTGTTTTGAGCTCTTTTTGTATAATCGTCCTCTTCGTCATCTTCATAGTCGCCAAGCTCTCTTTGTATAGCCTTTAGCTGCTCTTTTAAATAATACTCTCTTTGATAGTCATTAACCTGCTTCTTAACTCTTTCACTGATTTTTTCCTCTATTTGTATAACGCTTGTCTCTTCGACAAAAATATTTATCAGCTCTGATAACCTTTCAAACGGGTCAAATATTTCCAGTAGCTTCTGCTTATCTTCTGATTTAAGATAAATATAAGTAGCCAAGGTATCTGCAAGTTTGTCGGGATTAGTGATATTCTTTACCGATTGCACAATATCCCATGAGATTTTATTGTGAACTGCAGCATATTTTTCAAAAGTCTCAAGACAAAATCTGCGTGTTGCCTCATTTTGCTCATCTGTTTCAGCATCTTCTATATACGAATATTCATCTATACTGGCTTCAAAGTAAGGCTCTTCCTGGATAATTTCCAATATTTTAGCTCTGTTAATCCCCTCGGCCAAAACCCTGATATTTTCTCCCGGCATTTTTAGCATCTGTTTAATTTTACACACTACTCCTACTTCATTAAAATCATGGATTGTAGGAGTATCTATATTTGCTTCTTTTTGCACAGTTAAAAATACATTTGAATCTTCAAGCATTGCTTCTTCCAAAGCATTTATAGATTTTTCACGCCCAACATCAAAATGTATCATCATATTTGGGAATATTCCTATACCTCTAATCGGAATCAAAGGGAGTTTTTTATTTTCATGTTTATAATTTTTCAATAATGTACCTCCAACATAATATGTATAGCCTCAAGTTGAGCTTACATATGTAAAATGGTAAAAGTCTCATCGCACGAGACATTTGTTGAAACTATGTAATAATAGCTATTTGCAATGCTCTAAAAAGCGAAACAAGTTTCGCTTTTCTAATAGGAAAGAGAACTTTCCTATTAGATAAAAAACTGCCTATTCAGACAGGCAGTTTTATGAAGCATTTTCTTTATTAATACTTTTTTGTGATGCCTTATTATTCAATATTAGAATAGGCTCACTATTATTAAGAATAGTCTCCCTTGTTATTATACACTTTTTAACATCTTGTCTTGATGGTAATTCATACATAACATCAAGCATGATATTTTCTAAGATTCCTCTTAATCCACGAGCTCCTGTATTTATTTCCAAAGCCTTCTCCGCTATCAGTTCAAGCGCTTCCTGTTCGATTTCTAAATCTACATCATCAATCTTGAACAAATGCTTATATTGCTTAACAAGAGCATTTTTAGGCTTAGTCAATATTTTTACAAGAGTATCTTTATCTAATTTATCCAAAGTAACTATAACCGGCATTCTTCCTACAAACTCTGGTATCAAACCATATTTTAACAGGTCTATAGGCTGAATATGCGATAATAATGCATCTGTATCCTTGATATTATTGCCGGAAACATCTGAGCCAAAGCCCATAGTCTTGCTTCCTATTCTCTTTTTTATAATTTTATCAATACCATCAAATGCTCCGCCCAGAACAAACAGTATATTAGAAGTATCAATTTGTATAAATTCCTGCTGCGGATGCTTTCTTCCGCCTTGAGGAGGAACATTGGCAACCGTGCCTTCTAATATTTTAAGCAGTGCCTGTTGTACGCCTTCACCGCTTACATCTCTTGTTATAGATGGATTTTCTGACTTTCTTGCTATTTTGTCTATCTCATCAATATATATTATACCTTTTTCCGCTTTCTCAATATCATAATCTGCAGCTTGAATTAGTTTTAATAAGATGTTTTCAACATCTTCACCTACATATCCCGCTTCTGTCAACGAAGTAGCATCAGCTATAGCAAAAGGTACGTTTATCATCTTTGCTAAAGTCTGTGCTAAATATGTTTTTCCGCTTCCTGTAGGTCCAAGCAAAAGTATATTGCTCTTTTGTAATTCTACATCATCCTCACTGACTATCTTGTTTATTCTTTTATAATGATTATATACAGAAACAGCCAAAGCCTTTTTTGCCCTATCCTGCTTTATAACGTATTGATCGAGTTTTTCCTTCATCTCTGCAGGTTTAGACAATTCAATAAATTCAGGCTCTTTAAAATAATCAAGCTCATCCTCAACTATCTCATTGCATAATTCAATACACTCATCACAGATATAAACATTAGGACCGGCAACAAGTCTTCTGACTTGATCTTGAGTTTTACCGCAAAAAGAGCATCTCACTTGATTATCAATATTTTTGCTCATTCAAACACTCCTAATTATTTTTTAATAATTATGTCGTCAATTAAGCCATATGCTTTCGCTTCTTCTGCCGACAAGAAATTATCTCTTTCACAGTCAGCAGCTACTTTCTCATATGCCTGACCGGTATTACTGCTCATAATTTTATATAAATTCTCTTTAATTCTCAGTATTCTGTCAACATGTATCTTCATGTCGGTTGCTTGACCCTGCATTCCTCCTAACGGTTGGTGAATCATTATTTCAGAGTTAGGTAATGCGAATCTCTTTCCTTTTGCTCCAGAAGACAACAAGAATGAACCCATACTCGCTGCCATACCGATACAGATTGTCGATACATCAGGCTTAACATACTGCATAGTATCATAAATAGCCATTCCGGCTGTTATTGAACCGCCCGGACTATTTATGTATAATTGTATATCCTTATCAGGATCTTCTGCTTCTAAAAATATAAGCTGTGCAACTACCAAGCCGGCAGTAACATCATTTATCTCATCTCCTAAGATGATTATTCTATCTTTTAACAGTCTGGAGAAAATGTCATATGATCTTTCTCCTCTCCCTGTTTGTTCAACTACATAAGGTACTAAAGCCATATTGTTATACTCCTTTACTTTAAATTTTTACTGTTCTTTTATAAAGTCTACATCAGAAACCTTAAAATATCCTTCATAAATTTATATGAATTTTGTTTCTTCAATAATTAAATCCACAACTTTTCTTTTTTGGATACTTTCTTCTATATACTGTCTGCTTGAGCTTAACATGCTTTCTTTGAAGTTTTCAAATTTATCTTCTTCTACATTATAAGCTTCTGCAAGTTTTTTAAGCTCTTCTGTTAATTCCTCTTCGGTAGCAGCTATATTTTCTTTTTCTATTATAGCGCTCATAACTAAATCAGTTTTAACATTAAGCACAGCTTGCTCTTTATAATTTTCTTTATATTGATTAACCAGATTATTGATTAAATCTTCTACTTCTTTTCCTGCAAATCCTTGCATACGGAATTGCTGCTCATAATTTCTTGCTTGATAATCTATTTCTCTTTCTACTAAAACTTCCGGAACTTCAACATTAGAATCATTTACTATTTTTTCGATTACCTTGTTGCCATTTTCCATTCTTTCTTTTTCTTTGGCATCTGCTTCTAATTTCTTTCTGGTGTCAGCCTTTAATTCATCTAATGTATCGAATTCACTGACATCTTTTGCAAATTCATCATCAAGAGCAGGAAGCTCCTTTTCTTTTATCTCATGAACAGTAACCTTAAAAATAGCATCCTTTCCCTTTAAATCTTCAGAATGATATTCTTCAGGGAAAGTCACGTTTACTTCAGCTTCTTCACCGATATTTTTCCCTATAAGCTGCTCCTCAAATCCCGGTATAAAGGTTTTTGAACCTATAACCAGTGTCTGGTTTTGTGCTGTACCGCCTTCAAACTGAACATCTCCTGTAAATCCGGCATAATCTATAGTCAAAGTATCGCCATCTTTTACCGGTCTGTCCGTAACTTCTATCATTCTTGAATTTTTATCTTGAATTTTTTTGATTTCATTATCTACGTCTTCATCTGTTACATTATGCACAATTTTTTCTATTTCTATACCCTTATACTGACCTAATTCAACCTCAGGCATAACTTCAATATCAGCAGTAAATGTTAAATCCTTGCCTTCTTCAATTTCTTTAAAATCAACTTGAGGTCTGTTAATCGGATCTAATTTTAATTCTTTTACTACCTCAGGGTATGTATCAGACAATACAATATCTATAGCCTCATCATAAAATACATTTTTCCCGTATTTTTTTTCGATAATGTGCTTTGGAGCTTTACCTTTTCTAAATCCTTGAACAGCTATACTGTTTCTTATCTTTAGATATGCTTTATTAACAGCCTTTTCAAAGGTCTCATTTGGTACTGTAAATTCAATTGATACAATATTTTTTTCTTTTTTAATAATACTTGCGCTCATTTTATCCTCCATATATTCTTATACTATGAGTAATAGTCAATTTTGTTGCTTTTCCATCTAATCTGATAGTGTCTATAATCTCAGCATTTATAAATAACCATTATATTATATCACAATCACAATGAAAATCAACTATTTTTTCCATTCTATTTTGTGCTGAAACAATAATAATCACAATCAATGAAAGGCCTGCTGCCGCTTAAAAATATTTTCTTTTTCCTTTTTATAAACTCCATTCCGCATTTTTGCATAACTCTTCCGGAAGCGGGGTTTTGTATATCATGATATGCATAAATTTTTTGGATTCCAACAGTATTAACCATAAAATTTATAACAGCTTTTAAAACTTCAGTTGCTATTCCCAGATTCCAATATCCCCTACCTAAGGTGTACCCAACATTGCAGCTCTTTAAACAATTATTAATACCGGATATTGATATAGATCCTATAACCTGTTTATTTTCCTTAAAAACAATCGCCCAATGATAATATTGACTGCTGTCATATCGCATACACCAATCCTCTAAAATGCTTCTCGTTTCACTTATAGATTCATTTACTTTCCAAAGCGTATATTTAGCAACCTCCTTATCGGCTGCCCAATTATTATACATATCATATGTATCACTTATCATAAATTTTCTTAAAATTAAACGCTCTGTAAAAAGCATCCCAGTGCCTTCATGATTTAATCTAAAATCAGCCATATTATATTTATCTCCATAGTCTCAAACATTATTTGAAACTTTTCAATTTATTTGCATAAAATTTTCAAAGCTTTGTACATAAAGTTACTGCACATTCGCCATTACTCTATCCAAGTTTTGACTTATATATATTATACTATCCAAATAACTTAAAAACAAATACAAAAATTATGACCACCGGTTTTTGCCGGCGGTCATCCTATGTCTTGATCGTGGTATGACTTTTATTACTCTTTTACATAATAATATACAGTTTTTACCCCGTATCCTGTTGCTCCTTCAATTTGTCCATCTGACTTTGAAGAAGTGAAGGTTGTTCCGGCTATATCAATGTGCATAAACGGTTTATCTTCTTTAAATTCATCCAAGAATAATCCCGCTGCTATTCCGCCAGCTCCGGCTGTCGAGCTGTTATATAAATCTGCTATATCTGATTTAATATTTTCTCTATATTCTGAATATGTAGGCAATCTCCAGTATTTTTCCCCTGAAATAATTGTTTTGTCAGCTATTTTATTGTACAATTTATCTTCTGTTGTAAGTGCGGCAGCACAAATTTTTCCGAAGAAAGTTGCACATGCACCTGTCAGAGTTGAAAGTTCAACTATACTGTCTACATTTTCTTTTCTTATCATATAGGTCATTGCATCCGCTAATGTAAGTCTTCCTTCAGCATCTGTACTGGCTATAAAAACACTCTTGCCTGCCATGGTTTTAATGACATCGCCATTTCTGTAGCAATTGCCGTCAATCAGGTTTTCACATGCTGCCACTACAGCTATAATATTTTTCTTAAGCTTATTTGCCGCTATAGTGCACATAGCTCCTATAACTGCAGCTGCTCCTGCCATATCACTTTTCATTGTTCTCATTCCTTCGCCTGATTTAATGAAAAGTCCACCGGAATCATAGCAAAGGCCTTTTCCTATAAGTCCCTTAGCAACTTCTTCTCCTGCGCCGTTATATTTCATTACAATAAGCTTAGGCTCATTAACACTTGCCTTTGCAACATCTAAAAATGCATGCATTCCAAACTCTTTACATTCATCCTTTGAGTAGATAGTTGTCTCGAATCCATATTTTTTACCCAGTTCTGCCGCGCGATTTGCTAATTCTTCAGGTGTCAGCACATTTGCAGGCTCATTTACCAAATCTCTTGCTATACATATACCCTCCGCTATATTAAATCCTTCGTTTAAAGCAGCTGTATAGCTATCTTCTCCGAAAATGAATACTTCCTTTTCAGTAATTTCGTTTTTCTTTTGCTTATAAATGTCAAATGTGTAATCACAAAGCGGCAAGCTGCTTGATATCTGTCTTACTATTTCCTCTTTATCATCGGTAAATACAAGATTTGTCGGATTGTCAAAGTATACAATTTTTGATTTCAGCTCATTTAGTTTTGTTCCGATTTTTAATACTGCTTTTCTGAAGCCATCAAAAGCATTTTCCATAGAACAATCATAAGAAGCTAAAACTAAGTTAATAAAGTTTCCATTAAGCTTCATTCTAAGAGTTTTATAAGTTCCTGCCTCTAATTTGTTTTCATCTCCTCCGAAAGCTTCATTAAACGCATCTTGTACTGAAGAGCTGTTAAATCTCGGATCATAACCCGGTCTTACAAAGCAAACTACAGTATCAAGATTTTGTGGACATATACTGCTAATTTTAAATTTCATAACAAACACCTCTCTATCTATATTTAATATTTTTTAACTATCTCAAGCATTGTATCAAAATTTTGTTCCATTTCATATACCAGTTTAAATTGGGTTCTGGCTCTGTCTAAATTCTGATTTTCACGATTTATCTTAAAATAAGTATCTCCATTTAAATAATCTGTTAAAAATCTGATGCCGCATTCTAATGTCATAAGCTTTGCACCCCATACCAGAGATTTTCTTTCCTCATCTGTCAAAATACCGGATGTCACTTCTAAATATCCTTTTGTGTATATTTCAAATAGTTCCAAATCAAAATGCACTATTGAGGTATCAGGCTCATCTTCAAGGGCGGTACTTGCGCCAAAACGTATAGAGTCACCAAAATCATTAGCGCAAAGACCGGGCATAATAGTATCAAGATCTACAACACATATACCTTTTTGGGTTTTTCTGTCTATTAAAACATTATTCAGCTTAGTATCATTATGAGTAACCCGCAAAGGTAGTTCGCCGTTTGCAAGTTTATTCATCAAATAAGCACAATCCTTTTCACGAGAAAGTGCAAAATCTATCTCCTCTTTTACCAAGCTCACTCGTCCAAGCTTATCATCACTGACAGCCTTTTTTAAATTTTCCAAACGATTTGGTGTATCATGAAATCTCGGTATAGTCTCATGAAGCTTTTCAACCGGAAAATCACTAAGCTGTCCCATAAATTTTCCAAAGCTTTTAGCGCTTTCATAAAAATGCTCCGGTTTTTCTACAGAATCAAAACAAAATGTGTCATCTACAAAGTAAAATACTCTCCATATTTCATTGTCAGAATCCGTATAGCAATAATTATTTTCCTTTGTTTCTATAAGATTTAAAGTTTCTCTTTTGTAGTCTTTGCCGTTTTTTATAATTTCGCTTTTTAAATAATTTGTTACATTAAATATATTTTCCATAAGCTTTAAAGGTTCTTTAAATACCTTGGAATTTATACGCTGCAAAATATATTTGTCTTCTCTGTCAGAATTTTTGACACAAACACAAAAAGTATCGTTTATATGCCCTTTGCCATATGGAAAAATATCAGTAACAACTCCTCCAAAATCATAAGCGTCCAATGCTTCGTCAAGCTTTATGCTTCTTTGCCAAAGAGGTGTTTTATATTGACCTGCCTTATGCTTTTCCGAGATAGCATTCACTACCATCTCTTTGTCAGCCTTATAGGTTAACCCATACCATTTTTCATTGCTTTTCAATACTTTTACTCTTGCTTTTTCTTCATTTAATAATTGATCGACAAGACCCGGTAAAAAGTATTCGGCTTTAAGAGGATTAGTTTTTAACGCATCATCAAGAAATTTTGGAAACCTTTTTTCTGCCTCATTTAAAAAGCTCTGCGAAAATCCCCATAAATTCATACTTACAATGCTGTTTATATCTAAATCAGTCCATGTAGCTCCGCCATCTTCTGTGTAATGAGCAGCTTCTTTATTTTTTTGTATATGTGTACGCTCAACTATATTTTGAAGGTATCCTGATTCATCTGCAGTACACACAGCTCGTGATACATGTCCGTTCTCGGTTAAGGTATTGCCGAGAATATATCCGACCATAGCGTAATTATACTTGGTGTCATCCTTACAGTTCTTTAAAAAGTCATATATTATCTTAAATGCATCAGGTCCGTAATAATCATCCGCATTTATTACCACAAAAGGTGCGTCAATTAATTCTTTTGCACTTAAAACGGCCTGACATGTTCCCCAAGGCTTTTCTCTGCCATTCGGAACTTCATATCCTTTTGGCAGCTTATCAAGCTCCTGATATACATATTTCAGCTCAATATGCTCCGAAATTCTGTTACCTATACGCTCCTTAAACTCTGTTTCAAATTCTTTTTTTATTATAATTATAGCTTTTCTAAATCCGGCTCTTATAGCATCATAGATGGAATAATCTATTATAGCTTCGCCGTTTTGTCCGACAGCATCAGCTTGCTTCAAGCCTCCGTAGCGGCTCCCCATGCCTGCTGCCATTACTAGTAGTATTGGTTTATTCATCTATTATTACCTCAATGTATCCAGTTCTACAACTTTACCGCCATTGACTCTTGATTCTTCGGCTGCAAGTGCGCAATAATGACTTTCAATAGAATGTTCAACTGATGTAATAGCGCTTGTAGGCTCTTTATCATTAATAATTAAATCTAAAAATTCACTTACCATTCTGTTATCTCCGCCGCCATGACCTGAGAAATCAGATGCTATTTTAGATACATCAATTATTTCAGTATCCTCTCCGAATCTTGTAAGATTTATTATATTTGAAGACATATCCGCAACTATTTCACCCTTTGTACCCATAAACTTTGCATATCTTGAGCCTGTTGCCGTAAATGCGCTCATTGTAAGATGAACATTTGAACCATCAGTCATCTCAAGATTAACTAATTGATGGTCGACAACATTATTATCGCAATGATATACACATCTTCCATAAGGACCTGTTTTTATAGCCTCAGTTATACTTTCAACGCTGGGATGAAGTGTCAGAACATCTAAAGGCCAGCTCTTATAACCGTTTGCAACTCCTATCTTTTTATGTGTAATATATATTTTTTCAGCATCAAAAGGACATTTTTCCTTTGCTTTGCACCCATCCAGACAGCGAAGCGCCGCACCCTCCGGTGCACATTCCTTTTTAAATAAATATGTACTTCCAAATGAAGATACTGATTTGCATGTCTTGCCTGTAAGCCACAAATATAAATCCATATCGTGACAGCATTTTTGCAGTATCATCGGGCTTGTTGTTTCGGAATTTCTCCAGTTACCTCTTACAAAGCTGTGCGCCTGATGCCAATAACCGACGTTTTCAATAGCCATAACATTGACTACATCTCCTATACTGCCGTCCTCAATTATTTGCTTTAATTTTGTGAAGAAAGGCGTATATCTTAAAACATGACAGACAACAACCTTGCGGTTACATTCCTTAGCCACTTTGACTATCTCCCTGCATTCGTCAAGGTCAGGAGAAACAGGCTTTTCAAGTAATAAATGATATCCCTTTTTCAGTGCCGGAATTGCATGTCCTACATGTTGTTTGTCCTGAGTAGTAATAAACATTACATCAGCTAATTTTTCCTGTTCTAAAAGCTCTTCTGCGCTGTCAAAACACATATCGCTCGGAATATTATAAAGGTTCGCAACTTCATCAACCTTACTCCTGTCTATATCTGCAATGGCAACAATCTCCATCTTATCAGGAAAAACATTCGCACATTTCGCATATGTATCCTTCCCTCTGCTTCCCAATCCGGCTAAAGCCACTTTCAATTTTTTCATTATACCCTCCATATTATCAAATCATATTCTTTTTTGAGCTACGATAATATCTCTTAGTATTGACTGATCAACCCTATGCTCAAATTGTAAATAAGCATCATCATTTTTTACAATTAACCCTTGTTCTTCAAAAAGTTGTTCCATCATTTTACGAGACAATACATTGCTGTTCCATGCTAAAACTATAATTCCATTTGGTTTTAAAACTTCAAACCATGATGACAGACAAGCATTGAGCAATTCAGCAGGATTTCTCGTCAACGATGATTGTTTTTCATTTGTTACATTACCGTGCTGAACTCCATATGGCAAGTCTCCGACAATGATATCAAAATAATTATTTTTATAATACTTATTAGCATACAGAGAATTTCCGGCAATTAATTCCATTATTTTTGTATTTTTATTCTTGCGTTCTTCCTTTGTTCTGGCAATCTCAAAAGTATGCCTTAAGGCTGAAAAGGATTTGTTTGGTCCGGATATTTTCATAGATTCGTATTCAAATTTATATCTTGCAGTTTCTAAGAATCTTTTTACAAAATGATAAGATTCATTTACTACATTATCGCCAATTTCAATGCCATATACGTTATAACCTTTGATCAAACCTTCATATAAAGTCGTACCCTTACCGGCAATAGGGTCTAATAATCTTATATTTTCATTATTGCTTTGAGAATAAAAAGCAATATTTATCATCATTCTTGTGAAAATTTCATTGGTTTTTCCGGTGTATTTTAATATAGTGCTGATACTGTCATCAACATATTCTTCTTTTGTCTTTTTTATAGGCTTAAAATAGGTTTCACCATTAATACTTTCTATTTTAAATAAAGCATAAACAAAAGATAAATCAGAAATAATTATTATATCTGATTCAGATAATTCATGGCTTGTCTGGAAAGTCAAGTAGTTTATACCATAAATATTTTGGTGCTGTACATTTTCATATTCTGTAGAAAGTTTTTGCGCAGCAATATTAAACTCTGAAATCGAGAGTTTTAGTGATGTTTCAAAATAAACTCTATTATGTCCCGGATTATACAAAATTGCATAAATCATTTTAATTTCCTTTCCAAGTGTCATTAAATATTATCAATTATTTTTCTCAAATCTCCAAGCGTCTCGTACCATGTCTTTTACATTTTTCTTAGCTTCCCAATTAAGCTCTTTTTTCGCCTTGCCAGCATCAGCATAGCATTCCGCTATATCGCCTTTACGTCTATCAGTTATTTCATAAGGAATATTAACTTGATTTACGTTCTCAAATGTATTTACAAGCTGAAAAACGGATATACCGTGACCCGTTCCTAAATTATATATGCTGACTCCCTTTTTTATGTTTTCAATAGCAGCCAGATGACCCTCTGCCAAGTCAAGCACATGTATATAATCTCTTACACCTGTACCATCTACAGTATCATAATCGTTGCCGAATACCTTAAGTTTGTCCAGCTTGCCTTTTGCAACCTGTGTGATATAAGGCATCAAATTATTTGGTATTCCGCTTGGAACTTCTCCTATCAGACCGCTTTCATGAGCGCCTATAGGATTAAAATATCTAAGAAGTGTTACGCTAAATTCGGGATTTGCTTTTGCTGTATCTGCAAGTATTCTCTCATTCATTACCTTTGTTTCACCGTATGGATTGGTCGTAGGCAGCAAATCCATTGTTTCAACAAAAGGTACAGTATTATTGCCATACACAGTTGCAGATGAACTGAAAACAAATTTATTAACATTGTATTTTTCACAAAGCTTGCAAAGTACAATTGTACTTAGTAAATTATTATAATAATATTCCAAAGGCTTTTCTACAGATTCGCCGACGGCTTTAAATCCCGCAAAGTGTATTATGCCTTCAATATTATTTTCTGTAAATATTTTCTCTGTTGCATTTTCATCTGTTAAATCTACTTTATAGAATTTAATTTGTTTGCCGCTGATTTTTTGTATCTTATCAATCACTTCAGCACTGCTGTTACTTAAATTATCAGCAATTATTACCTCATATCCGGCTTCCAGCAAAACTATACAAGTATGAGAACCTATATATCCCGCTCCGCCGGCAACTAAAATATTCATAAATACCTCCATACTGTTATTACAAAATATTTGTATAGAAACAATTTCTCTCATCTAAAACAAAACTAAGTACATCACATGTTACTCTTAAACGAAATTAGCATTCTATCTAGCTATAGGTTGCGGAAACTTAAAAACATCTCATGTTACTCTTAAACGACTTCTGTAAAAACTGTATGTTTAACCCAAGCAGACTTAAAAACATCTCATGTTACTCTTAAACAACAAAATGTGATTATGCTGTAGGACCACCAGACATACTTAAAAACATCTCATGTTACTCTTAAACATGCTGTACCATAAAAAGGCCGCTCAAAATTAAATACTTAAAAACATCTCATGTTACTCTTAAACAAAATACCAACTTTTATTTTCTGTATAAATATTCTTACTTAAAAACATCTCATGTTACTCTTAAACTCGTTGTTTGCCATTTGCTCTAATTCTTTAATAGACTTAAAAACATCTCATGTTACTCTTAAACGGTAAAGGAGCTAACAGTAGATGACCTAGACTTGGAACTTAAAAACATCTCATGTTACTCTTAAACCTACAAATCGAAAAGAAATTTATTAATTGATTACAAACTTAAAAACATCTCATGTTACTCTTAAACCAAAGTGAAACTACTGCCGGATATCAGTTAAGACTACTTAAAAACATCTCATGTTACTCTTAAACTATAGTAAAATCAATATTTATTAAAAACGATATTACTTATACATATTGATTTAACAAAGGTTTACAATATTTTACCAAGTGAATTTGCTTTGGATATTATTCCGTGAGTTTTCGATATTACTAATGATATTCGAAAATTTGCAAATTGCACCTGGTAAAATAGAATTTAATATGGTTTGTTACTTTTTATTTCGTATAATAATTTAATGTAATTATTATATCTGATTTCACTTATTTCTTTGTCTTCAAGTGCTTTTTTCACACCGCAGCTTGGTTCTTTGTCGTGAATGCAATTGTTAAATCTGCAATTTTCACTGTGAGCTTTAATTTCCGGATAAAAATCAGTCAGCTCATCAAAATCTATTTCATTTACGTCAAAAGAACTAAATCCCGGTGTGTCAACAGCAAATCCGCCAAAATTCAGCTTATATATCTCAGCATGACGAGTGGTATGCTTTCCTCTTTTCAGCTTATCACTGATTTCTCCTGTTTTCAGCTTAAATCCATTGTCGATTAAATTCATCAAAGAAGATTTTCCAACCCCGGAAGGTCCTGAAAACAAGGTTACTTTGTCCTTTAATATATCTATTAATTCATCCAAAAGATTTTTATTATACATAGAGGTAAATATAATTTTATATCCTGTATTTTTATATATTTCTTTATATTTAGAAATACATTCTTCATCAACAAGGTCGCATTTGTTAAAACATATTATTGGATTTAAATTGTTAATTTCAGATGCAATTAAGAGTTTATCCAGCAGTAAAAAGCTGGGCTCGGGATTTTTAACCGCAAATACAATTATAATCTGGTCTATATTAGATACCGACGGTCTTTTCATCTCATTTTTTCTTTCCATGATTTCTTCAATGTAACCACAGCTATTGTCTTCTTCGGTTAATCTAATCAAAACATAATCTCCTACCAGAGGTTTAATATTTTGATTTCTAAATAAGCCTCTTGCTCTGCATTCAATTATTCCCTTGTCTGTATCAACATAGTAGTTGCCGCCGACGCCTCTGATAATTATACCTTGTATCATAAAATTATATAATTTCCTCCTAATTAAAATTCACTTCTATCTTTCCTAATGAAACTCCGTCTACAAAAATTTCAAAATACTGTGTTCCTACTCCCGAAACTGTGATTAGCACACTTTTTTCACCGGCTTTAACTTCAATCTCATGTTCATAAACAGATTCATTTCCAAATTCGGTTACTCTGTATACAGCTACAGTAACCTTCTCTTTTCCCTCAGGTAACGGCACATTTATTTGAGAGTATTTAGTTTCATCATTATCACCGGAATCATTTCCGTCATTGTCACCTTCATCCGGGTCTTTGTCACCAGGCTCGGTAGTTTCATTTTTACCTAAGCTTATTACTATGCCAATACGTGTATATTCTTCAACATCAGTGCCCGGATTGTATGTTTGGCTCATAACAAGGTTTTTGTCATATTCGTTGCTATAGTCATATTTTATTTCGCCCACGCTTAAGTTTTTCTCTGTTATTTTTGCCTTAGCACTTTCTAAGTCCAAGCCTAAAAGAGTAGGCACTGTTGTATATATAATTTCCGGACCTTTACTAAGAACATAATCAACTTTTGTTCCCATCGAAACCTTTGTTCCCGCATCAGGAGATTGTCTGATAACCCTTCCTGAAGCAACTCTATCGTCATGTTCTGAGCTTACATTTCCCTCTTCCAAGCCTAAGTCCTTAAGTGTTGTCTTTACCTCAATACTATATTGATTTAACAGATTAGGTACTTCCACTTCTTTTGCTCCTCTGCTTATCAAAACTTCCAGAGGATAATCTTTTTTAACTTTTTGTCCTGCTTCTATACTTTGATGATATATTACTCCTTCATCATATTCAGAATTATATGCTCTCTCTTTAACACTAAATAATACGCCTGAATCCTTAGCGAGTTTTCTTGCATCTTCTTCCGTTTCTCCGACTAAAGCAGGAACTTCTACTTCCGGTACAATTAAAATTGACCTTATCACAAAAAATCCTATCAAACTGACCACTAACAAAGCAGACAATATAGCCGCAAATGTTATTTTAAAAGCGTCAGAATTCTTTGAAGAATCATCTTCATCTTTCTTTCGTTTTTTTCTTGGCTTGTTTTTATTTGAATTTTCTTCATTTTCACTTAAAATTATAGTTGTAGGCTTAGCCTCATCATTTCCAAAAAAATCTTCAAAAGCTTTATTGCTTCCATTTTCGTTAAGATTGTCATCTTCATTGTTGCTATTATTGTCGGCTGCATTGTCTCCATTATCATCCAACATTTTAGAATCAATCTTAGGCATAATTATTGTCGGAGAATTTGCATCATCAAGATATCTATCTTCTGTTTCAGGTTTATGGTCCGAATTTTTTTGCATCATATATAAATCCTTCAACAAATCGGATGCTTTTTGATATCTGTAACTTTGGTGTTTTTCCAAACATTTTAATATAACAGTTTCCAGTCCTTTAGATACCGATACATAACTAAGTTTTTGTGAAGGCGGAACTACGGGATCCTGTATATGCTTCATAGCTACGGATATATGGTTATCTGCATCAAACGGAACAACTCCTGTAACCATCTCATACATCACAATTCCTAAAGAATATATATCGGATTTTTCGTCAACATATCCGCCTCTTGCCTGCTCAGGTGAGAAATAATGCACCGAGCCGATTACATTTGAGGTATTGTTTATAGTTGAAGAGCTGGCAGCTTTTGCGATACCAAAGTCAGCAACCTTTGCTATACCATCATCTGTTATCATAATATTATGAGGTTTTATATCACGGTGTACTATTTTATTGGCATGTGCGTGCTTTAACGCCTCAGCCACCTGTATTGATATTTTTATAGTTTCCTCTTCGCTTAAGCTTCCGTTTTGTGTTATATAATCCTTTAATGTAACTCCTTTGATATATTCCATAACTATATAGTATATATCATCCTCTATTCCCGTATCATAAATATTAACTATATTAGGATGATTTAAACTAGCTGCCGACAAAGACTCCTGCTTAAATTTATCCACAAAGTCCGAATCGGAAATCAATTCATTTCTCAGTATTTTTATGGCAACATATCTATTTAATACTCTGCACCTTGCCTTGTATACCACGGACATACCGCCTCCGCCGATTTTTTCAACTATTTCATATCTATTTCCTAAAACTTTACCTATCATCTGTTTCACCTCTATCTGTAGTATCGATTATAATTACAGTTATATTATCTGTTCCGCCATTTTCATTAGCAAGATTTATCAGCATATCTACACAATTTATACCAAATTTACTCACGTAATAAAGCATATCGTTATCTGTTATGTGATTAGTAAGTCCATCCGAGCATAGCAGCAGCTTATCATTTTTTTTAAGCTCTATCTCAAAAATATCTATAACAATATCGCTTTCACTTCCTATAGCTCTTGTTATTACATTCCTTTCGGAATGCTTTTTAGCTTCTGCGTTAGTTATCTCACCTTTTTTTACAAGCTCCTGCACAAATGTGTGATCATCTGTGATTTGCTTTATATAATTATCATTAATAAGATATGTTCTGCTGTCACCGACGTTGCCTATATACGCTATTTTTTCATCTTTATCAATGACCGACATTGTGATAGTAGTACCCATACCGCTGTATTCTTCATTGCTTATGGATTGATCATATACAGCTTTATTTGCCAGATTTGCACTTTCAATTATAAATTTGGGCGCTTTGATTTTACCTTTTTGAATCTCACTGATAAAGTGTTTTTTAATAGTGTTTACTGCTATGTTACTGGCAATTTCTCCTGCCTTATGTCCGCCCATACCATCAGCAACCGCACAAAGATAATAATTGTCTGACTCGTATACGACAAGATTGTCTTCATTATTATTTCTTACTTTTCCACTATTAGTTCCATAATATGATTTCATACTAATCACCTCGCTTTGCAAGAAAATCATTTCTTAACTGACCACAGGCAGCATTGATATCACTGCCTAATTCTCTTCTGACTGTAGCGTATACGCCATTATCTGTCAGAATCTTTTTAAATTTTTCTATATTATTTTCCTTAGATGCGCTTATTTCACTTTCCTTTATGGAGTTATACGGTATCAGATTGACATTGCACAGCATACCTTTTAAATAGCTGCATAAATTCATTGCATCCTCATATGTATCGTTAAATCCATCAATCAATATATATTCAAAGGTTATCCTTTTATTTGTCTTCTCAATGTAATATTCACAGGACTTCTTTAAGTCATTAAGATTGTACCTTTTAGCTATAGGCAATATCTCTTCCCGCTTTTTCTGATTAGCTGAATGCAGTGACACAGCAAGTGTGATTTGCAGGTCTAAATCAGCTAAATCATATATCTTAGGAACAAGCCCGCAGGTTGACATAGTGATTTTTCTAAGACTTATGTTCTGTCCCTTTTCATCGTTGATTATATCAAAAAATTTCAGGAGATTATCGTAGTTTTCCAATGGTTCACCTGTCCCCATTATAACTATATTGCTTATCTTTTCTCCTGAGTCTTTTTGTACCATGTATATTTGATTTAGCATCTCTGCCGCAGTTAAATTTCTTATAAAGCCATTTTTAGTAGATGCACAAAAAACACATCCCATTTTACATCCGACTTGTGATGAAATACATAATGTGTTTCCATACTTATATTTTAAAAATACTGTTTCTATGATATTGCCGTCTTCCAATAAAAGTAGATATTTTTTTGTTTCATCCTGCTTTGAATCGAATCTTTCTAATATACTTATCTTAGTAAATTCAAATGAATCTTTTAATAATTCTCTTGTTTTTTTAGCTATATTAGTCATTTCATCAAAGCTTACAATATTTTTTTGATGTATCCACTCGTATATCTGCTTAGCCTTATAAGAAGGCTCCCCTATTGCTGTCATCTGTTTTTGTAAATCTTCCAGTGTTAAATCATCTAATTTTATCATACTTACCTTCCCTTAGGTAATCAATAGCGTCTCGGTTGTGAAACACAGCGTAGTCTCTCAATGCCCCGCATAGTGGAGCTATGTCGAGCCATTTTGAATATGTATAGCTTCAAGCTTTGCTTGAGTCATTTCATATTATAGCATAATTTTTCTAAGTTTAGCAACAAAAAAACCATCCATGTCATGCACATGGGGATATATCTCAATATACCCTTTTTTAGACGTATCAAATATATTATTTGTTTCATTACTTATGTCTACCATCTCATAATCAGGGTTTCTCTCAATAAAACGGTTTATAACTTCAATATTTTCTTTTTTATCGGTAGTACAGGTTGAATATATCAGCTCTGCGTTTTGCTTTAAATATTTTGAAGCATTCTCAAGTATTTTATATTGTAAATCAAATAAATTTTCGCTGTCTGATTCTTGCCTGTTATATTTAATTTCCGGCTTTCTCATTATTATGCCAAGCCCGGAGCAAGGAACATCAACTATACAGTAATCAATCTTATTTTCAAGCTCTGCATCAAAGTGCGAGGCATCAAAAATTTGGGCTTTTACGTTGTTGAGCCTTAAACGCTTTATCTCATTTTTTATCAGCCTTATTTTATGCTCGTATAAATCTCTTGATATAACAGTTCCCGTGTTATTCAGCCTTTCTGCGGCATCTGTTGTTTTTCCGCCGGGAGCGGCACAAATATCCAGTATCAATGAGCCTTCTCTTGGATTTAATATTTGTCCTACAAGCATAGAGCTTTCACTTTGTACAGAAAAAAGTCCGTTTTTATATTCTTCAAGCTTTTCTAAATTAATAACATTTTCAAGAATCATGCCCTTTTTTGCTATTTTGCAATCTGTACAAACTATATTTTTTTGCTCCAAGCTTTTTCTAAGCTCGTCCTTAGTTGTCTTAAGGGTATTTACCCTTATATTTAATTTAGCCTCTTCATTGTTTTTGGATAAAACTTCCTCAATTTTATCCTCACCAAATTGACTTATAAATTTCTTTATTATCCAAACAGGATATGAATACCTAATAGATAAATACTCTATTCTGTCTAACTTTTCAATATCTTTTAAAATCTGTTCTTTGTTTCTCAATATATTTCTGAGCACCGCATTTACAAATTTAGATGCCCGTATATCAATTTTTTCTTTTATATGTTCGACACTTTCGTTTACTATAACAAATTCTTTTGAATTTTCAAGAAAAAATATTTGATATACTGCAAGTCTCAATGTTATTAAAAGCTCAGTCTGCAACTTTTTAGCCTTTGTTGAAGAAAATTTGTTTATTACATAATCTAAAAAATAAATATTTTCTACAACTCCGAGAACTGACTTTCTGTATACATTATGAAATTTTTCATCTAATTGTTTTATATCATTATTTATAACTATATTGGAATAAGAATTATTTTGATGAATTTTTTTTAACGATTGAATACTAACTGCTCTGTAGTTATCAGTCAAAAAAACACCTGCCTTCATAGCTTTTACCTTTGTTCAAAGCATTTAATCTATCTAAAGTCTTATCATTTCGGGAAATTTATTTCCTCTAAGATACTCTTCAACAGTCATTTTATTTTTTCCCGGCATTTGCAATTCCTTTATGATAATAATTCCTTCACCGGTTTTTACATATATGCCTGTTTTATCTGCTCTAAGTACCGTTCCGGCATCATAATCAGATTTATCTGAATCATTATCAATCAAGGTTTTATGCACTTTAACATTTTTATCATCGTAAATGAAATAGGCAAATTGGTCAGGATTTAAACCTCTTACCGTATTATGCACGTTTTTAGCAGAATCATTCCAATTTATAAGCGATGTTTCCTTTCTCAGCATAGGGGCATAGCTTGATTCTTCATTATCCTGCTTTAATCTTTTTATTGAATCTATTCCGTTTATAGTATCAATTAAAAGCCCTGCACCTGCCTCGCTCAATAAATCATGAAGCTCTCCTGCTGTCATATCATCTGTTATATCAATCTCTTTTTTCAAAAGCATATCACCTGTGTCTAAGCCCTCGTCCATAAGCATGGTTGTAACACCGCTTTTTTTATCACCGTTGATTATAGCCCAGTTTATAGGTGCTGCCCCTCTTAGTTTCGGCAGCAGCGAGGCATGAACATTAATGCATCCGAATTTTGGTATATCAAGTATCTCTTTGCTAAGTATCTGTCCATATGCTATAACAATTATTAAATCTGGATTTAAAGACTTTATCCTTTGGACAGAATCCGCATGTTTTACTCTTGAAGGCTGAAAAATCTCTAATCCCAGTTCTTCTGCCTTTTCTTTAACTTCAGATTTTTTTATTTTTTTACCTCTTCCAAACGGTCTGTCCGGCTGTGTTACAACAAGCTTTATGTTATGCCCTTCATCACACAGTTTTTGCAATGATGAAACAGCAAATTTCGGCGTTCCCATAAAAACTATATTCATCACTGTTTCTCTCAACCTTCCACTTGCTTAGTCATTTTATCGGTAAAAAGTATTCCCTCAAGATGATCAAGCTCATGACAGATACATCTTGCTAAAAGACCTTCTGCATCCAACCTTTTTAGCTCTCCGTTAATATCAGTATATTCTACGGTTACATTTGAAGGTCTTACCACTTCTCCCCTTTTTTCGGGAATACTTAAGCAGCCTTCCGCATCTACAGCCTCTCCGCTTGATTTAATAATTTTCGGATTTATCATTTTATATAAATTTTCATCATCCACATCTATAACAACGAGCCTTTTAAGTATCCCTATCTGAGGAGCAGCAAGCCCGACACCGTCTTTATCATACATAGTATCAGCCATATCATCGAGGATTGTCAAAATTCTATCATCAATTTTTTCTACCTCTCTGCTTTTTTTTCTTAATATTTCATCACCGTCTAATCTAAGATTTCTTAATGCCATTTTAAACCTCCTATAAAATCATCATGGTCTTATTATATCATAGTCTCGACTGCGTCGAGTCATTTAATAATATCCAATCTCAAGCAAGCTTGAGTATACGGATATTATATCATATCTAAACATTTTCAGTATCTATATTTATACTGATTTTAATATTTTTTATGTCCTTTTCCATATATATTTCTCTTATTATACTTTTTAATTCAGACGCATATTTTAAAGACACCTTTATAAATAAATTTATTCTATATTCATTATTTACCTTGTATATAGAATGTGGTGTAGGGCTGTATAATAATACCCCTTTTTCCTTAAGCCTTTCTTGAATCCTTTGTTTTAGTATTTCATAGCTCTCAAAAGAAAATTTCTTTAAATCTTCCTCAAATTTTGATATAGTACATATATTTATTATATTAATATACGGAGGATAAGCAAATTCCTTTCTAAGCAGGGCTTCCTCTTTAATAAAATTATCATAAGCATTTGACTTAGCTGCATTTACTATAAAATTTTCAGGCTCATATGTTTGTATAAATACATAGCCTTTTTTATCACTTCTTCCTGCCCTTCCACTTACCTGAGTCAATAATTGAAAGGTCTTTTCCCCTGAATTATAAAAAGGCAGATTTATAAGCGAATCGGCAGATAAAACTCCGACAGTTGTAACATCCGGAAAATCCAGACCTTTTGCAAGCATTTGAGTACCTATAAGTATATCTATATTATGCTCCTTAAAATCTTTGTAAATATTCTCATAGCTGTCTTTACCCGACATTGAATCCAAATCCATTCTGGCTACCTTATAATCTTTAAATACAGATTTAATAAATTCCTCCGCCTGTTGAGTTCCGAATCCAAATTGTTGTATTTTTTCACTGCCGCACTCAGGACATTTATCAAATACAAATTTTGTTCTTCCGCAATAATGACATTTGAGCTTATTCTGACTTATATGGTACGTCATTGAAACATCGCAATTATCACATTTTACTACATGGCCGCACTTTTTACATGATATAAAGTTTGAGTAACCTCGTCTGTTTACGAACAGGATTACCTGTTCTTTATTTTTAAGCGATTTTTTTATACTCCTATAAAGTTCTCTGCTTAAAAATAGTTGAGAGATTTGAAAA
>DGYI01000042.1 GCA_002396645.1 Firmicutes bacterium UBA5010
CGAGGTCCAAACGGACTGGTCATTCTTATGCTATCCGTTGGATTACATCTCAGTGTCGCCATATTTTTCACCTTCTTTTTCGTTATTTACTCTTGCCGCATCTACAATCCCTTCTCCTACTATATAAGCTATAAGGGTACTAGCTGCAGTAATTAAAGCTATAACTTGTTCTATTGTAAGATTGTCAACTCCAAAAGCTACTAACAAAGCTGTAATAAAACCTATAAAAGCAGCCCAAAACTNNTTTCCAGTTAATTTTCATAATCATCCTCCTTAGAATTATTTTTACTTTCATTCGTTTTAATCCACCCGAGAACTCCACCTTCTAGCCCGCAAAATGCAAATACACAGGATATTAAAGTTCCCGGCTCATTACCTGTTTTATAGAACAAGATGCACATTGCTATTACAAATAGCAATAAAAAAAGAAACATACATACAAGTAGTTTCTTTGAAAATTTAATCTTTTTCATCTTTAATACCTTCTATTTTATCTACACGTTTATGTAGACTTTTATAGGAACTTTCCAATGCTGTAATTCTATTGCCTTGTTCGTTTTGGGTGCTAGTTATATTCTTTACGTCTCCTGTCATACTTACAACGATATCAAGCTTAGCGTTTACGTTCCCTTTCCATTCGCTGTCTGTGGATATCTTGCTGTCTCTGTTTTTTATCCACCCAGCCAATCCCACAAAACATCCTATTACTGCTATTAATATACTTATTTCTATAGTCATATATCACCTCTTTATATTTATTCTGTAACCAATTCCCCATAACCGCTGTCTATAAGAATCTCTTTTACCTGTTCTTTTAACAATCTAGGTACTTGTTCATATGTCTTTTTACCTAGCATAATTTGCTGTGCCCATAACATCGCCATCATGTTTTCTCCTCCTTCTCCAAATAGTATTGAATATATTAAATTTCTAAGCATAAATTATCTCACTCATTTCCAGTACGCATCCTAGTATTATTTCATCTAAGGGCGGTATTGGTGATTCATTTTGTTGTTCTTGCCATTCTGTTATTTCCTCTTCTGTTGCACCCTCTATCCATTCCACACCATTCCATTTAGGTTTAACATAGCCAGTTATAATGTCTGTTATAATAATTTCGTCTGTATTTTCTGTTAAGTTTGTTTCTACATCTTCTATATAAAAACCATTATTATCTATTTTTCTTGCTACGCGCATACATATACCCCGCTTATTCTATCAATTGTAACGTTAGACGTAATGTTAGTTGCATATATTTGTCCCCCTGTTAATATAGATACATTTCCTATGCCTATGCCGTTTGTACTATCGACCATACCTTGTAAATTCGCAACACTTGGATTTACAAGAGGAGTGTTGCCACTGGGGACCGTACCGACTAATATTTGGGAATTGGTTGCAAATGGGGTTGAATCAGTTTTCCTTATTCCTAAATTTATATATACGACATTATTGATTCTATAACTGTTATCATATACTTTTGTCATTCCGCTTGCAGGAGTAACTGTGATATCTACTTTATCTGTTGTTGCTAACAATCTTACCGTTTCCACGCCAGCTCTGTATAATCGTATATATGTTGTATTTGCTCCGTTTGCGTTTACATTTCTTAAAATCTGAGATGAGGCGGTTGCATCATACTTGGTTGTGTCAACAAGGTATGTGCCGGCGGCTATTATACTGTGGCCAGATATTATTATTTTATATTTACCGTTTTCTAGCGCATCATCTAAATTGTTTACAACCTTTGTATTTACATACCCTTTGTCTGCAATTTGTTCCATATTATCACTTACTGTATCTATGTTTGTCTTGTTCTCGTTTATTGCTTCCTCGTGCGCTTGGAAATTGCTATCCGTTTTTGCAAAGGCCTGCTTTCCTGTGTCTGTGCCGTATATTCTGTCAATAGCCATTAAATCACCTCTCTATCTATAAAATTTCTAAGAGCGTGTAATGCATTCGGTGCTATAAGTATGTTGTCAGGAAGCTTTATTTTTTCTACTCTTAAATCTATTTCCATATTGTTTAATTCCTCTAAGTCGCGTACATATTTATCCCTGTTTTCTTCCGGGAAGCTATAATCCAGTCCATTTTCTGTAGTTCCGTATTTTTGTATTAGTTTATCTTTATGCACGTAATAGTTATTTAACTCTTTTTCTACTGCAAATAATATGTCTGTAACCTTAAAGCTTGTTTGTATCGGTAAATCCTTCTCGCCAAGCTTATTTAATGCTTGTACAGAGTTTACAATTTCTATTAGTTTCACTTTTTCCCTCCTTACCAAGTAGCAGATAAGACAAAATCGCCGTTTGGCGTATCTATTAGACGTTTCGGTGTAAAGCTCCGCATTCCCCTACTTGTGTTCATGTATATGTCGTTATTTAATTGCACGCGGCCATCAAAAATATGGCTTGGCGTCCCTTGTGTAACCTGTTGATACTTTAATGTCGACGACCAATCTGTGCGCAATGTTAATTGTGTGCCACCTTTTATAATTAACTCTCTAATACTAGAGCCGTTATAATATCCGGATATATCTCCAACAATTGTAGAAAGCCACCACTGACTACCGCTACTACCTGCAGAAAAATCTATGCGTCCATTATATAATCTTACTGCGTTGCCGCCATATACATTATATAGGTCGCCCTTCATTGTTATGCCACCGCCTGTTGATACTTCAAACGTGGTTGCGTCTGAATTGTCTTTTATTCTAAACCCGCCATTTTTAATGGTTTGCCCTGTACTATCGAACACTATTTTCGTGTTATCTATGGCTAGTTTCAGTCCACTTGTAGTTAATTCTAAGGATGCAATACCACCCTCCGCTGAGCTTAGTCTTACAGAGAAATCACTTGTAGTTAGTTCTAGTTCTCCTATAGCTCCCTCTGCAGATGTTATTCTTGTTGTCAAAGCAGATGAAGTTAATTGTAGGCTTCCTATATCGCCTTCCGCGCTCTCTATTCTTGTCGTAAGCGCTGTTGACGTCAATTCCAATTCGCCAATGTTGCCCTCTGCTGATGTTATTCTTGCCGTCAAGTCGCTTGCTGTTAGCTGTAGAGCCCCGATATCTCCCTCGGCATCAGATACTCTCAACAATATTTCATCCGCGCGTACACTTAGCTCAGATACATTTTTAAGTGTTTCTGTATCCTTTATATCTTCCCATGCTGTACCATTCCAACGCATAAGTTTGCTATATAGGATTATCAAATCATCAACGGTCATTGTCATTTCATTAACCGTCATTGTTAGGTTGTCAACTAAATAACTGTATCCGGGATTGTACCATATATCGCCTATTTTAAGTTCACTTGTAGGCGTTTCTGTTTGGTAATAAGTGGCTATGCTTTTTAAATCTATTTCTGCTACTTCTATGGATAGTTCGTCCACAGTTTGTACTATTTCGTTGTAGCCGATTTCGAGGTCTGCGACTTTTATCCGATTCTCTTCTAGCGTTCGTGTAAGAATGTTCATTTTACCCTTTAGCTGTAACGTACTGTTTTGTACAATTCTTTTTTCTCCTACCGCTGTAGTGCCGAAGCTCTGGTATGTATCTCTAAAACTCTTTTGATAGACAAATTTACGGTCCATTATAATTACATTAATTTCTTGCCCCTTAAATGTGTCTATTCGGAAAATATCTCCTGTTTCTATTGCCGGATTCCCTTTGCCGTATGCTTTTACAGGAACATATGTTGATATGCTTTGCAGTTGAGTTAATATGTTATTTGCAACCGGTATTATTTGTTCGCTCGACTTTGTGTAAAGTAAAGGATTATTTATAATAGAATAAGTTATATTGCCACTTCCTACTATTACACCTAGATCATCTTCCTGAACGGCGATTTGTAGTCTTGTAATTTGCGGTACGGCATATTTTGCTATATCTATGTTTATATATTCTCTATCTGTTACACTGTTCGTCGCTATTGTAAAAGTCTTAAATACAAGCTTGCCATAACGGTTAACGTTTATAAAGCTTGCGGATGCTTCTCCTATCCAGGATAAAATTTGCTGACCTGTAATATTCTCTGCATTAAAGCTTTCCTCTATAACGTAACTGCCGTTTATAATGCTTGTATTTTCTAACTCTATGCCGATATAACTACATAGTTGTTGCGTAAGCGTCCATAAAGTAATTGGATATGCTCTTATTTTTATAAACTCAGTACAATCTTTGTCAAAGAGTTTAATTTTATCTCTTGCTGTAACCTTCAATATCTGTTCATCCTTGTCATTAACTTCATCAACTGTAAAAATCCCCATTGGTACGAACTCAAATTCGCCTGTAGAGGGGATTTTTATGCCTACTTGGACATTTATATTGTTGTTTAGAAAATCTATGCTCTGTCCCTTATTTATGACGTTAAATTTAAGTATAGAAGCAATGCAACTGCCGATTTTTATATCCTCTGCGTTCGTGCAAGTTTCCTGTATCTCAACCTTGCCCTGTATATCATCATCGGTCAATTCTACATCCCCGATAATTAGTTTTATCTTTTTTTCTGTACCAGCATAAATATTGTCTTTCCATTCTTGGCTAACGTTTATCATTTAACCACATCCTTTATATCTCTATGAAGCTTGTTTTTAGGTCTTTCCAGTAGCTTTTGTTGTTTGTGTATTTGTACATATTAGCTGTTACATCTGCCCGGTACATGGTCTTTGTAACTAAGTTCCCGTTTGCATCAGGATATTCCATTTCAAACTGCGCCGGCAGGTTCTCCAATGTACTTACAAAATTATAAAAAGCTTGCATATCCGGCAGACTCCCCCAACTAAAAGTTATTTTCCTTACTCCGCTTCTTATTCGCTCCCGGATAAGATGTCCGGATGCGGAACGTTCGGCACTTGCATCTAAATCCGACATCTGCCAATCAAATGAGGCGGGTGTCGGGATATATACTCCGTTTACTTTTATAAAATTTGCTATTTTAACCGCCTCCTTAATATGCTGGAAATGGAGATTCTCCCGAGCGTTTAAATTCTTCCCACGCTATCCTTTTTACAAATTTAAATAAAGGATCTCCTTCAAGATTTATGTTGTTTTCTATTGTTATATCCCCGCCGCTCATCACGCCAGCAAGTTCCTCTTTCATTATTTGTCTTAGCAATCTTTCCGGTGTTTCTATGTTTGTACCACTCTTTTGGTCTCCAAGAATAGCAAGAAATTCACTGTTAGGAGGTATTACTGCGCCAGTTGCAAGTTTAGGTATTTGGGGAGCGGTTAGAGTTGGTATGTTTATTCCCCATGTTTGTCCGCCAATACCGGGTACCCAATCAGGAATCTTGAAGTTTATCTTATTCATAGCATTAATTACAAAGTTAAGCCCGCTTGTTATAGCTCTTATCATGCTGTTTATTAGGTCTATGGCTATGTTTACAACGCCCTTTATAACGCCGCCGATACCTTCAAATATTCCCTTAAACACTTTGACAATGCCGTTCCAAGCCTTTTTCCAATCTCCTGTAAATACTCCTGTTAGAAATTCGATTATTCCCCTTATTACTGTTATAACTCCACCTATTACATCTGCAAATGTTCCTAACAATGTGCCTACTATGCCTATAACAACTTGAAATACATTTGCTATAACAGGGCCAAATATCTCAACGAAAGCATTTACAAGAGGCAATATGAAACCGTTTAATATTTCTGCAAATACTTGTATGAGTTCTTGCACTAACCCCCAAATATTAGCCATTAATGGTTTTAAGTGTTTATCCCATAACCAATCTATAGTTTGCATAAATGTATCAAATACAGGCTTAATAATAGATTCCCACACATTCTTTAATATTTGACCTATCTGGTTTACAATTCCTACAATGCTATTTTTAAACGCTTCTGATTTCTTCCATAAATCAATTCCGGCCGCAACAAGCAATGCTATTATTCCAACAACAAGTAATGCTACCGGGTTTATAGCGGCAAGTGCAGCTTTAATCGTTGTAAATGCACTTACTATAACCGGTGCAATTGCGTTAAAAATTTCAAAAGCTGAAACTACTGCCATTATACCAAGCACTATAGAACCTGCAATTAATGCTATTTTCTGTACAAGCTCTTGATTGTTGTTTATCCATTCTGATAAGTTATTTAGTGAATATGCAATATTATATAGGGTTTGCACTATTATGTCCCCCGCCCATTCTGATAAAGGTTTTAAGAAGCTCTCCCACAACCAGATAGCAAGGGGTTGCAAAGCAATTATAACCGAATTGAGTACATTCATAGCTGAAGCTAATACAGTTAAGAACGCAGGTAAAGCATCTTCCATAGTCCATGTAGCAAATGGAATAAATATATTTAAGTAAGCCCACTGAAGCCCGCCAAAGACAGCCTTTGTTATTGGCTCAACTGACTTTTTAAGCTTGTCGAAGGAATTATTTAAATTATTGAAACTAATATTTTTTAATGGCTCTAATGTTTTCATAAGTTTATCAACAGCTGTTTGCACATCCGGACTTACCGTAACACCAGCGCCTACCTCTCCGCCTGTTGCTATATCTCCAAAACCTAAATCAAGGTCGTCTGTTGCACCAATAGAATTATTCGCTGTATCTTTTGCTACTACATTCAATTCGTCAAACTCCGCTGTAGCTCCCTTGGCTTCTTTTCCCGCCTCCTTAGTTGCGCTAGCGAATTTTTCTTGAGCTTTTGCAGCATTTGTACTGCTTTTAGCAACTTGTTCTTGTTGCCTAGCTTGTTTTCCAAATATAGCGGTAGTTACTTGTGCAAATACATTCGCGAGGCGTGTCAATGCTGCTATAATGGCGTTTATGGAAGGTAATATAGCTTTCGCCATTGGTATCAAAGCGTTGCCGATTGCAATTTTTAAATTATTAAAATTAAATCCAAGCCTTAATAATTCTCCGGAATATGAATTAGCAATCTTCGTAGCATCTCCCGTTTGGAATCTTGTCTCTTCCATAATTCCAAGAACTTCAGCTTGAATTTTTTGTTGCTTAGTTAAGCTATTAACACCTACGCCTATACTTTGAGCATAATCTTTCCACATCATTGATACGTTTTTAGTTACACCTGCGTTGTCTACAAGGATTGAATTTTCATTTTTCAAACCCTCTGTTGCGCTTGCGATAGCTTCGCCCATGGTAAGGCTTGCCTGTCTGCCAAATGCTGCGCTATCTTTAAGCGCGGTCATTACCTGCTCAATCTGGCTTGTATCATATCCTCGCATAGCAAGGTTTTTATATGCCGTTATGGCTTGCGTTGCAGGAATTAAACCGTCGGAAACATATTCATTTATGAATTTTTGCGCATCTTTAAAACTCCTGCCCTGACCGTCTATAATACTTTTTAATCCGGTCATTGCATTTGTCAACTCAGTTGATGCTTTTATAGCCTCTTTGCCGAAATTGACTATCGCAACTGTACCAAAAGCTAATCCTGCCGCTATAGCTAATTTTTTCAAAGAGCCTATCATGCCGTTAATGCCAGTATTAAAGCCTTTTCTATTAATCTTTGTATCTATTCTTATACTACCGTCATATCCTATTGACATTTAATCTTAATCACCTGCCTTTTTTGTATAAAAAGCACCTGCTATTTTAATAATTCCATGAACTCATTTATTTGTTTCTGTTCTTCCAAGCTATATTCTTCTTTTAAATCAACAACATCCCTGATTTTATAATACAGCTCTTTTTCTTCCTTAGAGAGCTTGCCTTTCGCTTTTTGCGTCCTTAAATAAATTAACCGGCTCATGAAACATTCTTCTGGAAGTTCCATAAATGCAAGAATAAACTCCCACCAGTGCACGAAATCTCCTTTGCTTAATCGTCCATGCAGCACGCTGTCAACAGCTCTGTAAATATATTTATCATCTTGAGTAAAACTGTATTTTCTCGTTCCGTCTCCCTCTCCACTACCTTGGCTATTACCTCCGCAATCGAGAAATTTTATCCCTTGTTTAACAGCTTCAACTATATTGGTTGGTGTCTCTTTATACAGTAACTCAATAAGCACTGTGCATTTTTCATGTTGTGTCAACTCGCTATCTTCGAAAGCCATTATAATTTTTATACAAGTTTGATAGTCTGCATTAATATTGTGTTCTATTCCGTCAACTTCAATAGCTGTCGGAAGTCCGTCTGTAAGTATCATTTCATCACATTCTTTTTATTGTTTTTAGTATACTCGTTTATTTTAGTGCTTCTGACCTTTTCAATGTAAGGAGTAACACCTTCAAAAAACTGTTCAAACATATCAAGAGTGTTTGTGTTTCCAAATGCTTTTTGGCTTGTGTCTTCTCCGAATACAATATCTATTTTTTCTCTCATATGGTTGCAGATTTCTTTTGTAAGCTCAATTTTATCTTTAAGCTTTATAGGTACGCCATAGGAATTAAGCTCGGTATTTTTATCTATCTCGGTATCTCTTTGCTTATATTCTTTTTCCTTATTCTCGAAGTCAGCAAGCAAATTATAAAGATTATCAATAAATTGTAAGTCGTTAGGATTAAAAGAAATAACCCTGTTTTCATCACCGTTGACTGTTAACCTTATTTCTCCGGTATTTATATTAATATTGCTCATTTTCTACCTCCAATTAATTTAAATAGCTCCACCGAAGCAGAGCTATTTGTTATTCTTCTGTAAATTCTTTATCTGTTGGGTCAAATGTTCCGTATGTCTTTTTACCAATCCAGTGGATATTAAAAGGGATGTCTAATCCTTGCGTATTCCCGCCATAAGACTGAACAGCAATTACGCCCTTTTGTTTCCACGCACTATAAGTAGCCTCTGCGCCTTCTCCAACCTTATCAAATATGTTAACGCACAGAAAATCACGTTCTACGTCCGATAAAGTCTTTTCTTCTTTTACAATGCCATATAAAATAGCAAATAATTTACTTTCTCTCTTTGCTCTCATAGGAGATACGGAAGTTTGTACCTCATATTTATCTAATGTCGTTGAAGTATTTCCGGTAACATCTGTCATGGTTTCAACGTTCGGATTCATTTCAAGGCTCATTTCTTCCACTTTATCGCCTATCAATTCCCACTCTGCAGTACCTGTTGATGCCACATTTGCAAACACCGCAAATTCTTCTCTCTTTATATATCCTGTTCCTGATATACTCATATTATCGCCTTCCTTTCTTTTATAAATTTTAATTGTAATTGTACCTGATATAGCCCCGTACCGTCCTCATTCACATCGAATAACATTATGTTTGATACTCTCAGTTCCTCTGCCCTATATCTTCCCGGAAGTTCCGGAAGATTGCCCTCTGCATTTTGTTCCTCAAGCCATTCAGAAAATCCCTCAAGAAAATCGTAGTTTTCTTGTCTATCTATTTCATCCGATACAGCTTCTCGAGCATAAAACACATAGTTATTTTGGTATGTCCTATTACCTAGAATATCCGAACTTATCCTTCCATTCCCAGAAGGTGCTACGCTATAAGAGGATGCCACTGCGTCCGTCATATCTGTTTTTACAGTCAGTGGCTGCATATCCATTCTTTCGTATTGTTCTAGGTAATTTTGCAATGATTTAATTATACTCATTGTCCACCTCCCGCATATCTTTTCGCTCCCTCTAATATTACGGATAATTTATCTTTTTTCATCCTTTCAAACCACATTGCGCCTCTAATTGGAGCTCCGTGATACGTAATTAACTTTGCTGTAATTACTTTTGGAGCTTTGCCAACCATAACATTTCCGTAATAAAGGTATTTAGCATATGGCGCATTCCATATAACTTCCCCGCTGCCTATTACGGTTCCTAAGACACCACTTTTCTTTAACATGCCTGTTTGCATAGGAATGTACGGGTCTGATAATCTTAATACTTCACTATCTACAAACTTTTGGGCTCTGTCATATTTTCCTTGCCATTTATCTTGGAAGTCTGGATTCCATTCAAGTTTAGCCTTAGTCCCACCTTTATTGTGTATTATTGCACCTCTGGGAGTTGTTATTTTCACTTGGCACCGACCTCCCAATGAGCCATACTGCTGTTAAACAATTTATTGTCAGCCTTTGTTATCTTATAACATTCATCAAACTGCTCAAGCTCTTTTGATGACTTCACAACCTCACAGGCAATATTGCCCTTGATAATTGTATCGCCTGCTTGTAGGGTCCAATATAAAGATTTATCTTCTGTATTTAACCATTCTTTTGGCGGCAAGAACTGCTTGTCTGCCTTCACAAACTTAGGTATTAATATAAATACACTATCTGCATTTTCAACCCCTGTTTTACGGAAATTAGAACCTTGTGCTCCGTCCCAAAATACACCAGTCAATACGGTCCGCCGCCACTTCTCAATTTTATTTTCAACATATTTATTGTAGACTGTGCAAGTATCATCAAACATTAAGCCCACCTCACATCTAAACTACAGTATTTACCGATATAAAGTTTTGCAGCGTCATTGAGCCTCTGTTCATCAGTTTTTACTTTCCTTTGTGCATAAGATTTACTCCAACTTCCAACAGATTGACTTACTATATCCCCGCCCTGCTCATTTGTTTGCCAGGCTTCAGCTACAGCGCAAAATGCCTTTTTTATTGCATCTTCCGGCGCGCCTAACATATTGCAAGCGTCTAAATAAGCCGATGCCCTCAAAACTAAACGAGGAAAATCGGCTTCCGCTATTTGATTGCCATAATATGTGTCAACATAAAAATTATAATCAGGGAGCATGTTACTCCCCGCCTTCCTGGATAGCCTCAAGCGTGCCCTGGATTCTTTCGGCGCGTTCAGCATTGTTCCTGCAATCAGATATGTCGATACCTATTTCAAGTGCCTTTGCTTCAAGTTCGCCCATAGTCATTTTATTTAATGGTTTATTTTTGGTCTCTGGTGGACTATCGTTATGATTCTCTTCAACAGGTTTGTATCCTTTATCAATATATTCCTGTAGGTTTTTTTCTTCAATTTCTCGGCTTATGCCGCCTTTTGCAATAAGCATTTACTTCCCTCCTATTCCGTAGGTTTTTTGTGTAGATAAATTCCTTTGACTTTATTGTCGTAAACAAAAGCGTCATGATAAAGTCTGAATTGGAATTTCCATGCGTCTTTGTCCTGATTTGTGTCAGGGTCAAATATCTTTGGTAAAGCAAATTTCTGTACTTGTAAAATAGCTTGTGGGTAGATTATCATAAAGTTAATATCTGCTGCTCCTGAAGCTTTAGCATATCCCCAATTTGCAGTACCGTCACTCAAAGTGATTCCTGTATAAAATCTTGTAGGCGGTACAAATGTAATCGGCATATTATTGTAACCTGATAATACAGTATTTACTGTTCCGTCACTTCCCCACTGTCTATTTAATGCAGAATTTAGCACCGGTTGTAAATCACTGTTTATATATAATTTTCTTCCCTCAAGAGGAACTTCGTCGGCATTCATCTGTCTAACTGCTTCATCAATTGCGGCTATAACAGTATCTTTTGTCAATACAGCTCCTGCTGTTGTAGATATTCCCGATCTGCTTGCATACTTGGCAAATCTATATGCGTCAAGTTCAGGAATAACATGTTCTCTCATAAAATTACCCGTTACAGTCCCAAAGACCATTCCAAGAACTTCTTCATCATCCATTCTGTCCACAGATAATTCCTTTCCTCTTTCTTCTGTAAGTTTTAAAGTCTCCCATGAAGCAGTAACATCACCTTTTGGATATCCATTTTGACGAGAATAATCTCCTAATCCTGTTGTGCTTACTTTTAATACTTTTACTTCATTTACTCCTGTAAAGTCTGCTCTTGTTGCAGCATCCATTCCTTGTGTTACTGAGCCAGCTTTATAGATTGCATCTATAATCGGCATATATCGTTTTGCGTATTCAATACTATTTGGCATAATTTATTTTCTCCTCTTATTATTTATTTTCTTGTGCAATTCCTGCGCCTTTCATTGCAGATGCTATAAATTTATCTATATCTCCGTTTAACGAATCACCATGACTGTCGCCCGACGATGCGGTAGTTACTTTACCGTCACCCGCTAAGAAATGTGATGCGTTGTCTTTCTTAAACTGCTCGGCCCATTCTTTACCGCCTTGGAACATCTCGCCGTCTAGCTTAAATTGCCTAGAATTAAATTCAGCTAGTATTGCCTTTTTAGACAAATCATCCGCAGGTTTTAAAGAATCAATAAACTTTTCGGCAGCTGAATTATAAACTAACTTATCAAGTTCCGATTTATGATTTTTTTCAGATTCTTCATATTTAGCTTTATAATCATCTGCAGCTTTTTTAATTCCTTCAATATCCATACCTCTAAAGGATTCTATTTGTTTATTGGCTTCGTCGAGCTGTGTTTTCTGCTGTGCGTTAGTAGTTTTTAAATTCTCGGATTCGGTTTTATATCTTTCAATATCCTTTCCGTTTTCATCCATAATTTTATCAATCACATCTTTTTCAAGTTTAAATTCTTCTAAAAATTCTCTTTTCACATATCTCCCTTACAACTACGCTTTTTTACGAGGTTGCGCCTCTGTTGTCCTGCTATTTTTACGCCTGCAGGTCAGCAAAATTTACATAAAAAATGAGCCTGTTTTATGTCTATTGCTTAAAGACAATAAGTTTGTTTAATTTAACAATTTAACTAATCTGTTCTCTAGAAATCTGCCTTTTTAGTCCTGTCTGTTTAAGAAAATCTTGTTGCATATCTTGCCACTTTATAATTTTTGCAAATGCTTCATCTTTAGGCAATCGCGCAGCTTCCATAGCTCTGTATTCTCTTTTCCATTTCCTTATATTCTGCTCGATATGCCTTTGTTTTTGTGTAGCTTCATATTCCGTCATCTTTTCGCCATTATATTCAATTTTCTTTGCACTCATCTCTTTAAGTGTTTTCTTTGAATATCCAGGCTTAGATAAGCCTTCAAAGAACGGGTAAAAATTATGTCTACAGTTCCACCCCCCTAGCCCTGCGCCCGTACCGTAGCCAGTTTCTTTTTTGAAGTCCGGGTACTTCGGATGCGTTCCTGAAAGGCTGAATACTTTTCCCTGCCAAACAGCGTGATCTGGTCTTGCACCAGCATGTGCAGATGTCTCCACCAAATCACTTCCTAATTCTTGAGCTCTTGTTTCTTGCATTTTAAGGGCTGTCTGATTAACTCCTGTCGTAACTGCGCGCCTTACAGCCGGTTCAATATAACTTATATGACCGTTAGGATATGTTATTGCTGCAAGTCCTTTGCTAGATAAATCCTTTATTGCATTTCTAATAGCGGTGTTATAATCAAAAGCTCCTGTCGTAATTTGCATATATGCATTATCAAGGATATTTTCAAATTGTTTTGTTGCTGTGTTGGCTGTAGTCCTTGTTAAATTCCTAAATAGTCCGTTGGTATTGTTAATTCCGGACCGCAAAACCTCAAGAAGCGCGGGCGATTGTTTAACCGGGATTGGATTAAGCCCAGCTTTCTTATATATTTTATCATCAAGCTTTATGGATTCATAACCCGCTTCAATCATCATTTCTTCAATTTCTCTATCGGTCTTTCCTGTCATTGATGTCAATTTTTTTAATATCTCATCGTGAATGTTTCCCATTTCCTTTAATTTAAGATATTGAAACTCTGCAGAAGGAACGAAGTATTCATATGTTGAAATGCGTCTTGCTATATCTGCAATGATATCTATTTCAGCCTTAGAATATAGTTCTACAAGGTTGTCAGGGTATTTTGCAATTTGCTCAGGCTTAAGCATTAACTACCACCGCCAAATCCCATATACTCGTCATCAGTCCGATTTGCAGTAACCATTTTTTTAGCAGTTTCTTCATCTTCTCCATACCATTTCTTGCGGTATTCCCATTTCTGCATTATGCCGTCCCTTATCTCTTGTAGGTCCCTTTGCCTCTCGGATTCTTTGTCTATTATATAGCTATCTTCAAAATTAACTGTTATCTTTGCATATGGACTCACTGGTTGTTCTAGTATTTCTTTACCAACCCATAGTATAGCACGCGCAATGTCTTGTAGTGCTTTTTCTATAACTATATAATGTTTAGCGGCGTTTTGTATCAGCTCTTGTTTATCCCCGCTGTACTGAGTAGCCGTAACTATTGTGCTACCATTAAATTGATAATGTTTAGTTCCAAAACCACATTTAAACGATAGATAATCAAGATGCGCTTGTATGCCGTCTTTATTAGCCTGTACTCTCAAATCTGGATTATACTCGGTCATTAGCGAGTTTTTTCCGTCTTCTCGTAGCGGCAATTCACCCATAACTGTAAATAGTTGTTGCATCATATCATCTGGGGTTATCTTATTCCCTTCTGTATCTGTTCTTATAAGGCTGTCTGAATAAAATACTTTTTTACCACCAAGTTTAAAGTCTCTGCAAAAGTTATTAAAAGCTAAATCAACACCCTTTAAATTATCGATTGCCTGTGCGAATATACTCATGCCTAAACCATTTGAATTAGACATTGTATTAACTATATTAGGACTGAATATTGCAAACAACGGAATATCAGTGCCAGTGTTTATATATGGCAGTATTCCTTCTGGCAATAATTCCTCTTTCAGTAGGCCGTCATTATAACTGAAATATCTATTTGTTATTCTGTATTTATTCTTCTCAATCTCATGTGTTTCAAGATAAATATACTTTTTGCCGCGTTTAAATATCTCAGAAGCAAATGCAACCTCAATTACTTTCCCATTTCTGACAGTTAGCGGTATTATATTGTGAGCGGTAAGATAATCAATGCGAATATTAGAAGTAGGACTTTTTACAATGTTTTTCCCTTGTATCTTCATACCGTCAATTTTTAGCACAAAAGCACCTGTGCCTGAATAAAAAGACTTTTCAACAAGAGAATTGCCGAGCTGCCAGAAATCATTTTTATCTAAAATTCCATTCTTGTCTTTGGTGTCATGAAGAAAC
Organism: Firmicutes bacterium UBA5010; assembly: GCA_002396645.1. Taxonomy (GTDB): domain Bacteria; phylum Bacillota; class Clostridia; order Tissierellales; family Sedimentibacteraceae; genus UBA1535. The sequence continues at coordinate 14,892 of DGYI01000042.1, forward strand.
TTATTTGATTTTTCATCATCAACAACTATTTCTGTTTTTTCATTCATAAGAATTGCTGCCCAGTCCTCGCACACCTTCTTTGCCATTTTAAGTGTGTAAAGTTCCCTTGTCTTTGTTTGGTCTCCCGCCATTTCTATGTACTGGTGAAATGGCTTATAAAAACCCTTCCACCAGTCCCGCCAACTATCTACTTTAGAATAATAGTCCGATGAAAGATTGTACCCTTTTTCTTTGTTTAATAAATCGATTATTGGCTGTATGTTCACTATTTCACCTCCTTGGTATTGCCTATTCTATCCTTATACGGCAGCCAGCTATATTGGTCTGAATTTACCGTATGGTCGTTTCTGTCTTCCGGTTCGTCCTTATCTTCTTTCCAGCTATATAAATTGCGTTCTCTTATATGTTCCTTGCACGTATCCACGATTAATGATTCTTCGTGTGCTAGCCACCCCGTCTCAAGTTTAATTCTGTCTATAATCTGTGTTTTTTTCCATGCAGGCTGAAACATGTAAATGCTTCCGTTAGCTCTTTTGTACTTTTGACATTCAAGTATTGTTGCCTGGTCCGCGCTGTCTATAAAGACATTACGAGCAAATCCCCAATCACTTTTGCATCTGTTTAAAAACTCTATAAGCTTCGGAGGTATATCCGAGGGCGATAAAGGAACTTGTAAATCCTTGTTATTATATATCTGTTCTGCCAAGGTTATCTTTTTTCTGCAGACTGTGAAGCCGGTAAAGGTAAAAGAAAATGTATCGTCTGATTCTCTGCTGTAAGATGTATCCACGCCACAAGAAAATAAGTTAAATTTAAACTCTTTTGCCTGTCTTGGTGTAATAATGTTCCCCTTGCGTAAATTAAATATAAGTCCTGTTGATCTGCCCCTTAAACCTTGTATTTTATTCTTGTATAACTTTGTCCCTACAGACACATTTCCTATAATCTGCTTTACTTTTTCTTCTGTAAGCCCTAAATTGTGTTTAAAAGAAAAAAACCAATGAACCCAACCAGGTTTTGGCTCTTCGTTTAACATTTGATTTATTTCTTCCGGTGCATCATCCTTATATTTTGGTAATGGTCTGCTATGGTTTATATATTCAGAGTACACAGGCAAGCTAGGATCATCCGGGTTAAGTGTACCCATAAGATAATCGCATCTCATCGATGCCTCTCTGACATACTCCATATCAGCTATGTTTATTTCATCTATGTAAAGGCAGCCATATTGTCCGCCGAGTGCTTTTTTCCACCGCGCTTTGTTGTCATATCCTAATACATATATAATCTTATTTTTAAAGGCTAAATGCGGCAGGCTGTGCTGTCCTCGTCCCGATGCGTTATATTGTACCATTGCACCGAAAATATCTAAAATGCCTAAGTCCTTGTTGATGATGTTTTTTTCTATGGTTCCTAAGTCTAGCCCTGAAAGTATATGCAATTTCTTTGGAGAGTTAGCAACCTTAAGCATAAACTTGAATACACCGACAGTTGTTTTCCCTGCCGCGGTCGTGCCCTCTAAGAATTCTACAGGTGCATCATGTTTAAGAAAAACTTTATACTTTTGAGATAAGAGTAATTGTTCATCACTCATTTAACTGCTCCAGAATTTTATCTAGTTTATCTGAATTTGTGTTTATACCTCCTGAAAGTTCTAACTTATCTGAGAACATACCTAAATGTCTGCCTATCAGCTCTAATGCCTTAACCTTGTCATTAAGTTTTATCTCTATTCCATTAGCCCCTTGTTTTATTCCTGCAATTGCTGATTTTGAATCTTCTGTAAGTTCTTCTGAATTAACTATTTCAACTGTTTGATATTCATATGGCTCCAATCCTATCTCTTTACCTTCTGTATCAAACTTAATTCTTGCACCTTGCTTTAATATCACCTTTGCAAAATCTGTACCTTTTGCAAATCCTATCTTCGCTAGCTCTTTTAGAACTTTATCTTGAGTGATTTCAGTTCGTTTTTCTCTATCTTTCATTCGCTGTTCAATATAGCCCTCAACCTTAACATTTCTTAACAATCTAGCTCCAGCCGCTGCTGCTGTTTCATCGTTCTTTATTTTAGGATAAGCAACCTTATATGCTCTAGTAGCATTAAGGTCTATCAAGTATTCATCAACAAATATTTTTTGTTTAGGTGTTAGTTTCACTTAACACTACCTCCTTTTGTTTTGTTTGCAATAAAAAAGCACATACCAAGGTAAGTGCTTCACTAAATCTTTATGCGTTAGTTGTCTGAACTATCTTTTCCCAAGTTAGCTATGGTACTATATACGTCCTCTATAAGACCAGGTAAATCATTATGCTTAACTGGAACACAATTATTTTGAGTTCCCCATGCATATAACTACAAACAATTTCGGCTGTTAATTCTTTATCTGTTTTTCCCATTGTCTACATCCCCCTTTCCACTATAAATACTACCATTGGTTTATAATACTTACCAACATTATACCAGGAAACCATTTTCCCTGCAACAATATTTTACATAAAAAGACACCTGTTTCCAGGTGCCTAATTAAAAGGGGGAATACTTTAATATCTTTAAAGCCATTTTAATAATAGCATAAAGTTTTTATGACATTCAATGACATCTTTTAAATTTTCAAGTTATCTAAAGCAACCTCATGAATTCTAAATATGTGCCTGATTGCCATATGATTATCAACCGCTATTTGCTCAAAGCTTTTAAAGTCGAGATATCTACACTTAAGCACTTCCTTTTGCTTAAGGTCATTAACTTTATTAATCCTCACTTCGATATCTTTTCTAAGCTTGACAAGTGTGTCGATATCAGAATTTATTGTCTGCTCTATCTCGTTTATATTGGCTATTCCACTTGCTATAGTGTCTGTCCTACCTCTGCCCTTTGGCATGTCCGATATTGTACTTGTGACATTATATATTTTACTTTTCCAGTTCTCAAGTTCTCTAATCTTTCGGTCAATTTCTTTGTCTGCATATCGATACTGGTTAAGATAAGCTATTTTATTTCTGTGTTCATCTGTAAGCATTTAATCCCTCCTATTCTGCCGGCTCCAACATTTCATCGTTAAACAGATACGGTAAATCCTCAACTAAATATTCTCCGCTACTTGACACGGATATTACTAGCTCTTTACCTCTGCACGATTCCATTCTGGTCGAGAATAATAATCCGTCGTAATATTCACCTACAATTAAGTCCTTTCTTATCCTGACCTTATCTCCCTCATTAAATCTATGTAAGAGTGAACACTTGCAATCGTGCATCAAGTTGATTGCGTAGTCCAAGGCTTCTACATTGGCAATCCACCTCATCGCTTTACTAAAGTTTCTCATGCGCTCTAACTGTTCTACAACTTCATTTTTATTCAAGGGTTTTACCTCCTGTAAATTTTAGTTTAATTGACTAAATAAAAATCATATTATCTTGTTTATGATGAACAAAGCCATCACTAAGCATTTGTATCCATTCTTCTTTAGTTGCTTTAAAATCTGCAAATGTAGTCGCATTCACTTCGCACCATTCACATAATTTATCTAAAGTTTCAAAAACTGGACTTGAAGGACTTCCCTCTGATGTTGTTTCCCACAATTGATATCCATCACCCTTTGGAGGCTCAACTTTTTCGCTCATATCTGGTAGGTTGTAATATTCATCAAATTCAGGACACCCTTCGTCGCCATTGACATATATATTAAGCGGTATTCCTTTTATTTTTGCATATGCCTTACAACCATCACATCCTGCCGAGTATTCGCTATGGCAGAAATTGAAATATTTATTGTAATATCCGTACCATACTTTTCCTATTGGATAATCAAAGTCCATTGGCACTCTTTTTAATTCTCTTCCCATAATATTTCCTCACTTTCTCAACTTAATTTTAATTTTCCTCAACTACAACCTCTACATCATTTTCGCTAAAACACTTTACGCAAACACTGTTATCTCCAAATTCCCATTTACAATCTTCTTTTTCTTTTCCGAATTGTCTTATGCAGCAGTGTTCAAGAATGTGTTGTTTTTCTTGTTCAGTACAATATATTTTCATATATCCTCCTATCAACCTTAACCGTTTTTAATTTCTTCAATTCTTGCTTTTAAGCTTTGTAATAAAGCTTCTTGTGTTGCATCTCTATCCTCTAGTGCTGCCATTACGTCAGTATCTCTGCTATTCTCTACAACCAGATGATGCAGAAATACTTTTTGCTTCTGTCCTTGCCTGTGTAATCTTTTGTTTGCCTGTAGATACAGTTCTAAGCTCCAGTTAAGTCCGAACCAGATTACGTGATTTCCACCGTCTTGTAAGTTTAATCCATAAGCAGCACTTGCCGGATGCGCAAGCAGAATATCTACTTCCCTATTGTTCCAATCTGTTTCATCCTGTGGTCCTTTAAGTTCTCTTACTCTTAATCCACTTTTTGAAAGTGCTTTTTTTATCCTGGTTAAGTCGTGTTGAAAATTATAAAACACAAGTGCCGGTTGTCCATTAAGCTGTTCTACAAGTTCTAAGAAAGCCTCTATTTTACAGTTATGTATTTCAATTACTTCTCTATCTTCTGTGTACACAGCTCCATTGCAAAGCTGTAAAAGTTTATTGCTAAGTACCGCTGCTGATCCTACGTCAATTACACTTTCATCAACTTCAAGCAATAATTCTCTCTCAAGCTTTTTATACTGCGCCTCTGCTTTTGAATCAAGTACAACTGATACGACATTCATAATGCAATCAGGAAGCTCCAAGTAATCTTCTGCTTTCATGCTGATGCATATATCTTGAATTTTTTCCTGTATAGATTCGGCAGCTCCCGGCTTTGGTTTATAACTGAATCCGTCATACCCTCGTTCAAAATATTTCTCCCGATAATGAGTGATTTTTCTTTCTAACCTTTCACCTTCATCAAGCAGATATAACTCAGCCCACAAATCCGTTAATCCGTTTGGTGCGGGTGTTCCGGTCAATCCCACTATCCGGTTTATATGTTTTCTCACCCAAGTTAGACTTTTAAATCTTTTAGCCTGATGATTTTTAAAGCTTGATAGCTCATCTATTATCACAGTATCAAATGGCCAGCTGTTACGGTAATATTCAACCAGCCATTGTACATTTTCCCTGTTTATTACATACACATCTGCAGGGGTATTCAATGCCCTTATTCTCTTTGTCAAGGTTCCGAGTACCGGCATTATCCGTAAAAGTTTTAAATGTTCCCATTTTGCAGCCTCTTTGCTCCATGTTGCCTCAGCTACTTTTTTAGGGGCTATAACCAAAACTTTATTGATTGCAAACCGGTTAAATTTAAGATCATTAACAGCTGTTAACATTATTACTGTTTTCCCATGTCCCGGAAAGGCATATAAATTTATATCC
>DGYI01000030.1:0-252 GCA_002396645.1 Firmicutes bacterium UBA5010
TTCGATAAGATCACCTCACGTGCACAAAAAATATATTATATATAATGTATGCAGCCGGAAATGATGTTGTTAATAAGATTTTTTAAATAATGCTGTCAATAAAGCTTGGAAAGTATCTTAATTTTTAATTTGCAAAACAACATTTTTAATGTTGCAAAACAACATTTTTAATGTTGTTTGTTTACTGCCGATAAAACTTGTGATATAATATGTGTAGCGTATTTAAATGTCTTAATAATATATATTATTAAG
>DGYI01000030.1:396-35655 GCA_002396645.1 Firmicutes bacterium UBA5010
TTGTTGCATTTATATTAGGTCTTTGTGCAATAGTTGTATTAGTTCTGATTGATTATGAAATTTACGGATATTTTTATATTCCTATTTATGTAATTTCTAACGTTCTGCTATTGGCAGTGCTGTTTTTCGGATTTGGCGCGGATCAGTGGGGCGCAAGCAATTGGCTGAGAGTAGGTCCGTTATCATTTCAGCCTTCTGAGGTAGCAAAATTTGGTATTATTATATCTTTGGCTAAATATATAGATAAGCATCATGAAAAAATAAATGAGCCGATTACACTTATAAAGATATTGATATTTGCCTTTATTCCTGTGGTTTTAATACTGAAACAGCCGGATTTGGGAACGGCACTGGTTTTTATATTCTTCATATTGATAATGATATTTTCAGCTGGACTAAGCTATAAATATATAATGCCCTTTGTTGTAATTGCAATAATCGGACTTATTGCAGGATTTATATTTTTAACAACATCCTTAGACGATTACAATATAGGAGACAACTATCAGCTCGACAGGATACTTATGTTTTTAAATCCTGAACTTGATCCCAGCGGACGTGGATATCAAGTTATACAGTCGCAGATAGCAATAGGGTCGGGACAGGTATTCGGCAGAGGATATCAGCAAGGTATTCAAAACCAATACGGATTTTTACCTACTAAGGAAACGGATTTTATATTTGCGGTTATAGGGGAGGAACTGGGCTTTATAGGAGGAATATCTTTAATTATGCTGTATGCTGTACTGCTGTTTAGACTAATTAAAATAGCCAAAGGCTCAAATGATATGTTCGGTTCGCTGATAGTTATAGGAATTATGGGTATGTTTTTATTCCATATACTCGAAAACATAGGAATGACCATGAAGCTAATGCCTGTAACAGGCATTCCTTTGCCTTTCATAAGCTATGGAGGAACATTTATGCTGGTAAATATGGTAAGTATAGGGCTTGTTTTGGGCGTAGGGTTAAAAAGAGGGAAAAAAGATATGTTTAATTAAATAAAATAGCGGGCGAATGTATTTCAGCCCGCTTTATATATTAAACGCAGTTCACTTTTTTAAAATCCCAGATTTTCACCGACAAGGATAAGCTTTATTCTGTTTTGGGGTTTTGATACTCTTGTTACTACAATCTGTCCGCATATTGAAGTGCTGAGGCAGTCCTTACATTCTCCGCTCAAGGCACATGGAGTCTTTAAGTTAAATCTTATAGCATTTGGAACACAGGCATTTATTCTGACTCTGTCTATTGCCGAATCAATATTTGCAGTCAGTTTGTTCATGCCGGCAACCACTATTACATTGTCAGGACCAAAGCATATGGCAGCAACTCTGTTTCCGTTTCCGTCTATATTTACTAATTCGCCATCAATAGTTAAAGCATTGGTGCTTGTTAAAAAGTAGTTGCAGTGCAGAGCATCCTTCATCAGCTTTATTCTTTCTTCGGGATTTTGAGCTTTATCTCTGTCTATTACAGTGAGATTTCTATCATTTAATTTTTCTTTTATACCTATTTCATCTAAAGTTCTTGAGCCGCCCCATGAAACAGAGGAGCCGTCCTGTATAAGAGATAATATCTTTTCTGCAGCTTCTTCCCCAGTATCGCAGTAATATCCCTCTATCAATCTTTTTTCAAGATTTTTAATTATTGTTTGACCTTGAATTTTATATGCTTCTTTTACTAAATCCACCTTGCAAACCTCCTAAAAAATTGTATAATATAATTATAGATTTAAAGCAATAGTATGTCTACTTAAAAATTAAAAGAAGATAAAACAAAATAGTTTCAAAAATAGTTTCAAAAAAATAAAACAAATCTTGACATTACTATTATTTTTTGATACAATCTACTTTTGTAAGAAACCGCTCGAATCAGGTTTGAAGTAATGAAACATTTTTAGGAATGTACCTGCAATGGCGAGACTCAAAAAGAGGAGGTGCACTATGTACGCAATAATCGAAACAGGTGGAAAACAGTACAGAGTTCAGGAAGGTGACAGCATCAGAGTTGAGAAATTAAACTTTGCTGATGGCGAAGCTATAAAATTTGATAAAGTTTTATTAGTAGCTGAAAATGATAACTTAAATGTTGGAAAACCATATGTAGACGGAGCAGTTGTTGAAGCTACTGTTGAAAAACAAGGCAAAAACAAGAAAATAATTATATTCAAATATAAGGCTAAGAAAGATTATAGAAACAAAAAAGGTCATCGTCAACCTTATACACAAGTAAAAATTGAAAAAATAATAGGTTAATCTTATGACGAATGTTACAATACATAAAACAGGCGAAAAAATAGTTGGTTTTATTATTGACGGTCATACGGGTTTTGCTGATTTCGGAGAGGACATAGTCTGTGCTTCATTATCGCTCTTAGCTATAACTGCTGTTAATTCGCTTAACATAGTTGCCGGGATTGATGAAGACGACATAGATTATGAAACCAATGATGAATCGGGCTATTTGAAAGTAAGAACAAATAATATAAATGATAAATCTGATGTAATATATAATAGTTTTTTAGTTGGAATACAACTATTGATTGAAGATTACAGCGATTATATTACACTTATAACCGAGGAGGTGTAAAACAATGTTATTAAAATTAAATTTACAGTTATTTGCACATAAAAAAGGTGTTGGTAGTTCTAAAAACGGCCGTGACAGTGAGTCTAAAAGACTTGGAGTTAAAAAAGGCGACGGACAACACGTTGTTGCAGGAAACATACTTGTAAGACAAAGAGGAACTAAAATTCACCCGGGTGTAAACGTAGGAATCGGTAGTGATGATACATTATACACAAAAGTTGACGGTGTTGTTAAGTTCGAAAGAAAAGACAAAACAAGAAAACAAGTTAGTGTATATCCATTTGTAAACGAGGCACAATAATAATAACCTACCTTTTAAGGTAGGTTTTTTTTGAATTAAATATAAAGGGCGTGAAAATGTGTTTATAGATATAGCCAATATACATGTAAAGGCAGGAAATGGCGGAAACGGCTCAATGGCATTCAGAAGAGAAAAATACGAGCCAATGGGCGGACCTGCCGGCGGAGATGGCGGAGATGGCGGAAGCATAATCTTAGTTGCTGATGAAGGACTGAGAACTTTGATGGACTTTAGATATCAAAGACATTATAAAGCAGAGGCCGGCGAAGACGGCAGGAAAAAAAAGCAATACGGTGCCGATGGAAAAGATATGTTCTTAAAAGTCCCTGTGGGAACTTTGGTTAAGGATCAAGAAACAGGAATCGTACTAGCAGATTTAAGGGAAAATAAGCAAAGATTTGTAGTTGCAAAAGGCGGAAGAGGCGGAAGAGGAAATATCAAATTCAAAAATTCAATCAGACGAGCTCCTCATTTTGCCGAGCCCGGAACTAAGGGCGAGGAAAGAGATATAATACTTGAGTTAAAATTGATTGCTGATGTTGGACTAGCGGGATTTCCTAATGTCGGAAAATCTACAATCCTTTCAATTATAACAAGTGCTAAACCTAAAATTGCGAACTATCATTTTACAACTTTAAAACCAAATTTGGGAGTTGTAAATGTAGGACCCGGACAAAGCTACGTTATAGCCGATATACCAGGACTGATTGAAGGAGCTTCCTCAGGTGCGGGACTTGGTCATGAGTTTTTAAGACATGTTGAAAGAACAAAGCTTTTACTTCATGTACTTGATACATCAGGTCAAGAAGACAGAGACCCTGTCGAGGATTTCTATAAGATTAATGATGAGTTAAATAAATACAGTGAGAAGCTGTCATATAAAAAACAAATTATTCTATTAAATAAAATGGATTTGCCAAGTTCTAAGGAAAATGCGGAGAGAGTAAAAAAAGAATTTGCAGATAAGTATGAAATTTATGAGGTATCCGCGGCAACAGGAGAGGGCTTGGATCTCATTAAGAAAGTTGCATATGAACAATTACTTAAAATAGAGGATGAAATAGAATTTGTTGATCAGAGTGAAGTAGAAAGATTCTTTGATAAGAAAGAAAAAGATACTATAGTAGTAAGAAAAGAAAATAATCTTTATATTGCAGAGGGAGATTTCTTAGAGCGTTTAGTAAACTTTACGAATTTCGATGATTATGAATCATTGAGTAACTTCCAGAAGGTACTTATAGATAAAGGAGTTATTGACAGATTAAGAGATTTAGGAGCAAAAGAAGGCGACGAAATAAGTGTCTGCGGAATCGAATTTGATTTTGTTGAGTAACCGGAGGCAGAAAATAAGATTTTGTACTTTTGCAAAGGAGGAAACGAATATAATGGCACTTAGAGGCAAACAAAGAAGTTATTTGAAGTCATTGTCAAATAGCTTAGAACCGGTTCTTATAATAGGTAAAAACGGATTCACCGATAATGTTATAAAGCAATTAGATGATGCATTAGAAGCAAGAGAGCTTATTAAAATAAAATGTTTAGATAACAGCGGATTAGATGCAAAGGAAGTTGCAAGTGAGGCAGTGAGGCTGTTAAGAGCTGAATTTGTTCAAAGTATAGGCAGCAAATTTACAATTTACAGAGCTGCAAAAGAACCTAAAATAAATATTCCAAAATAAATTGAGCATACTAAGAATACTCTTAAGAGTATTCTTAGTATTTTTATATTAAGATTTGTTTCAGCATATTTTTGGAGGAAAAAAACTATGATGAACAATGATAATAGCCTTGAGGAACTACAAAAGCTTTATGATGATGGTTTTAGGTGTATAAAGTATGAAGATGCAAATGATGATGAGATGAAAGTTTATTTAAAAAACTTTGAAACTGAAGAATCTCGTGAAATGAGGATTAAAAGCTATCTGAATAAAGCATATGTGACTAATTATGTCAACAGCTATGGACTGATACGCTAATCACTGATTTATAGTGCGTATCATCACGCTATGAAGGTATTATAACTGTTAATAGCGTATAAATAATTCAGCGGACAAAATCCGCTGAATTATTTTGTTTTTGTTTAATTATTTTTATGATATAATATGCGTATTATATTAAAAATGGCTCAGCTTGCTGAGACTATGATATAATAATCAAATGACCCAAGTAAAACTTGATGCTATGGATATTATATAAGATTTTGGAGGATTATGTTATGGAAAACAGACTAAAAGTTAAATTAGTTTCATATACTCAGGAACCTGAGAAGCTTGTTGCGGCAGCAGCTAAATTATGTTACTCACAATTAGGCGCAGATGAAATAATGGATGATTTATCGGAGGAGAATATATCAAAATTTCTAAACATGCTTATGGACCTCGAACATCAATCTCCTATAGAGCACTGCAGCTTTTCTTTTGCTGTTGAGGGAGTTTCAAGAACATTGACTCATCAACTGGTAAGGCACAGAATAGCAAGCTATTCGCAGCGTTCACAAAGATATGTGACTGAAGGTCAATTTCAGTATATTATTCCGCCTGCAATAAACGATAATGAAAAAGCAAGAAAATTATATATAGAGACTATGGAAAATGACCAAAAGGCATATGATGAAATAGCAAATATTCTTAAATCTCAATATATCGAAGATTATATAAAAGAAGGAATGTCCGAAAAAAAAGCAAATTCCGCAGCTGAAAAAAGGGCGATAGAAGATGCAAGATATGTATTGCCTAATGCTTGTGAAACTAAAATTATGATAACTATGAATGCAAGAACTTTGATACATTTTTTCAATGTAAGATGTTGTACAAGAGCACAGTGGGAAATAAGAGAGATGGCAGAGCTTATGCTTCAAGAAGTGAGAATTGCAGCTCCGAGTATATTTAAAAATGCCGGCCCATCTTGCGTTTGCGGTCCATGTCCTGAAGGAAAAATGACCTGTGGTAAAGTACAGGAAATGAGAGAAAAGTTTTTAACATAAAAAATATTTCATTAAAGGATGTGAAAAACGTTTTCCGAGGAACAAATATTTATGTCTGCAATGATATTTGGTATATTTATTATAAATAAGTATATTTAGTTATTAAGGATATACACATACATAAAACTGGAGCATAGAATAATAAGCTCAGTAAATTAAAAATAATAAGAAAGTAGGTACCGAGGCTATATACACAGGAAGGAAAGACAAGCTTTGCTGTGTAATCGGTGCATGGACAGATAAATGAGAAAAAAGTTTGACATAGATAAATTTATCTATTTTTTAATTGCAATTTTTATAATTGCAGTATTTATGCTTCCAATGTTTGGAGAGCAATTTAAAGAAATAGAAAAGAAAATAGCTAAGAAAAATATAGAGTATAAGTTTCCTGTTACTGAAAAAGACGGATGGTATATATCAAAATACTGCAGATTCAATGTGGAAGAGTGGGATAATCTATATTTAAGATACAGCGGTTATACCGAGATAAGTGAATTTTTACACTATTTTGACACCCATGTTAAGACTATAAGCGAATTTATAGGAGTAAATAATTTAGGGAATAATATTGTTACATTTACATTGGATACTGAAGGTTACGGCAGTGTAGATACAGAAAATAATATAATTAAGTATTCAAATTATTATTTTTTAAATAGTATAAAAAAGGCTTCGATTACAAGAGAAGTTACAGAAATTTTGATTGGACCCAGCAATTCTGCAAGTTTAACGGAAGGTATGCATTTTTATATAGAGCAGTATATTGATAAGAAGCTAAAGGGTGCAGGTGTTCAGCAGAATATAATAACACGTTCTAAAATAGATATGAATGAAAGAAACAGTGTTATGTTAAAATATGTAGGTCAAAATGGCGGATTTGTATATACAGATGAAGAAGGAAATGACTATATAAATCCTCAAATATATGCATCATATATATTTAGCCGCTCATTTTCAAGGTATTTAATAGATGAATATGGTTTAGATAAGTTCTTGGAGCTATATTTTTCAGAAGATATTGATTCACAATACGAAAAAATATATGGTGAAGATTTAGAGAAGCTTCGTGAACAGTGGATAGAATATGTAGAAAAAACATATAGGGAAGTTTACGGAACATAGTATAAAAATCAATAAAAAGTAAAAGCAGCGTACATAATTAATTTGAATTATATATGCTGCTTTTTTATTATTGTTCCAATTTCCAAGCTTGAGTTTTGCTTTGTATATTGACCATATTTTGATATATACCTCCCTGTTCCATAAGGATGTTCGGACTTCCTTGTTGTGCCACAGTTCCTTCACTTAAGACAATAATTTTATCTGCTCCGGCAACAGTCCTCATTCTGTGAGCAATAATCAAAACAGTTTTATTTTGAATCAGACGAGAAAGAGATTCCTGAATTAAAGTCTCATTCTCAACATCTAAAGATGCAGTTGCTTCATCTAGCAATATAATAGGAGCATCCTTTAAAAATGCACGTGCAATGGAAATACGCTGACGTTCACCACCTGATAATTGACAGCCGTTTTCTCCGATTCTGCTGTTCCATTTGTCCGGCAGCAGCTCTGCAAATTCGTCACAGTTAGCAAGTTTGGCAGCGGAAATAACTTCTTCGTCTGTTGCATCCTTTCTGCCTATGCGTATATTTTCCATAATTGTATTGTTAAACAAGGTAACATCCTGAAAAACAATAGAATATAGAGATAAAAGCGTTTCCGGTTCAATTTTTGAAACATCCATTCCGCCTATTGTAATTTTTCCGCTATCTGCATCCCAAAATCGTGCTGCAAGACGTGAAACCGTCGTTTTACCACCTCCGGAAGGCCCGACAAGAGCGGTGACTTCACCCTGATTAGCAGTAAAAGATACATCATTAAGCACAGTTTCATTATTATTATACGAAAATCTAACATGCTCAAATTTTATATCATATCCTTGATTATCAAGCTTACTGCAACCTTTTTGCACAGAATGGTCTAATATTTCATTCATTCTTGCAACATTTGTACGGGTGCTGATAATTGCCGCAAGATTTTGGAGTGAGGCTTGAAGCGGGTCATAGAGCCTTGAAACAACTAAAAGGAACATAAAAAATGTCAATACATCTAAAGTTCCGTTTATAAGCAGTGTTGAGCCGACTAAGGCTACAGTTGCAATTCCGAGTTTCAAGATAAGAGACGCAGATCCTACAAATACTGCTGTTCCGAATTCTGAAATAATTGCACGCTTTTCTACTGCCTTTATTTTTTTGTTTAATCCTGTAAGATAATCATATTCTGCATTATTTGCTTTAAGGTCTCGTACAGTTTCGATACATTCCTGAATACCGTCAGCACAAGCCATTTTTGCATTCATTGCTTTTTGATTAAGTCCTTCTTGAACTTTTGAGGATAATAATATTATAGTAAAAGATATGGGCAAAACCCAAAGAGCTGCCAAAGCCATTCTCCAATCAGAAGCAAACAGTCCAAGTACGATTAATATCGTAGAGATAGCAGAACCATACAGTGAGGAAAGATAGTGCGAAAAAACTGTTTCCAAGTATGAACAATCCGCCATAATTGTACTTGTCAGATCAGCAAGGTCTTTTTTACCAAAGAAAGACAGAGGTATTTTACGAAGCTTTTCTGCCAGTGTGATTCGGCGTACGCCGCTCTCTTTGTAAGTTGATAAATATGTTGAATTGTATTGAAACCATGTTATAACACAAATAAATATAACACAGGCCGTACAGCCAATGATATAAAATGAAATCCTATCATTGCTGATTGTACCTTCCATCAAATCAGATATAAGCATATATAATAATCCGACAGGGAGCATAAATGAAATATTTTGCAGTGTGCAAAATATTACACCCTTGATAAAATCTTTTGCTCCTTTTTCGGAAAGAGAATATGTTTTTTGAAGTTTTTTTATCATAAAAATAACCATTCCTTTCTTTAAGACTGTACCTCTTTTGCTACTTTCCATTGTACGGATTTTTGATAATCATTCCACATTTTATTGAAAAGTCCGTTTTGTTCTATTAATTGCTGATAATCTCCGGCTTCAATTATTTTTCCGTCCTTCAAAACAAAAATTCTATTTACATTAGTGATAGTTGAGAGTCTATGCGCAATCATAATTACTGTTTTTTCCTTTGATAGTTCAGTAAATGCCTGCTGTACGCGAAGTTCATTATCAGGATCTGCAAATGCCGTTGCTTCATCTAATATAATTATCGGGGAGTTTTTCAGCATAACACGAGCAATTGCAATTCTTTGCTGTTCTCCCCCTGAAAGATATACACCATTTTTACCTATGACCGTATCAACTCCGTTTGGCAATTTATCTATTATATCCATGCATTGAGCTGATTTGAGAGCTTTCATAACCTCATCTTTACTGGCATCAGGTTTTCCGAGACGAACATTTTCTAAAATTGATGTTTTTATGAGCTTGCTGTTTTGGAAAACAAAAGAAACAGTGTTCATAAGCTCTTCTTTTTTTATATCTCGCACATCTATACCGCCAATAAGCACCCTGCCGTTTTGAGGGTCAAAGAAACGTGAAACTATATTAGCCAGAGTTGTTTTTCCTCCTCCTGAGGGACCTACAAAAGCGACTGTTTGACCCGGTTTAATCAAAAGAGATATATTGTTAAGTGCATTTTTATTTCCATCATAACTGAAGCTGACATTTTCAAGAACAATAGAAGCATCTTCTGCAGAGTTTCGATTTTCTGTTTTTGAAAGCGGCTTCATATCCAAAACGCTGTCAATTCTTCTGAGTGCGTCTGTTACAATCATTGAATCATTGCTTTGGAACATGATTTTAGTCAGTGTTATTGAAATTATAGGTGTTATAATTATATAAAGAATAAGATTTAATAAAAATTGAGAGCTTACATCGCTGCTTGTAAACATAATTCCGCCTGCAATCAAAAAAACAAATACGCTGTTGATTGCTGTTGTATAAAGAATCATAGCAGGTCTTAAATGCTTTGTGTACTTTATAACCCATTTTTCATAACTGTCGATTGAATCCTTAAATCTTTTAAAAGAGAATACTGTTTGACCAAAGGTTTTTACAACGGAAATTCCTCTTACATATTCTACTGCCTCATTGGACATATCATCCAGTGCATTTTGATATTCTTTCATTGAACGCTCCATCCTTTGCCCGGTCATAAACATAAGTAAAATAAAAGCCAGTGCTACAGGAATAAGACTTAAAAAACCAAGTTTCCAGTCAAAAATAAACAACAAAATCAAAAGACCTATAGGTGTAGCTATTGCTCCTGATCTGTCAGGGAGCTGATGTGCCAAATATGTTTCGGTAGCGGCACTTGATTCGTTCACAATTTTGCGCAGTTTACCGCTTCCGAAGCTCTCGGCAAATCCGAGGGGAAGCTTTACAATATGCTTCATCAAATCCATCCTAATATTTGCAGCAACTCTGAAAGCGGCTATATGAGAACACATAAGAGCGGAATAATATACAAGTAAAGATAAAATGGCGGTAATAACAGCCATCCAGCCATAGTGAGTCAAATTTTGAGCTTGACTGAAATTTGGAGAAACATTCAATATCTCTCTGATAATTCTCCAAATATAAATAAACGGCGTAAGAGCTATTATCGCACTTAATGCAGATAACAGCCATGAAGCATAAGTCAGGTACTTATATCGTCCGGCATAGCTCATCAGCCTTGATATTTTTGATATTTTTTTCAAATTACATAAACCTCCTTAATTGATTAGAAAATTTAATCCTATTTTTTATTAACAATATTATTATAGTTATATAAACAGTTTTTAACTGCTCTGTTTGTCCTGATTTTAGCTCCTTTCAGACAGAGTTAGATGTAAAAAAGTCTATGAAGCGATTTTTATTTTCTTCTGTAAGAGCGTATAGTTCTTCAACATTTCCCTTTTCTATATGGAGCACATGTGTGCAGCAGCGTATAATAAATTCAGGGTCGTGAGTAATTATAAAAACGGTTTTTTTACTTTGAAGAGAGAAAATTAACTTTGCGGTTTGTTCCATGTTATGATAATCAAGTCCGCTGGTTGGTTCATCAAAGATTAAAAATTCTTTATTTGCAAGAATTGCGGAAGCAATAGAAACTCTCTGTTTCTGACCTCCAGATAATGACATTGGATGTCTTTCTCTTAAATTTGATAAATTAAGCTGAGAGAGAACATCCAAAACTTGTTCTTGTGCTCCTTCATCAGCTCCGAGTAAAACCTCATCATCCACAGATTCACAAAACAGCTGATGATTAACATCCTGCATTACCATATAGCTTTTTTTCAGCATAGTTTTTCGATTATATTCTTTATCATTATAATAAATTTTTCCCTTAAAATTCTTTTCGAGACCGCAAAGGCATCGCAAAAATGTAGATTTTCCGGCTCCGTTATGTCCTGTTACGGCGATAATGGAATTAATAGGACAGATTAAAAAGGGAATAGAAAGTACCTGATTATGGTCGTAGCCAAAATAATAGTTTTTCAGAATAAATGTTTTTTCATCTTCCGGCAAAGCATAGCGAAGAGATAAATTTTCCAACGATAGAGGGCGAAGCCCCAGCTGAGCTATTTTATCGGGAGGAAAAGTCCGAAAATTCTTCATTGGAATGTCTAATTTAATTTCTCCTTCTTCCATATAGATAACTCGGTCGCAAATATCCTTAAGCCAATATAATCTATGCTCTGCGATAATAATTGTTTTTCCTTTAGATTTCCAGTATATAAGTATCTTTTTCAGATTTTCTATAGAATCTGTATCAAGATTAGAACTTGGCTCATCAAGAACAAATATATCCGGTTCAAACGCAGAAACAGATGCACAGGCAATTTTTTGTTTTTCGCCGCCTGAAAGAATAAAAATATTGCGTCCAAGCAAATCAGTTATTTCCATTTCCTCTGACACTGTTTTGATACGCTCATTTATGTAATCAACATCCAAGCCCATATTTTCACATCCAAAAGCGATTTCGCTGGTAGTATCTACACAGAAAAATTGACTTCTTGGATTTTGAAAAACACTTCCGACATATTTTGCTACTTCATATAACTCGGATTTTGTAACATCTAAATTATTTACAAGGATATTTCCGTTCATTTCGCCCTCATAGTAGTGAGGGATCAGTCCGTTAATCATTCTTGTAAGACTTGTTTTTCCGCAGCCGGATTCTCCGCATAAGAGAATACATTCTCCTTTATCGATTGACAGAGAAAGGTTTTTGACTGCGCCTTTATCTGAATTTGCATATTTAAAATTTACATTATTTATTTCAATAATTTCTTTCAACCTTGACCTCCTAAAATTCCGAGCGAATCAAACATTAAAAGAACAAAGGGGATAACACAAACAGTAATTATTATTAAATCCTGTATTTGAAAGCCTATCTTACATACATTTGTTCTTTTCACCTTTCCTCCAAGACCTCTTGTGAGAGCAGCAGCGGATAACTCTTCGCCGATTTTTACAGAGCAGGTTATGAGCGGTATAAATCTATATTCGAGCATTTTTGCCGCATTTTTTCCTCCGAGGCTGATTCCTCGCATACGCATAGCTGCATTAATTGAAGAAAACTCATCAGCTACAGTCGGAAAGAAGCGAAATATAACAGAAAGCGGAATTATAAGCTTTTCACTCAAATGAATACGTTGCATTGCTGCTACAAATTCACTTACAGTCGTACTGGAAACAACATAATAGCCTATCATTATGCTCGGCATAAACCTCGTTATAATGCCTGTAATGCCAAGAAGCAAAAAATGTGCAGTACCGTTTGTATACGGATTCAGTAAATAAAAGGCAATATACATGCCAACATAAATAACTGCATATATAGTTGCTGTTTTATATTTTTTTGAGCTGAGTAAAAGTAAAAACGGAAGAACACAAAGAGAAGGGGAAATAAAGGATAAATCTTTACTTCCCGCACCACCAAGTACAAAGCTTGAAATTGTTATAAGTAAAATCAGTTTTGTTCTTGGATCAAGAACAAGACCTCTATTTTGTATGTCTATTTGCAAAATACTTTCTTGCATTATGCAATTCCCGCCTTTTTAAAATGCTTTTTAAGAAGTGCTTTTCCGATAAGTCCGCCGATGATTCCGCTCACAAATGCTGCTATAAGAAGCACAGGTGCCATCCATAGAGGCATTAAATTAGTTAATGCGTCAATGTATTCTTGACCATATCCTTGTCTTGTTGAAAAATATCCTTCAATGTTTGTAAACAAAGGAATAAAATTTCCCCAAACCCATATGCTGAATACACCTGAGCATAAAACTGCCTTTGAAGAGCTTTTATAGTTGTCGCTTCTTAGAATTAATTCAGCAATAAATCCTGATATTGCACCTACAAAAATAGAATAATACCCCATACCAGTAAGCAGCATAAGCAATCCCATAAGAATACTCATAATTAAAACCATACCGAACTTCCTGACTCTTGTTAAAAACAGCATAAATGGAATACCACCCGCAATCGGAACTATAACACAAAGCAGCGGCATGAAAATAGGAATATATCCAAGCAAAGCAACTGCAAAAACTATGATAAAGTAAATTGCGGTAAATATACCTACATTAATTAAATCTTTACCCTTTAAACTGTCGTTCTTCATTTCATTATATCCTTTCTATCTAATCCTTATATTTGAATAGTTCAATGTCATTACTATTCAGGAAAAAATTGTTAAGTTAGCATTTGCTAACTGAACGTTTTTTTAAAAGGCGTCTTAAGACACCTTATAGGCAGATTTAGTATATATTAATATAATTAGCTTTTACACTCCGTTTGAACGGAGTTTAGCTCCAAATGGGCACATTCGCTTCTGTACTTTTTGGGGGACATTCCTATTACATTTTTAAACGCATTTGCAAATTTGCTTCCGTTGTCATATCCGCAGCGTCCTGCAATATCAATAACATTATAATCTGTTTCTTTTAGTAGTAATGCAGCCGCCTGCATTTTTTGCGCACGAATATAAGAGTAGACAGAAACACCATATACTCCTTTAAAGCTAGTTTTTATCTGTGTTTGAGACACATAAAAAATATCAGATAATTCTTTGATAGTAATATGGCTTTCCATGTGCTCTGTCAGATATCTGCATATGTTTTTGGCAAGAGAGACCTGAGCTTTGGAATAAAAGTATTTATCTGATATCTTGGTTTCTATATCCATACTGCTTAAAAAGAGAAGAAGCTCCAGAATCTTTACTTTGAAATATCCTTTTTTTATATTTTCAGGCACAGAATAAAGTTCAGAAAAAATATGCTCTAAAAAAGGCTTGGAACGCATAATGAAGCACTTTCTTCCATTACAGAATTTATTTATTATATCAGCCGGATACACATTAACATCATCTAAAATACAGGATAAGCACTTAGGTGCACATTTAATATCAATCACTATTGAAATTCCGTGATAATGACTAATCGGAAAATAAGAATCTTGTTCTATGGCATCTTTTATTGCTATAGCCATATCTCCCTCGGATAAATAGCAAAATTCATCCTCAAACTGACATTCTATTCTGCCTTCTCTGCAGTGATTGATTTCGATTATATCTTCACAGCTTTCACGATTAGTTGAACAGCTTAACATATGAACATCATTATATACTATATGTATGCCCTCAAATACCTGATAGCTGGTCATAATAATATTTCCTGTTTCGTTAACAATTTTGTAAACTGTGCAGTCATCATTTCGGGATACAAGCTCTATATCATTTCCATAAATATGCTTTTCTTTTTCTGTGATATCCATTATTACCTCCATAGCCTCAAATGATATCGAAGACTTTGTAATTTATTTTTACAAGATTCTGAATAATCTTAAAAAGAATCTTCATTTCCATACAATTATTTGCTGAAAAGATACAATATTTAAACGAGTTAGCTTAAGCTAACCGCGTACAATCATTATACTGTATTTTTGGCTTATTGTCGATATAAAAAAAATAAATCATAAACACCTGTTTAATAGGTGATTATGATTTATGCTAGACCTTGTTATTTCCAAGCTACATTATTGATATCTCTTTATTATTAATATCAAGGATTGAAATTTTATATGTTCCTCCTAAATTATCCTGAACTGTTTTTGCTAAATCATTTAAGGCGCTCTCAAGTTCTGGTAATCTTTTTTCATCAACTAATTCAATACACAAAAAAGCATTTTTTGTGTTTTCTGTAAGCATTGTTCTGACTGATTCACGCCAATTCCAGCATCTGCAAATAGCACCTTCATCATCCTTATATACTATTTCACCCTCATATGGAGGAGCATTTTCGTCTGTTCCTAATGTAATAAAATTTTCATTTCCTATAGCCTTAGTTAATCTTATATCACCGACAAATGTATCGATATCTTCACCGCCGCATGGTAACGCGTACTTTAATGAAATAGAGTTGTAAATGTCAACCAAAGGATTAATAGATCCTAATTGATTTCCACTGTGTATTCTCTTCATTAAAGCTTCAATTGACGATCTTGCACCTTTTTTTGTCTTGAATTTTTGAAATGCTTCTCTCCATACCCTTATGACTTCGTTACTGCTGAATTCTTCATTGCTTAAGTACTTCAGAGCTTCTTTTTCTGAACTGTGAATCATATCAGCATAATTATTGCTGTCTTTTACTCTGTTATCTATATTATAACAGGCAATAATACCGATTCTTGCATTGGGGAATGTGTTCCAAAAATCATCCTCAATAATAAATTTTTTCATTAAAATCTACCTCCTTAAAATAAAAAAGCCGTAAAAATATCGTCAAATATCTCCCAGGCTTTTATCCTTCCGTGTTCACAGACAACTGTGAGTTTTCTCTCGGACCTGCCGGTTATAAACCGCGGAACCCTAGAAAACATAAATAATTAAATTATAATTTTACTGTAAATTAATTTTAGCATAACAATAAAATTAAGTCAATTCAGTTTATAATCTCGACGCAAAGCTATCCATAGCTTCTTGAATTTCTTTCATTGCCTCAGGTTTCGCTATGGCATAAAATTCAGGCATTATTTTTTGAAGATGTTCCATATTAAAGGTGCCGGCATCTTGCTTTGCAAAGCTATCCTCCAACAGTAATTTTGCTTCTTCCTTTTTATCATCTTTTACCCGTTCCATAAAAAAATTGTAAAACATTTCTTGTCCGTGGTTCATAAATCAATACTCCTTGTAAATTTCTTTAATATATTATACCCCTGATTTTGAAATTTATAAAATTACAAATACGGATTAATTATATCAAGATTGTTATTATTATGGTTTGAGTTTGATGCATTCCCACTCGTTAACGACTAAGTCAACAATCCGGTCTGCAGTCTCTTCTCGATATGGCATTACATGTCCATGATATTTGTAGTAAATAAAGTTACTATGATATACCTCATATCCTCCCTTGTGCCATTCTGATCGACTTGGAAGATAGGACGTGCATCCGTTTGTGTAACCATTTAAGAAGAATAAAGGGTTATTTGTACGGTCTTGTACGTCAAGAGCAAGTTCACAGAAGATTTCATCCGCAACTCCACAGAAGAATCCTTCATTCAGCTTGAAGAAACTAATTTCAGAATCTAATGATTGTATTTTTTCTCCCTTGCTTCTTAATTCTTCACAAGCTTTTAACCATTCCTGTGCCTCTACACTCACAGAATTTGCAGTAATTTTTTCAGCCCCTTCTTTTGATGGAATATCGGAAATAAAAGTCATACTTCTTGAGAACATTTGAATATCATCAATATTGTTCAAAGTAAATTTCAGCTGTTTTGCAGCATTCACAAAAATAGATGTAATTCTGTGCAGGTCATCAAGATTTCCTCCGCATATTTTTGATACATCAATGGGTTTTAAGTTTCCTGCTGCGCCCTGTAAGATAACAATGGGACACTCGAAGAAGCTTTGAAGCTCCTCGCGAACAGGACCGAAGTAATCACTGGAAATTTTTAAATTTTGCCTCATAAGTACATTCGCATGGGCAGCAACTCTTGTAATTATTGCAATAGGTTTATTGCTATTTGCGTCGGCAATCATCAAAGCTCCAAGCCGATTATCGGTGATAGAACATCCAGCTCTCCGATTATCTCCAATTTCTGCTGATGTCAGTGCCCAAGCAATCTTGCAGAATAAAAAGTTTTGTTTAGCAATTCCAACACACTCGATAATTTTGTCACAAAGAAAATTAAAATATCTTTTACCATTTAGTGCATACTCCGTTGGCTCTGGAGCAGAATGGGTGTGTGAAAAATTGAGCATCACATGACTTATATCAGTACTAAGCTGGGACGCAACACTTGAGCGTATTATATTAGAGAGCTTAAGGGTTAATCCCAAGTTATCTATTGCAATAATACAAAAAGTCTCGTTTTCCTTTTGAAATAATACTGTTTGTGCGAAGAGGCGATGAAGTACTCCCTGTGAACGATTATCAGCTCTGAAACAACCGATAAGCTCTGTTTGGAAGTCGGGGGTAATATCGATCTGCGAAAATGCAGCTTTATAAATTCTGTTTTCTTTCATTGTGCTTTCTCCTTTATTATTATTTTATCAAATAAAAGACAAAGTCCAATAGGACAAAATATTTTTCTTAGCTTCATGCAGGGTTTTATCCTAAAAGACTTTGCATGAAGCGTCAACAATCATCAGTTTCATAATCTCACTTCCTTTTATAACAATTATACTAGAGGATTTAGTGTTATTGTTGTTTTATTGATTTAATCAGCAACATCATCGGACGACGCATTTCATCAGAGATACCCGGAATGTCTAGTATGTCGGCGCTCGGTATTGCCTCTTCAACAACTTCAAGCTTAAATCCAGAATTTATGATTCCCATCAAAATCTGTGTTAATGTGTGATGTTGCTTATTAACATTCTGTCCAAGGAAATGAGTTGTTCGTTCTCCGGGGTAGAAGTAATTATCTACAGGCCAATATTGAGGTCTGCCATTGGAATCATAAATCCAATCCTGCTTGACACCTGCAGTAAAAACAGGATGCTCAATGTTAAGAAGAAAAACTCCATTCGCTTTTAAAGTTTGATGTATCTTTTTAAAAATCGACTCAATATCCTCAATATAATGAAGCACTAGATTAGAAATCACACAGTCGTATGAATTTGCAGGATAATCATAATCATCGACAGCACAGACCATATATCTAATTTTGGGTTCATCATTTCTTTTTTTTGCCTCATCTATCATTTTTTCGCTGAGGTCTATACCAAGAACTTTTTCAGCTCCGTATTCGATGGCATATTTACAGTGCCAGCCATAACCACATCCTAAATCCAGTACACTTTTACCGTTTAAGTCCGGAAATAAAGTTTTGAACTGATGCCATTCACCGGCTCCCAATAATCCCTGCTGACTTCGTGACATTTTTGCATACTCATCAAAAAATTGCTTATCATCATAAATGTTATTCATATGTTTAACTCCTTTAAATAAAAAATGATATTCGTTTGTTAATATGTAGCAGCATATCGCTTTTTTATAAATTTTTTCAGTGCTGGAATTATCGGAGGACTTAAATCTTCAGGAATACTATCAAATTCAAACCATTTCAGATCTAAACACTCTTCTGCTTGGAATACAGGAGTACCTGAAAAATCATTGCATAAAAAGACTATATCAATTATATGGACTTCGTTTCCATCTGGGTATATATGATATAGCTCAGGACCTGAAAAGACACCAAACAGCTTCAGAGAATTTGCAGTCAAACCCGTTTCTTCAAGTAATTCTCGTTTTGCAGCTTCTTCTACTATTTCTCCTAACTCGATTCGTCCACCATGATATCCCCAAGACTTATTATCTTTTCTTTGTTGTAAAAGAATTTTGTTATCCTGATAAATTATCACACTTGCCCCAATCATTTGAAAAACTTTTCCCATGATGCTATCTCCTTTAAAATAAATAAGTGTATTAACTATACTTGTTTAATTATACACTATTTAAATAACTTTGCAAAAGAAAAAACAAAAGAGACTGCATTAATGCAGTCTCTTTTAATGTAAATCAACTCTTATTAATAACCGCCTGTGCCGCTGATAGCATAATAGACCTATCTCTGTTTTTGCACATTATAGAACATTTCTTGCGAACATGTTTCACCATATATATAAAAATGATTCAGGATTTCTGGATTTTATCCATTTCAATCTATCCCTTTAATCTTTATTATATCTCGATTGGCTAAAAGCACAGTTTATTTTACATTCATCAAAAAAATTTTTAAAATTGGATGCTCCAAGTCGGATAAATACCTTTTGCTTTAGCAAACACTTCTCTTAAAGTTAACTCTAGATATTCTTCTGTATTAATATTTATAAATATAAATTTGTATTTTGATTTTAAGTTTTGGGCAACAAGCAATTCTGCAGTAGTTAAGCCAAAAAAATATTTATCAAAATAATTGTTAATATTCTCTCTGTTTGTAGACTTAATTTCATATAAAACGATGTCTTCAATATTATCCTCTACATTTTGATAGTTATCTAAATCGATTGGTTTTGATACCTTTATTATATCAAAAGCCTTACCATAGATTATATAATCATGACCAACAAATACTTGAGCCAATATCTTTTTCTGCTTTGCTGTCGGAATTACAAATCCAATGCCCTTATTAACAAGAATTTCAGCTGCCTTTTTTTCTGTACTTATTTTTTTAATCATAAATTTCCCTTTCTATTGAAAAAAGTTTTCTATAACTAACTAGATTCATTCTTCACATATTATAAAGATGTTTTCCTATTAAGATTTAAGCGTCAGATGATAGGAAAAATTTGCAAATTCTAATCAATATCCTTTTCTTCAAATATTAGAAGTTGATTTTTGTGTACTAAGCTTCCTTTGACATTTAAAAAATAATATTTATCTTCTTTCCAAGACTGTGGCTCTAGTGCCCAGAATTTACAGTAAATTAAAATGTTTTTTCCTACTTGATTTCTAATCATATTATCCATTTTTTTATTTTGTACTTTTATCTCTATTACTGGTATTTTATGAGCTCCTTTTTCTTGTATAGGTTTCGGTGATTCAAGCTTTAATGAATAAAAGTCATATTCAGGTTTTGGTTCCGTTATACTTTTTATTTTTCCAGCTATACAGATTGGATGTTGAGGTCTTTTGTGTTTAACATATGAATAGCAATCACCATATTTATCAATTTCATAATAAAAATTATTCCAAGTAATTTTTTGTTTTTTCTTTAGAAATCTATTATAAAATTCTAAAGTTACTTTGGAACTAATATCCTTATTTTCTTCTAAAACACTCCTTAATTCCATTATTTTTTTCATAGTAGACAAATAAGAATCTAGTTTTTCTTCGTTTTTCTTATACTCTTTCTCTTTTGATTTTGAATTAGGATTTTCTTCATTTAAGTCATCCTTTTTAATTTCAGTTTTTCCAAGTTTTCGTAAACTGTCTGAAATTAAATGAAGTCTAAAGTTAAATTTGCCTGACTTTAAATCCTCTAATATTTTATCACTAGAGTTTTTTGCTATTATTGTCAAGCAACCTTCTGTATTATACTTACATACTGATGAATGATCATTATCCTTTCTTATTAATCTAAAATAAGGATAGATATAGTAAGTTTTCTCATTAATTTCTTTCATATATCCTTTTACATATGTTAACTCCACATTACATATATGACATGTCAAATTCCCTCTCATACCTTCAGAAGCTTCTTCTATTTTAATTTCTTTGTTGTTAAATAATGCTGTTCTTAACTTTCTTCCCATAAAATTCTCCTTAACCATAGTTTAGATATATAAAACTTTGTGTGTTATCTCCATTTTATTTGAGACTTTATTTGATTGATACCGTTGTTATCAAAATAAACCTATCACATTATGGCACAAAATTTCATGCTTCAAATTCAATATGCTCAAATTGTTCTGAAATCCATTCTCGTGTTAAAGATTGAGATTCAAAAAATAAATTCGATAAATTTATAAGTACCTTAAACGGAATTTTTTCAAGCCTTAATAGGTGTGTTCGCAATGTAGCATCTACTACGCGTCCGTTTGCAAGACTTTGTTTTTTACGCAGTGCATATGCTTCAGTATTATAAATATTTATTGCTAAATCAATATGATTAAGAATTGCGTTATCTATATTCGTTCCAACCACGTTATCAGAATCTAAATGAATACATTTAGCAATGTAATAGGATTCGTATTCTTTTTTTTCAGATAATTCTTCTATCATCATACTGAGATTCCCAGAATTATTTCTTTGTGCATGTATCTCCAAACTTCTTATTCCAAGTATGCTATATTCCCACCATTTTAGCCTATCTAATTCGCTTTGTATCTCTATTGGATTTTGCAAAATATAATGTCCACCTGTTTCTTGTCCTTTAAAAAGAGTCAAGTTGTTAATCCAAGAAGGATTAACAGGTCTTAATGCTTCATGACGTAAATACATTGGAGGTACTGTATCTGAACAAAAATAAGGTTCAAGTCTTATAAACTTAATATAATTTGCACATTTGATATGAATAAAGTTCAAAATCTCATTTTTTATAAAGGCATTAGTGGTAAAATATTTATTAGCATATTGGCATACATTTTCAATTTTGTGCCAATGTAATTTGTCATAGTTTATAAGTTCTTTGCAATTTCTCACATGATTATATAAATCATTATCTTTAAATATAGGTTGTTCAGACTTATATTTCTCAATAGATTGTAGAAATATTTTTTTATTAGTTCTTGAACATATTTCAATATAAATAGCGGTCATAATTAACTTTGTTTCTGAATCTACATTTAGAGAATCTATTATTGAGTTATTAACGATATTGCTTATATTAATTTCATGTTTAGTAATTACTTGTTTTTTAACTTCAATCATATCTAAAATTATATTAATTATAATTTCATCCAATAAATAAGGTTCTATAGGGTTCGGTCTCTTATTAACATATTTTGTATTAGAACAAAAAATATCAGATATAACTTCGATATTTCTTAAATAAGTATCTATATCCATATATCAATTCTCCTAAAATAACATCTAATTTATAATATTTCTGATTATTCCCAGAAGAAATATAACGACCTTTAATTTGATACAAAATGAATTATACAAATTATACCATGTTAATCAATAATTTTGAATAGAAAGTTTAAGAATGTATCGTATCTATTTATGTATGATATTTTCTGTTAAAAAGAGGGTATCACCCCCTAAAAACTAAGTGGTAATACCCTTGCTATGTTTTAATAAAAATGAAAAAAATTCTTTTAAACCTTATTTCGATTTTTTTATTATATCTGAATTAAATCACACTCTGTTATCTTATACCACCGCTATAGAGAGCAATCATTTTTTGTTATACATCTAGATTTATGTGTATACGTCTCCAAATAAATCAAAGAACGTTAATAATTAATGAAGAGAACGTATCGCTGCCTGCGCTGCTGCTAATCTTGCCACAGGAACTCTGTACGGGGAGCAGGAGACATAATCTAACCCTACTTTGTGGAAGAATTTGATTGAAGCTGGATCTCCGCCGTGTTCTCCGCAGATTCCGAGCTTTAACTTGCCATTTGTGCTTTTTCCGAGTCTTACGCTTGTTTCTACAAGGTTTCCGACACCGACAACGTCGATTGATTGGAAAGGATCAGATTCAAGTATTCCTTTTTCCTTGTAGCTTCCTATAAATTTACCTGCATCGTCTCTTGAAAAACCAAATGTCATTTGTGTCAAATCATTTGTTCCGAATGAGAAAAATTCAGCTTCTTTTGCTATTTCATCAGATGTTACACAGGCCCTTGGTATCTCTATCATTGTGCCTATCATATATTTTAAATCAAATGATAATTCTTTTTTAACATCTTCGGCAGTTTCAACTATTATATTTTTTACTATTTCAAGCTCAGATTTTTTACCTACAAGAGGTACCATTATTTCAGGAACTATATTAATATTTTCACTTCTGCTTACTTCAATAGCAGCTTCAATTATAGCTCTTGTTTGCATTTTCGCTATTTCAGGGTAGGTTATGGCAAGCCTGCATCCTCTGTGTCCCAGCATAGGGTTGAACTCATGAAGACTGTTTATTATTTCCTTTAAATCTCTGGTTTCCATATCCATATCTTTAGCCAGTTCAGCTATATCTTTATCTTCGTGCGGTAAAAATTCATGAAGAGGAGGGTCAAGGAGTCTTATAGTTACAGGTCTTGTACCCATGATTTTATATATAGCTTTAAAGTCATTTTTTTGCATAGGTAAAATTTCTTCCAAAGCTTCTTCTCTTTTTGACACTGTATCTGCTACTATCATTTTTCTGACAGAAAATATTCGTGATTCTTCAAAGAACATATGCTCTGTTCTGCAAAGTCCTATACCCTCAGCTCCAAATTTAATTGCTGTTTGTGCATCATTAGGAGTATCGGCATTTGTTCTGACCCCAAGAGTTCTGATTTCATCTGCCCATTTCATAAGCATCTCAAAATTTCCTGATATAGCAGGCTCAATAGTTTTAATAATTCCTTTATATATTTTTCCTATACTCCCGTCTAGTGAAATATAATCACCTTCGTGGAATTTTTCATTATTTGCTATAAATATTTTTAGCTCTTCATCTACATATATATCTTCACAGCCTGCAACACAGCATTTTCCCATTCCTCTTGCAACAACCGCAGCATGAGATGTCATACCGCCTCTGGATGTCAAAATTCCTTGCGACTTTGTCATTCCTTCTATATCCTCAGGAGAAGTCTCTTTTCTGATTAAAATAACTTTTTCTCCATTTTCAGATGCCTTAACTGCATCCTCTGCAGTGAAATAAATTTTTCCCGTAGCTGCCCCAGGTGAAGCAGGAAGTCCTTGCGCCAAAGGTATAGCTGCCTTCTGTGTTTCAGGATCAAAAGTAGGGTGCAAAAGCTGGTCTAATGACTTAGGATCTATTCGCATTATTGCTTCTTCTTTTGATATAAGTCCTTCATTTACCATTTCTACAGCTACTCTCAATGCTGACTCGGCAGTTCTTTTGCCATTACGTGTTTGTAAGAAGTACAGTTTTCCTTGTTCAATAGTAAACTCAATATCCTGCATATCTCTGTAGTGATTTTCTAATTTATCGGCAATACGTATAAATTCATCATAGATAGCTGGCATTATATTTTTTAATTCGCTTATGGCAAGAGGAGTTCTGATTCCTGCAACAACATCCTCTCCTTGAGCATTCATAAGGAATTCGCCAAAGATATTTTTTTCTCCGGTAGAAGGGTTTCTGGTAAATGCAACACCTGTTCCCGATGTATCTCCCATATTGCCGAATACCATGGATTGAACATTTACAGCGGTTCCTATATCGTGAGGTATATCATATAGATTTCTATATGTTATTGCACGAGGGTTGTTCCATGACTTAAATACGGCTTCTACTGCCATTAAAAGCTGATTTTTAGGCTCTTGAGGGAATGGAGTACGGGTTGCATCTAAATATATTGATTTATATGTTTCTACAAGTTCCTTTAAATCTTGAGCTCTAAGCTCGATATCATTTTTGACTTTGTTTTTTTCCTTCAAATCATCAAGAGCATAGTCAAACTTATATTTAGGTATTGATAAAACAACATCTCCAAACATTTGTATAAATCTTCTGTAGCTGTCGTATGCAAATCTTTCATTTCCTGTTTTTCTTGCCAAGCCGATGACAGCTTTATCGTTTAAGCCCAGGTTTAATATAGTGTCCATCATACCCGGCATTGAAAAGGCCGCACCTGAACGAACAGAAACAAGCAAAGGATTTTCGTCATCTCCGAATACTTTCCCTGTTGCTTCCTCTAGTTTTTTGATGTAATCATTAATTTGTTCTATTATTTCGTTTGAAAGGCTTTTATTTTGCTTATAAAATTCTGTACATGCTTCTGTTGTAATTGTTATACCGATTGGAACGGGCAGTCCTATATTGGTCATTTCAGCCAGATTTGCACCCTTTCCTCCCAATAATGCTTTTTCTTTAGCACTTCCTTCATTAAATAAATAAACCCATTTTTTAGTCATAAGCTCCTCCAACTATATTATTGATAAAATTATACTTGCAGTTTCTTCTATAGCTTTAGAAGAAACATTGATTACGGGACATCTGAGCTTTGAAAATAAATTATCTGCAAATTCAAGCTCTCTTAAAATTCTATCCATCTGAGCGTAGTTTGATGATGACTTTACGCCCATTTCCTTTAATCTTTCTGTTCTAATACTGTTTAATTTATCAGGGTCATTGGTTAAACCGATTATTTTTTTTGGAGATATATCAAAAAGCTCCTTTGGCGGTGCTACTTCCGGAACTAAAGGAATATTGGCTACTTTTACATTTCTGTAGGCAAGATACATGCTAAGAGGAGTCTTAGAAGTTCTTGATATTCCTATAAGCACTATATCAGCCTTGAGTATTCCCCTAGGATCCTTTCCATCATCATATTTAACCGCAAATTCAACAGCTTCTACCTTCTTAAAATATTCTTCATTAAGCCTTCTGTTAAGACCGACCTCTCGTCTTGGTTCTCTTCCTGTCAGAGCCGTAAGAGACTCAAGTATTGGACCGATAATATCTATTGAAGTTATATTCTTTTCCATTGATTTCTTTTGCAAATAATCTCTTAACTCAGGCAATACCAATGTGTGAAGAATTAAACTTTTTTCTCTTGAGGCCTGTTCCAAGATATTATCAATTTGAGCTTTTTCAAAAGTAAATGGAAATTTATGAATATCTCCTATGGATGAGTTAAAATGAATTGCAGCTGCCTTAGCAAGCAATTCTCCTGTTTCACCAAGAGAATCTGAGACTACATAAATATATGTTTTTTCCAAATTAGCACCTCTCTCATATATATTGTAACATATATCCTTATATACTATATATAATATAACACATTTAACAAAAAGTACAGAAATTTTTTAATGCTTTACAATTTTAATTAAAAACTATATAATTATATAATGTGTGTAATTTGAATAGATTTATGAATTAATTTCATTAATTTTTTGAATTAACGGTAAGTTATATTTAGTTGGATGAAAAATCATGATAGTCTTACTTTTGGTTATGTTGGATAAACTTAAAAATTAGATATTTTTTAATAGTTTAATCACTGTCCGAAAAAGTAATTATTAAAAATAAACTTAAACATGCGATAATTATAGACTAATTTATTATAGAACTAATGAAATATTGTGAGGATATATATGAAAGATTTATTATCTAAGGTTAATTGGCCGGAAGATTTATACCAATTTACCTATAAGGATATGGAATTATTATCGGAAGAAATCAGAGAATTTTTAATAGATACAATTTCAAAAACAGGAGGGCATTTAGCTTCAAATCTTGGCGTTGTAGAACTTAGTATAGCTTTGCACTATGCTTTTGATTTAAAAAAAGATAAGCTGATATGGGATGTAGGACATCAGTCATATGTACATAAAATTTTGACAGGAAGAAAACATAAAATGTCCACTATAAGGCAAATGGATGGTCTCAGCGGTTTTCCTAAAAGAGAAGAGAGCAAATATGACACCTTTGATACAGGTCACAGCAGTACCTCAATATCGGCAGCTCTTGGAATTGCCAGAGCCAGAGATTTGAAAGGTGAGGATTATAATGTCATAGCTGTTATAGGTGACGGTGCATTGACAGGAGGTATGTCATTTGAGGCATTAAATGATGTTGGAAAAAACAACACGAAGCTTATGGTTATATTAAATGACAATGAAATGTCTATCTCCGAAAATGTAGGTGGATTGTCAACACATCTTAGCAAGGCAAGAACTGCTACAAGATACCTTAATACCAAGCAGGGCTTGGAGAATTTTTTGATAAAAATACCGGGAGCAGGGAAAGCTATAAAGAATTTTCTTCGTACAATAAAAGAAGGCGTTAAGAAGATGATAATTCCGAGCATGATTTTTGAAGAAATTGGACTTACTTACTTAGGGCCTATAAATGGGCATGATATAGCTGAACTTGTTGATGTATTTGAGAGAGCTAAACATATTAAAGAGCCTGTTCTTATACATATTTGCACTAAGAAAGGAAAAGGCTACGAGTATGCCGAAAAAAGACCAAATAACTATCATGGAGTATCGGCATTTGATGTAGAAACAGGAGAGCCTTTAAAAAGAACAACTGCTTTATCCTATTCGGATGTATTCGGAGCCAAGCTTTGCGAGATGGCAAAACATAATGAAAAGATTGTAGCAATATCGGCTGCGATGATTGATGGAACAGGATTGTGTGAATTTCAAAAAAAATTCCCGAAAAGAATATTTGATGTGGGGATAGCTGAGCAGCATGCTGTAACAATGGCAGCAGGCTTTGCCGTAAATGAAATGACACCTGTTGTTGCAATTTACTCGTCATTTTTACAAAGGGCATATGACCAAATTGTGCATGATGTTGCAACTCAAAATCTTCATGTTGTGTTCGCTGTAGACAGAGCGGGAATTGTAGGAAATGACGGAGAAACACATCAAGGCGTATTTGACAGCGGATTTTTGACTCAAATTCCTAATATGACAGTAATGGCACCATCGGATAACAAAGAGTTAAATTTGATGCTTGAATTTGCAGTTAATAAATTTAAAGGACCTGTAGCTATACGTTACCCTAGAGGCTCAAGCTCTATGGATATTCCAAATTCGGAAAAAGAAATCGAAATAGGCAAAGGTGCAATCTCCGATGAAGGAAAAGATCTATCGATTATAGCCTACGGAAATATGCTTGAAATAGCTGTTGATATAGCAAACAAGCTAAAAAATGAAAATATTAGTGCTGAGATAGTAAATTTAAGGTTTTTAAAACCGCTTGACACTGATATTATTTTAAAATCTGCTGATAAAACAAAAAAGGTTTTAATAATTGAAGAGGTTTCG
The DNA here is from genome assembly GCA_002396645.1 of Firmicutes bacterium UBA5010. Taxonomy (GTDB): domain Bacteria; phylum Bacillota; class Clostridia; order Tissierellales; family Sedimentibacteraceae; genus UBA1535. Next base: position 28,194 of record DGYI01000030.1, read on the forward strand.
GGTGAAGCCGGTATATTCAATAAAATAATATCAATTTTACCAAAAGACATTGAGATATTGGTAAAAACATTTCCGGATATTTTTATTAAACACGGAAATACAGGAGAGATATATATAAAATACGGTTTAGACGGTGACAGCATAGTAAAAAATATAAAAAATAAATTCGAATTCAGCTAGTTAAAGAGGAGAATAACATGGAGCAATATTTCACTCAAAACCCTTCAACTAAAGATGATATATTTAAATTCAAGTGGAATGCGCTGGGGAAGGAATTTGTCTTTAATACAAGCAACAGTGTTTTTTCAAAGACAGCAGTTGATTTTGGTACAATGACTATGATTGAGACTTTTTTGAAAAGCGAAGAAAATTTCAGCGGAAGCATACTTGATTTGGGCTGCGGCTATGGTCCTGTCGGAGTAATGCTTGCTAAAGCTATGGATGATGTAAAGATAACTATGGTTGACATCAATGAAAGAGCTGTAAAATTATCTGCATTAAATGCCGAAGAGAACAAAGTNNATATTTCAATCGAATATTTTTGAAAAAGTAGATGAAACTTTTGACAGAATCTTGACTAATCCGCCGATAAGAGCAGGGAAGGAAACCGTCTATATGTTTTTTGACGGAGCTTATGAGCATTTAAATGTCGGGGGAAAGCTGTATGTAGTTATTCAAAAGAAGCAAGGAGCAAACAGTGCAATTGATAAACTTGCTTCCTTGTTTGGAAATTGTGAAGCTCTGCATAAAAAATCAGGATATTTCATATTATGCTGTACTAAATAATCATCTTATATCAATGATAATTAGAAATAAGCGTAAATACTATCAATACTTATTATAAAGCAAAATGAAAAGCACAAAGAAATTTATTTTCTCTGTGCTTTATTTTTAGATCTTAGAGTTTTAAACTTTAGGCTTCATATCCCTTTTCGAATGCTTTAATATTCATATCAACAGCCTTTTCAGGAACTGAGTCTTTAATCAATTGTTTCCAATCAATATTATCAAGTTTGAACATTTTTACCAAAGAGCCTAACAGTACTATATTCATACATCTGGTGCTTCCAAGCTCCTTAGCTATACTATGTGCATCTATTACATGAACATTTTCTTTTCCTACAACTTTTTCATATTCTTCAACAATTCCGTCAGGATATTGTGAAGCTCCTATGTTTACTGTTACAGGGTGCAACTCGTAGCTGTTTACAACTAAAATACCATCTTTTTTCAGATAGTCTAAAAATCTTAATGCCTCACACTTTTCGAATGCAACAATTATATCCGCGCATCCTTTTTCGATAACAGGCGAGTAAACTTTTTCTCCGTATCTTATCTGAGTTGTAACAGTTCCGCCACGTTGGCTCATGCCGTGTATTTCAGCCATTTTAACATCATATCCGTTTTCAACAAAGCCTTTAGAAAGTATTTTTGATGTAAGTATAGTTCCCTGACCGCCAACTCCGACCAAAAGGATATTTTTAACACCTGACATATTATTCACCCACCTTTTCTATTGCTCCGAATGGACAGATTTGTACACAAACTCCGCATCCGTTGCATGCGTCACTGTCAATTCTTGTTTTTCCTTCGAACATCAATGCAGGACATCCGCATCTTAAGCAAGCCTTACAAGATCTGCATTTATCAGGATCAACTTTAGATTTCATATTTGCACGTTTTTTAATAATAGGTTTTAATAAAGCACATTCACGTTTTGTTATTATAACAAACGGCTCTGTAGCATCATAGCCTTTTTTAAGTGCATCTCTTGTTGCCTTAATATCATAAGGATCAACGATTATCAGATTTTCTTTTTTAATACCGCAAGCATAACATAGTGCTTCGATATCAACCACAGGTGCTGCTTGTCCGCTTACAGTTTTTCCTGTACCCGGATTTTCCTGATGACCCGTCATACCGGTTATGCTGTTATCAAGTATTAAAGTAGTTATAGCTGAATTGTTGTATGTTGTATTTATTAATCCTGTCACTCCTGAATGGAAGAATGTTGAATCTCCGATTAAAGCGAAGGATTTCATTGATTTATCATTTGCTATCTCGTTAGCTTTTTCAAATCCATGAGCGCCTGTTATTGAGCCTCCCATACAGATTGTGGAGTCAAGAGCATTTAACGGATTCATTGCTCCGAGAGTATAGCATCCTATATCTCCGCTGAAATATGCTTTGTTTTTATATTTTCCAAGCTCAAAGAACAATCCTCTGTGTGGACATCCTGCACACAATACAGGAGGTCTTGCAGGAGCTTGCATTTCTGTTTCATATGAACATTCAGGCTTAACCCCTAACAGTATTTCTCTCAACAATTCAGGTGAATATTCTCCGCAGATAGGGAATACATCTTTACCGATACATTCAATTCCCATTGCTCTTACTTGAGATTCGATAAAAGGATCATTTTCTTCTATAATATAAAGCTTATCAACTTTAGAAGCAAATTCTCTTATCATTTTATCAGGAAGGGGATTTACAAATCCTATTTTTAGATAAGAAGCCTTATCTCCCATAACTTCCTTTGCATACTGATATGCAATACCGGTTGTTATTATACCGATTGATGTATCATTGTACTCAATTTTATTCATAAAGCAATTATTTGAATATTCTTGCAATCCGGCAAGTCTTATATTCTCAATTTCAGGATGTCTTGCTCTTGAGTTAGCAGGGACCATAAGATTTTTTCTTGGATCCTTAACATAATTTTTTATAGGAGGAACAACTCTTTCTCCTATAGTAACTATTGATTTAGAGTGACAAGTACGAGTAGTTACTCTGAATAGTACAGGAGTCTCGTATTTCTCGCTTATTTCAAAAGCTTCTTTCATGAAATCAAGACATTCTTGAGAATCAGTTGGCTCAACAAGAGCAGTTTTCCCAAACAATGCAAAATATCTATTATCTTGTTCATTTTGTGATGAGTGCATATTTGGCTCATCTGCTGTTATAAGAACATATCCTCCGTTAGTTACGTGGTAAGCATATGACATGAATCCATCAGCCGCAACGTTTAAGCCGACATGCTTCATAGCTGCAAAGGCACGAGCACCGCGAATTGACGCGCCGGCAGCAACTTCACATGCAACCTTTTCATTTACTGCCCATTCCGAATGCACACCTTCATATTGTGAGAAATTTTCCATAATTTCTGTACTTGGAGTACCGGGATAGGCAGAAGCAACAGTAACTCCGGCTTCATATGCACCGCGTGCTATAGCCTCGTTACCGGTCATTAAAATTTTCATTATATAAATCCTCCTTTTATTCTCTTAATTCTTATTTTATTGTTAAGGATAATAATTGTCAATAATTATATTGACTTTTGAAAAAAAAGTTTTTGTATTTTAATAAATAAAAAAATTAGCTTATACTATGTATAAACTAATTTTAATTATACTAAACTTTTTACAAAAAAAGTAAAAAAATAGAACTTTGTGACTAAATTGTGACCGATATTTGTATAATTTAATTATAGTAACAAAATAACAGATAAAATACGGAAATATTGAAAAGGTAAACTTTCTGAAAGGGAAGGGCGCAAAGCGTGGAGCCTAAGGTACGTTACTAGGGTTGTCCTGCTACCACATATTAATTCCGAATTTCTAAAATGAAAAGGAGAATTAAGATGTTAAGAGAAAAAAGTAAAAAACCGATATCTATGATTATTGTTATAGCAATGATTTTATCGTTTATTCCTGCCAGCATATTTGCTGATGGGTTTGACAGTCAAGTTGTTCAAAGCAATGGAAGTTTAGGTACGAGATATGGAGTAGAGGTAAGACCTGAAAACAATGACACAGTTATTATGGAGAAATCTATAAATCAAATAGGAACAGATGCCTTCGACATTACCTTAAAAGTATCAACTACTGAAGAGGTTACAGAAACCTTCATTTCACCGGATGCAGCAGTAGTTATTGTAATTGATAACTCAGGAAGTATGTATGAGAATAACGGATATCGAATAAACGCTGCAAAAAATGCCGCAAATACATTTGTAGATAATTTTGTAAAAGATAATCTTGGAGCCAGTCGTAAAATGGCAGTAGTTCAATTTGATAGCAATGCTAGAAGAATATTAAACTGGACTGAGGCGAATCAAAGCAGTGGTGTATCAAGCGTAAAAAATGCAATCAATAACATGACAATAGATAGTGATTCAGAAAATCGAGGTACTAATATAGAAGGTGGGCTACGTATTGCCAATAATCTATTAAGTGATGTAAGAAATATAGATAATCTTTTTGTTGTATTACTAACAGATGGTGTGCCTACTTTTTATGTATCAGATAATCTTAATAAAAGAGATTTAAATTCAAAGGAATACATGCCTGGCACAAGTGGAGGAAGAACTTATGCATCTTGGAATGATTATAAAGACGTTCCTGGTATAGCTGATTCTATTAAATCAGAAGCAAACAACAATGCTAAACTTTACACTATCAACTTTGGAGCAACCGAGACTGTTAATGGTCAACCCGTTAATAATTGGCTAGCCAGCTTTGCTACTCAAAACATTTCAGCAGATAATGTTTCTCAATTGACTACTGCATTTGAAATTATATCTAATAATATTAAAAAACAAATGCAAGCTTGGGTAATCACTGATCCAATGGGGGAATTTATCCAATTTGATGAGGAAGCAAACAGAAACCTAAATGTAAACTATGATATTGCGAGTAAGGCAGTTCTCACATTTGACAGAGACAAAAAGCTGCTTACGTGGGACTTAAGAAATGAAAGTGATATAACACGTGTATCGACAAAAACAGAGAGTAACAAAACCAGGACTACATATACCTTAACTTACCGTGTTAAGCTAAACACATCTCATCCTGACTTTAAGGAAGGTGTAAGTTATGATACAAATGGTATTACAACACTTTCTTATGTACTTGCAACTACTGAAAACGGTGTAACGGTACTTGGTGAGGTAAAAGATGCAAATTTTGTTGTGCCAAAGGTTCAAGGTACTATACCATCTTATCCGTATATCGTAGAATATTATAAGGCAGATAAGACATCAAAACGAGAAGATAATACATATGCAAAATATGATAAAGTAAATACTAAAAACGGTAATCCTGCTAAGCTTCATAGTGTAGTATCTGCAGAAGAAACAGATGAAAACTACGCTCATAAATATAAAAATGATAATTATGAATTTGCTACAGGTAATACAACATTAAAAATAACAGCAAATGATAATGTTATTAAGCTTTATTATAATCCTATTTTGGCAGATGTAGCTGTAAATCATGTAGTTACAACAACTACATATAAATCAGATGGAACTGTAGAAGTAAAAACAGATGCTCCTATTATACAAAAAGAATTTAGTCTTTATAAGGGAGATTCTTACACTGCTAAGTTGCTTGGTGAAGAATATGCATTAGTAGAAAAAGAATCTGATAAGTATGAAAATGTAATCCTAAAAGAAGGTTTAAACACAATCAATCTAAAATATACTCGCGAGATTGATGAACGTGCTGAAGCATCTTTGAAAGTAAATCATAACTATACTGTTAAAACCTGGACTGTAAAAGACGGAAAATATGTTTTAGTGGAATCAGTACTTCCTCAAGAATCTGATAAAATTACTAATTTAAAGGCAACCTCACAACAAACAATAACACCGAAACTAAAAGATGATTTTAAAGTTGTTTCTATTAGTCCGGATGTAGCTGCAAATAGCAACGGTAATTATGTGGTTACTTTAAACGAAGGCGAAAATGAATATACAATTAATTATGAAAAAACAATTGATAATCGTAGAGAAGCAGATATAACTGTAATTCATCATTATAAAACAATCAAAGTAGATGGAATTACTGAAACTACTGAAGAGGATGATGCGGTAAAAGCATATATCGGTGAAGATTTTACAGCTATAGCTAAGCCTAATGGATTTACTCAAACTACTCCTGATGCTCAGCTGAAACAGATTGTAAAAGAAAGTGGAAATACTATTCATATCTACTATGAGAAGGATGAAAGAGTTGACGCAACAATAACTGTAATTCATGAGTACGAAGTTACTGAATATAAGCTTGTAACTACAATAATAGATGGAATTGAAACAGTGGAACCTAGATGGGTTACAACCGGATCAGGGATAGTGACTGAAAACGTAAAAGGAGATTTTTATATAGGAAGCAAGTACACTCCTGTGCAAATAACAAATCCGCACTTTGATGACTATAATTATGAATGTGTAGGCGGAGCTACCGGAGAACAGACACTTTCAGGTAAGACAAATGTATTTTATATTTACTATAATGTTACATTAAAGGACAGCCTTGAGGATGCTCAGCTAAGAGTTAAACATATTTACGAAACATGGAAAACCTATGTTAATGATGACGGAGAAATTGTAAGAAATGAGATTACAATAGATGAATCTGATGAAGATGACATTATTAAAGGTAAAGTTGGTCAAACAGTAAACGTAGATGTTAAAGAGAAGGATGCTTATAAGCGTTATGATGAGAATAAAACGTCCTTAATACTAAGCGGAGATTCTGAAATTGAATTAAGATACAGAAAATATGAAGATGAATTAGGTGAAAAAGTATCTATTGAAGTACAGCCTTATTATGTAACCTATACTAAAATTACCAATGAAAATAATGAGACTGAAACAATAGAATCAACTGAAATCGGTACATCTAAAACATACAAAGATTTTTATGCAGGCCAATATTTTAGTGCAGACTTAGGTGAGTTTTATAAAGAAGGCTTTGAGTTTAACGAAGAGCTTACTCTTGCTGCAAATGCATATGAAAAAGTAAAATTAGAAGAAACTAACGATGTAATTAAACTTTATTTCAGCAAAGAAGAAGACAAACGAGATAAAGCTGAATTAGTAGTAAATCACAACTATAAATTTACTACCTATGAAATTGTAGATGGTAAACGTGTTGCTAATGTTCAAACAGGAACTATAATTGAGGGTATTGCAGATATCTTTTATGCAGGAGATATTTATACAGCAGTAGTTAATGAAAGTCAATTTGGAGATTTAGAGCTTAAATTTGTTGAAGCAATTCCTGGATTAGAGCTTAAGCTTGTAAAAGGAATAAAACTACCTTTATTGTAGTTGCTNNTTAAGCTTGTAAAAGGAATAAATACTATAAATCTTTATTATGAAGGTGAAATAGATTTAACAATACCTGCAACGATTACGGTAAATCATTACTACAAGACTATAGATTTAAACGGAACAGTAACTGAGGAAGAAGTTTTAGGCACAGCTGCAAACAGCTATGCAGGAGTTCAATTTACTGCAACGCCAAATTTAAGAGGAACAGAAACTTTAGACACACCTTTTGAAGTACAAAATCCTGATGATTTAACTATAGTGCTACAAGAAAACGAAAATGTAATAAATATTTTCTATGAAAGAGTTATTGACTCAAGAAAAGCAACTACAATAAAGGTAGTT
>DGYI01000030.1:35686-35922 GCA_002396645.1 Firmicutes bacterium UBA5010
GAACAGCTGTCGGAGAAGATGAAAATACTGTATACTACGCATTAGACCCTGCAGATCAGCTTAGAAGCATAGTAGTAGGTGAAGTTGACAATGAGATTATACTTACATACTCGAGAGATTATGCAAGTCCCGAACCACCGGTAGAGCCTGAACCTGAAAATCCTGAGCCTCCGGTACAACCTGAACCGGAGAATCCGGAACCTACTGAACCTAGCATCCCAGAAACTCCTATACCA
>DGYI01000034.1:0-3499 GCA_002396645.1 Firmicutes bacterium UBA5010
CATATTCATCCAATATAGGATTTGCGGTATTCATCAACAGCACCTTAGCAAGCCTTGCCTGCTGCGACAAATTTAATTGTCCATAAATTTCATGTTCTTTGATATATTCCATTACAAGAGCTGCTCCTCCCGATACATGAGGTGCCGCCATTGAAGTACCGCTCATTGTTCCGTATTTATCGTCATTTAATGTAGAATATATCATGCCACCAGGAGCTGTCAGCTCAGGTTTTAATTCCAGTGAAGGTGTTACTCCCCAAGATGAAGAGTCTGCCATTTTACCTGCGTTTGGATTTGCTACAGTTATCATTTCATCCGTAAATATAACTTCCTTATTTTCTAATCCTAATAATTCAAGTCCTCCTGCATAGCCTACAAATACGGCAGGTATGGTTTGGCCATCCGGTGTAGCCATATTTACTAAAGCTTCTCCTCCTGCTTCGTGATTACGAACTATAATACCTATTGCACCTGCATTCTGAGCATTTTGTATTTTATCTACAAAATTGGCTGTTAAGCCTCCTCGAACCACCAACGCAATTTTACCTGCAACATTTGTCAGCTCAGATGGATGACCTGAACCGCCGTCAGCAAATTGCTGAGCATCTGAGAATACTTCCGATGGATTAATTTCTCCGGCTATAGCCATAGCAGCTTTATGTTCTTCACCATTTTTGATATAAGTTATTGCATTAGCTTTTTGATGAGTATTTTGAATTGATGCTATTTGAATAGTATCTTTGTTAAGTCCCGGTGATCCTACTACACCTATATCAGGATTTTCTTTCCAAGGATATCCCGAGTTTGTCGCAGTCCAGCCATAAGTCATGGAACCGGAGTTTCCTGCCGAAACAGAGCATACTATTCCATTATTTGTAGCATTAGTTATAGCAACATCTTCTGCAGATTCAGGCATATAAAATGACGATGTTGAGCCTAAGCTCATATTGAGGACATCTGCTCCGAGTTTTATAGATTCGTCTATAGCTACCAAATATATATCACTGAATGTTGTTGCATAAATCGGATCGTTGGAGAATACTTTCATAGCAAGCAATTGACTCTCCGGAGCAACTCCTTTAATACCTTCATTCTCAACATCACCGTTTGCTCCTGCTATACCCGCAACATGCATACCGTGCATTGATGGATCCGGACCCTTATCTTTTATCTCATAATTCAAATCATAATAGTTATATCCGTATGGAACTTTTTCGGTATAATATTTACCGAGCAAATTCTTTCCTACTAACGTTTCCTGTGTTATTTTAGGAGTAGTTCCTTCGCTAAGCACCATATCTCTATGGCTTGGATCAATACCTGAATCTATAATGGCAACTACAGTTCCTTCGCCCTTATATCCTATATCCCAAGTCGGAAGTGCTCCAATCATATCCTTTGAAGTATCCATATCCGGCTTTATATCCGGTCTTTCATATTCGTTGGATATGTAAACTTTATTAACCTGCGGTAATTTTTCAATAAGCTCAATATCGCCGAATTTAACTGTTCCGCTGAAGCCGTTAAATGCGGTATTGAAGCTGTTCAAATACTTCATATTTACATTGTTTAATTTAATACTTTTCTTAACTTGTTCCTGTTCATTGTTTATTCTTCTCTCGATTTGTTCAATTGAAGATTCGGACATCTCTTCATATTTTAAATTTTTTTCTGTAGCAAAAACTATTGCCGGATTAGATTTTAATTCAACAATGATTCTTACCTCATCGTCGTCATCAAAAAATTCTCCTGCAATATCTTTTAGCTTAATCGATTCGGTTTCTGAAGCAGGCTTGAATTTATCAATAGCTCTTTCCAATACCTTTGATTCAGAAGACCCAAAATTATTCACATCCTCCGCAAATGTGAATCCCGGCAAGATTAAAGCCATAACGAGTAATAATGCTAAAAATCTGCTCATTTTCTTCATGTTGTTACCTCCCTTTATTTTTTATTTAATACTTTGCTGCGAAAGTTAATTATGTATCGGTTTTATTGGAATTCATACATCAATCTACCCCAAGAATGATGTCTCAGGATAGATTGACATACTTAAATATTTGTATCTAAGATTTTGCCTTTATTGTACAGGCACTATATCTGTGAATGTATAAAGCAAAACTTTATTCACGTCATAAATTCTGATAGTAATAGTATTATATTGATTAGGATCATAGAATATTAATCCTGCCCTTTGTCCTATATCAACTATTTGAGTTTCCTGTATGTTTTGACTTCCATCAGGATTATCTGAAAGATGGTATACTACATCAAATTTAGCAGCGCCTTCTATATTTTGAACTTGTATGGAAACATGTCCGAAATTGCCTATCATAGATCTATGGAATGTTGCTATTATTTCAGGAGTAGGTCTATCTTCCTCTACCAATAAGTTCATTGCTGCAGTCAGATTCGCTAAAGCTTCATCTACTTGCTCCTGTGTTGCTTCTTCGTTGTCTCTTACTTGTATTGCAGCTTGCAATGCTTGTGCAAATGGTGCCCATGACTCTTCTGTATAATCTTCTTCATTCTTTGTCAACGCTTCTGCTATCACTTCTACTAATTGTGTTTTGTCTACTTCCGGATCTACCGGATCTTCTTTTGCCACTAATGCATTCATTGCTGATCTTAGACTTGCCAAGACTCCATCTACCTCCTCTTGCGTTGCTTCTTCATTATCTCTTACTTGTATTGCAAGTTCTAAAGCTTGTGCAAATGGTGCCCATGATTCTTCTGTATAGTCTTCTTCATTCTTTGTCTGCGCTTCTGTTATCGCTTCTACTAATTGTGTTTTGTCTATTTCCGGATCTACCGGATCTTCTTTTACTACTAGCTCATTCATTGTTGTAATCAGATTCACTAAAGCTTCATCTACTTGCTCTTGTGTTGCTTCTTCGTTATTGTTTACTGCTATAGCTGATGCTAAGGCTTGTGCAAATGGTTCCCATGATTCTTCCGTATAGTCTTCTTCATTCTTTGACTGTGCTTGAGCTATTGCTGCTACTAATTGTGTTTTATCTACCGGTGGATCTACCGGATTTTGTTCTATGATTAATTTTCCTTCTGCAATATCTCTTAATTTATGCCCATCTTTTTCATAATTGACTTCAATTTCAAAAGTTCCGGCTATCCCTTCGTGAAGAGTCCATTCAGCTGAATAATATCCCGGTGATACCTCATTCATTATTTTTGTATAATCATTACTATTAATACTATTTGATTGTATTGATACCAATATTCTAAAACGAGCTGTTCCACCCTCCGGTGCGTTGAAACTAACAGTCAATTCCTGTCCGGCACTAAGAGTTACATCTTCATTAGGCATAATATTTGTAATCTGCGGATCTGCCGGTTCTTCTTTTTCTGTTAATCCGTTCATTGCTACAATTAGATTTGCCAAAGCCTCATTTACCTGCTCTTGTGTTGCATTTGCATTGCTATTTACATTTATGGCTTCTTGAAGTGCTTCTGCAAATACTTCCCATGAATCTTCTGTATA
>DGYI01000034.1:3555-69364 GCA_002396645.1 Firmicutes bacterium UBA5010
TGTGCTATCACTGCTGCTAATTGTGTTTTATCTACTTCAGGTTCTACCGGATCTTCTTTTTCTGTTAATCCGTTCATTGCTGCAGTTAGGTTTGCCAAAGCCTCATTTACCTGCTCTTGTGTTGCATTTGCATTACTATTTACATTTATAGCTTCTTGAAGCGCTTCTGCAAATGCTTCCCATGAATCTTCTGTATAAAGCTCTTCATTCTTTGCCTGTGCTTGTGCTATCACTGCTGCTAATTCTGTTTTGTTTACTCCCGGATTTTCAGGAATTACAGGGTCTACATATACAGGATCTGTATTTGGTGTTGAAACCTTATTTAATTCCTCAAACTTTCCATCAAGCATTTTATATTCTATACCGGCTTTTGCTGTTGTACCGTTAATTTTGAATTGACTTGCAGACTTTATGTATTTTATTGTTCCTTGTGAATCTATAACTATATCTTTTCCTGTTATTATAAGACTCTCTATTGATGAACTCTTATCCAATATAAGGTTTGCATTATCCTTAAGTTCAAGCTTATTAATATGGCTTCCTTGACTTAGCTGCAATCTTACCTGATTTACGGTTTTAACTTCTTCCGCTTTTGCATCAGAAAAAACTATATTTACTAATCCTTGTTTTTTATCAGCAAGCAATGAGTTCAGTTCAGAATTTCTGATATTGATACTGTTTGCTCCGCCTCCGCTTACTATTACCTTGCTTTTTACTGTTACATTTTCAAGAAATATACTGCCTTCTCCTATACCTTCCGCCAAGTATAGATTCCCTCCTATTGTTGTATCTTTCAAGGTTACATCTGTTGTATTAACCACAAGATTTTTATCTGTACTTGTATTTACAGTGCATTCCTCGTTAATTATTTCACCTGAAATTTCATGTAATATCTTTACTACTTCTGCTCTTGTAATTTCAGCATCTACTTTAAAGGTTCCATCCGGATATCCGTTTATAAATCCATTTTTCTTCAATCCACCTATGATACCGTTAAGCTCTTCCGGAAAAGTCACGCTGTCCTCAAACTTAGATGCTTCAGCCTTGTCCTCTTCTATTCCGAAAACTATACCGATTATTCTGGCAACCTCTCCTCTGGTAATGTTTTCCCCTGCATTCAAAGATTCTGCAGGAAGTATGTAATTAGCTGCTACACCCTTCATAACCTCATCATAATACCAATTTTCAGAAACAACATCATTAAAATTAATTTCAGATTTTTGAGTAAAGCCCATTATGCTATTGACAATTTTATAAAATTCTGCCTTACTCATGTTGTTGCTCGGTTTAAAAGTTCCATCCGGATAACCCGAAACAATCCCCCTGTTCTTCATATAATCAATCTCATTTTTAGCCCAACTGTTTCCATAGTCATAATCCTGGCCAAATACAGGTATACAGCTGGATATGAGATAGATTAAACAAAAAACCAAATATACTACTTTTTTCATATAAATTCCCCTCTTCTAATAAATTTTTCTACTAATATCTAATAAAAAACCTTATAGTCTCAAATTTTGTTGATGCACTTAAAATTGACTAAAAAACTTGTAAGGTTCTTTGCAAATTTTTTTTAACAAGGTTTTAATTTGAGATTAGTATTGTGTTCTTATACATAAGATAATACTTAATTAAAAGTAAAGTCAAGAAGCAAGTTTCGTCATTCTTCTCATTGAACAAGCCTTGCCAATACTGTTTTTTTCATTAAAAATATAATATTTGACAATTATATTACTTAAAATCGCATAATATTATAATGCAAAAAATAATGCAAATAAATGTAAATTTATAATTTCTTTTGTTTATTTAAGCAGAATAATTATGGAATTTTTTGTTTATTTAATATGAAAATTCTCATATAAGTAAAAATAAAAAATAAAGAGCTTGANNTCAAGCTCTTTATTTTTTATTTGTTACATCTTATCCCAATACAATCAAATCTGATTTCTCATAACAATTATGTCCCTGCAAGCTTTTTTTGTATTTCCAGCATGCAATTCCCTCTTTAAGAGTCTTGCCATGATTGTCAGAAAAAAAGTCTCTGATATAAGTATTATATTCAAACTGCTTATCAATTTCAGTCTTTCCTTTTTTCTTATCCTCAACTATTTGACGGTACGCCTCAATCGCCTGTGAATAAGTTTTTCCTGCATTGCCTTTGAGCCATTTCTGAAAAATAACATTAAATGAAAAGCTATCTCCAATCTGACTTTTAAAAAATGCACGGTGCTGCTCTGAACAGATAAAGTCAGGCTCAATTTGTGTGTTTAAATTAATAGTTTTTATATCTTGTTTTGTTCGGGATATTAACTTAACAGGTAAAATTTCGCCGGTATCTAAATAATGTGCAATTCTATCGCTTATATCTTCCTTTGCTCCGGCAGGTGGCAAGCCGAACGTCCTGCAAAAACCAACCAGCTCTTCTTTAAGATAGTAAAAACTTCGGAATGTCTTTGCATCCAGCTTCGTATTCAATTCGGGTCGTATGCTCATCTTTGTTCCTCCCACCCATTAGCCTTATCTTACTATAGCGCTGTTTTGGTTTGCGCAATTTTAATAATATTATTTGCATTTATGGTATTATTAATAATCTTAATTTATTTTTTTCTTAAATTTTCATCGATAATATCATTATCAAGCGGTGATTTACATGCTGCCTTATTTTTAAACTCTGTCACAGCTTTTCTTACTCTGTTTAATGAAGCTATTGTTCCCGGTCCGGCAATACATCCTCCCGAGCATGCCATGCCTTCAAGCAGATACCCGTTCTTTTTACCTGCCTTTGCAAGTCTCATAAGCTTTACGCATTCATGCAGAGTCGATGCACCTTCAACATTTATCTCTCTTGACGGATCAATTGACATGGCGGTACTTTTTACTGCCTCAGCTACTCCTCCGGCTATCGCGTATCCTCTGCCAAGCGAAGAAGCATCCTTTATCTCATTAGATACCTCTATTTCTGACAATTCTATTCCTTTTGCAACAAACATTCCCATAAGTTCTTCAAATGTTATTACAAAATGTACATAATCCTTAACATCATCTCTCAGTGCTTCTAATTTTTTAGAAATACAAGGTCCTATGAAGGTTATCTTTGCGTTTGGATCCTTTTTCTTAATATACTTTGCAGTCTCAACCATTGGAGACGCAGAATCCGATATATATTCATATTGATCCGGAAACAATTTTTGGACCATTATAGCCCAAGAGTTACAGCAGCTTGTTCCCATATAAGGAATTTCGTTCGGTACTCTTTCAAGAAATTCATTCGCTTCCTTCAAAGTTGTAATATCAGCTCCTAAGCTTACTTCTACAACATCTTTAAATCCAAGCTGTTTTATGCCCTCAAATATTTGAACAGGTGAAGCCAAAGGCCCGAACTGTCCTAAAAATGAAGGAGCTATTATAGCATACATATGAGTATTATTTTTTAGTGATTTGATAAGCTGATAAATCTGGGATTTATCCGAAATAGCACCATAAGGACACTGAACAACACAATTTCCACAGGATACGCATCTATCCATATTTATCTGTGCTCTTCCTAAATAATCACTGTCTATTGCATCAACCCCGCATGCAGCGGCACAGGGTCTTTCATATTTTACAATTGCGCTGTACGGACAAGTTTCTTTACATCTTCCGCACTTTATACATTTATCTTGATCAATAATAGCCCTGTTCTTTCCTATAGAAACCGCATTTGTCGGGCATACATTAGTACAAGGATGTGCTAAGCACTTTCTGCAATTGTCAGTTACAAAAAATGCCTTGGTAGGACACGCTTCACATGCAAAAGTAATAACATTTACCAAAGGCTCAATAAATTGAGTTTTATCTACATCAACCTCAGTAATTCCGTCAGCAACGTGATAGTACTCGGTTGGTTTTCTTGCGTTTAGTCCCATTGTAAGTCTCAGCCGTTCATCTACTATCGCTCTTTCTCTGAATATACTGTCTCTGTATGTAGCTACTTCTCCCGGTAAAATTTCAAAAGATGCCTTCTCTAATTTGCTTAAATCATCTCCGTCATAAGCCATCTTAGCAATCTTTGCGAATACCTGCCTCCTTATATTTATCAGATCAACATAACTTTCTTTCATTATAATTTTCCTCCACGTTTATTCTGTCACTTTCTGATTTTGTTAATAATCTTCTCCATTACAGTCTGGCCTGTAGCATTATACATAGGCTCATCATCTATAACTACAATAGGTGCTACCTTTTCATCAGTATCTTTGCAAAATCCCAGACATTTAATTGCTTCTACTTCCAAGTCTTCATCACTATAATCATCTGAATTCTCACTAATAATTTCCCTTAAGTCATCAATCTGATCTAAAATACTCATAGACCCTAAAAATGTACAGTTTGAACCTACACAGACTTTTACCTTCATCATATTCCTCCAAATACTTATTTTATCATCTTTATTCATATTATATAATAAAAAGACATAAATTTCAAATTAAAAATCAATAACACTCATATCATTACTTTTTTTATAATAATTATTATAAAAATATTTTTATACTCAGGTACTTCGCTATATTTTTCTGTAAAAAAGCACATTAATCATTACCTTTCCAATGATTGATGTGCTTTTCATAGCTTTTTGTTCTTTTTTTGTTTATAATACGAAATTACATTCGCTATATTTCTATTTGTTTTATTTTACTCTAAATTAGTCATTTAAGCTTCTAAGCTCCTTCTGTCATATCGCGCTTGCAATATCCGATATATCCCAATATCATCAATGTTATACTAATCATTGTTATAATAATAAATATTTTCCCGTCAAAATTATCTACCGGCATCCTTGGAATCCAACTTTGAACAGCTGTTTTTGAAAACCATTCAGGTAAATCTAAGATTCCTCCGAAATAATTTAAAGCAAATGAATATCCAAGATATATATATATAATCTTGCCCAGTTTTGGTGCCCAGCCCAA
This sequence comes from Firmicutes bacterium UBA5010, assembly GCA_002396645.1. Classification (GTDB taxonomy): domain Bacteria; phylum Bacillota; class Clostridia; order Tissierellales; family Sedimentibacteraceae; genus UBA1535. The sequence continues at coordinate 8,508 of DGYI01000034.1, forward strand.
AGCCAAAGCCGCAAGTCCAATAAAGAATAATACGGAAGGTAAAAAATTATAACCGGCATATAAAAAATCTCTGATATTCATAGATGAGCTATCTCCCATTGCAAAAATTGCCGCACCGCCAAGACCTCCTGAAGCCAGTAAAATCCCCGCTATTCCGGCAACATTCGCCAAAATTACAGTTGTCCAGTAGAGACTATATCTGGTTACTTTTGTACAATAAAGCTGGCTCAAACGAAGTCGTGATTCCTCTGAAAAAAGCTTATTAACAATAGTAATTGGCAAAATAGAGGCAAGGCCAATCATTACCATCATAATAGTTCCTGTAAATGATTCTTCAATTGAAACTCCCGCCACAGCAAACATTTTACTAAGCATTTCGTTGTTTCCTACAAAGCTTTGCATATCTCCGTAAATCGAACCATAAGCTGCTCCCATGACTGTCAATGCAATCAGCCAGCTAATCATTACACCTTTATTAATCTTAATAAATAGACCATGCACTGATAATAATGATTTTTTAGCTGTACTTCGACCTTCTATTTCAGGTAAATAAGCCGCCCCCATATCACGTCTGCCCTCAAGTGCAAGGGCAGCCAGAATCATAATAATGCAAAAGGCTATAATCAAAATCAAAAGTACCCAATTATTTTCAGTAAACGGATATGTCATATAAGTCCATCCCATAGGATTTGCCAATGTGAAATTTATATTTGACACATCTGTGCCCGCACGTACTATATAAAGCAAAGCTGTAATTCCTAGAGATAATCCTACAGCTCCCGATGAAGTAGGCATAATTTGCGCCATAAATAGTGCAATTACAGCCCCAAGGATGCCTGCCAGCCCAATTGATGCCCCAAATAAAAATGAACCCTCTGCAGAAATTGTATCTGCACCAAATGAAGTCATAATAACACCGATAAAAAGAGCTAATAAAATATTAATCACCACTGTTTCAGTAATAACTGCAAGAGAATTAGCCCCGCGTCCTACTTGAAAAGAACGAACCAATTCTGTAAGCCCAAGCTCTTCTTCCTTACGGGTATGGCTCACGACATGCAGAGCAGCTATAATCATCGAAAACAATGCGCAAAATAACAGCATTTCATTTGCATACATTGCACCTAAAGTATAGTCAGCTGCCAGATCTATAGGAGTAGTGCCAACCATAGAAATCATGGCAGGATTTTGCATGGTTTCATACATCCCAACTAAGCCTTGTCCTTTGCTGATTTCTTCAAAAGCCGGAATAAAGCCACCCGAAAATAAACCTAAGCCTAAAATCCAGACAATAATTTTTTTCCAATCACGCTTCAGATATTGTATAAACAGTATATTCCAACGTGCAAATTTCTCTTTCATAATATTTTCCTCCATTCCGTCCTTAAACTTCATAATGACGCATGAACAAATCTTCAAGCGTTGGCGGCACAGATTCAAATTTTTTAACGCCCAATTTTACTGCTTCGGATAAAATGCTGTTTATATATTCATTATCCGCAGAGAATGTTGCTTGATTTCCTGTTTGAATAAAATCATGAACACCTCTGACAGACGCCATCCCAGAAATATCACTTTCAACTGCCAAAGTTACTGTCGACCGCGTTAAGTGTCTCAATTCATCGAGTGTTCCCGTTTCAACTACTTTTCCCTGACGAATGATAACAACCTTGTCTGCTAAGCGTTCAACTTCGCTTAAAATATGAGAAGATAGCAATATTGACTTTCCGGCATGCTTTATTTTTTCAATTTCATCTTGAAAAACCGATTCCATCAGCGGATCAAGTCCTGAAGTCGGTTCGTCTAAAATATACAGATCAGAATCAACTGATAACGCTGCAATTAATCCGACTTTCTGACGATTTCCTTTTGAATATCCTTTTGACTTTTTTTTAGGATCCAGCTCAAAACGTTTAATCAAATAATCACGTTTATTCTTGTCTCCCCCTCCATGTAATTTAATAAATAAATCAATAATTTCTCCGCCTGTTAGGTTGCCCCAAAGAGCAACATCTCCCGGAACATAAGAAATTCGTTTATGAATTTCAAGACTGTCCCTCCAAACGTCTTTACCGAAAATTTTCACATCTCCGGCATCGCGATTAATAATTCCCAGCAAGGTACGAATAGTTGTTGACTTCCCCGCACCGTTCGGTCCAATAAATCCTACGACTTCTCCGGTATTTACCATGAATGTAACATCATGCAATGCTTTAAATTTACCGAATTTTTTTTGCAGTCCCTGCACTTTAACAATTTCTGACATAACACTTAAACTCCTTCTAAAAAATATTTTAAAATAGTTTAATAACGTGCTTTCCGGTTTAAGGCAAAGTTTAAAAATCCAAATGCAATAAATTAGAACCATTTATATCTTTATAGTTCATATTATTGCATTTTTTACTTTGTTATAAACTAAAGTTCATTTATTAATTCAATTATATCGCCTTTTATCATTTCAGTCAATTAAAAAATATAAATTTAGAAACATTATTGTTTGATAATTCATAACTATTAATATATAATATAAAAAAAGAATAATATGAACTAAATTTTTTTATAAATATTTTTTAACTATGATGAACAAAAGGAAGGGATTATCAATGAGCGGTTATGAAAAGCGGACACAGGAAAAGAAAAATCAAGTTTTAAAAGCAACCTTTGATTTAATCAATAAAGATTCCGGAATAGAAAATTTAACAATAGATGAAATTTCAAAACACTCAAATGTTGGAAAAACATCGATTTTTAAGTATTTTGTGAGTAAAGAAAATCTTATTAATGAAGTTTTTAAGTCTTTCTTAGATAAAATAGAAAAAACAGCCCAAGAAATTATGGATGAAAATAAGCCTTTCGAAGAAACCATAATTGCTATGAGCAAAAATAAACTCAATTATATAGATAAAATCAGTAGACAGTTTTATTTAGATATGATGGATTTCTACACCAAAAAGAAAGATGATGGATTATCATTGATTATGCAGCAATGCAACGAAAGGGGCCTTAGTATGATGATTGACTTATTTCATAGAGGACGTAAAGAAGGCAAGGTCGATTTAAAATATTCGGACGAATTCCTTTTTCTTTATTTTCAAGCCATTGTTGAAGGAATCTCAAGTCCCCACATCTATCGAAAAATTTTGCCGTATACGGAACAATGGACAGAATTATTAATTAAGGGAATTGCACCCGGTAAACATGATTAATGAAAATCACATTATTATATTAATAATAGTATAATTGAGCTTAAACCCAGATAAAGTATATGAATTAAACCGTCAACACCTTGGTATTACCTGGTATTGGCGGTTATTTATAATTTATCCATATCTTTAAAACTATTCTATAATAATTATACCTGAAATATAGGAATTATCTTTCTTCTCAATAGATATTTCCTTTATTAATTCAAATTTATTTTCAATATTATATAAACTTATTTTTTCTTGATTCAATATAACTAAAAAATTATCCATTATATCTGCAAATTCTGTCTTTGTGTTTAATTCTACAGACTCAAACTCTTGAGTAGCTTTATCTAAAACAGTTATTTTAGTTCCTTCATAACCGATAAGATCATGATTTGTTATTATTATCTTATCTTTATATTGTAATATATCATTTGGAAATTCTTCGATTATATCTATAGCTTCAATTTCATTTGTATCAACAGAAATTTTTAATATTGTGCTTGCAGGTCTGTCTTCCTTCGTCATCATTGACCCGGTATATAAGTAATTTTCATCATACATAAATTTATATTGACCTGTTCCGTACTGAGTAATATCCTTTTTATCCAAAAGCTCAAGGTCTTCATTATAAATATAAATATAAAACTCCGGTGATGGACTTAGCATATTTGCGCTAAAAGCATATATTTTCTCTTTAACAGCCGTAATTCCGCTTACATACTCATTGTTTAGTATTACTTCTTCTAGTGTATTCTGATTTTTATCTAACCTGCATATGTGAGTGTTTCCGTTGAGAGTATTTATTGTGTAAATATAATTCCCGCTGACGGCAACATCATTTAATGCTATATTTTTAAAAGGAAATTCTGTGATTTTAAAATCATTTTTATTTAAGCCTATTACTTTTTTACTATCCTTTTTACTTCCCAATCCTTGAGGAATCATATATATTTCATTGCCATAGTAAACCGGATTGTGGAATGCAGAGCCTAACATTGCATATTTCATATTTTTCTGTGAAACCTTATTTAAATCTTCATCGTACCAGTGAATTCTGCTGTCATAATCACCGGCAGTTGTCTCTACTACTCCAATCTTAACTTGCTTCATATCTAAAGTTTTTAGATTGTATTCCATATTATCACACCCGTTTATAATAATTAAGATTCCCATTACAGCAATTAAGTAAATAAATTTTTTCATCTTCTTACCCTCTTCTATAAGTTAAACCGAAGAGAACCGATACTTCCCTTCGGTTTATACATTTTACCTATTTTTGATATATTATAGATGTTTTGCTGGTATTCACCAACTCCATAGGATGAACCGCAATTCCAAAATCCGATGTATCCAAATTGATGCCGTATCTATCTAAAAATGCTGCGTATACCAGTTGAGAACAATAAAATTTACTTCTTGTATAAGGATCAAGATAATTCCAATTGTATGGTTTCCCTCTCTGAGCATAGCACCAGTTTGCTGCCGCTTCATCTTGCGCTACGGTGGTTCCTTTAACGGTAACTCCATAGCAAGTGGTTCTTGTTTGATACCAATCATTTGCTCCTGTTGTTACTCCTCCTGATAAGGATTCAACTACTGTACCGTAAGCATATACGATTGCCGCATGGCCTGTCGGTATTATACCCTTAAGTTTATCCTTTGTTACAAGAATAACTCCTTTTCTCCTTGGATATGTTCCGGTTGCTTGCGGACTAATGGAAAATTCATTTCCCTTATCAGGCTCTAGGGCCTTCTTCTCAATTTCATTTTCTAATTTTTCTAATTCTGATTGCGTAAATATCTTTTCTGCAGATAGATAGTTTTGATGCTCAGCGGCGAAAGCAAAGTTCGGCATAACCATAATTAAAACCAAAGCCATAACTATCAACCTTTTAACAAACTTTTTTAACATTGTTACCTCCTAAAAATAATGGTATTGTTACCTTAAATAGTTATGCTCTTATATAAAATTTTATTACAATTAAATAATCAAATTAATTTTATATTCAGGTAAAAATATACAAAATTTTCAAAGTATAATCATCAAAACAAATCCTTAGTCTATGAACTTGATATATTAGCTACTTCATAATCTTCTTTAACAATTTGAGATGATTTTGATAAGGAGGATAACGTAAAGGAATGTCTATTAAGTTACTTTTTTTCATGATGCTTTTACTGTGTGAAAATGCCTGAATACTTGCTGTCCCATGATAACTTCCCATTCCGCTTTCTCCGACACCTCCAAAGCCCATGTAAGAAGTGGCAAGATGAACTATTGTATCATTGATACAGCCTCCACCATAGGAAAGGTCACGAATAATTTTCTTCTCCATTTCCTTTGATTTTGTAAACAGATAAAGAGCAAGAGGTTTTGGCCGACAGTTAATCCTAGTAAGAAAATCTTCCGGGTTTTCATACTCAATTATCGGCAATATAGGACCAAATAGCTCTTCCTGCATCACAGGAGAATCCCACTGCACATGATCAATTAAAGTCAGCGCTATTTTATTTGCTTGCTCATTACTGCGTCCTCCATATATTACTTCACCCGACTGAATTAAGCCCTTTAATCGTTCAAAATGCCTTTTGTTGATAATCTTTGGAAAGTCCTCATTGTTTTCAGGGAATTTTCCATAAAATTTCTCCACGTTGCTTTTAATCTCATCTATTAATTTATCTTTTATGCTTCTATGAACTATCAGATAATCAGGAGCTACACAGGTCTGACCCGAATTCAGACATTTACCCCAGGCGATCCTTTTTCCCGCAAGCTTAATATCCGCCGTTTCATCAACAATACAAGGACTTTTCCCTCCAAGCTCAAGAGCAACCGGAGTCAAATGCCTAGCAGCCTTTTCCATTACTATTTTACCTACTTCAGGACTTCCTGTGAAAAAAATTAAATCAAATTTATGGTCCAGTATAGATTGATTAACTTCTCTGCCTCCTTCAATTACCGCAATATAAGATTGATTGAAGGTTTGCGTTATGATTTTATTTATTACTGCAGATGTCGCCGGCGAATAATTGGAAGGTTTAATAACAGAACAATTCCCGCACACTATTGCCCCAATCAACGGCGCAATTGCCAATTGAAACGGATAATTCCACGGAGCCATAATTAATATAATTCCATAGGGATCCTTGTAAATTTTACTGGAGGAAAAAAACTGAGCAATCGGTGTTCTTACTCTTTTTTCCTTTAAAAGATTCTTCATGTTACTAAGCATAAAGTTAATTTCTTCTAAAACGATGCCTATTTCAGTTGCATATGCTTCAAACTCAGCTTTATTTAAATCCTCTTTTAATGCATCCAGAATTTCTTTTTCATTTTCTTTAATGGCTTTTTTTAATTCCAGCAAGCGTTCCTTTCTGAATTTTATGCTTTTAGTTACACCGGAATCATAAAATTGTCTTTGATTTTTTAGTATTAATTCTATACTGTTCATTTTTATATACATGCCCCCTTAAACAAAGATACCAAACTATTTCTTTTAACTGTTCTTACTGATTTCATCTTTTATCAATGATTCTGAAATATACATTGCCTTTATAATCTTATTGAATCGAGTGTAATGAGAGCTGCCCTCTGCAAATTTCATCTGCGCCTTTTCGCATTTGCTGATAATTGAAGATACAGGACGCAGTGCTTCTATCAGTTCTTCTTTTGTATATTTGTCAGTAACAACTTCATCCGTTAATAATGATTTTGAAATATACATTGCTTTTATTCTGTTTTTAAGGAGTGTGTACTGAGAGCTCCCTTCTGCAAACTTTATTTGTGCTTTCTCACATTTGGTTATAGTTGAAGAAACAATTTTCAGTGCTTCTTCTAACTCCTTTTCCGTAAATTTATTCATAGCATTTACCTCAAATTATGATTTGCCGAACTTTTATCCGCTTCATAAGCAGCGCTACAAGATATCATGTATTTATTATACATATCTTCCGTATATTTTGTCACCTTCTTATCATACTCAGGATAAACAAAACAAAGTATTTCTGATACTTCTTTAGATGCTTCCCGAAATAATTCATGGCATATAAATAATGATTCCCAAACCTTCTCATAAGAATTCATACAATATGTAGATAGCAATCTGCTCCATAATTTTTTTGAGATATACTTATCTAGAAACTTATAATTTTTGCCGACACTCAATGTAAATCCTGTTTCTATTCCAACCTTCCATGACAGCATTCTAAGTAGTTCATGTCGTAGAATCTGGTTCAGATGATCAATTGCAAACAGGATTTCTTTACGGCACAGTCCTTTAACAACATAAGTTGTTACATTCCAAAATTCATTACAGCAATCATCATATTCTCCGGGTGTGGGCTTTTTTATATGATAATCAATATCTGTAGGTATGATAGCCTGTTTAATTCTGACATCTTTATCAATCAGAACCTTTATCAGTTTATCATCATTTAAGTAACTATCTAAATCTTCTAACGGCAATAAAGTAAGGTCAATTTTATTATAATCATCAAAAAGCATAAGATATGAATATCCTTTTTCTTCAGCCGGAAAGAGCTCCATATCTTCTGGTTTTTGCATCATTATAATATTCCCGAATTGATTAATCCAATCATCATTAGATATAAATGATTCCATATCTTCAACAAAATATGTAATATCATAGTCCTGAAATTCATCTTTAGGTATATTAATATTTGTTCGTGATCCTTCAAGTGTCACAATCCTAATGCGATCATCACTTTTTGCTATGGAAAGTATTATACTCATCATTTCCTGCTCTGTTCTCATACATTACTCCCATTATACGACACTATCCATTCTCTTCGCAATTCCCAAAGAGCAGCTTGATTCGGCTTTGATAAATCTATATCATTTTCAAATAATAAATCCCAGCTTTTTCTCACCTTTTGTTTTAAATGAGGATAAAAACCGGTCGTATAAATACTGGTTTCATTTTTTATTCCCTGTTTTTCTAGAGATTCATTATACTCAATCCGGTCTTTTTCATCTTTAGGTATATAAGCCAGGTTTAATATTCTATTCCATTTAACAGGGTCAAATAAAATTACATTTTCAATTTCTGCTTCTATCTCCAGAATATAGCTGTCCTCATGATTTTCAATATATCTTAAATCTGTAAACAGCCATATCGGATATTCTGCGCCTTCCGGTTTAGGGACTATATTTATGGCATTTCTGACAAACCAATTATAAGGTTCTAAAAAGATATTGGCTGAACTTTCATATTTTTTTATAATAAATTCTTTTTTAACATGATATATTCCCTTTTCTTTGATAGTATCAAGGACTATTTTTCTTTGAGATGTATATAATTTTATCTTTTTATTTGATTCAAACATAAATTCTACCTCTTAATTTTCATGTCAAACACCTATCCGTTTATAATATCAACTACCCATTCTTTTTTTATCTCCCACATAGTCGCTTGTAAAAATGCACTTTTCTCGTCAAACGGCTCAAATAATCTTTCCCAACTTTTGATTATTTTATTTTTCAATAATGGATAGAAGTTACCCTTATCACTTGTAATTATAGAAGGCTCATTGCTTATACCGAATCTTTTCAACTCTTTATTATGTTTTTCCTCATCCTCCGGATCAACAGGTAAATAGAAATAATTGACTATATACCCCCATTTGTTTGCGTCAGTAAAAACAACATCTTTTCTATCTGCTTCTATTTCCAAAATAACTGCTCCCTCCGTAGGCTGCAGCATCACCTCTGAAGACGTGGAAAACCAAATAGGGTATTTTACACCTTCAGGTCTGGGAACTATTCTGTCTGCATTCTTTCCATACCATTCATATAGATTTAAATAATAATCTGATATTGTGTCCATCTTTTCTAAAATATACTCTTTCTTAACTCTATAAACGCCATATTTATTCAATTCATCAACAACATTTTTATGCTGCCTTGTCCAAAGTCTTACTTTATCATTAGTATTATTTAAATCGCTTGTCATATCTTTTCTCCTTCTGCTTTAATTCCTTTTATCTTATTATATATGGCTCAGCTTTCTGAGACTATGATATAGTAACTTCTCTAAAGTTTCATTTCTCTTAAGACTGCTTTGTTTTCTTCCGAAACACGCAATGATTCAAGCATTTTTTGAATTGATTTGTTATGTGTCCACTTATCAAGTATATTCTTTCTTAAAACATCAAAACAAAGTTCCGGATATTTAGACATAATCGTTGCAAATGCCCAAGCAACTGCCATTTTACAAAAATATCCTTCATTTTTTAGCTCTAATAACATTTTAATTGATTGATGTATATAGTTATCATTAAGAAAATGGCTTATTATCATTACAGCTACAATTCGTTGTGCATATTCATCATCAATTTCTTTGTACAGCCTTAAATATTCTAATACCATCTCAGGATACTTTCTTGCTATTACAAATTTTTGGCACAATGAGTCAACGACACTCCATTCCTTAGCAAAAGGAACAAATGCATCAAAGTATTGTAAAGAAACACTGATGTTCTTTAAATTTCCTATGACATATGTCTGAAGTATCTCAAGTTCATATACAGAAAAATCATTTGTTCTTAAAAACTCAACAGCATTAGTCTTACTGATTTCTTTTGCAATTACCTTTAATTTGGGATAACTGATTCCAATATATGGTTTTCTGTTAACGACATCATTTTTCAAGTCTCTAAATGTTTTGTTATTTTGTAAATACAAATTATTCAATACCAGTTTAGCTTCCATATCTCTCCTCTAAACCATGATATTATTATTAACAATATTGTTTTTATTTACAATATTATTAACAATATTGTTTTTATTTACAATATTATTAACAATATTTTTTTATTTAAATAGATTTTTTATATTTTCTGCAAACAGCTCTGCCTTTTGCTCTATATTTTCTACTTCCAATATTGCCCCTTTATCATTAGCAGTCTCCATTAACGTAAAATACGGAGGCAAAATAAATTTTTTATTTATATTCATTGCACTTATAAGCTGTTCGGCAATTATATCACTTCCGCAATGTCCCGATACGATAATAGAAAATATAGATTTTCTGTCAAAATCATTAAGCCTGAAAAGTGCTGTAAATCTGTTAATTACTGCGGTTAAATTAGCACTTATTGCATCATTATAATTAGGACATATAAATATGACGACATCACAAGATAAAATGGCAGGATATATTTCTTCAACCATTATTCCTCCGTAGAAGCATGTATTGCTTTCGCCAAAGTGAGTGCAAGCTTGAAATGAACAGGCCTTACAATCCTTTACCGAACCATTTTCAATATGCAGCTCTTTAATATCATACTGACTAAGCCCATTCTTGACCATATTCCAGAAAAGCAAGGTGTTTGATGTCTTGTGATTGCTCGCATGCAGTACAAGTATATTGGGATTTGAATATCTCGGAAATTCAAATTCAATAAGTCCGTCTAAAAGCTCTTTGCAAGAATTTAAGAAAATTTCTTCATAAGGCAAATCATACAGCTTTTTATAAGAAATCAAATTGTTAAACGACCCTGTAGCTTCAACAATCGGTCTTCCGGGAAAAGTACAGCCTGAACTATTGCAATAAAAGATAATCTTTCTTGCTACAGAACGCGTAAATAATTCATTGTTGCTATGGATAATAATTCCTCCTACACTGTTTTCCATAAATGATTTTCCCGATTTATAAATTATATCCAGCATTTTAAACAGCTCAACATTAATGCCGCTATCACCCAATTCAACTGCAAATAAAATAATCTTGCTGTCCATTCTTTCCATGTCCTTATAGCAATCTATAATATGATAGCTTTTATCTTCCAATATTTTATTGATAGTGTTTTGCATGACATCTGATAATTTATGCGGTACTAAAACAATTAATTCTCTATTATCCATAAACCCTCCCATGAATTATTTTATCTGCTGTAGCCTTTGATAACTGACAGATAATCTTTTATATAGCTGAGGCGGCATGTTAATTCTTTCAATTTCAACACCATATGGAGTTACTCTGTTCTTGCATCCGAAATATACTCCTCCGATATACACTGAGCTATAATGCCATTTACCCTCTAAGGTATGTATTATTGAAATAGCGGCAGAGGACATAGCCGGTGCAACATATGGCTTAAAGCCAAATTTTCTGACCTCAAGATTTGCATTGATGACTAAATCCGTAAGCTCATGTGACAAAGCATCATCATAATTTTCTATGTTATCGGCTATTATCAAATCAGTGCCATGAGGACCAAAGGCTCTCCCGTGTTTTTTATACTGATTGAATCTTTCGTACATATCTGCGTAAAACAATGCTCTGGCATTCATAACTCCCAATCCGTATCCTTTTATCTTTTCAGGAGGCAAATTACTGTTTTCATAAGCAACTTTACAAAGCGGATCAACCGGATCTGAAACAACGGCAAAAATACCGTGAAACTCTCTTTGCTTGGCTAATATCGCATATTCCTTTACAAGCTCCTTATTCCTTTTAAATTGCTCCATACGCACATCCTTAACATCACTTCCGACGGCAGGTATTCCTAAAGACGCGCAAAAAACAAACATATCACAATCAAACAAGCTGTCTTTATCAATGATTTTCACTTTGGGATAGCTGTCATAATTAAACGGATCGGTAATTTGGTTTATCTCATAAAACCATCTGTTTGCAACTGATTCATTGATATCATAAATACCTATTTCCTCAATGCTGTTTTGACCTAAAAGTCTTAATCCCATCAACAAGGTACTTCCCACATCTCCAAGTGCAAACACATTGATTTTATACCTTTTTTTAGTGTCTATATTAAAACATTCTTCATAGCCTTTATAGGAAGTATTAACAGCCTTTATATTTTTATTCTTTATCAGCTTCTCATAAAATTCCTTGTTTGCACTTATATCCTGCTTACATAAAACCGATAAATCCTCTTTTTCTATAAAAAAATCTTCAACCGAGGAAACGGAATATGTTTTTTTAGAATTGTTTTCATCCAATTTCACTAAAAAAAACAGATGCTCGGCGTTTTGTATTGCCTCTTGTTCTTCAAGCTTTTTATAATTATATTCATCCTTTAACGAACACAAATAATTGTTGTTAAATATATAAAATTGCATATAACACCTCACTTATTTGGATTTTCTGAGTCTCATCAATAGATTTATATCGTTTTCTATATACCTTGATGGCTCAATATTCAAATCATATGATATATCTTTTCCCCTATCAGGTACTCTTGGTGAAATCATAACCTCACTGAGCCTTTTCAGTGTTAGTTTTCTTTCATAAATTCGTTGATATTCTATCTCTAAAGTCTGCATTATATTTTTTGCATTTTCAAGGCAAGTCATAGATAATTCAAATATGCTGTTGTAGTTTGCACCTCTGATAAATTTAGGCTCAACATAAGGTAAAATAAGATTTACAGATGGTATAAGATTAAGAGTCGGCTCTTCTCCATACCCCACTGTATCTCCTCCGATAAACGGATACATCAAATTTTCATTAAACCACAGTCTTAAATTAGGGATAAAATATGCACTGTCTATTTCCCTTTTCTGCATTGTCATTAAATCCTTTCCCCGAGAAGACAATATTCCTACAATAGTTTTTTCAACTCTTATATCATTACTTTTAAACATCGGATCAATTACCTTCATTCTATATCCTTTATTAAGAATATCATCAACCAAAATAACAGGTCTGTTAAATGATTTTATTGTTTTAACCTGATTTAACAATGGTGAATAAAATGGATATTCAGATATGGTAGAAGCACTGATATCCGCATTAAAAACCTTATCTGTATGGATTGATTTAGTAACTGTATTCGGTACTACTCTACCGTTTAGGGTAGTTCCGAAAGGCACACACATATACTCTCCCAAAACTCTTTTTTTAAGAATCTTATTTGGAACAGAATTAATTTCACAGATTTTTTTCACCATTTTATGTTGTATTATTTCATTATCAAAGGTTAAAATCAGACTGTCAGGATATAGCTGAGTCAATGCTTTTTGGAGATTTTTCCGAGATTCACGCACGACCTCCATCACTTTTTCATTACTGCTTAGAGGTTCTTTTATGAAACTCTCCACATCCAGCACTAAAGCTATAGGAAACTTCATATCAACTCCATAAACATAGCCTTTGTTATTATCATTATGCAAATCTGCAAAGCCTTGCAGTTCAAGAGTATCATATATTCTTTTTTCATATTTGACATTTAAAATATTATGAAATAAAACATAGGTAAAATCATTTTCCAAACAATGCGCAAAAGTTTCCGTTAAGATAATCTGAATAATATCATTAATTTTGCAGTCTTCATCAATGTACAGTCCGTCAATCACTGCTATATTGCCGGCAGTATGCTCTCGCACATAATTAGCAAGCTTTGTACTGCCGAATTCGTCATATAAAAGAGAGGTGCTTAAACTGTGAAATAGTGAAAATCCAATAATTTTATTGTCATCTTCATTAATAATCTTTAATGCCTTTATAGGCTTTAAAAACAACTCATCAACATTCATCTTATCCGGGTCTATATTTTTGCTTATTAAAATTTTAATTTCTTCATCCAAAGTTTCATCCACATAAAGTCCGAGTGATTTAGTTTTTATAATGCTTTTGTACTGAGGCTCCCGTAAATAAAGACTTTTTTCGTATATGAAGTTTTGAGCCGATAAGTCTATCAAATATGAAATATCTCTGTTATCATCAATATTATCTCTTATTTGAGTAGAACTGATATCCTCAAGGTAAACCGGCAATGAAAGCATTACAACTTCGGCATTAATTCTTTCTACATTTGTGCCGCTTTTATCATCATTATCAGAATCCTCTTGTTCTCTGCTTAATCGGTTAAATACTATATGGTTGAAATTGTGTATAGAATTTAAATCAGGTTCTTTTTTATACGCTGATGCATTATCTATTACATCACTGCCTACAACAATAAAAACATCTTTGCCAAAGAAAATATTTTTTAAGTTATATAAATCATTTGAATTTGAAATATTAACAGGTATATCATCAGGAAAAAGATAAATTCCGAATTCATCAGCTATAGACATGCTTGTTATCTGCCGTCTGATTAATCTTGGCTGTGTTCTTTTAGACCATGAAAATTCATCTACTGCCAAATACACCTCATAGCCGAGATCGCGTATTTCCTGTGCTATACCCTTGTGACTCAGTGAAAACGGATCAAATGTTCCGGGGAAAAACGCTACCTTGGTGATAGGTTCAAACTTAAAGCTTCCGTTTTCAAGAATATAGTCGCTTATAAACCTATATATATGATTTAGCGATGCCGCATTGTGATAGAAAAAAACATCGCTTGATTCTTTGCTCGGTATCAAGGTCAGAAGTTTTTTGCTTATAATGTTAAATATTTTACTTTTTTGTTCTGTTTTTAAGTATTTAGATCCGAATAAATTTTTTCCTATAACTAAAAATGCTTCCTGCTTAATTTGCTCGTCATAGCTGGCTAAACCGCTGAATATAACACCCAACATCTTTACCAATCTTTTATTATATACTGATTCTTTTTCATTAAACAGATATTTATATTTCGTGTAATGATTTATAATAACCCCTATGGTATCAAGGCATAAACAGCTGGTTGAGCGCATGCTTACATTAAATATTTTTTGGACTTCATCTATGAGCTCATTCAGCTCGGCAGGATCTAATAACAATACAAACTGTCCCAAATATTCCGGTATATATTTAGAAAATTCAAAGGAATCTATTTCCAATCCTTTCAAAAGTTCAATCGATATTTCATTAATATGTTCTTTTGGAAGCAGCTTAGCTATTTTTAAAAGTGCAGCTCCGGCTTTATATCTAACTGTTGCGCTTGCGCTTACCTTTACTAAATTTCCAAAGTGCGTTGCAGCCTGAAGCAATGAGACCATATCAAGATTCGGCGAATTATATGATATAAAATCTATACTCACGCTTTTTATAATCCAATGTGTCGCAGTCTTTAAATTATCGAGAAATATACTTTGAATTTTACTTTTTTCCATTTTTGTCAAAGTATCATATATAATTTTATATCCTTGCTCTATTTCCAACAAAGAGGTAATTCGAAACTTTATAAAATTAATAAAATACCTGTCATTTTCATCAACATCTTTAATCAATTTAACAATATTTGTTAAATCAATATTACTCCCAGTTCCTTTTAAAATATGTTCGATTAAAATAAATGCCGCAAGCTTTATCGGTTCATCTGTACTTTCTGTGTTTTTCAAAGCAAAATTCAATAACACATCAATATTGTCATTTGAACAAAAGTCTATCGGTATAAACAGACCGGCTTGGAGTAATTCAAATGATATTAATTCTTCATTTTGATAGTATTTCATTAAAACCTGAACATATTCTTTTTTATCGTTATCTTTACAGTTTTGAAATACAGACTCCAAAAATGTATCTAAAGTTGCACTTATCCATTGTTTCTGCTGCAATGTATTTTTATGATCCGGACTGATAATCATATAAAGATATTTATCCCACAGGTACAGACTGTTAATATCCTCACTTTCTAACAGTACATCCTCCGGAATCTCTTTTCTGTATTCCTCATCAAAGCTTGTAATAATCTTTCCTAATAATTGAGCGCTGATTTTCCTTATATCACTTTGTCTGTTAATAAAAAGCTCATATAAAAAATTAAGCGTCAGAAGCTTCTGCCCTTGTGTTAAATATGTACTGTATTCTTCAAAAATATTCAAATAATATCTTATATTATTCCAATCCGATTCACTTCTTGCAGCCTCTATCATGCTTGAGAGAGATACGTCATGACTTAGCTTATTCATAAGAGATATATTGTGCTTTATTGACATGAATTTAAGGTTATCGATTATTTCTTCACCTTCAGCCAATGAAAAATCTTTTTGATTGACATTTACAGGAACACAGCAGCTAAAATCTGTATTTATGCCTAAGCTGTGCATATAGTTTTCAAAATCCTTAAGCTTATTATAAACCTTTCTATATCTTTTTTCCTTTGCCGCATCAACATTATCCAGCTTATCAAGAATTATACTAAAGGAATCATCAAGTGTGAAAATATCCATTTTAGATTTTCCGTTTTCAAATTTGTTTTTAACTCTGAAATCGGCATAAATTAATATAAGTTCTTCAACAGGTAAATTTTCAAGCTCTAAATCCCAGGTTGAATGATTAGTTGCTATATGCGCTATAACAGGTGTATCAATTTTCTTAAACCACTGGTCGGTATAATAGTAGTGCAGATATGCTACCCTATGCTGTTCAGATTTTCTGCATCCGTATTTTCCTATATCATGACCGATTGCCGCACCCGATACTATGCTTATATTGACAGGCACAGCTATTTTACTTAACTGCCTTGCTATATGCATAGATACATAATGAACGCCCGCAATATGATCAATTGTATTATGTTCTGTAATTTCTTTACTGAGCCTCATTAACTGATATATATAGCTTTCATTAAATTCCTGCATAAACATATTATATTCATTCGGATAATTGCAGCTTTCAAGCTCTTCTTCCGTTAAAAATTGAAATGTAGAAAATCTATCAAATCCATAGACTAACTCATCGTATTCAAATACTACTTTTAGCAAATTCAAATATAATAAAGCCGCTTTTTCATATTTTTCTTCAAGCTTTATGGTTACAGCATTGGGGAATGATTTATCTAATATGTATTCATATACATAATTCATCCAATCATCAGGTAATTCACTGCAAACTTCTTTTAAAATATCTATTGTCATATTATAAACATCTAAGCAACTGTGTCGTTCATTTTTTGTATCTGAAGCTACCTTATATAAAAATTTTTCATTAGATAAAATACTCCGCATTTCGTCTTTATTTATTTTTATTTTTTTTAAAACCTCTTTTTTCAATAAATTAGATAAAATATAACTGTGTAATTTATTTCTTGCTCTGATAATTTCCATAACACTCACCTCTAAGCTATGATAACCCAATATTTATCATTATATCATAGTCTCGACTACGTCGAGTCATTTGATAATATTAAACCTCAATCAATATTGAAGATACAGATATTATACCATAATTTCGGTAAACCGAAACATTTAAAATACCTTTCGGATATTATATATTAAATTAAATGATATTGACAAATAATATTTCACCCTTGGTTTTTCTCTTATTTTAATCACTTTACTATTTATAATAACATATATTTATATTTTATTGAAAAAAACCTTCAGTTTTTAATTCTTAATTTTATAATCAGTCGGGTCATATATTTTTTTAGTTCATTTAATTCAGGCAACATTACTTTGCACTTATTGCTCTTAATAAGGCATAAAATCTGATTTTTGAGAATAAAAATGATATGCTGTAAGACTATAAAAAAAGGCTAAAATCAAGCATTTTCAGCCCTGATTTTAGCCCTCTTTCCCTTAAATACACACTAAACTGTGCGAGTTTCGATTATAATCATTCTTTAAGCTTCTTAATTTATATAGCCGTACCTTTTTTAGGTGTAAACAACTTAGACATATCTGCTCCCTCTAATTCCAGCAGCTTCATTTTTGTCTTAACTCCTCCGGCATAGCCTGTCAAGCTGCCATTTGAACCTATAACCCTGTGGCAGGGTATAATAATAGATATAGGATTATGTCCGACTGCTCCGCCTACGGCTTGACTTGACATGCTTTCTCTGCCCATCTTTGCCGCCATTTTTTTCGCAATGCTTCCATAGGTAATAACTTCGCCGTATGGAATTTCACACAAAATATTCCATATCTCCTGACGAAACTCGCCGCCGATAGGAGCTAACGGCAATTCGGAAATATAGGGTTTTTCACCCGCAAAGTATCTATCCAGCCAACTTTTTACAGAGTCGAATATCGGCATAGAGTTGTTCTCTATCATAGCTTCGGGTATGCTATGCCCATGATACTTTTGCCCTTCCAGCCATAAGCCGACAAGTATCTTGCCATCACCATCACATGCAAGTGTAATTATACCTACCGGTGACGTGTATGTTGTTGAATAATACATTTCGTGTACCTCCTTATTTTAATCGTTTTATTTAGACATAGCTAAAAATCATCATTTGTTGGTACTATCTGCCGTGCTTCCAGTGCCTGCTACAAGGTATTATGCTCGTCACGCTCTTGTTATAGTGTGTTCCATAGATTAACAGTAGCATAGCTGCGCCACGGTCGCCATGCTTCTGCCATCTTCAATAACTCTTTTGAGGTATATGACGGCAGCGCTTTTTTTACCCCTGCATCTGTTTCAAGAAAGGCGTCAGTCCATTCCATAGTACGCATAGCAATATACTGCGCTGTCCAGCTTCCGATACCGTTAATTTTCATTAATTTTTTTATTTCTTCTTCCGGCTGGGCGCAAAGGTCAAAATCAACTTCTCCTTGTGTAAATGACCTCGCCAGTTCAAAAATAGTATTTGACCGTGCGGAAGTAACGCCCAATACACCGAAATTATTTGTAACATCCTCACCCATAGCTAATATATCTTCCGGTGACGGGAAAATATGGGTCAAGCCCTCAATTCCGGTTTGAACAGGTGTGCCGTAAGTTTCAACAATCCTTGCTGCTAAAGTGCTTGCAGCTTTTACAGTGATTTGCTGTCCAAGTACTGCCCGTGCTGCCATTTCAAAAGCATCAAAACAGCCCGGTACACGGATTCCCAAAGTGCAAAGGCTGGGGTGAATGTCGTTCATCACCTGAAGTATTTCATACATCACGTCGGGGTTACAATACAAATCAAACAGGTGTCGTATCCGTGCCAACACCTGCGGAAGCATAGACAATAAAGTTTCGCTTACTGTGACGCTTAATGCATTCTTCTTAGGTTTATGGCCTATCCGTACCCAGCCGTATACATGCTTTCCTTCTGCATCTTTCAAATTAACGGTACGCATGTATTCGCCATTTTCTACAACCTCAATCCCTGCTATTGCTCGTCCTGCAAGAAAATTCAGCATTTCTTCCCAACGGTAAGGCGGGCGATAACCCAAAGCCAAGGTAATGTCGCTATTATGCTTTTTTTCTTCCGATATTCTTTTTCGCAATGCCGTAGGTGCGAGATGGTAATGTTTTTTGAATGAGTCATTGAAACGTCGTAAGCTGCCAAATCCGGCTGACATGGCAACTTCTAATATTGACAAATTCGTATCTGTAAGCAGATTTTTAGCAAGGAGTAATCGGCATGTCTGTAAATACTGAACCGGTGACACATTGTATTCTGCCGTGAATACACGCCGCAGATGTCTGTCAGTGCACCCAAGCCTCCCGGCTATTTCCTCCAAGTTCTGCCCACTCCCGCAATTTTCCTCTAGCATTCGCGCTGCCCGGCGAACTAAATTAGCCCTGGCATCAGCTATGGAAGTACCGGGGGCGAGTTCCGGCCTGCACAAAAGACAAGGACGATATCCGGCCTGTTCAGCTTCAGCCGCCGTTGAGTAAAATGTGCAGTTTTCAGCTTTAGGTTTTCTAGCCCTGCATATTGGACGACAGTATATTCCTGTGGACGATATCCCTACAAAAAAACGTCCATCAAAACGAGCGTCCTTAGCCATAAAAGCTGCGTATAAACCGCTATGATTATCTATCACTTTGTTCACCTCCTTGGTAAAGTCAATTTAATTATATCACATTTCGTATATATTGCTCGCTATTTTCGGACATGCTTTTTCCAGATAAGTATCAGACATATGATGTGCAATTTTGTGGAAAGTCGAAACATGAAGTTATAACGGTATAATTTATGAAAACCAATAATATACTTTATTATATTATCTTCGTGTTTTTAACACGCTTGGAGGGATTATAAATGTATAACAATAACGAACAAAAAAGATGCTCGGATGTATCTCATTCCCAGACGGTGGGTGTTCGGGGTCCTGTCCTTGTGCAGGATACCGTCCTGCATGAAACCCTGGAAACCTTTGTATTCTCCACCACACGTCCAAGACGTATACATACAAAAGGATATGGTGCTTTCGGATATTTTTACACCACTCATTCAATGAAGCAATATACAAAAGCCGGATTTTTGCAAACAACAAATCAACAGATACCTGTAGCAGTTCGTTTCTCTCTCGCTTCAGGCAATCAGGGAACACCCGACACCTCCAGAAATGTGAGGGGATTCAGCACCAGGTTTTATACTGATGAAGGAATTTTTGATTTGCTCTGCAATCATCTCCCTGTCTTTTTTGTGCGGGATGCTATTCGTGTACCGGATATAATCAGCCATCTTTCACCCTCACCGGTGAATAATCTTCCTGATCCGGAAAGGCTTTGGAGTCTGTTTGCAAAATATCCTGAGGCAACGAATATGCTTATGTGGCTTTTCTCAGATATGGGAACGGTAAAGAGCCTTCGCCATATCAAAGGATATAGTGTGAGTACCTATGTCTGGCAAAATGCACAGGGCATCCGCCACTATGTGAAATATCACTGGCGCCCTATGGCAGGAGTTGAATACATTACCCAGCAGGAGGCGCAATGGCTGGCATGCCAAGACCCTGATATTGCCGGACGTGATCTGTATGACAATATAGAAAAAGGAAATGCCGTCGAATATGAGTTGTGTGTGCAGCTGATGAATCCTGAAGATGCAAAGCTACTTCCTTTTGACCCTTTAGATGATACCAAGGTATGGGATGAAAACCAATATCCACTTTTACCTGTCGGTCGGATGGTTCTAAATCACAATCCGGAAAATTATGCTGAACAGGTAGAAAAATTGGCCTTCAATCCGGCTAATTTACTTCCCGGTCTTGAATTTTCAGATGATAAGGTACTTCAAGGACGTACCTTTATTTATCCGGATGCGCAGCGTCACAGACTTGGCCCTGATTTTCGTAATATCCCCGTTAACAAACAGCCAAACTGGTCTCCTTCATGTATGGTATCCAGCGGAAACGGCAGATATGTCTCCGGTGAAATTATGCGTTCTGAAATCCCGAATCCTGATAATTTTGCACAAGCGACTCAGAAATATGAATCTTTTTCTGCAGCAGAGAAAAAGAATCTTGTGAATAATATTTCGTCAGGGCTTATAGACGCACAGCCTAATACGCAGTACATCGTATTGTGTCATTTAGAGCAAGTTTCCCCTGCTCTTGCAGAAATGGCCAGAAATCAAATGCTTTTATATGCAGATACAAAGGAAAAATAAGCTTTATTGCTTTTATTCTTATGCATAAATATTTTTGCTAAAAAAAGGGACTGAAATCGAGCATTTTTTCGCTCTGATTTTAGCCCCTTTTCTGACATCTGTTATTGTTTATTTCAAATGAAAGATACCTCCATTTCCAAGTTCAAACCTTCCTCCTGCTGCTATCTCGAAATGTTTCTTTGCAATACCCAAATCAATCAGATCCATTGAATAGTCGTCTGCAATTTGAGCGCTTAAGATGTTGTTCTCATGCTTAAATATTACTTTTTGTGTGTTTTTAGCACTTGGAGCCAATAGTACAGCTTTCATTCCGTTTTGCATCCATTGAGGCAAAGGTCGATCGCTTATGATTCGTTCTTCAATGCTTTTTACTTTTCTATGTGTAGCTGAGCGCACTATTTTTTCTTTTAAAGAAGGATCTGCCACTTTGCCTGCTACTACAACACAAACCAATTCCTCGCCGCTATCAATAGTTAATTCATCCTTATCAAAAGTCCCTCCGACCCAGCAGGTCCCAAGACCTAAATCAGTTATAGCAAGAACTAATTCTTCTCCGTAATATCCGATCTTTTCCTTCAAATCTTTATCGTCTTTCCTGCCTTTCATCAATATAAGAGAACGTACGTTGGTAAATAACCCATAACTTTTTCTTAACTTCCCAAAGGCACCGCTTCCATCCTCAACGAACTCCATTGTTAAATCAGATGCTTCATTTAATTGATTAATAAGGGAAATAATATTTTCTTTTTCCAAACCTGTAATCGGTTCTTTTTCAAACTTTCTCCGTGAAACCCTATTTTCTATTGCACTGCGCATAAAATTACCTCCAATAATAAACATGTTTTAATTTTACTGATAAAACTCTTTCATCAGCTGTTCAATATCCACAACTAATTTTTTCAGTATACTTAATTTTGCAGAAACATTGATATAATAAAAGTTTTTAGTTCCTTCCTCTCTCATCTTTACAATTCCTATATCCTTCAATATTTTCAATTGATGTGATACAGCAGGGCGGGAGAGGTGTGTTTTTTCTGTGATTTCACCAACACGCATTCCGCTTTTGCAATCGGATTCCATTAAAACAAGAAGTATTATCTGGCGTGTTTCATCACCGATTGCTGTTAAAATTGATTGTGCATTTTTAAAATCTTCTTTTATCATTTCTATTTGTTCTTTTTTATTCATAATTATGTCTATGCCTCCTTTGCACAAAGAACCATGAAAAATTTGTGCTTATTGTTTTATTTGTATCATTTATTTCAACCTTGACACCTTATCTTTTGTTCTTTGGTTCGCACTAATAAACCGCTGAATGTATAATACTCTTAAAAAAGAAAAAATGCAACATTGAGAAAGCAAAACGAGACGAACTTTTTTCTTTTGCTTAAATATAGAAAAACAGCCTACAAATCTTGATACTTCGTCAAGCCATGTAAGCTGTTAATATCCTGTTTATTTCCTTTTCAAGCATGACAATTCTTGATCAAACCATGTTTTAATGTCATCTCTTATATCTAAAACAGAATCATTCAACGATATGGGAAGTCCACGGCAACCGCCATCACAATGACCGATTTCTCTTTTTCTTCCGCAGCCATATCCCTTTGCAATCAGTTCCTGCAAAATTGGAGGAAAAGTTTTGATTGTGTCAGTGTATTCGTGTGTCTTTGCCGATTTCACATTGATGTGATAGCCGTTGTTGAGGGAAGCGTTAATTCCCCATAAATCTTTCCGTTTATAACAATACTTAATATATATATGAAACCCTTTTACTTCCACAACGCAGGTAAGGCCTTTATCCAGATAGCGATGATGCAGTTGCAGAATGAAATCCTGCACATCTGCTGATAAAGGCTTTATCGTATCCCGCACGATGGAAAGCACATCGGTTTCATCCTTTTTTAATGCTCTGTAATCACAGCGTAAAAAAACATCCTGGTTAACGAGAGTGCCATGGTCTATTTCGGCGATTGACATAATCTTCAGGCCTGTCAGCATAATGGGGTTATCCGGATATGTAATCTTTATGGTTTTGATATCTAACAAGTTTTGCTTTTTTTCATTTATATCTATGCCGTCAATGCAAATACCGCAATCTGCCAGAAAGCGAAGGCATTCAAGGTTTTTGCCAACAGAAAGTTTTCCATTGAATATGGTATTTTCACAGGCGAACGCGTTTTCAACCGGCACTCCATGATAACCTATGTTCATTAGTATAGTGCTTACATTGTGCAGGAATGGATAATACACTGAAAGCGTGGTGCGGTTTTCATACTCATGGGCAGCTTTTTTGCTATTGTCATAGACATCGCCTTTGGTGTATAAAACATCGTAAAGCCGAACCAAAAATGCTCTGAACGCCAAAACTCCCTCACGTATGCTTTCTTCAGCTGAAATATTTGTATATACAGGATTGATCGCATATGCTTCGTGCGTTTCGGGCACCATAATTTCCTTTAAATAGATTGCCACATCCTGAAGTGTTTTTCTCATGTGTTTCACCTCTTGTAATTTACTTTGCTTATATCTCAAACTAATTTTCAAATTCCTGTTTATATGATAATTCTTATGACACTAAGGTTGACCTGGTGCTTCTTCGGCAACGATATTCCAACTTATGCCGTACTTATCCTTAAGCCCCGCATGAAATGTGCTATAAAATGTTTTTGTCGGCGGAAGAGTGATATGAGCCCCGACACTCAACACATCAAAAATTTCTTGTGCTTCTTTTGCGGAGGGTAATTTTATAGTTAATTTTACCATGTTGCCTTCGACCACCGGCTCTGCTATTTCATCCGCAAACCAAAAAACTGTATCACAGATATTCATTTCAGCATGCAAAATCCAGTCTTTTAGATTTATCGGCAAAGCAGTAACCCCTTCCGGTACATACTCTCCATATGGTTGTGACATTAGAATTTTACTATTAAAAGCTGTCCGGTAAAACTCCAAAGCTTCACTGCAATTTCCTGCAAATGTAATATAAGGTGTGACCATCTTGTAACCTCCAGTTATTTTAATTTTTTATCACTTACACTGTTTTGCTATTTATTATTTAATGTTTTCTTACGCTTTGGATTTTCAGGGAACCAACCTTTGCGAACTCGTTCTTCCTGTTCCTTCAATTCACCTATAGACCAAAGCATTGAAAAACCTAACACGGCAAGTGAACCGGATAATATAACATTAGAAATAAACAGAGAGAATATACAGCATAACAAACCACCAATCAGAAATAATGGCCAAATACGCCATGTAAAATAATATTCGCATTTAATTACGATAGGGTGAAACACACCAATAATAAGAAAAGACATTACCCCGATTATAATACCAGACCAATACATAAAGCACCTCCAATTATAAAAATTATTCATTCAAATGTTTCCGTAATTTAGTATATGTCTAATAAAACACTCTATACAGACATTTGTTTTTCTTCATTTTCCATATAATCAACTATAAACTTAACAATGACTTAAACTCAACATCAATATCTATCTGTAAGTTTTACTGTCAGCAGTCCCATTGACACTTCTTTAAATCAACATGGTTTTCATCTTTCATAGGAATACCCTCATTGCGAAGCAAAGCCCCTTGTTCAATCCATCCCGGTGCCAGTCTCCCAGCGTGATTAACTACTCTATGACAAGGATATTCTCCATAATATTCTGCCCTGCTGAGGACTTTTCCAACAAGTCTTGCGTTTTTATCTCTGCCGATTAGCCTTGCAATTTGTCCGTATGTAGCAACACTACCCTCCGGAATTTCCTCTACAACAGAAAGAATTTCATAAATCAAATTTTCTTCTAAAACTCGCTTCATATCTCTATATCTCCTTTATATGCTTTTTTACACCGTTCAGAAATATATGTATTTTAAAAAGTTATTCTCACCTACCGGATTACAGCATCATTTTCTGTATATCCTTGTTGCTTATCCGTAATTCAAATTATAGTTTCAGCCACAAAGCAGGACGAATACCTCCGTTACAGTTTGTTACATTGTTGCCGTTTACGCCTACGCAGCCGTCGGTTCCATGGACATACCCGGCAAGGTGATTATTACGGCCGGGGGACCTAAGCCACCACCACCAGTAATACTTACTCCTAATTTTTGCCAGCCTCTTACTGTTGTTTTCATCATTCTTTTTCCAATATCTATTATTACCTCGATTTTGTAGTTTTTCGGTGCTGTCTCCAAAATATCTGCATACTTCTTCAAGGCTTAACAAGAATATACTGTCCTGCCCCTTTTCTCCGGCTTTTGTGCCATACCATGGGTTATCAGGGTTTTTATTTGATACTTGAATAATTCTTGATTTATTAGTATCATCAAATTTGTCATAAAATTCACCGTTAAGATATTTTCTTGTCTCGCAGTCATTCCATGTTGTGTCTTTATAAATATTATGGTATGCGCGCTGCTCCACTATATCTTCCGTTATAATCAAAGCCGTGTTGTCTTGTATATCAAGTATTCTCCATTCGTATCTGTCAAATACTATTTTATCTCCTACTTGCATTTTTACCTCCCTGTATCATTATATCTTAATATCAATTACTCAAATGCTTTTTTCTTTGTAAACATGACAGCTCTTTATCAAGCCATACTTCAATATACCGGCTTATATCAATTATTGAATCATCTAAAGGAAAGCTAAACCCGTGACAACCTTTTTGGCAGAGTTCTCCGAATAATTTCTTATTGCATCCATAGCCCCGGGAGATTTTTTCCTGTAAAGGCAATGGAAACGTTTCAATAACATCAGGATATATATGAGTGTTTTGTGCCTTAATAAGGATACGGTAACCGGATTCATGCGCTGCCGAAAATGTCCATACCTCTTTATTTTTATGTGAATAGATAAACCGAATACCAAGATAGAATACATCCACTATACATGTCAATCCCGCGTCCAGATAACGCTGATGCAGTTTCAGAGCGAAATCTTGTACCTCGGCAGGCAGTGGAGCAACAAAATCTTTCAAGATAGAGATGATTTCTGTATCTTCATCTTTCAATACCCTATAATCGCACCGCAAGAAAATATCATGATTACCCTTGACATACAAATCTTTTTGGGCAATCGCCATAACCTTCAGACCAGTCAGCATAACAGGATTATCCGGATATGAAATTTTAAGTGATGCAGCTTTTGATATATCTAATGTTCGCTCGTCTAAGTCGATACCATCAAAACGAATACCGCAGCAAGTCAGAAATTTCAAGCCTTCAATTAGTTTCGGAACAGAGATTTTCGCTTTCATCTGCCCTCCGTCCGAGCTTATGACAGAGGTGAGTAATTTCAGGTCGCAAAGTAATATTGACCCGCCATTTTCGATGAGTTCTCCATGATATCCTATATTGAACAATATGCTTTTAACGTTGTTCAGGAATGGATAGCTTACCGGCAAGCTTGGATGAGAAACATTATTCTGCGTTTTTTTGACAGGTTTGTCATATAAACCTCCGTCAGCAATCAAACGATCACAGATCAAATAGAGAAGATCCCTGAAAGCAAGAATGCCGTTTCGTATATCTTCTTCTCCCGAAACGTGTGCAAACATAGCTTTGAGAGTATATGTTTCCGGTATATTTGGCGGAATTATGTTTTTAATATATCTCGCCATATCACTAATAGTATTTTGCATTAAATTACTCCTCATTTTAATTATTAAGTTTCCTGAATCATTGTGTTACTTTTAAAAGGCAATACTGCCTTACCCTTAGAACTTATTCATAACCCTTCTTCTTAATCGGAAACAATAAATCAAGCTGTAAATCTTCCATTTTACTTCCTTCTTGTATAAAATTATAAAAATTCAACGTTTCTTCAAATCCTTGTCCCTCAGCTGTTTCTGGCGATATCCAGCGTGGAGAATCCCAGTCATTATCATATTTATCGCTTGCGTTAACCCATTCTTTTAATAAACTCCAGTCCTCGAAGTCCCATGTCCTCAACACATGTGCGGCATATAAGCCACCGTCAAAAGTTCTTTTTACTAAAGGTGCAGGTATCTCTATGTCGTCGGGAACGGATACCCATGCCTCATATGCATGCGAAAGTTCTCCGATTCCTATTGCCCCCTTAGAGCAGTCAGAACCAAAGCTCCTGACATCGGGCTTGATTTTTAGCAATCCGCTTTCTTTTACAAACTGCGTTATCATGTCATTAGCTTTACCTTCGCAGCCTTCTCCGGTTGCGTAAGCAACAGCTGCAGTCATGGGCGGCAGATATACAATTCGCACGTCTTTGTCCGTTAATTTGTTTAAATTTTCATTTGCCTTGTTTAATTCTTCCATAGATACATTCTCCTTGATTTTATTTTTGGAAAATGAAAGAGTATTTACAATGGCAAGCATGGTTTTATCGTTTAATAATTCAAGTTTTAAATATACATCCGCTTTTTCCTGCAGCTCATCGACAAAACGCATCAATATTGATTTAAGAGTGGACAGAGCGGTTATTTCCTCATCAAGCTCGCTTATGTTCTGCTTGAATATCTCGATAACCGCCACAGCGTTTTGGTTATTGAGAATATCTTTAATCTGCTTGACCGGAATTTTCAGTTTACGCAAGATAATGATTTGTTGGAGCCGTTGTATCGCATCTTCATCATAAACCCTGTACGCATAATCATCTTTTCGACTGCTTTTTATCAACCCTATTTCTTCATAATAACACAACATTCTTCTCGAAACTCCATAATCCAATGAAATTTGTCTTATAGTCTTTAATTCCATGATTTTTCCCTTTCTGTTTTCCTTGATATTAAGTATAAACCGTTACACGGTGTGCGAGTAAAGGGGTATTTTAAAAAATTTTATGACAAAAGTAATTAATATCAAATTTTTTAATATAAAGCTATTAAAAATACTTGCCTATTCTACATTCAATTCGTCAGCGAGAAGTCTTAGTGCCTGTTCATTTGTAATGAGATAGCCATCCTGCGTTCTTTTTAAATAACCGTATTGTGTAAATTCACCAAGCACTTGAGTCAAATGTCGATAGGATACTCCCAGATAGGCGCTGGCATCGGTGTTTCGCTCGGTGTATACTCCGTCAAAGCTTGCAAAAAGTACAAGATGTGCAAGACGGTTTGCCAATGGAAAGCCCTGTGTGTTTAAAAGAGCATACATCCGCTGCTCCTCTTTTTCTGCCAGAGTCGTACACAATATGCGCAGAAAGCAAGCATCTGATAACAGGCTGCTGCGATATTTTTCAATCGGAAGTGCCAGGAGAAAACAGGTGGAAAGTGCTTTTATTCCCATGCTGCTTTTTCGCACATTGAGAAGTTCCAGCTCGCCTATAAAGCAATCCCCTCGTAAAAAATCCAAAAGAGATGTTTTTCCATTTGACAGACTGCAAAACAACTTTGCCCGCCCTGAAACCATATAGTAAAGAAATCCATCGAATTTTTCTCCCTCTTTCAGAATATCATCTCCCTTTTCTGCAAGATACAGACGTACATCTTCTTTTATAGAAAATGAAAAGAAACTTTCAAAATCTGATTTTTCAAGACAACGCCGGATTTCCTCTTTAGAAAAAATTTGTTTCAACATAATCACCTCAAAACTCGGAGATTTCTCCTAACATCCCTCAATGCTTTTAGTTTATACTAAAAGCAGAAAATTACTTTTATTAAAAGGAGAAAACTATGGAAAAAATAAAAATTATAATCGACTGTGATCCCGGTCACGATGACGCTATAGCCATTATGACAGCCGCCAATCACCCCTCTATTGATTTGCTGGCTTTAACAACAGTTGCCGGAAACCAAACCCTTGACAAAACAACTGTTAATGCGCTGCATATTTGTGAGCACTTAAATCTGAATATCCCCGTATATGCAGGTATGTCGCTTCCTCTGGTACGTGAACAAGTTGTCGCTGACAATGTGCATGGTGAATCGGGACTTGATGGACCTGTATTTGAGCCACTGCATACACAAATTCAACCGAAGCATGCGGTAAATTACCTTATAGATACGTTACTGGCAAGCGATGGGGATATTACCCTTGTTCCCATTGGTCCGCTGACAAATATTGCAACAGCCATGCGAATGGAACCGCGAATTCTGCCAAAAATCCAGCAAATTGTTCTTATGGGCGGTGCTTACGGCACTGGAAATTTCACGCCTTCAGCAGAATTTAATATTTTTGCCGATCCCGAAGCTGCCGACATTGTATTTAGAAGCGGTGTAAAACTCACTATGATGGGATTGGATTTGACAAACCAAACCATTTGTACTCCTGACATCATTCAGCGCATGGAGTTCATTGGCAACAAAGCCGGCAGTTTGTTTGCCGACATCATGCGCTTTACTCTAAACTCCCAAAAAATTGCTTTCGGACTTGAGGCGGGACCTGTGCACGATGCCACCTGTATTGCTTATCTTGTATCGCCGGAGTTGTTTACAACACAGGACATGAATGTAGTTGTGGATATCAACCGAGGTCCTTGCTACGGCAGAACAGTTTGTGACACCATCAACTGTTTGAAACAACCTGCCAACTGCACTGTCGGTACCGGTATTGATCTGCCAAAGTTTTGGAATCTTGTTGCCGAAGCCGTTGCACGATATAATTGAGTTCCCGCAGCTTTAAGATTCTGAATGTGAACGAGAGCTATATAATCTTATGAGCAAAGCCTTAATGAATATTTTCGCTATGAATGAATTTTGCAATCGCTATATTATATAGCTCTTTTACAATAATATATTTGTATAAATTATCGAACAAAGGAGTATATCGGCTCTTGATATCGATATTTATCAATATAGGTGTCCAGTCTCTCTAGCATTTTTTGTTTGTCATGAGGGAGTGTTCCCCATACACGAAGCTCTATTTGATCGTGAAATCCGTCATACTGCATATTGTCAACATCAAGCAATTCAATAAGTCTGCGTGCTTCGAGCAAATTTTCAAGCTCATCGGCAGGTGTAAACCTATTTGACAGAATATCCTGATACAACGCTGCACTCTTATGCAGAAATAAAGAAAAGTTGACTACACGTTCCGGCTTGGTACGATTCAAAAATGCTGCCAACTGTTCGGCGTTTTCAATACCTCTGCCTGCGCCGGATATGCCGGTCATAATATGCGCGTTAAAAATCATGCCGACATTTTGTATTCGTGCAATGGCATGTTCCGCCTGAGCAATATCATGGTCTTTTTTCATAAAAGAAAGAACATCTTCAAGACCGCTCTCAATTCCTAGATATAAACGTCTGAGTCCTGATTTTTGCAATACTCTCAGTTCATCATCCGTTTTTCTCAGAATATCTGTTACCGTAGCATCCAGATTAACCATTTTACAATCTGGAAAATAGTGAGCAATTTTTTTCAATATGATAAGCAATCGCTCGGTAGCCATACCAAAGGCATTACCATCACCCAAAAATACCTGTGTCGGATTACCTCCCAAAGAATGAACTCTTTGCAGTTCTGCTTCCACCTGCTCCAGCGGCAGCAAG
Source organism: Firmicutes bacterium UBA5010 (assembly GCA_002396645.1). Taxonomy (GTDB): domain Bacteria; phylum Bacillota; class Clostridia; order Tissierellales; family Sedimentibacteraceae; genus UBA1535. Next base: position 39,370 of record DGYI01000034.1, read on the forward strand.
CGATAAGTCAAATGCTTGAACAGGGTGCAAAAGGTACATTGATTGTAGGCGCACCCAACAGCTACGGGCAGCATAAAAGAAGATTTTTCAATCGGCGGACGACAAATTTGTCCTTCATAATTCATAAACTACCCCTCCTTTGATATGATTTGCACTCTTAAATCCTTTTGTGCTTTTATTTCTTAGGTTATTTTTACTCTATTTCTATTTATTCAATATTCCAACTTACATTTATACACAGTCGTTCTATTTTGAATAAAATTATCATTTATCTTTTACGTGAGTTGTTTTTTGTGAAGTGTTTTTTTATTCACTCCGAATTATTTTTCTGAAAACAGAATTTATTTATACATTTTACAATTTTATTGTATCACATGTTTTTTTATTGTTCAAATCAAAAGCGATACAAGTCATAAATATATTCAATTAAAAAAGCTATGAAGAATAAAAATCTTACACAATAAAAATTAGATATTGGTGGAAATATGATAAAATAAATAATATCGATTAATAATTTCTATATAAAGTAAATGTATCTTCTTATTCTGTTGTACTATAATTTGTAAATTCTCGCAATAAAAAAGGATACTAAAGATTTTCACCCTCATATCCTGGATTTTATCATATTTCTTTTATTTATTTCTCTAATAAATTGATTTCTTTCTGCAAAAGCAGCCAACCCTGAATTCTGCAGTCTTACCCCGCCACTTTCTTTTTTAGGTTATCTAGTGCATTTATCCATACAGTTTCAAACCAGGCTCGAGCCTTTTCCCAATTTTCATCACTTTTCCATCCGGCATGAATAAGGTGAATTTCAGTTACATTATCATTCTCATAATCCGGAATAAATATAACAGAGACATGAGTAAGAGGTTCTGCTGTGTTCATAAAATGTGAAAATTGTTCAGGACCCTTCCATTCAAAGCATAAAAGTTTATTAATTTCAAATGCAGTTATTTTACAATCTATCGTACTATTAATGTTTTTATTATCCGTATCCCAAAACAGCTCAAACTTTCCTCCGACATACGGCTCAATATCAGCGCTATTAGCTAGCCATGCTTTAATATTGGAATTCTTAGTAAACATTTCGAATGATTGCTGCCGACTGCAATTTAGTCTCACCTTACAATGAATAATTTTATCCATATACTTCCTCCATATTTATTATTTATGATTTATAAACCAGACCTCATTGACCTTTCATCCTATTGTGACCGGTTAAAAATATTGACTTACTTTCTCCGTTTAAAATTTTAAATCTTTGCTCAATTTTATTATTGATTTAATGTTCTTTCTTGAGCCTTTGCTTTTCTTCATACATCATTTTATCTGCTTTTTCAATTATCTGATCTAAATCTATATCCATACCGGTGCAGAAATAAAATAATCCGTGACTTGCCATAATGTTATAAGGAAACTCTTTTTGCATATTACTTTCGTCAAACTGTTTTTTAATCTCGTTCCAGATATTTTCTGCCTGACAGTTATTCTTCCTACTGAATACTATAATAAACTCATCACCGCCTACACGGAAAAATAAATCTTCCTCATCCAGTTTATTTTTAATCATACCGCATAGTGTTTGAATATAACGATCCCCTTCACTGTGACCATAGGTATCATTTACGAACTTTAAATTATTAATATCCAGAAAGCAAAGCACAAATTCCAGAAATTCTTCCTTAGCTTCCTCTAATAACTCTTCCAGTTTTTTAAAACCCATTCTCCGGTTCATAATTCCGGTTAAAGAATCGATAGAAGCATAACGGGACAGTTCTTCCTCCATTTTTCTAATTTCTGTTATATCCATAATGCCTGTTAAAATACACTTCTCGCCGTGATAATCAATTATTTCATAATTTGCGGTAACCCACTTGCGTTTACCGTTAAAATCATACTCTATAATCCTGTTGAAGGTGCTGCTATGTTCCCTCAGTTCTTCTTCAAGAGCCCGTCTGCTGTCATTTTTAATATAATCGTCGATTCTATTAAGACTATCAAGGTTCTCTGCTTCGACTCCCAGCAATTTGTACGCTCTTTTATTAGCTTCAATAATCTTACCATCCTTCTGTCTTGTAATAAACACAGGATAAGGATTTACATAAAAAAGCTTTTTAAAGTTCTCTTCGTTTTCCATTAGTTTCTTTTTATAAAAAAACTCCATCATCCTGTGACGATAAAAGATAAATCCAATTAAAAATGCAGCACCTACCAGAACTGTGGAATTTACTGATTTTGCAAGCAACAGATTTGAGTCATCGGAAAGAATCCCGATGCCTATAAGGAAAATTACATGGTTTGCAACGAATTCAAAAAGCATAACAGATGGTTTAAGGGTGAATACAATCGCTGCAATTAGTACTAGAATAATATAGGAATAAATATTACCGGTGTATCTTTGACTGTTGAGGGAAGAAACTACTCCAAAAAGAATGTACAAAAATACATATATCTTTGAAGTAATAGACATGATGCGAAAATTCTTATTCTCGCTCTTACAGATTACCCGCCTGTAGAAAATTAAAAACATAGCTGAAACAACTACACTAATCGTATGCATACTAATAAGTGTTACACTATATATGTAATCGGCTCCATTATTTATAATTCTCCAATCCATATACGCCCAAAAAATTGATAAAAAAATATTAGCCAAGGAGATTAAACGGATTCTGCTTAGAACAAGCATACTGTTATACTTCTCAAACTCATTTTGTTCTTTATCTGAACGGCTTATTAATAGTTTTAATACTTCCTTCATATATTCCATAGGTTTGTTCCTTTTATTGTTAACATAACTTCTTATCAAAATGTAATAAACAGCATTACAAACCTACAGGAATGCTGTTAAAACATGATATATTATAACAAATAACAGCTTGAGAAACAAGATATTTTGCTTATTGGCATGCTAATGTCTTTTATTTATTTGTAATATATGTGTCTTGCTAATTCAAATTTTAATCTTGTATTTCCACCTGTTATAAATACTATGCTCATAGTTTCACATCCTCTTTATTAAAATTTTTTAGCAGCTCCTATAAAAAAGTAAACTTCGTTCACTCTATGGAAGAATCGTTCCGCTTTTCATTTATTTAATAGGAAAGAGAACTTTCCTAATTAAATAAAAAAAGCGTAAAAGCAAAATCGCTCTCACGCTTAAGATTTATCACTCATTTTCAATCAATTTACTTTTCCTTAATTGGGAATAGCAAATCAAGCTGTAAATAGCTCATTTCAGTGTTGTGCTTTTGAATAAAATTATATAGATTCAATGTTTCTTCAAAACCTTGGCCGCAGTCTGTTTCGGCCGATTCCCAGCGCGATGAACCCCAGTCATTATCGTATTTATCACTTGCCTCAACCCATTCCTTAAGTCGACGCCAATCCTGAAAATCCCACGATCTTAACACATGAGCAGCATATAACCCGCCCCTGAACTCTCGTCTTACTAACGGTGCGGGTATTTCCATATCATCAGGAACAGACACCCACGCTTCATGTCCATGTAAATTTTCGCCAAGTTCTGCCGTATCTACCAAACAGTCAAAATCGAAGCCGCGTGCATCGGGTTTAATTTTTAGCAATCCACTTTCTTTTATAAACTTATTTACTATATCCGATGTTTTGTCTAAACAGCCTTCTCCTGAAGCGAAAGCGGCGGCTACAGTCATTGGTGGCAAATATATAATCCGCACATCCTTGTCCTCAAGTTTCATTAATTCTTCGTTAGCTTTGTTTAATTCTTCCATTGATAAATTCTCCCTCGTTTCTTTGATTTGATTATCAGAAAAAGAAAGAGAACTTATAACTGAGAACACAGCTTCATCTCCGAGGAGCTTTAAATTAACATCGGCTTTTTCATTGATTTCCTCAACAAAACGCATCAATATAGACTTAACGGTAGACAATGCGGTAATTTCACCATCTATTTCGCTTATGTTTTTCCTGAAAATTTCCACGGTTTCCACTGCGTCATAATTGTTAAGTATGCTTATGATTTGCTTCACGGGAACGCGTAGCTTACGCAGAACTATGATTTGACGCAAACGGCTTATGGCGTTTGCGTCATAAACTCGATAAGCATAATCGTCTTTCCGCAGACTTTGAATTAATCCCACTTGCTCATAATAACGTAACATCCTTGTAGAAATTCCGAAATCTTTTGACACCTGACTGATTGTTTGAAGCTCCATATCATTACCTCATTTCTTTTTCTTATTTTTATTATAATGTACTACACGGTGTCAGAGTCAAAAGGTTTATGCAAATATCTGTGATGACCGTCGAGCCTGATACCCCCTTGGCGCAGGCTATAACTTACAATTATTCTAAGTTCCTTTATATTTATGTAAGTTATTGAATCCTTTTAAAAAAATGCTCTCAACGTGCGGTGAGGTGACAATAGAGATATCGTAGAAAAATAGTCCCTTCGTGGAAAAGTTCCTTTTTACTTAATAAACTTGAACCACCTCACATATCCTGTATCGTCATATGCTGATAGCAGTTTTCATCCAATTCTTCTACATTCAAGATTTTTATGTAATTTAAAACTAAGCAAGACATAGCATTCTATTCTCTGAAAAACAAATAAAGCAGACTGTTATCAATATACTTATTTATATACTCCTCTATAATTTTCAGGTAACAATTCTGCTATTTTTTTCATTATATATCTTATGGAAAAATTCTCATAATCTTTTTTATCTTGCTCTATTGCTCTTTTAGGAAGTTGAAATTGTTTTCCAATATTGATATAAACATCTGCATAACTAAAAGTTTCCGAACTCATATCTCCTTCTTTATTCACAGGTAACAATTTTTCTGTCCCATATAAGCCAATAGGCACAATAGGAGCGCCTGTCATTTTTGCTATAAAAATAATCCCTTTCTTAGCTTCTATCAAACTACCAACCCTACTCCTGGTTCCTTCTGGGAAAATCAATAAACTTTCCCCCTGTTTAACGAGCTTAATAATCTCCTTAAGCCCATCTTTATCAGCAGTATTAGGTTTTATATTTGTAGTCTTTATTATATTTATTCCTATACTTGTAACAGCATTATTTGACAGCTTTGCACCCGCAACAAAAGTTGGAGCAATATCCTCTAAAGCCTTGTCTAAAACTAATCCATCAGAATTGCTTAAATGATTACATATAAAAATAGTTGGTGTTATTATCCCCTTTAAGTTTTCCCTTCCCTCTATACTTATATTGGCATATTTTTTTAGGTATATATCAACCACCTTTTTAGATATATATGCAGCAAATTTATCAGGTAAAATATTTATAATTTTTATCGCTATGGTGGATATCATTTACTTACTCCTCCTAAATTATATATTTGTCATCTTTCTAATCGTTGCAACAGAACTATAACTTCCACGTGCCTTGTGGCAGTGATAATGATGTCAATTGAGGCTGGTAGTGCATTGTCGGTCACAATACTACCTTTTCTCGACTGAGGCCTAACATCGATATAATCTTCAAACATATCATTCTACTTTATAAAATTCTTTTCCAAGACCTTCGTTTTATTTACATCCGTAAGAGTAACTATATTTCAGTACACTCAAACATAAAATCATCCCATATGTCACTTTCAAAACATCGCTCTACTTTGAGTTACTATATTTTTGTCAGTTCTTTAGATAAATGCTTTATGCTTGTTCTCCATGCTTCTTCTATTTTCCACCATTTTACCATAAATACAATAAAAAAGATAGAAAATCCTAAGTATATTGAGTATTTTCTATCCGTTAAATTAGCTTATTTCTATATTCAAAGGTTCTACTATAAAATTATTTCAATATGTAGTCATTCTTATTTCATCCTTCATCCTAATTAATATATATGTTTCGTTATATTTGTCGAAATATGTAACAACCCTACGCCTTGCACAATATAATAAAGGGTAAAGCAATTTACAAATAAATAGAAGGATGATCAGAAAATGGCTACCCAATTATTTAAACTTGCAATCGATGCTACTACTACAACTGATGTTGAACTTAACCCGGAAATCGCAAAATACTTCTATCTGCTGGAGGAAATTGACAGAACAGACGATGTTCTTACAATTCCAGCAACTAAGTTTATAGACGATACCGGCAATATCATGACAGGTAATCTTACGACTGCTACTGCAGACAATGGATATTATCTGTTATTTATCAACGGTGTATTACAGCAATCTAGTCTGTATACCGTTAGTGGCGATGGTTCCCAAGTTACTGTTAATGATGCAGAAACTATACCGGTTGGAGCTCCAATTACTCTAATTGTAACTAACTTTGCTCCAATCTCTGATTCTGACACCACAGTAACAACTTAATTATCAATTTGGGGATGTGCTATCATCGCACATCCCTTTTCATCTATAACTTGTTTCTTATTCAATAAATCAGATAATAAAATATGTATTTATTTTGAGGTGATTACTATGCTTGAAATTAACACACCTACTTTAAATCAGGAAAAGAATTTATTAAATGCAGATGTCTATCAATATAATACTCTGTCTGATGGAGTCAAAAAAATTTATACAAATGATGATGAATTAATTCAATATGGCAACAGAGGAATTCTTGATCCTAATGATGTCTCTTATTTCGGATTATTTATTAACGGAGTTCTGCAACCAAAAGTTAATTATGAAATCCAAAAAGGCCTTCTCCTTCTTAAAACAGAAGATGTGCCTATAAAGGATTCTACCATTATTATATCTTTTATTACTTTTGAAGATAAAAGTACAAAACCAACAAAGCTTAATTCTGCTTTAGTTGAAGGTATCCTTCCTTCCGGTGTAATTTCCAGCGGTCCTGTATCAGATATAGATATTTGTGTACAGGATAATATAAATAATTACCTTCATTTGGAAAGCACTCTTTTGTGTGGACCTGCATGTATTCCCTCAGGTTGTACCGGAATTTGGGATTTCACCTTAACAATAAGTAATGTCAGCGATATACCCATTACAGATATTGTTATAACAGATACAATTCTATTGGATTTAATCACTGATATTAAAAATACCTATATTTCCTGTGGGAGCATATTAATACAGGATGGGATAATTACCTGGAATATCGATACTATGAACCCATGCGAATCCGCCACTGCTAATTTTAGAGTACAGGGTTTATTTCAAGCAGAGGGAACTCGTTGTATTGATAGAAGTATGGCATATGGAAATACCGTCTTAGGTTCTGTAAACACCGATATTATTTGCATAAACCCTATCAATGTCAGTCAAGGTTTAGAACTCACTCAAACAATAACCTCAGGCCCTACAAAAGTAAATGTTAATACATGCCATACATGGAGAGTAGAGCTAAAAATATCTAATCTTAGTATTAATACTGTATCCAATATTTTAATAAGAGATATTTTATTCATTGATCATACCAAATGTATAAAAATCATCAGTATTTCTCATGGTGAAGCATATATATCAGGTAATGAAGTTCTTTGGAAAATTGATGTGCTAAAAGAGTCAGATGTCTCAATTCTTATAGTAGATATCATAGGCTGCTTCTGCTTAAAAGGACATAAATCTTTAGGTATTGCATTAGGAGTGGGTTGTGTAGATACAAAAGAAATATTTTCTAATCTTTCTCAGGATTTTCAAATAGTAGTTTCTCCAGATGCAAATACGGTAAAAAAACAATTGTTATTACAAACCCATGTTTTAAATAAATATATGATTACATTATCAGGCTGTACTAAAAAATGGGTTTTTTCTTTAAGTATTACTAACACAGATGATAAAATTATGAGAAATCTCACTGTCATAGATTATATTCTTTTAGATGAATTTAATAACATAACAATTAAATCTATAACTTCAGGTATAATATCTGTCTCTGATAACTCTGTTATATGGAAGATTGATGAGCTTTTGCCCTGTGAAACTTTGACTGTCATTATTGAAGTTGATGGCTTGTTCAATGCCGCCGGATGTCGCTCACTTAGCAGAGCGATTGCGGGCGAATCAGGTTCGGATTCATGTATCATATCTGATATAACTTCGGCGTGTCCTGTTAAAGTTTTAAAGACATCTTGTATTTTATCAGACAAAGTTCTTTCCCTATGTGAGCATACAGTGTCTTTTGAAAATATGAGTGTAGACATAGGAATGCACAGGCTCTGCAAAATCTTGTTTAAACCTGGATTTATTATGAAAAACACACTGAATATTACTGATGTAGGAAATAGCCCAAACTTGAAAAGAGTTCAATTTCTTTTGAAAATTCCTATTGAAGTAACTGCAGAAAACAAAAATATAAGAAAATGCTATTTGTCCGACGCAGCAGCAATAGATGTTATTATGTCCATACCAACATCAGAGGAAGATTTTTCGTTTGATATAGAAGTAGAAACTCATTCAAGCATCTCGAATGCCGCTTTTATATCAAATACGAATCTTAATTTTTCAACACATGTGTTTATGATTATCAGGGCTGTAAGCAAGGTTCAACAGTTCACATCTTACTTGGACTACTCAGAACCTTTTACCTGCAACCGTCCGACTATCAACTGTATATGCAACACTTCAAAACTTAATATCTGTCCCAAGTTTTGCTTATTGGAAAATTTATTATCTGTTCACAACATATCACCCGGCGTTCATAATAATAATAATTGTTCTGATATATTTGGAGATTTAACGATTGAGAAGTATATTGTATCAGGTCCCTTAGAAGTTGATGCAAATCAAATTAATACTTGGAGAGTTGAAATAAGAATATCCAATTACGGGCATGGTCCGATTAATAATGTTATTATTACAGATAGCTTACTACTGGATGAATTGACTTGTTTTAATCCCATAAGCTTTACCAAAGGCACTATATCTCAAAAAAACAATATAATAACCTGGGATGTCGGAACTTTAAATTCCAAGAATACAGTTGTATTACTAGCAGAAATCACCGGCTCTTTTTATAAGAAAAACAATAAAATCCTTAATGTTTCCGATTATCAATATAATACCGTTTCAAACGGAATCAAAAAAGAATTTACAAATACCGATGAATTATTGATATATGGAGACTATGGTATACCTGACCCAAATAAGGTATCCTTCTTTAACCTCTTTATTAATGGAGTATTACAGCCTGAAACTAATTATTATGTAGAGACTGGTCTTCTTACTCTAACAATAGCAGAGCCGCCTAAAAAAAATGTACCCATTATTCTTGAATATTTAGTAATCAAAGATGATGACAATCAACTGCTCAAAGCAGAAACCTATCAGTATAATACATTGTCAAACGGGGAAAAAACTTATACCGATGCAGACGAATTAACTGTTTATGGAGATCAGGGGATTCTGGACCCTAATCAAACTTCTTACAACCATCTTTTTGTGAATGGAGTAATTCAACCAGGTATCAATTATGCCATTGAACCAGGAATCCTTACATTGACAGTCGAATATGCTCCTATAGAAGAATCTCCTATATTAGTAAAGTTTATTTCTTTATATTTATAAAAGTATTAAATTATTATTTAGCCAAATGTAAAGCAGATTACATTTTAAAAAAAGTTCATATAATATAGTGCAGTATAATATAATATAGAATATGAACTTTAAAATATATTAACAGGAGTTTATTAATGAGCAACAATACAAAACTTATGAGTATCGTTTTTAATTTAGAAGATCCACTATTAACAAGAGAATATCCGTCTGATATTGTCTTGTTTCAAACTTTTACCACGCTTCAAACGAATACACCTATATGGACACCCGGTACTGATAAAAGTATTTTCCTAACTGCATTGCAGGTTTCTGCCCCTGCTCCGCTTGTTGTGCGATTAAACAGAGGAAATAATGCTGCCTTTATGTCAATTGCCCTTACCAGTACTCTTGCCACCTATGGTATAAGCTTTTCATCACCAATTGAATTTAATCCGGATGAGATAATCTCCATTACAACGAATATTGCAGGAACAGTCAATATTACTCTTTTAGGTTATGAGCTATAATACTTTGATAAGAAATTAAAGGAGACTTATATAATGAAACGTAATATTCAAGCTAAGAATAACGTACCGGCAGCTAACCAGCAAATCCTATTAACTATTAAAGAAAGTTCTGATGTCATTAAATATTATAGCTTAGGCATACAACCTTCAAAAACAACTCTTTGGACACCGGAACCACAAAAAAGTATTTATCTCACCTCTGTTCAAGTATCTGCTCCATTAGCTGCATCAATTTTATTAAGTGATGATGATATCAATTTTTTATCTCTTAGAATAACACAGCCTTTTAGTACTGTAAGCCAAGCCTTTCCTTCAACCTTCAAGCTTACAACCGGTAATTCTCTTATGTTGAGTACTTCTGATGAGGAAATATCATGTAATACTTCCGGTGCTGTAACCGCTACTCAAGTTGCCTATAATGGCAGAAGTGATTTCACTAATGTTAATAATGCAATAGGGCTTTCAAACGGGACACTGGCTTCTCTAAGCTCAGGCGTGCTTACTCAGACCCGGGGAAGACTTGTCTTGGAATATAGTATGTTACCAACGCAATACCAGTATTTAGAGATTGAACAGGTTATAATAAAATATTATTGCCGTCTTAATCTAACTCTTGCTGTAGGTGTTAGTTCCATGATTCTTTATTGGCGTCCGAATATCCAGGCGAATTGGATTGAATTACAAGAAATAAGTCTGTCTGTCATAGGATCTGCAAACTATTTAACCAACCCAATTGAACATGATATTACCGATATGGTACTTAGTGCATCTGATCCTTGGGAGGTAATCAATAATTTACAAACATCCTTTGTCGGAACACATACTGGTCTAGGTCTTGGAAATACAGTACAGTTAGATGCTATAGAAATTGAAATCTGCATGGCAGGTAAAAATCAAATTACGGTTTTCGGATATGAAGCTTAGTTTTACCGCAATATATTATTTATGAGGCAAAGTCGAATAGATTTTGATATATCTAAACCCGATTTTTATCTATTTTAACATTGCTTAAATCCTTTAGCACAGGTACATAATCCATAAAATGTTCCTTTCAAGCAATAAATAAAAGAATACAAAAAATCACCCAACCCACGTTGACTGTGAATTGAGTGAAAATTGATAAATTATTTAGCTATCTATTGATGAGCTCTCATAATAATATATATAATTTATCCAAAGAAATATATTACCCTGAACCTACAATTTTCTCACCTTAATGGCAAAAGCTGTTGGCAGCATTAATGCTTTTCTGCCAAAATCATTATCTGATGCCATTGCTTTTTCTTTGTCGGTTTCTTCAATAAGCTCTTCAAAAATAAAGCCATTTCTGGCTAAAGAGTTAAGATATGTACTTATCATACGATTAGAGAGCATAATTTCTTTGTCGCTCATATCACCACAATACCATTCTTCATTAAAATAAGAATTACTAAAAACAAGTTTGCCATCTTCAACTGATACACATTTGTGAATAGGATGTGACCAACCGAAAATGAATACTCCATCTTTTTTCAAATAAGAATGAATGCGTTTAAAGGTTTTGTCCAAGCTTGTTGTCCACCCAATTCCATAAACAGAATAAACTAAATCGAAATAATCAATTGGTAATCCACACTCATCCTCCATAGGTGAACAAATCAGTTTAGCACTGATTCCTTGTGTTTGAAGATAATTTTCAGTTCTTTCAATTTGGTTTTCAGATATATCTAATCCCCATAAATCAGTTGCCCCTAAATCTGAAACATATTTTAAGGAGTGACCATTACCGCAGCCGATTTCGAGCACACTTTTATCTGACAAATCTCCAAGTAAGTTCAACTTCTCCTCTGTTGGTAAATAACCTCCCCACTTTGGTAACGCTGTTACACCCAAAAACTCACTCCCTATTGTATTCCAAAACTCAATATTAGTTTTATGAGCTTCGCTCACATTCATATCAATATTAGCCACCTTACCTAAAACTTTACCACCTACAATATTCTTTTTTATTTTCTCCGCTTCTTCTATAAGTTTCATTATATTTTCCTCTGCTTTCTTCTTGTAGTCTGCATCGGTCAGCTTTTCTCCTGAAAATAGCTCATTAAGATTGATTTTGAGAATTTCACATATCGGCATCATAAGGGACAATTCAGGCATTCCATTGCCACATTCCCATTTACTTACAGTTTTATTGCTAATTCCAAGAGTATCGGCTAATTCACACTGAGTTAAATTCTGCTGTTTTCTCATTTTTGCAATAAATCTTCCGATTTTAACTTGATTCAAACCGACACCGCCTTTCCTTGAGGATATTATATTTCAATTGCTCATAAAATCACACCCACGAATCGTAGAATTTAAATAAGAATTATTATAGAAAGTTTGTGCTTCTAATTTTTACCATTAATCATCGCTAATCTTAGCATCATGCAACTTGTCCACGGCACTTTTTGCACTATCGGTAGGGTGTAACAACAAATACTCCATCTATTGTTCCTGCATAAATCTTTAATATAGCCTTTTCTGAAATATGGCAATTTTGCAAATGAGGTAAAAATGAATCAACCTCTCTATACCCTGCACATATTATCTCTATCTTCCATCTAATAATACTCATTCCTCGTAATAATTTATAATTACCTTATTTCACTAATACTTCATTCTTAATAAAATAGAATTAGAAAAAGCAAAAAGACTATCTAAGCCAGTAAATCTAAAAAAGAGTTGTTTTTTTAACAAAAGGCTTGCCTAGTGAAAAAAACCCGGAATCATTAATAATCAATCCAGATTCTTCAAAGAGCAGATAGAGGTTATGATTTTGTTTGGAAATAAATGAATCATGTTTGATTGGATCATAATGGCAAAAAACATCATAATTATTCAACAAATTCAATCCGGAAAGGTTATTAATTCCAACATAGTTTTCATCAGCGTATATAGCAGTTTCGATAGTTTTCCCGCATACAATAGCGCCGGCAGAACCCCCATAAAGAACACCACCCGTTTCTAAATAAGAGTGTATTTGCACATCGAAGTTGGATTTCTGGATTTCATTTAGCAACTTAAAAGTATTTCCACCGCCAATGAACACTGCACTATACCGACCATCCAGATTTAAAGTTCTTAAATCAATACAGAGCTCAACATTTAAAACACCATACTCACCATATGTCTTTTTGAACCATTCGTAGCATTCTTCGTAGCTAAAAACATGAGGTTCCATAGCGTTTGGGATATACAGCACTGTTTTCTGCAAATCAATAATGGAAGCAAAGTATTTGTCAATTGGAACGACAACTTCAGGGTCCCCTCCACCAGATAGAATAATTGTCATTTAATATTCCTCCTCGTATAATATGGTTAAAACTTAAATGCTTTACTTTATTTTTCTTTTCGTGACATTAATACTACCGTCTCCACGTGCCCTGTTGCTGCAATTCTGATGACTAGCGAACCTAATACCCCCTTGACTGAGGATTTTAGTCTTAACAGTTTTCAGTAGAAACAAATATCTATGTTCCTACATATCCTTTGATAGTATCATATTTTATTTTGTATACTTTAAGCTTTATTATTTAAACATATGACTAAGAATATTTTTAGACTCTTGCACAGAAAAGCCTACTCTCTCCAAAACTGAAAAGTATACAATTAATATTAGATAATAATAAATTTCTGCTTGCTTTTCAAAACTTATTTGTCCACTATGCGCTGCTTCATTTCGCAGTTTAACAAAACTCTGTACACGCTCATCAAATTGTTCTTCCGTATATATTTCCAACCCAATAATTCTACTAGCTAATTGTGTAATCTCTTCTTTATACCTTCTATAAAGCTGCATAATTTGTTCTTTTGCGGGTAAATCAATATAATTAATTGTTGAATTCACCAAATTATAAAACCTTTCACTTAGTTTATCCTTGTTATTTTCCTTGAAACCTTTGACGGTCTTTTTTAAATCTTTTATAAGTCTAGAGACCTCAGGAATTTTTTTATTGGTTATTTCATGTAATTCATATTCTCTTTCTAATGAAGTACAAATATCCCTTACATTTGCTATACTCATAAAATATATGTCCCTATTACGATATGGAACGAACTGTAAATAAGGTCGTGATATATCTTCACTAAGTAATCTTAGTAATTTTGGTAGCATATCTCCTAATAATCCAATTCCAATAACACGTGTAAAATCTAATTTAACATAATCTTCAACATCTCGTTGTACTTTACACACAGATGATTGACTATCTAAAAGCAGTTTAAATTCAACATTGTATTGTCTTACACAAAATGCAATCAATTCCTTGATTACTGTGAAGCAGTCCAATATCTTATCAATACCTTGAGGCCTATCAAACCTTAATGATATATACGATTCTACATTACCCAATGAATTATTAACAAAATTTCCATCATCTCTATTTGATTTTATAGAATACAATAATTGACATCCTTCTCCAAAAATTTCTAAATTGTACATAGCAGTGTATTTATCTCTATCGGTAAATTTAATTGATTCCTTTGTACTTTTAATAGCAATTTTAGGATTGTGTACTATATTTATAGTGCCACCAACAAATGATATTTCTTGAAACTGTGATAAGTCAGTATTCTCACAATTATATGTGTTTTTAATAATTAGTGGTGTACTAAAATATATGTATTCGTTCATAAACGGTAATTTAGGTTTTTGGTTTATATATATCGCAATGTTATTCTCACATTCATCTACACCATAAATCCACTGCTTATAATCATAATCTTCTGCTTGAACATAATCATATATTTTATTAAACTCGCTACTGTTTATCGGAAATATCTTAACAATAAAGCCATTAATAGTAAAAAAACATTCACAACCTCTAAACTTAATGCGTCCTGAAAAATTTTCATTAATTTTCAACTCCATGATTTCCCCTCTCTTATAACGATGTATACAACACTAATATCTTTTAAGCCAATCAATCTTTGTTTTCAAAGTTACGTATAACTGTTTGTTGTTCCTGTCAGTTCTACAAACTTAAACTTTCACAAACTAAAAGCTTATATGTTTGGTGAACAACTTGTTAGGCGAAGGATAACCGCAGTAATATTATCAATCAATACAACTTATCTCAACAATAGCATCATTAAAACTTCCTTCTTTTACTTCTAAGTTCGTATTGTATCGAGTGTTAACTTCATCATATGTAAATGAGACTCCAACCCTAGCCTCCTCACCATTAAAATCTCCTATTCCTTCGGCGCATCAGACAAGTGGATTATTAATATCCTGTTGCTTATATTCAAAGTACTTCAACTTTAGCTGTGAGGTACTTGTTATGACTATAACATCAAATTCAACACCAACATCTATACAGGGCTCAGAACATAACATAAGTCCATCATTATTTGGAATTTCAATTCTTATTTCATTTTTTTCCTCACTATAATTGATGCGATTATTCTTCAAACATTTAAATATGATATCTTCTGCAGAATATTGATAGCCATCCTTAACGAATATAATGTTACCTTCTTCAAATATTCTCATTATCTTTTCTATAAAAAAGCTAGGTTCATAGGTCATTTAAATTGATCTAAAAACTTAGGCTCTTTATATTTATACAAATACTATATAATCATTCAAAAAAGTTGTCTTATCTGTTAAATTCTGAATATGCATTACGCTAAGGTCTTCAGTATAATGTCTTTTCTCCAGCTTTATATTAAGTTCCGGTTTAAAATGTTCTATTAGTAAAGCTTCAATATCATCTAAATATTTATTAGCTTTTTTAAATGGACTAATAAATTCAAGAGGAATATAATTTTTATCTTCGGATAAAAAAATTATTGTTCCAAAATATATTCTTTTCTTAAATTCGCTATAAAGTGGGTTATGTAATTTCAGAGCTGCTCTGTGTCCATTAACAAACCTATTTGTTTTTGAATCTGTTTTTCCAATGTATACAAGTTTCTCAGTATAATCATTGTAAATCGTAATGAAATATAAATTATAACAACATGCTGGTGGTTCACCCAACTTTTCAAGTATACTATATTTGTCCTCGTTATCTAAATATAATATATCCTTTAATTCTCGCGCATTTAAAAATTCATACACATCTTGGATATATTTTCTATTTTTATTCCACGATTCATATAAATAACTGGTATCTATTGTATCAGCAAGATATAATTCTATTACTAAATCTAAAGCAATAAACCCACCTAATTCAAAGCACGGTTTATTATTTGCTAAAAAATTAGCAGCAGTTATACTCTCATTCCCTTTAAGCCAAGGTATGAGTGGTTGAAATCTCAAGAAGTCACCCCCTACAAAATAATTTTTATCATATTAAAAAATGACTATGGCATCTATATTTTACCTATTTTTAAAGTGGCAAGAACTGTTCTTTTCCATACCAGTTTTTGCCTCAAATTACTTTTCATCACATATGCTGTCATTCTTCTATTTAATTAACTATTTCTTCTCCAACAAACAAACACATTCTGTATGCACGCTCCACGGAAATTGGTCGATGGGCTGTACTTTTTTTAGTTTGTAGCCTCCGGCCTCTAAGAGCTTTATATCTCTTGCTAAGGTTGAAGGATTGCATGAAATGTAGACGATTTTTTTTGGCTGCATGTCGTTGATTGTATCTATTACTTCTTTTTCGCAACCTTTGCGCGGTGGGTCTACTATAACAACATCTGCTTTTATGTTGTTTTTATATAGATGCGGAATTATTTCTTCTGCTTTTCCGGCATAGAATTCGGTATTGCTTATATTGTTTATCACTGCGTTTTCTTTTGCATTTATTATTGACTGCTCCACTATTTCTACACCGTATACTTTTTTTGCGTATTTTGCTGCCATTAGTGAGATAGTTCCGATACCGCAGTATATATCGAAGCAAATATCATCTTTGATTAAATCTGCATAGTTAATTGCTGTTTTATAAAGTATTTCTGTCTGTTGAGGATTAATTTGAAAAAATGTTTCAGGTGAAATGGCGAATTTTAATTCTCCAATATAGTCCTCAATTGTTCCTTTTCCGTGTAATGTTATGTTTTTATGTCCCATAGCTAAATTGGTTTTCTTATCATTGATGTTTTGAACTATGGTTTTTATTTCCTTAGCGTTGCTTTTTAAGTCATTAACTAAATTATCTTTGTTTGGAAATTCTTCTTTTGCAGTTACTATTATAAGCATCAGGTCATTTTGTCTGTTGCTTCTCAGCACTATATTTCGAATTATTCCCTTTCCGGAATTTTTATCATAAGGCTCTAATTTATATTTTTTCATGAGCTTTTTGAATAAAGCTATCACATTGTCTGCATAATTGCTTTGCAGCATGCAATTATTAATATCAACCGTGTTGTATGTTCCCTGCTCATAAGGTCCGATTATTATTTCGTTATTCTTCCTTGAGACTGAAAATGTTGTTTTGTTACGGTAATTAAATGGAGTATTCATGCCTATTGTATCATTTATTAATACATCCTCTGTATTTACAGATGCCCTTTTAAGCTCATTTATTACCCTGTCTTTTTTGCACATAAGCTGTGCATCATAGCTCATATGCATCATCTGGCATCCTCCGCAATCATCATAATATTCACATGGAGGATTTATTCTGTCAGCTGAAGGAGTAATTATTTTTATCAGTTTTCCCACAGCAAACTTTTTCTTTTGCTCTATTATTTTAATTTCAGCAAAGTCTCCGGGAATGGCTCCGTCTATGAAAATAATCATACCTTCTTCCTTTGCGACACCTTGGCCGAGATAATTTAAATCGATAATTTTTACTGACAGTGTTTGTCTTGTTGTTAGCATAATTACTCCTAAAGATAATTTCATTTTTTATATTTTGTTCAAATATTTTTCTTTAATTTTTTTGATTATTTCTAAAATTCCGTTTTAACTTTATCGAAATAGCAGATATCCATTCACTGCTTAATTTTGCGCATTTGGGGAATTTTGTTAAATTTAAATTTGATTCTTTGTCTATGTTCTTGAATTACTTACCAAGCAAGGTCAATACATTTTCAATTTGAAGTCTTACCCCTACCTTGAGACAGTCTTCATCTATATCAAATGTTTCTGTATGTATTGGTGATGCTATTCCTTTCGCGGAATTTCCACAGCCAAGATGGAAGAAAGCACCTTTCGCCACATCTGAAAAATATGAAAAATCTTCTGCTCCTAAGCTTGGAAATTCTTTATAAACTACATTTTCACTTCCAAGAATATTCTCTGAATTTTCTTTTATTACATCAACTACCTCATCATTGTTAATAAGTGAATTATATCCTTCGCTGAACTCTACGCTTCCTATTCCCCCATATGCAGATGAAGTAGCCTTTACTATATTTTCAATTCTTTCCTTTGCATACTTTCTGGTTTCCTCATCTAAGGCTCTCAGTGTTCCGTTAATTTTAACTTCATCTGCAATTACATTGCTATTTACTCCACCTGAAATTTTCCCAAAGGATATGACAACTGAATTCAGCGGAGATATGTTCCTGCTTACTATTGACTGTACTCCGGTAATTACATGGCCTGCAATCATGATTGCGTCTATTCCCAAATCAGGATATGCTCCGTGAGCAGATTTCCCTTTCAATGTTATGTTTATGGTATCCGTAGAAGCGTTAAGTTTTCCGTATTTGAGTTCAACTTTTCCCGCATCTATATAGGGCATTACATGAAGACCCAACACGTAATCTACTGTAGGATTCAACATGCATCCTTCCTTAACCATTCTGTCCGCACCGCCGATTGTTTCTTCTGCCGGCTGAAAAAGCAGTTTTACATTTCCGTTTATGGATTGCTCAGAATCTGCTAATTCCTTCATTATTTTAGCAATACCAAGAACTATCGTTGTATGAGCATCATGACCGCATGCATGCATTACACCGGGGTTTACAGAGCTATATGGCACATCATTTTTTTCATGTATCGGAAGAGCATCAATATCTCCTCGTATTGCAACTGTATTGCCGGAATTTTTTCCTCTTATAATCCCTACAATTCCTGTTTCTGAAATGTCATAATTTTCAATTCCCCATGCATTTAGGTATTCACGTATTTTCCCCTGTGTTCTGAATTCTTTCTGGCTCAGTTCGGGATTTTTGTGAAAATCTCTCCTTATTCCAACTAATTCCTCAAATATCTCATCAACTCTTTTATTAATATCCATATTAATCTCCTATAGCAAATAGTTTAATATTTTATATACTGTGTTATCCTTGATGTAAACTCTTGGTGTTCTCATAGATATACGGCATACTAATTCATTTTTATTTGTTTCTGCCAATTCTGACACATCGCTGATACTGAGAGTATTGTTTGTACCGTCTCCGTATATTATAACTTCATCGCCTTCCTTTGCTTCGGGGATATGAGTTATATTAACCATGCATTGATCCATGCATATAACTCCTATTATAGGGGCTTTTTTCCCATGTATGGTAACGAACCCTTTGTCTCTGAGATTCCTTGGATAACCGTCTGCATATCCAAAGGGCAGTGTTGCGATAATACTATTTTTCGTTGCTTTCCATGCATAATCGTAACCCACACGTTCTCCTGCACTGAGTGTCTTGATTTGAAAAATTCTGGTTTTAAAGGTCATCGCCTGCTTTAAAACAAAGGAATCATCATCGTAAGACCTGAGTCCGTAAATAATTGCTCCCGGTCTAATCATATTTAACCTATACTCAGGATAATCGACACCTGCGATACTGTCACATATATGTACATATTTAAATCGTATTACGTCAGATTCCAGCTTCTTTACGGCATTCATCAGCTTGTTGTATTGAATGTCGTCTTCTTCTTTTCCCGCAAGGGCAAAGTGAGAAAATATACCTTCTACTTCAAGGTTTTTTAATTCAAATATTTCATTTATTTCATCGATGCTTTCCTGACAGTCTTTGTACCCTAAACGATTGAAGCCCGTATCGTACTTAATTTGCACAGAAGTTTTTTTGTTGTATTTTATTCCTAATTCATTAAGTATATTTGCTTGTTTCAGAGAAAAAATTGTTTGGGTAATATCATTATTAACTATATGTTCCAAATACTCATCGGGAGTATATCCCATAATTAATATTTTATATTTCTTATGATGCTTTCGCAGTTCAAGGGCCTCTGTCAATGTAGCAACAGCTAAATAGTCTCCCCCGTTTTCCATAATTGTTTGGGCTGTTTCTACAGCACCATGTCCATATGCATTTGCTTTTACCACTGCGGCTATAGCCACGTTATCTCCGATTTTTCTCCTGATTTGCTGCATATTGTATGCTATGTTGTCCAGGTTAATTTCTACATAGCTGTCTCTTAATAATGGCTCCATATCTTCTCCCGGTAATTTTATATTTATGAGCATGCTCCGCTTTCGGTAAATGTCACTTGTTTTAAATCAGCATCTATTATAACATTGGTTCCTAAAGGCAGTGTGGGCTGTGGAGAGTTATGTCCTGCTTTGAAATTATATATTATAGGCTTATTAAATTTAAGCAAGGTATTTTCAATAACTTCCATAAGAGTAAGATCAAGCCCTCCCTCATAAGCCTTTTTTTCTCTTTCACAACCTTCAAATGTTCCGAGTATTATCCCTAAGCAATCGTTGAATTTACCTGCAAGTGCCAAGGATGTAAGCATATTGTCTATCTTGTATATATGTTCTCCGACTTCTTCGATAAATAAAATTTTTCCTTTAGTATCTACTTCATATTTTGACCCCAAAGTAGAAACTAAAAGGGATAGATTTCCTCCTGTCAACATGCCTTCTCCTTTGCCGGTACAAAGGCTTTCCAACTGTTCATTATTTGGATTAAAATATAAACCCACAGGGTCTGCCGTAAAAATATTTTTTACAAGACTTTCTCGTGAGTATTGCGGTAGGCTTGATGTTGCCATAGGACCATGAAATGTTACCATTTTACATATTTGATTGAATACCATGTGAAGTGCAGTAATATCACTGAATCCTACGAAGACTTTTGGATTTGAGCGTATCATTTCATAATCAAGCATATTAAGTATACGAGGGGTTCCATAGCCTCCCCTTAAGCATATTATTCCATTAATGCTCTCATCTCTGAAAGCATCATTCACATCTTTTGCTCTTTCTTCATCTGTTGCTGCCAAGTGTCCGTAATTCGTATAGCATGTGGGAAACATTACGGGATTTAGTCCTAAGTCACGAATTTGCATTTCTCCTTTTTTCACACTTTCTAAATCAGTAGCTGATGCTGGAGCAATTATTGCAACCCTGTCTCCTGCTTTTAACATTTTAGGTTTAATCATAGAATACCTCCTTGAAATATATACTCTGTCAATATAACAAAGTCTCCTATTTTTTTACTCTTTGTCCCAAATAATTTGTATCTGTCATATCAATATTAAACATATCTGCCTCATAACACTAATTTACTATCATAATAAATTTAAAGTAATTATTTTATTTGTTTAAATTATTTTAAGCTTTAATTATTAAGCATTTTTTAATATTCATACATTATACTATACTTTAGTATAATTTAACAATATTTTTAATTTTATGTTTATTTTTTTTTATTTTTAGTATATACTAAATTAAATAGATTATTTCGTGGAGTAATTTTTATGAAAACCTTATACAATATTATTTTAATTTTTTTAATTGGATTCTTTTCTTCGACATTTTTATTTATTTTGTCACCTATAGATTACAAAGATACTATAACTATAGATGAACCCGAAAATAAAGTTGAACTTTCGCTTGCCCTGGAGGGCGAAAACACATTTACCAATCCGGAAAATATTGTAATTCAGCACTTATCAAATTTAGAGATGGAAATATCAAATTTACCTAAATATATTATTTCAGCAGATATTTATCGCGGTGATGAACTAATTAAATCAGATATAACAAATTTAGAGGGTACAGCTATTTCTATCGATGGAAGCAGCTATATTATAAATGCCGATAGTCCTCTGAAAACTACTATTAATATCAGTCAGGAGAAAATAGATGTAAGAGACGGTAAATACAGAATAGTATTAAAATCTAACATTATAGACAAATCCGAGAAAAATTCGGTTGAGGTTTTTGTTGAGTATGATTCCGGATTTAATTACTATGAAGCTATAAATACTGTCCCTAACAGAGATACAATGGGTCTTACATTATATTTTACCGACAGTGAAGCAAATGTCCTGATACCTGTTACACGATTTGTAGTTAAAGAAATGTCTTTGAATAAACAGGTCATACATGAATTGCAAAAAGGTCCTGCAAGTTCTTTTTTAGGCAAAACTGTTGATGAGGTAAATTATTGTATTTACAAAGATAATACTATATTTATTGATTTAGCCGTTAACAATCAATTTTATAACACAGGAAGTGCTGCGGGTGTAAATGCATATAATTCATTTATAAAATCAATGTTTGCAATTAATAAATATTTAAGAGTGGATTATGTAAAGTTTACTGTTGACAGAAGCTCTTCCGAAGATTATTTTCACGGACTATCCATAAAGGACTATGTGTTAAAAAATCAAAACCCTATATTATATTTCGGATATAAGGTTGATGACAGAGTTTACCTTTATGAGCATGAGCTTTCAGATATTGATTTAAGCGCAGATATGAAAACAGTATCAGACCAGATTTTAGAGCGTTATAAATCAGATCTTCCAATGAATGCTAAAAACCCAATACCTGATGGTTTAGTCCTGAACAATGCTGTAATGGAAAATGATACTTTGGTTTTAGACTTCAATGATGCATTTAAAACAGCATTCGATGGTGATCAAAATAAAAGAAAATTTATGATAGATTCTTTGATTTACTCATTTACCAGCATTAGCGGAGTAAAAAGCGTAAGACTCACATCAGGAGGAAATCCTGTTGAAGGATTTATTGAAGGAAAGGATATAACAGGCGCGATGACAGCTCCTTCCTTTATAAATCCGGAGATTATTCCATAGTTTTAAAACATAAAAAAAGGGTGTCTCAGATAGCTGAATTCAGCTACCTCAGACACCCTCTATAATTTTTATTCATCCTCATTTATTGAAGCTAATAATTCTGATAACTCAACAATAGCAGTATCTTCATCAAGGCCTTTTGCTATAATGTTTATTTCATCTCCTTGATGCGCTCCCAATGCCATAATCCCTATAATACTTTTTCCGTTTGCTTCCTGCATATCTTTTTTAAGTATTATCTCACTTTCAAATTCTCTGGATTTTTTGACAAATATTGCAGCAGGTCTTGCATGTAAGCCTATTCGATTGTTTATCTTTACGGTTTGAGATCTCATTATTAAATCTTACCCTCCCTTATTAATATTTCTTCTGCGATTTTTTCAATTTTTTTCAACCTATGATTTACTCCTGATTTTCCTAAAGGAGGATCAAGCATTTCGCCTAACTCCTTCAAACTGGCATCTTCATTATCCAACCTCAAATATGCCAGTTCTCTAAGTCCTTTTGGTAGTTTATTTATGACATTATGTTTTTGCAATATCTTTATGCTGTTTTTCTGCCTTACTGATGTGTCAACAATTTTACTAAGGTTAGCGGTTTCACAATTTACAACTCTGTTAATATTATTCCTTGTTTCTTTTATGGCTCTGATATTTTCTATATTCAGAAGCGAATTATAAGCGCTCATAACATTTAAAAGATCAACAATTTTTTCACTATCTTTAAGGTAGGTTATGTATAATTCTTTTCGTATGATGCTTTTTGCTCCTAAGTCATAATTATTTATTAATAATTCTAAATCGTGGCAATGACTTTGCTTATTGCTTACAAATTCTGCATGGTATGATTTTTCAGGATCGCTTATTGAACCGCATCCTAAAAAAGCGCCTCTTATATATGCTCTTTTACAGCAATTATCCTCAACTAAGGATTCCGGAATACCATAATTAAATTCCAGTATATTTATTTTAGAGTCTTTGCTTAATTTAGTGTCCACCAATAGTTTTTTTACATCTTCTTCATTAATTTTCACGCTGTAATTATTGTGTTTTTTTAGCCGATTGGTCCTTTTAACAGTAATTTCACTATTTGTATTATACAAATACTTTATCATCTTAAAAATTCTTCTGACAACAGCCGCATTCTCCATCACAAATTCAATTTCGAACTTATTATATCCTTTAATCGATATATATCCTGTTGTCCTTATGAGTGCTGCTAATTCGGCAATTACACAACATCTTTTTTCTAAGTTAAGTCTTGATATTTCATCCTTGCATCTTGAAGAAAAAGTCATATCATCACCTAGCCTTATCTATCTGATATTTGATAAAATTTCATCTCATTTATAGCTCCTTGTATGATGTTTCGTTCATCATCATATTTAGCTAATTTGCATGCCTTCTTTACAGGAATATAGCTGGCTGCGCTGAAACCTTCATTTTTTTGAGCAGAGCATTGAATATTTTTCGATACCATTAAATACCAGTATACTTCTTTTTGTATATGCTCTCTTCCGAGCACAGATGTTCTGTTAAATCCATATTTAATTTTTCCTAAATATTTTAATAACTCAGCCTTTACTTTGCTTTCCTCGTAAACTTCTCTAAGTGCTGTTTGTTCAAGTGACTCTTCACCTTCAACTCTACCCTTGGGAAGCACCCAATCACCATTGTATTTTCTCAGCATGAGGACATTATTTCTAAAAAAAACCACTCCTCCTGCACTTATCTCTTTTATCATAATACAACTCCTATATAGCACGTAGAAATTATTATGTCACAGCCCGGTTAATCTAAGCTTTATAAATATATCCCTTTTAACAAGATGATATCGAGTTGGTTTAAGTATCATTTCAATATTGTGTCACAAGACTTAAATAATAATGCCTAACGGCACTATTATATCATATTGAGAATGTAAAAGGAAGTATATTTTCCTCAGTTAAAAAACAAATCTATTCAGGCCTTTTTCCAAAATACTGATAAAACTCGACTTTGACGTCTCCATTAAACAATTTTCTCTTTTTATCGCATTTTTTACCATAGTGTTTTTCAAATTCTTCGTTAGAAGTTATTATATAATTAGACCATGTTTCATTTTTCCCAAAGATTTTACCTATAGTTCTGTGTATTTCTTCTATCTCATCCTCATTTCCTATTCTGTCTCCATATGGAGGGTTAGTTATCAGTATGCCATAATCAAAAGGAGCTTTGACAAGCGAATTAATATCTTTGACCTCAAATTCTATGCAGTCCTCAACACCTGCCTCGACAGCATTTTGCTTTGTAATGGCTATTGCTCTTTTACTTATATCATAGGCATATATCTTTATATCGGCATTTAAATCTATTTTTTTACGTGCTTCTATCTTTGCATTTTTAAAATATTCAGGTTTTATCTTTTTCCAGCCTTCTGAAGCAAAGTTTCTGTTAAGTCCGGGAGCGATATTTCTTCCTATCAAAGCCGCCTCTATAGGAATAGTTCCTGATCCGCACATAGGGTCTAACAATATTCTGTCTTTATTCCAAAAGCTTAGCTGCACTAATGCGGATGCCATTGTTTCTTTCAATGGCGCAATGGTTGATTTTTCTCTGTATCCGCGCTTAAACAATCCCTCTCTTGACCCTGTGGTATCCATTGAAATTGTCGCTATGTCTTTGTGAATCGAAACTAATATTGTATATTCTGCTCCATCTTCTGAAAACCATTCAACTTTATATTCTTCGGATAATTTTTTAACTACGGCTTTTTTCACTATCGATTGGCAGTCAGGTACGCTGAAAAGCTTTGACTTGACCGATTTTCCCTTTACCGTAAATTTACCGTCGGCACTTATCCATTCGTCCCACGGTAATTCATAAGTTTTATTAAAAAGTTCCTCAAAGCTAAGTGCCTTAAATTGTCCGAGTATAAGCATAACCCTTTCAGCACTTCTTAAATTAATATTTGTTACTGCTACATCCTCTAATTGTGCATCAAAATATATCCAGCCATTATCTGTCTCTAAGTTCTCATATCCTAATTCTTGCAATTCTCTTTTTACTACAGCCTCTAAACCAAAGGTACACACTGCAGCAAGCCTTATCTTTTCCATGTTATGTTTATGCCTCCAACTTTCATCTTTTTGTTGTCTCTATTAGCTTCTCAAATCTTCATCTGTTATTTTACCTGTGGCCACAATATTAGTATCTCCGATTAAATATATATTTTCAATAATGTTTTTATCAGATTTATCTATCTCAACAGTTAATTCTCCGCCAGACGATATAAGCTTTATATTATTTTGCGGAAGTTCTTTCTTTAGCGATATAACTGCCGCTGCAGCTCCGGCAGCAGTACCACATGCTAATGTGAAGTTTTCAACTCCTCTTTCATATGTTCTGATAACTACACTATTGTCTATTATATCATGGTCTCGGTGAACCGAGCCCTCTAAATATCCAACCTCAATATTGATTGAGGATGCAGATATTATATCATAAAAGGATACATTGCTGCCTTTAATAAATCTTTTATTTGCTCTTATTTTTCTGGCTAATTCTAATATATCACAATTATCTGTATTATTCAAACCTTTGTATCTTATAACTACGTGTGGAAGTCCGGGATTTCCCAGTTCTATATATGAGTAGTCAAACTCGGCATCATCAATGTTGATTTTATTTTCTAAATAAATGAGTGTAGGATTGTTCAGCTTGACTTTGTATGTTCTTTTGTCGATTCTCCAGGCATATATATTGCCTGAGACAGTCTCTATAATCATTCTGTCTCCGGCTATTTTATTTTCATATGCGTATCGCGCAACGCACCTAGCTCCGTTTCCGCACATTTCTGCCATGCTTCCATCAGAGTTATAAAAATTCATTCTAAAATCCGCATTGCTGTTTGAGTGTTCTATAGCTATAAAACCGTCTGCTCCTATGGAGTATTTTCTTTTGCATACACGGCTGGCAAGGATTGAAAGTTTAGATTCAGATAATCCAATCTTTGTAT
This sequence comes from Firmicutes bacterium UBA5010, assembly GCA_002396645.1. Taxonomy (GTDB): domain Bacteria; phylum Bacillota; class Clostridia; order Tissierellales; family Sedimentibacteraceae; genus UBA1535. The sequence goes on from DGYI01000034.1 coordinate 66,307, forward strand.
TATCTATAATTATAAAATCATTTCCTGTACCCTGAATTTTAGTAAATTCCATAATCAATCCCCCTTATTGACGTCTGAGTAATTCTAAAATACTATTAACCTGAATTAAAACTCCTGTTTTTATACAATTTTCATCAACATCAAATGTATCGCTATGAAGAGGTGAAATAATTCCCTTTTCTCTATTTCCGCAACCCAGATGATAAAAAGAGCCTTTGACATCTCCATCTATAAAGTAAGAAAAGTCTTCTCCCCCCATGCTTGGCATTTCTTTAAACTGTATATTTTCTTCTCCTATGCTTCGCTTTGCTACGTCATAAATGAGATCTACAATCTCATTATCATTCACTAGATATTTATACCCATCTTTTATCTCTACTAAACAATTTCCTCCGTAAGCTTTAGATATATTTGAGCTAATATCTTCTATCCTTTTAATAGCATATTTTCTTGTTTCTCCATCCAATGTTCTCAATATTCCCTTTAGTTCGACGCTGTCGCTGATTATGTTGTTTTTTGTTCCTCCATTTATTTGTCCGAAGGATAATACTACACTGTTAAGAGGTGAAATATTTCTGCTTACTAAACTTTGTAATGCTGTTATGAGATTTGCCGCAATTACTATGGCATCTATACTGCTGTCAGGATATGCAGCATGCCCTGATTTTCCATATACAACTATTCTTAATTCATCTGTTTGAGCATTTAATTTCCCATATTTAAGTTCAATTTTTCCGGCATCTATATATGGCTGAACATGCAGTCCGACTACATAATCGACATCAGGGTTTTTCAGACAGCCTTCTTGTACCATTCTCTTTGCTCCGCCGATAGTTTCTTCAGCAGGCTGGAAAAACAATTTTACATTACCCTGAAGCTCTGATTCCATCTCCTTTAATATTTTAGCCGTACCAATCAAAACAGTAGTGTGAACATCATGTCCGCAAGCATGCATAACGCCGATATTCTTTGACTTATAGGTGCTTTCATTTTTTTCTACTATCGGCAAAGCATCTATATCTGCTCTTGCTGCTACAGTTTTTCCTTTTTTCTTGCCTCTTATTATTCCGACTATTCCTGTTTCTGCTGCTTTAGTATATTCTATATCCAGCTCTTTCAAAATGTTGCATATCTTATCAGATGTTCTGAATTCATTTTCGCTTAATTCCGGATGAGAATGAATATCTCTTCTTATCTCAACCAACTCATTAAATATTTCATCTATTCTCTTTTTTATATCCACTACAATTCCCCCTAATAAAAAACACTTTAGATACTCTCAATCATATCATTCATAATTAAATCTTCAAGGCTTTGCCTTTTTATAATGAGCTTGCTCTTACCATTGTTGACAACAATAACTGCAGGTATTAAGTTTTTATTATAATTGCTTGCCATTGCATAACAATAAGCTCCTGTAGAAAATATTGCAAATATATCTCCTGATTCAGGATTCGGCAATTTTATATCATTTATCAGTATATCTCCTGATTCACAGCATTTTCCGCAAATTGTAAATTTATTATTTTTACTGTCGGATGCTTTGTTGGCTATTACTCCCGTATACCCGGCATTATAAAGCGCAGGTCTTATATTATCTGCCATTCCGCCGTCTACCGAAACATAAGTTTTAAGACCTTTTATTCTCTTTATAGCTCCTATAGTATAAAGAGTTATGCCTGCCTCGCCAACTATACTTCTTCCCGGTTCAATTACAATTGCAGGTCTGGTAATTTTTATCTCGTAAAAAAATTCCTCGATTCTTTTCATAATCGGGTCAACAAAATACGAAAACGGCTTTTTATTATCATTTTCTGTATATTCTATACCGAAGCCGCCTCCCAGATTTAATTCTTTTATATCATAATTGTATCTTTCCTTTATTTGCTTAACCAACTTTAATGATGTTTCAAGAGCAACTAAATAGGGCTTATTATCATGAAGCTGTGAACCAATATGAAAATGAAATCCTAAAAAATTTACATATTCAGATTTTATAGCTCTTTCAACATATGGAAATATAACATCCTCATCCAGAGGTATCCCAAATTTTGAATCTTTTTTTCCTGTTGAAATATAGTCATGGGATTTTATATTAACTCCCGGAGTAATTCTGTAAAGTATATTAACTTTTTTGTTTTTATTTTTACATATCTCATCGATAATATCAAGCTCACTCAAACTATCAACAATAATTCTGCCTATATTATTGTCAATTGCCACTTCGATCTCGCTGTAAAGCTTGTTATTCCCGTTAAACTCTATACGCTCAACGGGAAAACCAGCCTTTAAGGCAATGTATAGCTCTCCTTCCGAAACAACATCAAGACAAAATCCCTCTTGTTCGATAATTTTACACATGTATAAAGATAGGAAGGCTTTAGAAGCATATGCCACCCTTACATTGTCATATTTATTGATAAAGCAATTTTTAAGTTCATTGCATTTATCTTTAATATCATTTTCAGAATATACATATAACGGTGTTCCGTATTCTCTCGTCAAATCTACGGTATTGCATCCATCAAAATAAAACACATTGTTTTTTACTTCTTTTATCATATCTGATACCTCTTTTTCATACTATAAGTTGAATTTTAGTTTTTTATTTTCAGAAATAAAATACTTGAATATATGGCAATTTTTATTTCTGAAAAGTATAAAAACTTAATTAAACTTATATACATATGTAAACTATTATTGTCATTTTAGCACTAATTATTAGTGTCTGTAAATATGTAGGATGAAAAATTTGAGATATCCAGGTAATCAATATAATCATACAACAAAATACGCAAAAATAAATTTCAATGCATTTGATAATTAATATATTCATAAAACATATATTATTGACAAAGAATCCTATAGATTTTCATGGTTTTATGTAAAAAATAGAATTATATTTGTATATAAAAAAACGAGTTTATGACGCATAACACGCCAAAACCCGCATAAACAGCGATTTTTTATTTATTTCTTACTTATTACATGTATATATCATGCCAAAATCCCTTTTTTAATACAAAAAATAAAAAATATCTGGCGATGTCTTACTTTC
>DGYI01000025.1:0-89994 GCA_002396645.1 Firmicutes bacterium UBA5010
AAATAAGATTATAAAAAAAGAAATTAACACAAAAGATTTAATTCACTATGCAAGTGCAAAAAAAATAAGTGAGAACAAGGCTAAGCTGGAAGTTGTTTTTAGAACATCAGGTGAGGGAAGCATGAAAGTTTCAGATTTTATAAAACTTTTAGAAGAAAACGGTCTTGTCATAAAATATTACTCTGCTATGAAGATAGAATCTTTGGATGCAGATTTAAAGCCGATTCTTTAAGATCTAAAAGCTCAGCAAGGTTGAGCTTATGAACAACGGAGGAGACTATGAGACAATTAATTATAAGCAACTCTTTTTCTTATGAAAAAGCAGCCATATTGATAGACGGAAGCCTGGAAGAATTTTTTTATGAAAGTAAAAATGAAGACAGCTGCCTGAATAACATATATAAGGGCAAAATTACAGATATATTGCCGGGAATGCAGTCTGTGTTTGTTGATATAGGATTTCAAAAAAATGCTTATCTTTATATAGATGAATTATTGTCTGCTAAAACTATATCAGAAAAAAATTTAAATAAAAAAGAAGCTTATAATATAAGTGACATTGTTAAAAAAGGCGAAGAGCTTATGGTTCAAGTTATAAGGGAGCCTATAGGCGAAAAAAATGTAGCGGTGACAACTGATATATCCTTGGCCGGAAAGCATCTTGTCATGATACCTAAGAATGAAGAAGTAAATGTGTCCAAAAGAATCAGCAATAAGACAGAGAAAAAAAGACTATATGAAATTGGATGCAAACTTTTAAAAGAAGACTATGGTATGGTTATCAGAACATCTGCCGAAGGAATAGATGAAAAAAACTTAGAAGAAGAATATCAGAAGCTGGTCGATACATATAAAAAAATAGAGTTGGAATATGGATATTCATATGCACCTAAGCTGCTCAAAAGAAACAATACACTTCTTGAAAAGGTCTTTATTGAATATATAAACGAAAGCATAGATGAAATATATGTTGAGGATAAGGAAACAAAGGATATTGTAAATAATCTTTTATCTAAATATTACGGATATAATAATAATATTAAATTAATAGATTCTTATACAAATTTATTTGAAATCTTCAATATCGAAAAGCAAATAGATGAATTAAATAACAGGAAGGTAGAGCTTGATAACGGAGGAAGCATAATTATTGACAGTACAGAGGCTTTAACTGTAATAGATGTAAACAGCGGAAAATTTATCGGCACAAGCAGTCAGCAGGATGATACATCCTTAGCTATGAATTTAGCAGCACTTGAGGAAATAACAAGGCAGATAAGGCTTAGAAACATAAGCGGAATTATAATAATAGACTTTATAGATTTCAGAAAAAATGATTTTTCAGAGATTTTGGTTTCCAGAGCAAAGGAACTTTTAAAGCAGGACAGAGCCAGAACTAAGGTTTTAGGAATGACAAAGCTCAACCTAATGGAAATGACAAGAAAAAGGAATCAAGAAAATTTCTATAATTCCATGAATGAAAGGTGTAAATCCTGTAACGGAAGCGGAAGTATACCTTCGGCACTTCAAATAATATTTAAAATTGAAAATATAGTAAAAAAAGTACATTCAAATACATCCTGTAGTTTTGTCAGCTTAAAATGCAGTGAACATATTTACGATAAAATAGTCACAGAGCTTAAAAATGACATAGCTCTTATGGAAGAAAAATCAAAGATAAGTATAAATTTTATTAAAGATAAGACTATGATGAATAATAATATTGAATTAGAGAAAATGGGTAAAAGGGTTTAGATATGAAGTTGATTATAACGGAAAAACCGTCAGTTGCAAAGGATATCGCTAATGTGTTAGGGATAAATAAAAGAGAAAACGGCTATATGACCGGCAATGATTATATTGTAACATGGTGTGTAGGTCATTTAGTTCAGCTTGCTATGCCTGAGGAGTATGATCCTAAGTTTAAAGCTTGGAATATAAATACCTTGCCTATATTTCCCGTAAAATTCAAATATGTTTTGAATGAGGCTACAAAGCAGCAGTATGATATAGTAAAAAGATTGATGAACAGCGAAAATGTAGATGAAATCATCTGTGCAACCGATGCAGGAAGAGAAGGCCAATTAATTTTCGGATATGTGTATATTACTGCTGAGTGTAAAAAGCCTGTAAAAAGATTATGGATAAGCAGTATGACGGATGAGGCTATAAAAGAAGGCTTTGATAATTTAAAGAATAATAAGGAGTATTATCTTTTATATCAATCTGCCAAGTCCAGATCCGAAGCTGACTGGCTTGTAGGAATTAATGCTACCAGGCTGTTTTCTGTTAAGTATAATCAAAAATTGACAATAGGAAGAGTACAAACACCGACCTTGGCAATGATAGTTCAAAGACAGCATGAAATAGATAATTTTGTTCCGGAGCCATTTTATGAGGTTTCTGCAAATTGTACAAGTTTTACGGCAACATGGTATAATGATGAAGGAACTAGGATAAAGGAAAAAGAAAAGGCCGAAGAAATAATAAAAAAATGCGAAAATAAAGACGCTCTTGTAACAAAGATAACAAAGAAAAAGGCATCGACAGAAAGACCTTTGCTATATGATTTGACTGAGTTGCAAAGGGATGGGAATAAAAAATACGGATATACGGCAGAGCAAGTATTGGAAGCAGCACAAAACTTATATGAGAAATATAAGCTGACAACATATCCGAGAACAGACAGCAGGTATTTAAGCAATGACATGAAGCCAAAGCTGAATGGCTTGCTTTTAAATATCAAACAGGGCTATAAATTGGCAGAAGGCTGCGTAGACAAGGTTTTATCTCAAAAAATCAATACCGATAAAAGAGTTATTGATGATAAAAAAATAACTGATCACCATGCTATAATAGTGACAGATAATATAAGAAATCTTGAAAAAATAAATCTGCCCGAGAGAGAAAAGAATATACTCAAGCTTGTTATAACCAGATTTATAGTATCCCTCGATAAAAAACAAGAATACGAGCAGACGGATATTGAGCTTCTTATAGGGGATGAGAAGTTTAAGGCAAGAGGCAAAAAAGTAACATTTGCCGGATGGAAGGAAACAGAAGATATACTTCTTGGCAAAAGTATTAATATAGATAATAATAACAGCACTGATGAAGATGATAACGAAAGAGAAATAACAAGAAATATCAAAAAAAATGACATAATAAATGTTGAGGAGCTAAAGCTTTTAGAGAAAAAAACATCGGCTCCCAAGCCATATAATGAAGCCACCCTGCTTACTGCAATGGAGACAGCAGGCAGACAAATTGAGGACGAAGAATTAAGAGAAAATATGAAGAGCATAGGGTTGGGAACTCCGGCAACAAGAGCAGGAATAATAGAAAAGCTTGTAGCTGTAGGATACATAAAAAGAAATAAGAAAAACCTTCTTCCCACCGAAAACGGAATAAAGCTTATAGATATTGTTCCCGAAAAGCTTAAAAAGCCGGATTTGACAGGTGAGTGGGAGCAATCTTTAAACAAAATTACATCGGGTGAAGAAAAAGCTCAAAATTTTATAGTTAATATTAAAAAATATGTTTATGATATAATCAATGAGGGTAAAAAAATTAAACCAGCAAATATAAGCTTTAGCGGCAATAATCTGTACAATTCAAATAAAGAAGAAATAGGGAAATGTCCTAAATGCGGGCAGAGTGTTTTTGAAAGCGAAAAGGGTTTTTACTGCTCAGGTTTCAGAAATTATCCTAAATGCAATTTCGGAATATGGAAAACCGATAAGGTATTTGCTGAAAATAATATAGATATAACTAAGGAAACAGCTAAAGAAATATTAGAAAATAAAAGAGCAGACAATATTATTAAGCTTGAAGATGGAACTGAAAAAAAAGTATCTATAGTTATGCAGCTTAACGGAAAATATATTAATTTTAACATAATATGATATGTTTAAGGTTTTGCTCAGAAAGACAATGATATAATAGAGTTTAAGTGAATGGAGGTATCTATGAAGTATAATTTTGATGAAATAATTTCGAGAGAAAATACAGCAAGTATTAAATGGGATCAGGTAGAAAAGATTAACGGTGCTAAAGTTTTGCCTTACTGGGTAGCAGATACCGATTTTAAGACTCCCAAAGAAGTTATTGATGCTTTAAAGCAAAGAATAGATCATGGAATATTCGGATATACCTTATACAGCGACAGCTTAGCTCCGACGGTTAAAAACTGGATAAATAAAAGACACGGCTGGAGCATAGAAAACGAATGGATAAGTTATACACCGGGAATAGTTTCAGCTATTTTATACGCTATAGAGTGTTTTACCAATGAAGGCGATTCAATACTTGTGCAATCTCCTATTTATCCGCCGTTTCTACAGCTGCCAAAAGACAGCGGAAGAAAAATAGTAGAAAGTGAAATGATTTTAAATAATGGCAGATATGAGATTGATTACGAGGACTTTGAGACTAAAGCAAAGTTTGCCAAGATGTTTTTGTTGTCTAATCCGCATAATCCGACGGGAAGAGTATTTACAAGACAAGAACTTGAAAAAATCGGCGATATTTGCGTCAGAAACAATGTTTTGATTGTAGCGGATGAAATACACTCGGATGTAATATTTAAGGGATATAAGCATATAGCTATAGCTTCTGTCAGTGAAGAAATAAAAAATATCACAATAAGCTGTTACTCAGCAAGTAAAACATTCAGTTTAGCCGGACTTGCAACTTCGGCTATAATTATCCCTAATAAAGAAATAAATGATAAGTTTAAATCGTATCTGGAGAAAAGACATATACCCGTAAATACCTTGGGAAAAGTTGCATTGGAAGCTGCTTACAAATACGGTGAGGATTACATGAATCAATTGAGTGAATACTTGGAATCAAACAGGGATTTTTTAATCGACTATATGAGCAGATATACTCCTAAAATCAAGCCGATAAAGCCGGAAGCAACTTTTTTGGTTTGGATAGATTGCAGAGAGCTTAATTTAAACGATAAAGAGCTTAATAAATTCTTTACGAATTCAGGCGTAAAATTAAATGACGGATATACCTTTGGAGATGCGGGAAAAGGCTTCATGAGGTTTAATATAGGGTGTCCGAGAGAAACATTATTAAAAGGACTTGAGCGCATAAAAGCTGCTTATGATAAAATTTAAAAAATACGGAGGTAAATAAGATGAATTATACTTGGAGTTTGGATGAGCTTTATAAAAGCTTTGATTCAGATGAATATAAGAAGGATTTGGAGGAGCTGTCGTCTGCGGGCTCAAGGATGCTTGAATTTACACAAAGAGAATTTGCAGACTACAATAATGCTGCGCAAAAAATTGAAAAATACATAGAAATGACCAGAAAAAATGCTGAATTAAGCATAAGGCTCAGAAGCTATGCTTTTTTAAGAATTGCTACCAATTCAAAAGATGCGGATGCTATAGCAAACTTAGGAAAAATCGGAAGATACTCAAGCGAATTAACAGCGCCTAGAATTTCATTCCAAAACTATTTGAGAGATTATAAAGATATTGATGATGCTGTAAATGAGTCAAGTATTCTTAAAGAGCATGAGTTTTATTTACATGAAATTATAGATGCTTGCAAGCATCAGTTAAGCGATAAAGAGGAAATACTGATTTCTAAGATGAAATTAACAGGTTCAACAGCTTGGTCACAGCTTCAGGGAAAAGTTTCATCGGAGGCTGTTGTGGAGCTTGAAGAAAATGGCGAAAAGATTACAATACCTGTTACGGCTTTATCCCAATTGCCGTCAACTGATGATGTTGAAGTTAAGAAAAACAGATTTTTTGCAGAGTGTAAAGCTTACGACAAGTATGCCGATATATCAGCAGCTTGCCTAAACAATCTTAAAGGTGAAGTGCTTACTGTTTCTGAACTCAGAGGTTATTCATCACCGCTTGAAATGACATTAAATGAGTGCAGAATGGATAAGGAAACCTTAGATGCATTAATTGAAAGTATTGAAGAATATTTACCGCAACTTAGAAGATACTTTAAGATAAAGGCAAAATTATTGAATTATCCTAAGGGACTTCCATATTTTGATGTTTCTGCTCAAGTTGGAAAGTCTAATAAAAAATATACTATTGAAGAAGCTAAGGAAACAGTTTTAACTGCATTCAGAGGATTCAGCGAAGAATTATATGGATTTGCCAAAACGGCATTTGATAACAGATGGGTGGATTTTGAGCCAAGAGCAGGAAAAAGAAGCGGAGCATTTTGCAGTGGAGTGTATACAATAAAAGAAAGCAGAGTATTAACTAATTTTAACGGAAATATCAAAGATGTTAATACACTTGCACATGAGCTTGGTCATGGATTCCATGGAAAACAGCTAAATACCGAAAGTGTGCTTAATAATTCATATCCTATGCCTTTAGCGGAAACTGCTTCAACTTTTTGTGAAGAAGTATTAAAAAATGAACTGTTAAAGAATATCAGCAACGAAGAAAAGCTTTCATTCTTAAGTTTTAGCCTATTGAGTGCTATTCAGGTTACTGTTGATATTTTATCAAGATATTATTTTGAAACAGAATTCTTTGAAAGAAGAAAAGATCATGAACTATCTACAAATGAAATTAAGGAAATAATGCTTGATGCACAAAGAAAGAGCTATGGTGACGGACTTGATGATGAGCTTTTAAATCCATATATGTGGTTAAATAAAGTGCATTATTACTATGCAGAGAGAAACTTCTACAACTTCCCGTATGCTTTCGGACTTTTATTCTCACTTGGATTATATTCAATATATGACGAGAAGGGTAAAGCCTTTTTAGACGATTATAATAATTTATTGAAAGCTACCGGAAAGATGAAAATAGCTGATGTTTGTAAGCTTGTAGGTGTTGATGTAAGAACTAAGGATTTCTGGAAGAGATCTCTTGACAAAATAGTTGCAGATATTGACGAGTTTGAAAGCTTAGCCGATTCATATAAAGCGTAGATAATTTAGAAGGAGGCGGCAGATGATAAAGAGTTTAAGAAACTTGATACCTCAAATACACGAAAGCTGCTTTATACCTGATGAATGCTCAATCAGCGGAGATGTAATCATGGGAGAAAAAAGCAATGTGTGGTTTTATTCTGTGATTCGTGCAGATGTAAATAAAATAACTATAGGAAGATATACCAATGTACAAGATGGGGCTATAATACATGTTGATAAGAATCATCCGACTACTATAGGAGATTATGTAACTATAGGGCACGGTGCAAAGCTTCACGGCTGCACAGTGCATGATAATGCCCTGATAGGTATAGGAGCTATAGTGCTTGATGGAGCAGAAATAGGCAAAGGAGCATTAATAGCTGCCGGCTGTGTTGTTCCGCCCAATAAGAAAATACCGGAAAATGTAGTGGTTGTGGGCAATCCTTGTAAGATAGTAAGGGATGTAACCGAGGATGAAAAAAGAGCAACATTGGAAGGCTGTATAAAGTACGCAGAGATTTATTCCGAGGCATACAAATAGAAATTGAAAAATTTTATTATTGCGCATAACATACAAATGCTGTATAATATTGAACAAATTTATTAGTTAAGGAGGGTATCATTGGTAGAAATAAATGACAAAATTAAGACTATTTTAAATGCTTGTGATGATAAAAAGGGCTATAATTTTACAGTAATAAATATTTCTAAAATAAGTACTGTATGCGATTATTTTATTATATGCAGCGGCAACAGCGACAGGCAAACACAGGCTATAGCCGACGAGATTGAGCTTAAATCCGAAAAATCCGGATATAAAATATATCATAAAGAAGGCTTAGATACCGGAAGATGGATTTTGCTTGATATGGATGATATATTTGTTCATGTTTTTCATAGAGATGAAAGAGATATATATGACCTTGAAACTCTATGGGGTGAAGGAGAGTTTATTGACTCTGAGCATTTTGGAATAAAAAATTGGAAATAAAAGAGTGAACGCAGTTCACTATATATAAAGGGTGTCTTTTCAGACACCCTTTTATAATCCTTCTTGACGCATCTTTTCTCTGCGTTTTTTTCTTTTTTGCTTTATTCTGTAAATTCTGATTTTATTGTAAGCTCTTAAAATAATTATAGCGATAATAACAGCAATGATTATTTTCAGAAATGACGGAAATTTGAAAGTTTTATTATCTTGATTATCATTTCTTGCGACCGATACAACCGACATTGTAGAGACTATATCTGTACTTCCCACAAGTTTTTTGTCAATTGTATATTCAAGTTTTCCTAAGGTGTCTCCCTTTTTTATAGGGAGTGAAATATCAAATATCGTTACATTTTTTTTAATATCTTGAACAGTATCCTTTTTAAAAACAATATCTACATTTTCTTTAGTTACAAGAGCTATCTTATCATAATTTTCTAAGACCTCTAAATCCTGAACATATTCATTTGCCTTGATGATATTTTTTACTTCAAAATTATCAAAGCCATAATTTAAGAGATTATGTGTATCTGTATATATATCGGAATTAGAACCGCTGAGTGTGATAGCAATAAGCTCCATACCATTTCTTTTGGCGTATGATACAAGACAATTACCGGCTTCGGGAGTGTATCCGTTTTTTACACCGGCTGCCCCTTCGTATTCTCGTGAAATCCATATATCATTTACCAGAATATAATGAGGAGAAGTATTCAGAATTAAATTATTTGTAGTAATAATTGCTCTGGATTCTTTTTTATTTGTTGCAGGTATTTCATACCTCGGAGATTTTATAATTTCTCTGAAAGTTTCATTTTTCATAGCATATGCCGTTATTTTTGCTAAATCAGCAGCAGTTGTATAGTGATTATCATCATGAAGACCGTGAGGATTTACGAAATTTGTATTTTTTGCTCCAAGCTCTTTTGCTTTATCGTTCATAAGCTTTACAAAGCTTTCAATATTTCCGCTGTAATGCTTAGCTATAACAGAGGCAGCATCATTTGCGGAAGGCAGCATAAGAGCGTATAATAAATCCTTAAGAGAAAGTATCTCACCGGAAACCAAGGCTATATGACTTCCATAAATTTCATGTGGAGTATCATCATCAACTGTGATTTTATCGTCTAAATTACCAAGCTCCAATGCAATTATGGCGGTCATAATTTTTGTGACACTTGCCGGATATATTTTTTTATCAATGGATTTTTCATACAAGACAGTTTGTGTATTAAGTTCAAAAAGCATTGTTGATTCGCAAGCAGTGCTGACTGCATAAACGGGAATGATGTTTAATGAAACAAAAAAAATGAATATAGAAAATATTATGTATTTTTTAAGCATCTTAGCTCCTAATTCGTAATTATAATCTTAAACATTTAATAAATTAATCTTAAGTTTTGGTCTAAGGTCCAGACAAGCAATTATAATCTCATTATGTGAGACACCTAGCATTTCATGACACCCTACGGATATTATAGCAGAAAAGCAGAAAAAATAAAATTAAAAATTTTGTAATTTTTTAGATTTTTGTGTATAATGGTATTTATATAAGTTGTATGATATATATGGGGGTATATATGGGAAAGGATATATATAAAAAAGGGCTGATTTTACTTGCCATAATTGTTATTGCCGTAATAACGGTTTTGGGCTATTTAATAGAATCGAAAGACAATAATGAAGTTTTGCCTTATGAGGAATCGGGTACAGTAGATGATAAATCTGATGAAGAAACTGGAACAGATGAAAAGGAAAAAGTATCCTTAATAGTTGTAGATATAAACGGAGCCGTTAAAAAACCCGGAATTTATGAATTAAATGAGGGTATGAGAGTTAATGATGCCATTGATGCGGCAGGGGGCTTTACAGAGGATGTAAATTCCGATTATGTATCAAAGAATATAAACAAGGCAAGAATTTTAAGGGATGAGGAAAAAATATATATTCCCTGCATAGAAGATGATATCAGTCTTATTGAAGAAAATATTGCCGATAATAATGCGAATATTAATACATTTAATGGTAAAATTAATATAAATACGGCATCTAAGGAGCAATTGATTACTTTGAAGGGAATAGGAGATGCTTTTGCTCAAAGGATTATTGATTACAGAAATGATAAAAAATTCAGTAATATTGAGGATATAAAGAATGTCAAAGGTATCGGTGATAAAACCTTTGAACAAATAAAAGATTACATAAGAGTAGAATAAGGTGGTAGTGCGAAAATTTTAAATTTTCACACTGCGAATTTGTACCTATGGCACAAATTCGAGACCTATAAGGAAGGATGGATGTTGGAATGAGCACAAAGGAAATAAGACTTACGCAGATGACAAAAACTGCCGGTTGAGCAGCTAAAATAGGTCCTGAGACCCTTGCACAAGTTTTGTGCAAATTACCTAAATTTAAGGATGATAATTTAATAGTCGGAATAGAAACTTCCGATGATGCCGCTGTTTATAAAATAACTGATGATATTGCTATGATACAAACTGTAGATTTTTTTACACCTGTAGTTGACGACCCGTATACATTCGGACAAATTGCTGCGGCAAATTCACTCAGCGATGTATATGCTATGGGCGGAGAACCTAAGCTCGCTTTAAACATAGTTGGATTTCCGAATTGTTTGGATCCCTCTGTTCTGGCTGAAATATTAAACGGAGGGGCTTCTAAAGTAATTGAAGCAGGAGCAACTCTGGCAGGCGGACATTCCATAGAGGATGATGAGCCTAAATACGGTCTTTGTGTTACAGGCTTTGTCAATCCGAACAAAATATTAAAAAATTATGGGGCAAAGCCGGGTGATGTATTGATACTGACTAAGCAAATAGGCTCGGGTATTGTAAATACAGCAGTTAAAGCTGATATGGCTTCAAAGGAAATAATTGATGAAGCAATTGTAGTTATGACTTCATTAAATAAAAAAGCCAAAGAGGTTATTGAAAATTATAATATAAGCAGCTGTACCGATATTACAGGATTCGGACTTATAGGACACAGTATAGAAATGGCTGAGGGAAGCAATGTCAGCTTTGAAATTAATGTAAATAAGGTGCCTGTAATTTCTGATGCAATAGAATATGCTCAAATGGGCTTAGTTCCGGCAGGCGCGTATAACAACATGTCCTACTTTGAGGGCAAGGTTGAGTACAATAATGTTGACGAAGCATATGTAGATTTGTTTTTTGACCCTCAGACGTCCGGAGGATTGCTTTTTAGTGTAAATGAAAATGATGCTCAGAGCATTCTAAAGGATATGCAAGTTAAAGGTCTTGATACTAAATTTGCTATAATAGGCAAGGTTATTGAAAAGAAAGAAAAGTTTATTTACTTAAACAATTAATTTTGAAGGGATAACGTGAAATGGATAAAAATGCTTTTTTAAGGAAGATTCCAAAGGTAGATTTATTGATTGAAGATGAAAAAATAAAGGATTTAATTGAGAATAACGACAGAGAGCTTGTTATAGATATAATAAGAGAAAAAACAGATGAACTGAGAGCTTTTATTGTTGATAGCAGCTTAGAAGCTGAAATAGTTCAGAAAACTGAGAGCTTGATTGATGATATAATAGCAAAGTTCAAAAAAACAACAAGCTTGAATGTGAAAAAAGTTATAAATGCAACGGGAACAATACTTCATACAAATTTGGGAAGAGCCGTAATATCTGAAAAAATTGCCGACAGATTAAAAGAGATTATTACAGGATACTCTAATCTCGAATACGATATTGAGGATGGCGAAAGAGGAGAAAGATATTCTCATTTTGAAGATATTGTATGCAGAATAACAGGAGCACAGGCGGCTATGGCTGTAAATAATAATGCAGCTGCAGTTATGCTTATTTTGAGTACTATGGCTAAAGACAAAGAGGTTATAGTATCAAGAGGAGAACTGGTCGAAATCGGAGGCTCATTCAGAGTGCCTGATGTTATGTCACAAAGCGGCTCAAGGCTGGTTGAAATAGGTACAACCAATAAAACACATTTAAGAGATTACAAAAATGCTGTAAATGAAGAAACAGCAGCATTTTTAAAGGTACATACAAGCAATTATAAAATTGTAGGTTTTACCGAAAGTGTTTCTGTCAAGGAACTGTCAGAGCTTAGTCAAAAACATAATATTCCTTTAATCGAGGACATAGGAAGCGGAGTTTTGATTGATTTGAGCAGATACGGATTAAGTTATGAGCCTACTGTTCAGGAATCAATAAAAAATGGCGCAGATGTTGTTTGCTTCAGCGGAGATAAGCTTTTGGGAGGACCGCAGGCAGGTATAATTGTAGGTAAAAAAGAATATATCGATAAAATGAAAAAGAATCCATTGACGAGAGCAATGAGAATAGATAAATTTACCGCAACTGCATTGGAAGCGGTATTTCATGAGTATATCGACGAGGAAAATGCTATAAAAAATATACCTGTATTAAGCATGATAACAAAGGATATCAAAGAGCTTGAGCTTATTGCAAATTTATTGTATGAAAAGATTAAATCTATACATAATAGTGCCGATATACAGATTGAAGATTGTCTATCTCAAATCGGAGGCGGCTCCTTGCCTTTAGAGAGAATAAAGAGCAAATGTGTTTCTATAAAGCCGAAAAACATAACTACAGCTTTATTTGAAAAAAAACTGAGATATTTGGATGTACCTGTTATAATCAGAATTTCCAATGATAGAGCTATAATAGATTTAAGAACTGTAAATAAATCTGAAATTGATATTCTCTCAAATAATATAATAGATGCTTTAAATTAAAAGAAATGATTGCATGGAGATATAAAGTATGAAGAACATAATTGTAGGAACCGCCGGTCATATAGATCACGGTAAAACAACTTTAATTAAAGCCTTAAGCGGTAAGGATACGGACAGATGGGAAGAAGAGAAAAAACGCGGAATTACGATTGATTTAGGCTTTGCTTATTTTGATTTGCCTAATAATAACAGAATCGGAATTATTGATGTTCCTGGACATGAGAGATTTATCAAAAATATGCTTGCAGGCGTTATAGGTATGGATTTAGTTTTATTGGTTATAGCAGCCGATGAGGGCATAATGCCGCAGACAGAGGAGCATATCAATATTCTTAATCTGCTTGGAATTAAAAACGGTATAGTTGTACTGACAAAATGTGATCTGGTTGATTCTGACTGGCTGGAGCTTGTAAAAGAGGATATAAAGGACGAACTCAAGGATACATTTTTGGCAGAATCACCTGTTATAGAGGTTTCTTCCGTAACCGGAAAAGGAATTGATAAACTGATTGACTTAATACAGAATATGACTTCTGATACTGTTCAGGAAAGAGATATATATACTATACCCAGACTTCCTATAGACAGAGCATTTACAATATCAGGCTTCGGAACTGTAATTACCGGAACTTTAATATCAGGTCAGATAAAAAAGGGCGATGAGCTTGAGATTTATCCTATTAATAAAATTTGTAAGGTAAGAAATATTCAAGTGCATAATTCTGATGTTGATATCTGCTTTGCGGGTCAAAGGGCGGCAATAAATTTATCTAATATAAAAAAATCAGAGCTTTACAGAGGCTGTGTAATTGCTCCTATAAACAGCATGAAAAATACTATGATGCTTGATGTTAAAGTTAATCTGCTCAAATCCTCAAGAAGAATTGTAGAGAATAGAAGCAGATTGCATCTGTATACAGGAACAAGCGAGGTTTTATGCAGAATTGTCCTGTTAGATAAGGAAAGATTATCTCCGGGTGAAAGCTGTTATGCTCAGCTTAGACTTGAAGAGGAGATAGCTGTAAGACGAGGAGATAAATTTATACTAAGATTTTATTCTCCTATGGAAACTATAGGAGGAGGAGAAATTATTGAACCTGTGCCTAACAAAAAAAGCAGAGCAGACGATAATCTGATTGAGAGCTTAAAAGTTAAAGAGCAAGGCTCGCATACCGATGTTATAGAAAATATAATAAAGGAAAACAGCGCTATAATTCCATCTGTAAATGAGCTCGCAAAAATTACTGCTATGTCTGCCGAAGAGATAGGCATAAATGTTTCAGAGCTTGAAGAACAGGGTAAAATAACAATTATAAGGCTTAAGAGCGATAGCTATATTTGGCATAAATCCTATGAAAAAGATATTGAAGCTAAAATAGTAAAATATATAGAGGATTTTAACAATAAGAATCCATATAAAAGCGGAATAAAGAAATCTGAAATTAAAAGCAAGTTTTTCAGTAAAATAAAGCAGAATGTTTTTGATGAAATAATAAATAACATGATTTCAAATGCTTCCTTGGCTCAAAAGAATGACTTCCTGTTTATAATCGGTTTTGAATTGAAGAAGGATGATAAATATAATTCAATCAAGGGGAAAATTGAAAATCTGGCTTCAGTGTCAGAATATAATTTTGTTAAGCTAAGTCAGATACTTGATATTGATAAGGAGCTAAAAGCTCCTGTTGATTCAATAAGCATAGAGGATATTTTAATGTCTATGATTGAAGCAGGAGAAGTTATCAAGATAGCGGATGACACATTTTCAAGCAATACAATTATAAACAATGCTAAAGAATTGCTGATAGATTATTTGCAGAAAAATAATAAAATTTCTGCTGCTGAATACAGAGATTTGTTAGATACTAACAGGAAAAGTGCGATTACACTTCTTGAGTATTTTGATAATTGCAAGCTAACTAAGCGTGTTGAGAATGACAGAGTTTTAAATAAACCGAATTAAGTGAAAATGTGAATTAAATCAGATAGAAAGGTGATATAATGGCTGATAATAAAATTAGCTGCGGCGAAATAATGCATGATGCCTTAATTGAAGGATATGTACTTCTAAGCATAATAAGAAATGCGGATGGTACGCATAAGGATTACCAAATAATTGAAACAAATAGTCAGTTTGAGTTAATAACAGGGCGACCTCAAAGTCATGCCGAAGGGAATACCGTACGTCAGGTATTGCCTGCAATTGATGAAACATGGAATGAATTTTCAAGAAATATGCCGCAGATGAAAGAAAATGTAAAATTTGAATTTTATTTTGAAAATATTGATAAACATTTTTATATTAGCGCATATATGCCTTTTGAAGATACAATAGCTTTATTTTTTACAGATATAACAATACAAAAGAAAGCAAAGGATGTGTTTCGTATACATGAGCTTTTGTTCGAAGAGGCACATGATATCCTGCTTTATGTTAAAAAGGATGGACAGATTGTAAATGCCAACAAACGTGCATGTGATAAATACGGATATACAAGAGAAGAGCTTATGTCAATGAATATACAAGATATAAGGCATCCTTTTACAGCCTTTGAATTTAATAAGCAAATGGAACAGGCTGACAGCGGAGGAATAGTATTTGAAAGCGTACACATGCGAAAAGACGGGACATCCTTTCCGGTTGAAGTAAGTGCAAAAAGTACCTTTATAGAAAAAGGACAGTTTCGTATTCACATAATTAGGGATATAACTCAGCGTAAAGAGAATGAGGAAAGAATCGCATGGCTCGCTAAATATGACGCTTTGACAGGCATTTCTAACAGGGCTAATTTCATTGCTAACCTCGAGCAAGAAATTCAACGCTCCATTCGAAGCAAAATACCATTTTCGGTTATGCTGTTTGATATTGATAAATTCAAGCATATAAATGACAACTATGGACATGAAGCAGGAGATGCAGTGCTGCGTCATGTGGCAGCAGCGACAAAAAATGTCATCAGATTAACCGATCAAGTGGGCAGATTTGGGGGAGACGAATTCGTTGTACTCCAAACAGATATAAAATCCTGTGATGATGCTATAGCACTTGCCAAACGAATACAAGATGCAGTAAATGAGGAGTTTATTTATAAATCAATAAAGTTCAATGTAAAAATAAGTATAGGAATAAGTCTGTTTCCGGATGATTCTAAAGATGCTAACGGACTCTTGCTTTGTGCAGATAAGGCAATGTATTATGTTAAGCACAATGGCGGAGGAGATGTAAGTTTTTTTGAGTCTTGTAAAATTTTATAGCAGTTTATAATAAAGGCTTGATAAGGGATTATCAGTAAAAACTTGACAAAGTCTTTATCAAAGGTTACTATGAATAAAGATGTATTTTTTGTAATAAAGATATTAAGAAATTTTAAAAATAATTTTGGGGGAGAATAAGGATGAAGGTCTTGCTGGTTGATAGTGAGCTTGTATCGGTAAAAAATCTTAAGTACAGCTTAGAACAGGATGGATATGAGATAGAATCTGTGGCTGACGGTATGAACGCTTTGAAAATTATGACTTCTGATGAATTTGATATTATAATACTGGAGTTAGTTTTGCCGGATATTGATGGTCTTGAAATTTGTCAGAGAATCAGAGAAAAATATAATACGCCTATAATTTTATTAACCTCCAAATGTGAAGATATGAACAAAATTCTTGGATTGGAATATGGTGCGGATGATTATGTAACAAAGCCGTATAATATTTTAGAACTCAAAGCAAGAATTAAGGCAATTTTGAGAAGAACAAAATTTAATAATCAGAAAACGAGCGAACAAATTATACAAGCTGATGATTTTATTATTAATACGTTAGGCCGTAAGGTTAGTGTAAATAATGAGGAAATAAACTTAACAGCAAAGGAATTTGATTTGCTTTTATTGCTTGCAACAAATCCGGGCAAGATATATTCTCGCGAAGAACTGCTTGAAGTGATATGGGGCTATGAATATTTTGGTGATTTAAGAACTGTAGATGTTCATATAAGACGACTTAGAGAAAAAATTGAAAGAAAATCCGATACATCCGATAAAACTGACAAATATCAATATATACTTACAAAATGGGGCTCGGGATATTATTTTAGAAGTAATAACGATTAAAATTACCAAAATTTTATAGTTGATTAAATTAAAGACATATGATAAGCTACCATAGGTGACTGACGGATATTGTTAAATCTGGTATCTTATCATATGTCTAATTATGGGAGTAGATGGGTGCTGGTGTGCCTCCTAGTCTTCAAAACTAGCTGTTGGGCGTTAATAGCGTCCTGGGTGGGTTCGATTCCCACATATTCCCGCCAAATTTTGTAACAATATTAAATTTTGAAATTATAGTGAATTAAATTTGGAGAGCAGTATATATACTGTTCTTTTTAATTGCTTAAATTTATTAGGATTTTATTAATATTAATTAAAGAAAAATATGTTAAATTACTTATATACATTCTTGAAAAAAAAATATATATATAATATAATGTAAATGAGTTTATAATCTTAAAAATAAGTGTCAATAATTTACATAATTCACCAAAAGCAGATATTTTACTCTTGCAAAGTAAGAAAGGTTAAAGAAAATAATGCAAATGAATAATTTGTGCAAAGAAGGGTATGGACATAAATATGCAAAATAATATAATGGTTTGTGTTACACAGCAAAAAACTTGTGAAAAACTTATAAAAATCGGATATGAAATTTTAAAAAATGCTGAGACTGATTCACTGTATGTTATACATGTGGTAAATGAGAATGATAAGCTTTTGTTTAACTTAAGTGATGGAGATGCACTTGAGTATTTATTTGAAATAACTAAAGAACTGGGTGCTGACTTAGTTGTAAAAAGATCTAAGGATGTTATTGCTACCTTAGTAGATTTTGCATTGGAAAAGGAAATAACACATGTTGTATTGGGAAGTGCGGCAGATATAACGGCTACAAAGAATTTTGAACAAAAACTCAGGAGAAAATTACCTGAAGTTGAATTCATTATATAAAATTTATAAAGGATTTTTTATGAAAATAGCTTTAATTTTCAAATTTTTGTTTGATAAGAATATTCCGCTCAGAGAAAAATGGTGGATTATATTACCTATAGTGTATATTTTAAGTCCTATCGACTTAATCCCGTTTCCTGTGTTTGGATTTTCAATCATAGATGATTTGGTGGTGCTTTTGTTTTTATTTTCTATGGCTGATTCAAAACTTAAAAAATACTATGGTCATGAAAAAAAGGATAGCTTTAAACAAGATATTAAAAATAAAACTATAATTGAAGATGTTGAATATAAAGTAAGTGATGAAGAATAGAGGAATAAGAGCTAGGTTTAATAATAATGATATTATTACTCTTAACTCTTTTTTTAAAAGTGAAAAAATTTATTAAAAATTAATAAATTAATACTTAAATATTTGTTTAATTTATGATAAAATGATTTTGTATATGTTGTTATAAAAAATAAATTGATGTAATTATTTGTATTGTTATGGGACAAACATTTAGGAGGGAAATAGTATGGATAGTAATTTAGAAATAATTAAATCTATATATGAAAATGAGTGTCAGAGAATAGTAGAATGCAAAGATATCAAAACCGGTGAGATCTTTATATATAACACAATATTTAACCAAAAACTGATAAAATTAATTGATGTTAATATTTTGAATTCTATAAAATCTAATATAGTGAAATGTCAAAAAACACAGGATAGATTATACATAGTTACAAAACCCCATAATTTGAATAACCAGAAAATCTTAAAGGAATATATAGACAGTGGAAATTTAACATTAAAGCAGCAATTCTCAATGACTCAGCAGCTTATAAATTTATTTATACAAATATATAATGCAACAGATTTACTTCAATTTAAGATACTGAGTTTTGACAATTTAAGCGTCAGTGATGATGATGTTTTATTTGTCAACGGATATTTTGAATTTAAAGATGAGTATGATTTATCCGATAATTATTCATACAAAAGTTTAGGCAATATTATCCATTATCTGTTTTCTAAAGAAGATATAGTAGATTATAATATATCTGACACTATTCCTCCTGATGTTTTAAAAATAATAGTTAAATGTTTAACTAAGGAGTATTTTCACCCGAAAGATATACTTAAAGAGTTTGAAAATTCTCCTATATACGGTATCATCAACTGTAAACCCGATTCTTCCGTAAATTGCATGAAGCTATCAGATTTAGCCGAATCAAAAATTGAGGAAAAGCTTGGGGACGGTCAAAATTCTCAAAATGATGAATCATTATACGATGAACAGAATGATGGCAGTAATAATGAGGATGATTTAGGAATAAAATTAGATGTTGATGAAAGCTATGATGAATTTAACGATGAGAATAATACATTTAACGAAGGTAAAGAAGCAACTAATGATAAAGACGATGATTTAAATATAATAGATATATATTTAAACAATGCTGCCAATGATAAGAATAATAGAGTTGCTGAATATGAGGATGACAGTAAACTTAAAAAAGCTATGAAATTCATAATACCGATTTTCATTATCATATTTGTCACAATTGTCAGTATTTTCTTGATAAAAGGCCTCTATGGAAAGGGTGAGCAGACAAGCGGCAGTAATGTAAATCAGGTTGAAAATAATGATAAAGATAAAGATGATGATAAAAATCCGGATAAAGATAATGACAATGATAAAGATAATGATCCTTCAAAAGACAATGACAAGTCAAATTTAGATCTTGATAACAGTGAGTTTAAGCTGTATTTAAACAATGAGCTTATAAGAAAAACAGGATATACAGGTAAGACTGCGGTTTTGGATAATGAGGTATACAATGAAGGAACAAGCTCTTTATTGGCGGAAAATGCTACTGATGAAACTGCAAAGATATTATTTTCTGTTATAGATTTTACAAATGAAAAATTAAGCTACATGAAAAATAATCAAATAGGAATTGCAGCTAAGTTTAAGGGCTTAAAAGATGTTGATGCTAAACTGGTAGTAGAAGCCTACATAGATGGAAAGATGGTTGCCAACAGTAACGGAAAAATTCAAATATTTGACGATATATGGATTCAAAAACAAATTACGGTAGATGTAGGAAATATTGACAGAGTCGATTTGTATATTGAATATTCAGGCAAAAACAAAATATGGATAGATATGATTGACATAGATGTGTCAAAATAATTTATAAATTATGGAACTTTTTTAAATTAATTTCGTCTAGTATATATAATTAAGTTGAATTAAGTTTTTTATGATTTTTAGAAATAAAAACACCATATATTCAAGCGTTTTTATCCCTGAAAAGAAAAAACTAAATTTCAACTTATTATAGGTTATTATTATATTAAATGCAGAAAGAGGAAGAGGTTGGAATAAATGATAAAAACCAGTTTAAGAAAAATTAGTAATAAGAAAGGCTCCGAGGTCATGCACAAGAAATACAGATTTTATTGTGCAATCGGTGCATGGGCATGAAAATGGATATAATTAATATGACAGACATTTCAAAGCTGTATAAAACGGGGATTATCCAGGTTGAAGCTTTGAAGAACATCAACTTTAAGGTAGTCAGCGGTGAATTTGTTTCAATTATGGGTCCATCCGGCTCAGGCAAATCCACTCTGTTAAATTTAATCGGCTGTTTAGACAAACCATCCGGAGGGTCCTATGAATTATCTGGTCATAAAGTTGAAAAATTAACCGATTCAAAAATGTCAGAGATACGAAATGAGTTTTTAGGATTTGTATTTCAGAATTTTCATTTGCTGCCTAATATGACGGCACAGAAAAATGTTGAAATTCCTCTTGTATATAGGGGTTTAAGTGCTAAAGCTCGTAAAGAACTTTCGGAAAAATCTTTAGAACTTGTAGGTCTGAAGGATAGAATGCACCATTTGCCTAACCAGCTTTCGGGAGGACAGCAACAAAGAGTTGCTATTGCAAGAGCATTAGCGGGAAGTCCTGCACTGATTCTTGCGGATGAGCCTACAGGTGCGTTGGATTCAAAAACAGGTGGTAAAATTATGGAATTATTTACTGAACTGAATGAAAATAATAAAATTACAATAGTTCAGGTAACACACGAGGAAGAAATCGCTGCATATGGCGGCAGAATTTTAAGATTAGTAGATGGAGAGATAGTTTCTGATATGGAAACGAACAGGAGGAAAAATGGCTAAGAAAATTATTTCATTACTTATTGTATTTGCAATAGTGTTTGCGGGAGGATATTACACTGCTATACAGTTAATACCGGATTCAAGTGAAGTTAATTCGGGACCTACATATGCTACAAAACCGGTTACAAGAGGGGATTTGAAGGTAGGAATAAACATAACAGGACAGTTAAATGCTAACTGGGGAGGAAGTGTATTTGCACCTAAACCGGACGGAATTGAAGGAACTATAAAATATGTTGTTGAAGAAGTATTTGTAAAAGAAAATGACGAAGTAAAGAAAGATGCACCGGTAATGAGATTATCTGCATCTAATTTGCCGGATTTAATTTCTGAAAATAATAGTAAAATTGAAAAAAAATATGAAGAAATAAATGACATGCTTAAAACTTTAGGAAATAAAATAAATAAGAATATAACAAGCTTGAGCGAAGTAAATCCTTATGACGGTATTGTAATATCAGCCCCTATTTCCGGAAGAGTGACTGACCTAAAGGTAAAAGAAGGCGAGAGAGTCAGCGATAGCTTAATTGCCAATGTTGTAAACGACAGCAAATTTAAAATAACATTTAAAGCTACTGTAAATGAGTTTCCGACACTTCAGAAAGGTCAAAAGGTTCTATTAAATTTCAGCGGTTATGAAGGATATTATGAGGGCGTTATAAAGGAGATAAACCCTAATAAAGTTCCTCACACAGATAAAATATCATATGTACACAATGGTATAATTGAAGCAGATAATCCGGGACTTGTTCAGCCGGGAACCTCTGTAGGTATTTCTACAGATAATAATGGTACAGCAGGCACCACTTTAACTTATTCCGGAAATGTAGATTCATATTTGGATCAGTCTAAAATTTTTCTTACCGGATTTAATATCTCGGATACCAAAACATATTTAGCAACTGAGGTATTTATCAGTGAAAATGAGTTTGTTGAAAAAGGCCAGGCGATTGTAAAGATAGCCGGCAATGATGTAACAGAAGATATACAAAAAGACGTAAATACTATAAAAGAAAAATTGGATGAAGTTGAAACGATAAGAAAAGGTATAGCAAACCTTATGACTTTTTCTGAGAAGTTATTGGTAACAGCTCCAAACGATGGTATAGTATCATGGCAAAGATATAATGTAGGCGATACCTTTGAGGGAAGTGCGTCATCAGACCAATGGACTTTTGAAATACTAAACCTGTATAATTCAAATCAAATGTCAATTAATACTGAGGTCAGTGATCTTGATGTAAACTACGTACAGCAAGGTGCAAAGGTTGATGTAACAGTTGATGCGTTGCCAGGTAAAGTATTTGAAGGAACTGTAGACAGAATGTATCAATATAACCGTGATGGAAAAGTTGTATATCAGGTTAATATCAGCGTTATAGGCGGAGATGGATTAAGACCGGGTATGAGCACTAATTGCTTTATAGATGCTGGGCAATCTTTAGATACACTATTAGTACCTATTGAGGCTGTATTTGAAGAAGACTTTAAACAAAAAGTTGAAATATTAAAAGAAGATGGAACTGTAGAAGCTATTGAAATTGAAATAGGTTTAATGAATGACAGATATGTTGAAGCGTTGAGTGGAATAGAAGAGGGGCAGTTGGTTGTAACGGGAAGCTCCGGAGATTTAATGCCAAGTCAATCTGTAGATAATAATAATTCTATAATACCGGGAAAAAATAAATAATACAAGGAGGTAAGGCTATGAAGAAAAAAGGATTTATTTCCTCCTTCCTTGTTCGTTTAAAATTTTCTGCAATAATGGCTGCTAATGGTGTTACGTCAAATCTTTTGAGAACATTTTTAACTGTACTTGGTATAGCTATAGGTGTTGCTGCCGTAGTTAGTCTTATGGGAATAGGTGAAGGTGCCAGACAGGCAGTTGTAGCTCAGTTTGAGAGTTTGGGTCAAAATGTTATTGTAATAAAGGCAAATTTTAAGGAATACAACTTTTCTGCCGCTGACGCTGCAGATTTGCAAGAACGAGTAGAGGGAATAGAATATACTACTCCGGTAGTTAATGCCTTTATTCCTAAAACTAATTCAAAGAAGATTTCCATGAGGTGGAGAAGAAATGACTTTGAACTTGAAGTTCTGGGAGTAAATAATAATTATCCGGTTATAAGAGACCATAAGCTGATGTCAGGTAACTTTTTTACATCATTACATGTTAAGCAAAGTGCTCCTGTTGCAGTTTTGGGATATAATGTAGCCATGTCATTTCTAAATGGCAGAAGTCCTGTCGGACAGATAATGAAAATTAACGGTATAAATTACAGAATTGTTGGAGTTATGGCTCCGAAGGGAGAAGGTAACGGAGACGGCATAGATGATAAGGTTATAATACCATATACATCTGCAATGAGAATATCTGAATTAAAAAATGTAGATGAAATTTGGGCTAAGTCGAACTCATCAGATGATGCCGAACTGGCAATGGTTCAGTTAGGTAGAATATATAAAAGAAAAATCAGCGGTACTGTAATCAACACAAACGCTAATCAACCAGGAACTGACGGAAATACGGGAGAGATAGGCGGAGAAGTCTCTATTCCTATGCCACCAGAGGAAGAAGTTCCTGAGGAAAATCCTAATGAGGGAAATATCTTTACAAAGGGTGAAGAGCCTATTACTATTACAAGCTTAAATCAATTAGTAGAGCAAGCAGATCAGGCTAACAGAGTTATGTCATTGTTGCTTGGAGGTATAGCTGCAGTTTCATTGCTTGTAGGCGGTATAGGTATCATGAACATAATGCTTGTTGCCGTAACAGAAAGAACAGGTGAAATAGGTGTAAGAAGAGCTTTAGGAGCTAAGCAGGAGGACTTACTCATTCAATTCTTGCTTGAAGCTATATACGTCAGCATCATAGGATGCTTTGTCGGGATTATCATGGGCTCATTTGCAGTCAATTTAGCTACAAGATATGGACTGGATGCAGTAATAAGTGCTCAGTCTATAAGAATAGCTCTAGGTGTAGCATTGTCATCCGGACTGTTATTCGGAGTATATCCGGCTATAAACGCTTCATCATTACCACCTGTGGAAGCTTTAAAACGCTCATAGAGAAATAAATTAAATTAAAATAAAAAAGCTATGTATTTATGATTAATTCATAAATATATAGCTTGATTTTTATTCCAGCACCATGAAATCTGTTACAAGACAGCAGGGTTTATTATTCTTGTCATATCCAAAATATGAAGGAAATGTACCGTCCTTCCATCCTGCTGAAAATGCGATTATATTACAGCTATTTTTACCATATGGAATGTCTTTGTGTGAAAATGATTTTTTAGAAAATTTTACAGAGGAGGATATTAAGTTTTCATATTCCTCCAAATCATCTTCAAAAAGCATATCCAATTCTTCCATAACGCTTTCATCCATATATGCACATATTCCGTTTTCAACATCAAAACCTAAAAATTCATCGATTTTTAAATTATTATGGCTTTCACCTTCATATAGTGCCATTGTCCATCTTGCAGGATGTTCATTTGAAAACTCAATTTTTGATAGTGCTGTTCTTTTTTCTCCGTTTTCAAAATCAGCTACATATGCAAATACCGGATAATTACCCGGTTTTACTTTTACGTTGAAAGATTGATCATCATATAAAAGTATAGGATCCGTAGCAATAATTTTGCCGGTTTTTAACTTTAAAGAGCCTATATTAATCTTAGTTAAGCTGGCCTTTCCAAAATCTGTTTCAATGGCGACGGTATCATTAGCTGTCAAATCAAGAGCATAATTATTTATATACATAGAACACCTCTTTTATCACTGTTTATTATCTTCTCTATCGTCAAGAATTCTCTTTAATTCGTCCATGAAGGTATTTATGTCTTTGAATTGTCTGTATACAGAAGCAAATCTAACATATGCAACATCATCAACGTATTTAAGCTCGTTCATTACAATTTCACCTATTAGTTCTGTCGATACCTCTGTCTGAAAATTATTATGTAACTGCTTTTCTACATTTTCTGCAATATTTTCTATTTGATTTAATGAAACAGAACGCTTCTCACAGGCTCTGATTAATCCGTTAATAATTTTATCTCTGTTATAGCCTTGTCTGGTTCCATCTCTTTTAACTACAACAAGCTGCATTTCTTCAACTTTCTCGTATGTAGTGAATCTTTGTCCGCATGATATACATTCTCTTCTTCTTCTGATTTTAAATCCATCATCAGTTTGTCTTGTATCTATAACCTTAGTTTCACAATAACTACATTTTGGGCAACGCATAAAATCCCTCCTTAAACTGATTTTAATAGATTCTTTGTGTTTTGTAAAGGATTTATTATTTTATAATGTCTAAAAGCCTAGTTTTTACATTTTATAAATAATTATTTTGAAAAAATATTGATTTTCGTTTATAATGGAAATAGTCTCATTACGATAGACATTTCAAAACTATACTAAATATCCGAAGGATATTTTATATTCGAAGGATATTTTATATTCGAAGGATATTCTAAATGTCCTGCGCAGCAGGACTATATAAGGAGCAGAAATTTATGAGCTTTAAACAAAAGAAATTTTTAGATAATCCATACCTTGATAGTATTAAGTCCAAGGTAACAAGCTGTATCTTAAATGACGAAAAAAAGTATGAGGTCATACTGGAAAATACCATTTTTTATCCTCATTTATCCGGCGGACAGCCTAAAGATGAGGGTACTGTTAACGGAATCGAGGTTTTAAATGTATATGAACAGGATGAAAATATAATACACATATTACCTGAAGCTGTTTACGGCGAGGTTGAGCAGAATATAAATTTTGAAAAAAGATTTGATCATATGCAGCAGCATTCAGGTCAGCACATATTATCCTGTGCTTTCAGCAATTTATATAATGCCAAGACAATAGGATTTCACTTAAGCGGAGAATATACTACAATAGATTTGGATATAGCAGAATTTGACAATGATAAAATTAAAAACATAGAAGAATACTGTAATAAAATTATTTACGATAATATTAAGATAGAAAGTCGTATATTGTCGCATGACGAGGCTTTAAAAACAGGGCTTAGAAAGCAGCCTGTAGATGATGAAACAATAAGAATAATCAGAATAGGAGATAAAGACAATGTAGCATGCTGCGGAACACATGTTAATTATACCGGTGAAATCGGGATTATTAAAGTCATAAAATATGAAAAATATAAATCCGGAACAAGGGTTGAATTTTTATGCGGAAAAAGAGCACTTACAGATTATATTAACAAAAACAATGATATTCAAATATTGTCTAATGCTTTTTCATGCCACACCTCTATGGTTGCTGAGAATATATTTAAATTTAAAAATGAAAGCGGATTACTTGTAAAAAAAATCAGTATGCTTCAAGATGAAATCAATCAATATGAAGCAGAGAGTTTTATTCAAAGTGCAATTTGTGTAAATGGTATAAATTACTCATTAAACATGCTCAAAGAAAGAGATATTAAGGATTTAAGATTTATAGTTTCAAAAATAACCAAAAACAATAATTATTTCTGTGCATTTGTAGTAAATAATAACGATAGCTGCAGTATAATAATCGGGCAATCAGCCAATCTTAATATTGATATAAAAGATATTTACTTAAAATGTTCCGATATTATTGAAGCTAAGGGCGGCGGAAACAGTAAAATGATTCAAGGCACGGGAAAAAAAGTTGAGGCAATCGATGAATGTTTTAACATGCTTAAGAATTATTTTGGTATATAAAAATAAGGATGCAAGAATTATTTCACAAAAATAAAAAAGTAGAAAAAGGAATGAAAGAAATCTTGCATTTTTAAAATATATAAAAAAATTAAAATGAGGTAAATAAATATTTTTGCAGATATTTTTTCTTTTATTTTGAATTATTTTAATTTTTGCTTGCAAATTATTAAAAAGTATTGACTTTACTTTAAAAATTATATATTTTATAATAGATAAATAAAAAAATTGTAACAGGAGGGAAATAAATGTCTAATGATAAACTTAATGAATTGATAGAAAGAAGAAAGAAAGTAGAATTAGGCGGCGGAGAGAGTGCAATAACTAAGCAGCATGAAAGCGGAAAACTGACAGCAAGAGAAAGAATTTTAAAGCTTTTAGATGCTAATAGTTTTGTTGAAATGGATGCATTTGTTGAGCATAGATGTGTAAATTTCGGTATGGAAAAAAAGACTGCACCGGGAGAGGGTGTAATAACAGGCTACGGTACCATTAGTGGTAGACTTGTCTATGTATTTGCTCAAGATTTCACTGTAATAGGCGGTTCTTTGGGAGAAATGCACGCAGCTAAGATAGTTAAGGCTCAAGAGGCTGCATTGAAGGTTGGAGCTCCGATAATCGGAATCAATGATTCAGGAGGAGCGAGAATACAAGAAGGTGTTGATGCCTTAGCAGGTTACGGAAAAATATTCTTTAACAACACCCTGGCTTCGGGAGTTATACCTCAAATTTCTGTGATTTTAGGACCATGTGCGGGAGGAGCGGTGTATTCTCCGGCATTAACTGATTTTATATTTATGGTTGAAAACACAAGTAAAATGTTTATAACAGGTCCACAGGTTATAGAAACTGTTACAGGAGAGAAAGTTTCAGCTGAACAATTAGGCGGAGCTATGACTCACAACAGCACAAGCGGTGTTGCACATTTTATGGATAATGATGAGGATGCTTGCATAGAGAAAATTAAGAAATTAATGAGCTTTTTACCTCAAAACAATATGGAAAATGCTCCGGTATTTGATTCAATGGATACTTCAAATAGAATAGATACAGTATTAAATGAAATAATTCCTGAAAATCCTAATAAAGCATATGATATGAAAAAAGTTATAACAACTCTTGCAGATAGAGAAGAATTCTTAGAATGCCAACCGTATTATGCTGAAAATATTATAACAGGATTTATAAGAATAAATGGAAGAAGTGTAGGTGTTATAGCTAATCAACCGAATAAGTTGGCAGGATGTTTAGATATAAACGCATCAGATAAGTCATCGAGATTTATCAGAACTTGTGATGCTTTTAATATTCCTTTATTAACTTTAGTTGATGTTCCGGGCTTCTTACCGGGAACTAATCAAGAATATGGCGGAATTATAAGACATGGTGCTAAAATGCTGTATGCATACAGTGAAGCTACCGTTCCAAAGGTAACTGTTATAACAAGAAAGGCTTACGGTGGTTCATATTTAGCTATGTGCTCAAGAGATTTGGGAGCAGATGTTGTATTAGCATGGCCTACAGCTGAGATAGCAGTTATGGGTCCGGATGGAGCCGCTAACATAATTTTCAGAAAAGAGATAGATTCTGCTGAAGATAAAAACGAAATGAGAAAACAAAAAATAGAAGAGTATAGAGAGACTGTAGCAAATCCATATATTGCGGCAGCTAGAGGTTACATAGACGATGTTATTGAGCCGGCTTGTACAAGACAAAGAATAATATCTGCATTTGATATGCTTGCAGGCAAAAGAGAGCACAAACCTTCTAAAAAACATGGAAATATTCCATTGTAGGATGAGGTGATTATATGTTTAATGATTATGTGACATTTGGTGAATCTATAATTATAAGCTTATTTTGTATGGTAGTTGTTTTTTTATCATTGCTCGTTATTTCATATTTGATTGATTTGATGAGAGTTCTATTATCAAAAAAGAATAATAAAACAGCAGAAGTTAAGGTTATAGAACCAACACCTCAGCCGGTGATAAAGGCAGAAGAAGATGATTCAGAGCTGGTTGCTGTTATTGCAGCAGCTATAGCAGCAATGACCGGGACTGATGCAAGCGGATTGGTTGTTAGAAATATAAAAAGACTTCCCGATTCAGATACAGCGTGGTCTAAAATGGGTAAGATTGAACTTATGAGATAATGAGAATAGGAGGAAAGTAAAATGAAAAGATATAATGTAAATGTAAACGGAAAAATGTATCAAGTAGAAGTAGAAGAAGTTGGAGGTTTCAGTGCACCTATGGCAGCACCGTCACCTGCAGTTCAAGCAGCACCAGTACCTGTAGCACCAGCACCTGTAGCGCAGCCTGCACCTGTTGCTGAAGCAGCACCTGCATCATCTGCACCTGTAGCAGGCGCAATGTCAGCTCCAATGCCGGGAACTATTTTAGATATTAAGGTTAGTGAGGGACAAAGTGTAAAAGCCGGAGATGTTTTAGTAATATTAGAAGCAATGAAGATGGAAAATGAGATTGTAGCACCAGCAGATGGAAAAATAATAAAGATTCATACAAGTAAAGGAGCTGCCGTTAATACAGGTGATGCATTAATTACAATAGGATAAAATATAGAGAGGAAATATTTTTATGGAATTATTGATAAAATTCTGGGAAAGCACCGGATTTTCTGAATTAATTAAGTGCAATACAGAGCTTTTTGGTGTGTACTTTCCCGGAGAGTTAATAATGATAGGAATTGCTTGTTTACTCTTATATTTAGCTATAAAAAAAGGGTACGAGCCATATTTATTAATACCGATAGCCTTTGGAATGCTGCTGGTAAATCTGCCTTTAGCCGGTCTTATGGCTAAACCGATGAACGGAGATAACGGAGGACTTTTATATTATCTTTATATGGGAACTGACTTAGGTATATATCCTCCTTTAATTTTCTTATGTATAGGAGCGGGAACTGACTTCGGACCATTGATAGCCAATCCAAGAAGCTTACTTTTAGGTGCGGCTGCGCAGCTTGGTATATTTACAACATTTATAGGAGCTATTTTGTTAGGATTTACAGGGCCGGAAGCGGCTTCAATAGGTATTATAGGAGGGGCAGACGGACCTACAGCCTTATATCTGACATCAAAGCTTGCTAAGGATTTATTGCCGTCAATAGCAATTGCCGCATATTCTTATATGGCATTAGTTCCTCTTATTCAGCCGCCGATTATGAAATTATTGACTACTGAAAAAGAAAGAAAAATAAAAATGGAACAGCTAAGACCTGTAAGTAAAGCCGAAAAAATATTGTTCCCGATAATAGTAACTATATTTACAGTATTACTGTTACCGTCAGCAGGAGCTTTAATAGGTATGCTTATGCTAGGAAATCTGATAAAAGAATCAGGAATGGTGCCGAAGCTTACAGATACTATTCAAAATACCTTGATGTACATAGTTTCAATATTCTTAGGAATAACGGTCGGAGCTAAAGCAAGTGCGGAGATGTTTTTGAGAGTGGAAACTCTTAAAATTATAGCTCTGGGACTTGTTGCATTTGCTATAGGTACAGCCGGAGGAGTTTTATTTGG
Source organism: Firmicutes bacterium UBA5010 (assembly GCA_002396645.1). Lineage (GTDB taxonomy): Bacteria > Bacillota > Clostridia > Tissierellales > Sedimentibacteraceae > UBA1535. The sequence goes on from DGYI01000025.1 coordinate 30,132, forward strand.
TAAAGTAATGTGTAAATTATCTAAGGGTAAAATTAACCCTCTTATCGGTGCAGCCGGAGTTTCGGCAGTTCCAATGGCAGCAAGAGTTGTTCAAAAAGAGGGACAAAAATATAACCCTGCTAATTTCCTTCTAATGCATGCAATGGGACCAAACGTTGCAGGTGTTATAGGATCTGCAGTTGCTGCAGGCTTATTGCTTATGTTATTTAGCTAATATAAAGATTTAAAGCGAGGGATATTATTTTCCCTTGCTTTTTTTATCTGATAGGAAAGTTCTCCTTCTTATTAGAAGAGTGAAACTTGTTTCATTTTTTTATAATTAAAATAAATGCCTGTATAGTTTGCGGAGGTAGATATGTTTAAGAAAAACAGTGCTGTAATTATTGGACTTGTAATTGCTTGCTGCTTTATTATGTCAATAATAGATGCAGTCGTTCAACCCGGATATATGCTGAAATCTATAGTTAAGATATTTTTATTTCTGATATGTCCTGTTATATATTCAGTCTATGATAAAAAAACAAGTTTGAAACTGCTGTTTAAGGTAAATAGAGAGGGTTTAATTGTCGCACTCATATCTGGAGTTTCAATATTTATATTGATTTTCAGTGCATATTTATTATTAGGTAAATTTTTTGACTTATCTATGATTACGTTGTCTTTAACTGAAAATATAGGTGTGAATAAAGAAAATTTTTTGTGGGTTGCCATTTATATATCCTTTGTTAATTCTTTGCTTGAAGAATTCTTTTTCCGAGGTTTTTCGTTCCTTACGCTTAAGGAGCTAAGCTCAAGAAAATTTGCTTATATTTTTAGTTCATCTGCTTTTGCTTTATATCATGTGGCGATGATGATAGGTTGGTTTGATATAATTTTGTTTGCTTTAGCACTATCAGCCTTATTTATAGGAGGGTTGATATTTAATTACTTTAATGAAAAATATAAAAATATCTATATTTCGTGGCTGATTCACATGTTTGCAAATTTTGCGATTAACGGAATAGGACTTATTTTGTTTTCTGCGGTATGATAAAACGATTATCCTTAGAAAATAAAAATTGCTGTAAAAGCATGAATAAAATCTGCTCTTTCAGCAATTTTTTGAGATACTGTATTCTATCTTCTGAATACTGCAACATTTCCTGTTTTTTCTCTGCTTAGTATTTTACCCGATTCGTCAAATGTATATTGGTATATATAGCTTGCTCCGCCTATTGTAAATGAGCTTGTTGCAAGAGATAGATATGTGTCACTTATACTTTCTGTATTCCATATTAACTTATTATCTTCATTTATAAAAAGCTCGCTTCCTATAGAACCATTAACAGAATAAAACTCTTGCGGTATTCCTGTTTCAGGATTACATATTAGAAGTATTGCTGTAAAATTTTCTCGTACCAGTTTCGTAAGCTCTTCACTTGATATATCAAATTTTTTATTATCAAATATATAGTTTAAAACTCTTGCAATATCGTCTCTTCCTCCGGCATTGCTTTCATTATTGTTAAGCTTAGGTACAGAATATGCGCTTAAAAATACATTTTCATTGTATTCAATTATATTTGTAATATAATATTCTCTATTGGCGGATGAATATGAGAATGAATCTGATAATGAGCCGTCCTTATTTACTTTCATTAATATTTCGCCTGATTCCCACGATTTAAGCTGAATAAGATACCCATCACCGAGTTTTGCAGTAGCATATATTCCATAGTTTCCTACTTCATTCGTTCTTATTTCCTTTAAGCTTCCTTGCATATCATATTTAGAGAAGCATAAGTATTTTAAGTCACCCCTGCTGAAAATAATAATATTATCATCATCAAATAATGCCGATGCAATATACTCGTCATTAAAATTATTTGAAATAGTCTTATCCCAGATTATTTCCCCTGAATCATTAAGAAGTACCAAACGGTTGTACCTTATTTGATTAGAAGATGTATCACTGTATCCGTATACAATAATTAAGTCATTAGATACTGTAAATCCGTTTATTATAAAATTATCAAGCTCTGTAGCCCATATTTCTTTTTCATTAATATATTTTACAAACTTACTTTTATCATATACATTATACCCAAGCTTATCATCAAAACGTTCTATATAATGATATTTATAGCCGGTATTGCCTTTATAGCTGTTCACTATGTTATAATATCCATTGTTTTTAAAATTCCAAAGATTTTCGATGTCTTCAGGGCTAGGTTCATCTTGAAAGATTTCGTGTCCTGCAATGTTTTTTTCAATAACCTCTGCAGTTTTATCATATGAGAATTTTTTTGTTGTTATATCTCGGTAGACATTTTTTATATCGCTTCTGCTGAGACCTGCTGTTGATAATCCGTATTCTTTAAAGAAATTTACTGCCTGTTTATATTCCTTTTCCTCTGCAATGATTGTATATCCGGAAAAACTTATTATTAAAACAGCGAGAATAAGAGAAAAAGATAATATATGCTTAAACTTTGATGTTTTATGAAAGTAAGCTATATGAGTGGAATTAGTTTTTCTTTCTTTTGAATATTCATTTTTATCAAATGAAAGTATTTTTTCTTTGTCCGGAAGAGGAATATTGTCAAGTTGTTTTAAGGTTGCTTTAATTTTATTTATTTTCATATTTATGTCCTCCAATCATAATTACTTTTAAGTTTTTTTATTGCACGCTGATACCTTTTTTGAAGTGAGGAAACACTTATATCCATTATCTTAGATATTTCTTTATACGGTATTTTTGAATATAATCTAAATATTACAAGCTGACGTTCATCTTCATCANNATAAATGGCGAGTCATAGAAAGTATCCAAGCTCTTGCATTGCTTCCTTTTTGATATGTATGAGCATATTTTGTTATTTCAATCATAGTATCCTGCAAAACATCTTCAGCATCTTGATAATTCCCTACTATTGCGTATGCAGATGAAAAAATTAATCTTGCCATGCAGTCGTATATTATAGAAAGGGAATCATTATTACCGCTTGAAAACTCAATAATTGCTTTGTCACAAATTCTATTGGCATTATTACCGAACATAAGCTTTAACCTCCTGTTGTATCTATTATATATAGCGTTTGAAACAGTCAAATTCGGACATAATAAAAAAATATTTTAATATTTTAGTACCTTAATATAGTCTCAACTACGTTGAGCCATTGATAATATGCTATGCATATTATATCATAGTCTGCAATGTCTCGCATAGTGGGACTATAAAGACTGAAATCATATAATAATTGCTTGAAATATGTTAATAAATAATATAAAGTATAAGTAACTTATATAATTAAAAAATGACTTAGGAGAAATATAATGGCAAAAATATTAGTATTGGCTGAAAAGCCTTCAGTTGGCAGGGATTTAGCCAGAGTATTGAAATGTAATCAAAACAAAGGCTCTTATATAGAAGGAAATAATTATGTTGTCACTTGGGCACTGGGACATCTCGTAGGCCTTCAAGACCCGGAAGATTATGATGAAAAATATAAAAAATGGAGTCTTGATACACTACCTATGTTTCCTGAGCCTATGAAGCTTGTTGTTTTGAAAAAAACTGCCAAGCAATATCATGAAGTTAAAAAACAGCTGTTGAGAAATGATATAAATGAAATTATTATAGCTACAGATGCCGGACGAGAAGGTGAGTTGGTGGGAAGATGGATTCTGGAAAAAGCGGGAGTAAAAAAGCCTGTTAAGAGGCTTTGGATATCTTCTCAGACAGATAAGGCAATATCTGAGGGTTTTAGAAATCTAAAGCCTGGAATTGAATACAATAATCTTTATAGCGCTGCTGCTTGCAGAGCAGAAGCAGATTGGATTGTCGGACTTAATGTTACAAGAGCTTTAACCTGCAAATATAATGCTTCACTTTCAGCGGGAAGAGTTCAGTCTCCAACCTTGGCAATGATTGTGCAAAGAGAAGAAGAAATAAAGAACTTTACACCAAAAGAATATTATACAATCACAGCTAAATCTAAAGATTTTTCTCTGCAATGGATAGATAAAAATAATAATCAAAGAAGCTTTGATAAGGAGTATGCAAATAATTTAGCAGCTAAAATTAAAGGACATGACGCTAAAATAACAGATTTAAAAGAAAATATAAAGAAAAAATATGCAGCCAATCTTTATGACCTTACAGAACTTCAAAGAGATGCAAACAGAATTTGGGGATATTCTGCAAAGCAGACTCTCTCAATAATGCAAAGATTGTATGAAAATCATAAGGTTTTAACATATCCTCGTACCGATTCAAAATATATTTCATCTGATATAGTACAAACTATACCTGAGAGACTAAGAGCTGTTTCTATAGCCGAATACAGGATATTTGCACAGGATATACTTAAAAAAGGAGTTAAGGCTGATAAAAGGTATGTTGATGACTCTAAGGTTTCAGATCATCATGCTATTATACCGACAGAGGAGAAGGCGAATTTGCTGAACCTGAGCACAGATGAAAGAAATATTTATGATTTGGCAGTAAGAAGATTTTTGAGTGTCATGCTTCCGCCTTTTGAGTATATTCAGACAGATATAAAAGCTCAAATAAATGGTGAGAGTTTTGTTGCCAAAGGTAAAGTTATAAAATCTAAGGGCTGGAAAGCAGTATATGATATTGATAACGAAGATGAAAGCGAAGATGATATTAAGGAGCAAATTCTTCCTAAAATCTCGGTAGGAGATACAGTCAAAATTAGTGCAATTTCAGTAAATACATCTATGACTAAAGCACCTGCAAGATTTAATGAAGGAAGTCTTTTAATGGCAATGGAAAACCCTCATAAATATGTAAAGATGGACAGTGCTGCGGCAAAGACATTGGGAGAAACGGGAGGGCTTGGAACGGTAGCAACAAGGGCAGACATAATAGAAAAGCTGTTCGGCTCATTTGTCATAGAAAAAAGAGGCAAGGAAATAATTCCTACCTCGAAGGGAAAGCAATTAATCGAGCTTGTTCCTAAAGACTTAAAATCGCCGCTTCTTACGGCAAAATGGGAGAGCTTGCTTGAGGATATAAGCAAGGGAAAACTAAATGTAGAATCTTTTAAAGAAGATATGAAAAAATATACTAATATGCTCCTTAATGATGTAAAAGGAACCGAGAATAAATTTGTATATGATAATATAACAGGTGCAAAATGCCCGGACTGCGGAAAATATATGCTCGAAGTTAAATCAAAAACAGGTCTTATGTATATCTGTCAGGACAGAGAGTGCGGACATAGAGAAACTATAAGCAGAAATACAAACGCAAGATGCCCTGAGTGTAAGAAAAAGCTGGTAATTAAGGGAAGCGGAGAAGGAAAAATTTATGTATGTTCAGGTGAAAGCTGTAATTTCAGAGAAAAAGCTTCAAGCTTTGAGCAGCGCTTTAAAAATAACACAAAAGCCGATAAAAAGGAAATAAATAATTATATGCAAAAAATGAAAAAGCAAGCAGAGGAAGAATTGGCAAAGGATAATCCTTTTGCTGCTTTGAGTGATTTATTTGATAAATAGTAATATATAAAATTTTTCATGATATTTTGTGCAAAGGAGGCATGTACATAAACATGGATAAAAAACAATTAAAAATGAAAAAAGTTGAACTTGAATATCTTGAACAATATAATCAACTATTGAGATATGTTTTTCAGGTTACCGAAAATAAGTTACAGCAGACAGGGTGGGAAGAAAAGGATATAATTTTAGCTAAATCACCTACCTTAAAAAAAGCGGACGTACTTGGATGGTTTAACGGAGAAACATTAGTATCACAAGTTGCAGTTTATCCTATGAAAGTTCGTATTTTTAATCAGACATATGATATGGGCGGGCTTACCGGTGTTGGGACTTATCCCGAGTATTCAAATCAAGGCTTAATGCATAAATTACTGGATACAGCTTTAAACGAAATGAGGGGACGCAAGCAATATATTTCATATCTATATCCTTACTCAATCCCTTATTACCGCAGAAAAGGCTGGGAAATTATATCTGATAAAATAACATATGAGATACAGGATTATCAATTGCCAAAGACCAGACAGGTAGCCGGTGAGGTAAGACGTGTAGCAACGAATAGTGAGGAAGTTAAGGAAGCATATAACAGATTTGCCCATAAAACACACGGAGCTTTGCTAAGAGATGAATTAGCTTGGAATGAATACTTCTTATGGGATTCAGACGACCTTATGGCAGCAGTATTTTACAACGAAGATGATGAAGCTGATGGATATCTTATATATTGGATAGCAGATTCTGTTTTCCATATTAAAGATATGATATTCATAGATGAAAGTGCCAGAATAGGCTTGTGGAATTTTGTCAGTGCTCATTTTTCTATGATTTCAAAGGTTGTAGGAAATACATTTACAGATGAACCGCTTGCATTTTTATTGGAAGATGCTGATATAAAAGAAAGTATTTCACCATATTATATGGCGAGAATTGTTGATTTTGAGAAATTTATTGAGAGCTATCCTTTTAAAGCCGATACCATAGAACGTGAATGGACATTTGTTCTTAGTGATCCAATACTTACTTGGAATCAAGGCTGTTTTACATTGAAGATTTCAAATGATGGTCATGGAACCGTTGAACGCTCAACACAAAAGTGCTCAGATAAAATAGACATTCAAACTATGACTACTATGCTGTTAGGCTACAAAACTCCGGATTATCTTCATAGAATAGGGCGTATTACCTGCAGCGAACAAACAGTGGATATGCTGGAGGATTCGATAGAACAACAGACACCTTATTTTTCTGACTATTTTTAAACTTAATTTTTAATAGTCATCTGATAAAAAAGTAGAGACTATAAAAAAGGAGAAATATAGGTTGAAAGAAATTAAAAATAATGAAAGGATAAGCACCGAGCCCATGCACAAATGGGTTGTGAAATCGGTGCATGGGCATAATTATGAATAAATTATCACCTTCTATTCTATCTGCTGATTTTTCAAGGCTTGGAGAGGAGATAAAGAAAATTGAGGCAGGGGGAGCCGATTATGTACATATAGATGTTATGGACGGCAGCTTTGTGCCGAATATAACTATCGGAGCTCCTGTAGTAAAATCAATAAGAAAAATTACAAATATGACATTTGATGTGCATCTGATGATAAACAATCCCGATATGTTTATAGAAGACTTTCATACGGCAGGAGCGGATATTATAACGGTACATCAGGAAGCTTGTATACACTTACACAGAACTATACAAAAAATTAAATCTCTGGGTTTAAAAGCAGGGGTTTCTCTTAATCCCGCTACACCGGTATCCACTATCAAGGATATAATACAGGATGTGGATATGGTGCTTCTTATGTCGGTAAATCCCGGATTTGGCGGACAAAGTCTGATATACAATGTTAAAGAAAAGTTCTTGGACTTAAAGGAGTTAATGTATAAAAAAAATATTGTAAAAGATATAGAAATTGACGGTGGAGTCACTTTGGATAATCTTAGAGAAGTTTTGGACTGGGGAGCAAATGTAATAGTGGCAGGCTCTGCTATCTACAATGCAGATGATGTTATAAAAAGGACACAGGAATTTAAGAAAATAATGCAAGGGAAATAATAAAATGAATGCTTTAATAATAGCAAGCGGGAATAGCATAAAAAGAGAAATATTTGATGAACTGCATGTTGAAGATGATTTTATAATATGTGCAGACGGGGGCTTAAATTATTTAGACAGCCTTAAAATAGCTCCTGATTTAATTGTAGGAGATTTTGATTCGGCAAATGTAAGTTTGCTTGAAAAATATAAGGATATAAAAATTAAAAAGTTTTTACCGGAGAAAAACTTTACTGATACCGAAATAGCTATAGAAGAAGCAATTACTCTCGGATACAAGGAAATTATTATATTCGGTGCGACAGGAACAAGACTGGATCACACTATGGCAAATATATTACTTATTGAGAGATATATAAAAAAAGGTATAAGTATTAGAATTGTCGATAATAATAACTATATTCAAATACTTAACAAAGATATTAGCCTAAATAAAAAAGAAGGATATTATTTGTCGATTATTCCCATAACCGAGTATATTGAGGGGATAACACTTAAGGGATTTAAATATCCTCTTGAAAATGTTAAAGTAAACAGAGGTTCAACCCTTTGTATAAGCAACGAGATAATGGATGAAGAGGCACAAATACAAATAAAAAATGGTATCGGATTGTTATTTTTGTCAAGAGATTAATTTTAAATAGCGCAGAAGCAAAATGTTTCTGCGCTATTTTTATGTAAAATAAAACAATTAAAAAATATATATAGATATATATAAAGTATATATGCTGATATTACAGAATATAATGTATAAAATAGCTTGTTTGATTAATTAATCATTATATATAAATAGGATTATACATGAATATTTATTGACAAAAGGTAAGGTTGAGAGAAATGATAAAACATGCACAAATATTTAGTTTCTATTGAAAAGAGAAACTGGCATTCTTATGCAATGGGTGCATGGACATAAAAATGTACAGACTGTTTTCAATAGTTAATATCTTCCGCATATTTATGGAGGATTAATTATAAAAGAGTGCTTTGCACAAAATAATTTAGATGGAGGACACTATGGGAAGTAAGAAGTTTTTAAGAGTTTTTAAAAAATCACTTATACTGATTATGATACTCAGCTTAGTGATTTCAATTTCCGGATGTAAGAAAGATAAAGATGCTGATAGTGGCGTAGCAATTGAACCAAAAGATAGTATTAATACTGAAGCACCACCTGCAGAGCCGGATGTATATACTTTCAATGATTATGAAGAAGGTTCCCCTAAAACATGGAATCCACATGAATGGGAGACAAGTACGGACAGCTATATTATGGGATACACTCAAATGGGATTATATGATTTTGCGCTTAATGAATCTAAGGATGCATATGAAATAGTTCCTGAAATGGCGGCTGAATTTCCGGTAGATATAACACCGGAATATGCAGGAAATGCTGATTTCGCTGTTCCTGCCGATGCTAAAACCGGCTATGCATTTAAAATTAAGTTAAATGAAAATGCTGTATGGGAAAACGGTGATCCGATTAATGCCGATTCATACATATACTCAATGCAGCAAATGCTAAGCCCTGAAATGAAGAATTATCGTGCAAGCGGATACTATTCAGGTACAATGAGCATAGTAAATGCCGAAGCATATTATAAACAAAATGCACCTATTTACACCGATATAATGGTAGATGGTGCTTATCGTGAGATAGAAGATAAGGACATGAAATTTAGTCTCACAAAGGATGTCGTATTTTTCGGGGGCACAGCCAAATCTTATTATGATGGCGGAAGTGTTGCTGAATTTACTGATGCAAGCGGTAATGACCTATTTAAAAAATATTCGGAAAAAGATTATTATGATTTAACAGATGAAGCTAAAAAAGATTTATTGACGATAGCTGCTGCCTTTGGAGATACTAATCCGGAAGCATATAAAGAGTTTTGCTATACATATGATGGAGTCAGCGAACCTGTAGACTGGTCTAAGGTAGGACTGGTAAAAAGTGGAGAGTATGAAATAAAGCTTATTTTAAGCAAGCCGATAACAGATTTTTATTTAAAATATAATTTGTCAAGCAACTGGTTAGTTCATGAGAAAACCTATGAAGCTAACAAAAAACAAACCGGAGATATTATAAAAACCTCATATGGTACAGCGGTTGAAAATTATATTTCATATGGACCATATAAGCTGACTGCTTATCAAACAGATAAGCAAATGACAATGTCCAAGAATGAAAATTGGTATGGTTATAATGATGGAAAGCATGAAGGACAGTTCCAAACTACAGTTATTGACTGTCAAATCGTACCGGCTCAAGCTACAGCATTGCAGCTGTTTTTACAAGGCAAGCTTGATGCAGTAGTTCTGGTTGCTTCTGATATGGATGCATACAGAACGAGTGATTATATATTGTATACACCGCAATCTTATACAACTAAATTTACATTTAATTCTGATAAGGCTGCTCTTAAGGGTCGTGAAGAAGACGGAATCAATAAGACTATTCAATCTTATAAGGATTTTAGAAAAGCATTCTCACTTGCTATAAACAGAGAAGAATTTGCAGCTCAATGTACTGCAACACACTCTGCCGGATTTGGATTATTTAACTATAACTATGTATATGATCCTGAAACAGGTGAATTATATCGTAATTCTAAGCCTGCTCAAGATGTATTGCTCAAATTGTACGGAGCAAACAGCATTGATGATATCACCGGCTATGACAAGGATGAAGCTGCTAAATTGTTTACAGCTGCATATAACGCTGCTTTAGCTGCCGGAGATATTAAAGAAAATGATAAGGTAGAATTAGAGTTTTTAGTATTTAACTCTGATGAAGCTTATGTAAAAATAATTAACTTTGTACAGGATGCTGTAAATGCTGCGACAGTCGGAACACCACTTGAGGGTAAAATATTTATTAAGATGATTCCGGATGAGGACTACTATGAGCATGCACAACAAGGCTTATTTGAAATCATAATGTCTACCTGGGGCGGAGCGTCAATGGATCCTTACGGAATAGTTGAATGCTACTGTGACGAAACTGTAATGTTTGAGTATGGATTTAAACCGAATTCAGAAAAGCTTACAATTGAAGTTAATGGTCAGGAAATAACTAAAACCTTTAATGAGTGGTATATAGCGCTTTGTGATGGCGAGTATGCGGCGGCAGACGCTGATACAAGGCTTGTTATATTAGCCGGTATAGAGCTTGGCATTCTTGAAACTTATAACTGTACACCAATTTATTATCGTACCGCTACTTCATTAAATTCGCAGAAAGTAATGCAGGGAACGGAAGAATATGTCCAAATAATAGGATTTGGCGGAATACGTCATATAACGTATAACTATACTGACGTTGAGTGGGAAAAATATTGCAAGGACCAAAATTATCAATTAACTTATTAATCTAAAAATTAAATAGATAACAAAGAGCATAGGGAGGCTTGTGTAAAATCTTTGTGCTCTTTTCAATAATTATTTAGCAGACTAGCTAAAAAAATAAGGAGACATTATTTATGATTAAGTATATTTTACAAAGATTAGTGCTATTAGTCGTAACCTTTTTTATAATAATGACAATATGCTTTGTTATGGTTAGAATGCTGCCTAATCAAATTCCGCCGGCACAGGGCGATTTTGGCGAAGCCATCAGAGCTATGAGAGAAGCTTGGGGTTATAATAAGCCCGTATTAACTCAATATGGGATATTTTTAAAAAATGTATTTACAAAATGGGATTGGGGATTTTGTACTACTATAGGTACATATCTGCAGCCTGTAACTGCTTATATAGCTAATAAGCTGCCTATAACAGTTATATTAAATGTTTACACAATGATTATAAGTGTTCCGCTTGGGATAGCCTTTGGTGTATATGCGGCACTTAGAAAAAATAAATGGCAGGATCAGTTTATTTCTGTAGTTATTATGTTATTTATATCTGTTCCGTCATTTGTCTATGCCTTTTTGGTTCAGTATTTTTTAGGATTTAAAGCAGGATGGTTTCCTATTGTATTAAAATCTGGCACAGATTGGTTTTCCTTATCTATGTTTCATTCTATGGTTTTACCGATAATGGCACTGTCCTTTGGAACGGTTGCGGGATTTATGCGTTTTACCAGAGCAGAATTGACAGAAACCTTAACAGGCGAATATATGCTGCTTGCGCGTACAAAAGGTCTGACTAAGGCTCAAGCTACAATGAGACATGCTTTTCGCAATTCCTTAGTACCTATTTTACCTATGATTATAGGTGAATTTATGGGAATACTTGTAGGCTCTCTGATTATCGAAAGTATTTTTGCCATACCGGGAATCGGAAGTGTTTATGTTAAATCTGTCAGATTAAGAGATTATAGTGTATTTATAACTATAAGCATGTTTTACTTAATCATCAGTCTTGCTGCGGGTGTTTTGATAGATATAAGCTATGGCTTAATAGACCCGCGTATAAGAATGGGAGGAGGAAAGAATAATGAGCTTAGTTGATATAAATAGTATACCAAGTGAAAAATTTACTTTAGTGCAGCAAGATGCTTCATTACATGATTTAAAGCTTGATACAAAACCGATAGGCTACTTAAAGGATGCTATGATACGCTTCAGAAAAAATAAGGGCTCGGTCGCCGGAGCTTATATAATTGCTTTGTTATTATTATTCGCAGTTTTTGTTCCTATGTTTTCTAAATACGATATCAATTATAAAGATGGTTTTTATACATACACATTACCGAAAAGCGAGTTCTTATCTAAATTAGGAATTATGAAGGGATATTCAAAATACACATATAATCAACAAAGCTATGACTATTTTAATTCAATCCCGGGTGCGGTTGTGAAGGTAAACAGAGTATTTGAGAATGAAGTAAGTAAAAATAAATTTATAAAATATTATGATATTACAATTGATTCATATATGAAAACCGGATTTGTTTACAAGTCATTATCAAAAAAGGAGTATGATGATTTAGTAGCATATCAAAAAGAAAATAATATTCAAATAATGTATCCGATGATTGATATTTCTAAGGTCAAAAATGAAGGATTTAAAAAAGATCCGAATTATTGGTTTAAGCATAATGCAAAGGGTGCAGCCGAATATGATGAAAATGGTAATTACATAAATATTTATTTAAAGGATGAGAATAGCCCCGATGGTTATTCATATTATATAACTAAAATGAACGGCAATCAATATCAAGTGAGGGTTTTGTATTATGAGTTCTATAAATATACTAATGGCTTTTATCCATGCTTTTTATTCGGATCGGATGGATATGGTCAGGATATTCTTGTTCGCTTAGCCAGCGGTGCAAGGCTGTCGTTTGTACTTGGTATAGCAGTTGCAACAATAAACATTATACTGGGTACTATTTATGGCTCAATCGAAGGATATTATGGAGGCAAGATTGATTTAATGCTTGAGCGTTTATCCGAAATATTAAGCGGTGTACCTTTCATAGTAGCAGTGGCCCTTTTTCAAATCTATTTTGCCAGAAAGCTTGGAGTGGTTGTATCTCTGCTCTTTGCATTTATTGTAACCGGATGGATAGGTCCTGCTTACAGAGTCAGGTCTCAATTTTACAGGTATAAGGGACAGGAATATGTGCTGGCAGCACGTACTCTTGGAGCAAATGACGGAAGAATTATTTTCAGACATATTTTACCGAACGCATTGGGTACTATAATTACGTCAACAATACTCATTATACCAGGTGTTATATTTCAGGAAACAGCTTTATCATATCTGGGTATAGTTGATTTGCAAACATCAAATGTAACCAGTGTCGGTACATTGTTATCTAATGGTCAAACAGCCTTATCTACTTTTCCGCATGCCATATTCTATCCGGCGATGTTTATATCACTTTTGATGATATCATTTAACCTGTTTGGCAATGGATTAAGAGATGCGTTTAACCCATCATTAAGAGGATCGGGGGAATAGATATGGATAAAATATTAGAAATGAAAAATCTTAGAGTATCTTTTAGGACTAACGACGGAACAGTTAAAGCTGTCAGAAACATTAATCTTGATGTTAATAAGGGTGAAACTCTTGCAATTGTAGGAGAATCCGGCTCCGGTAAGTCTGTTACCGCAAAGGCTGTCTTGGGTATTTTAGCGCCAAACAGCATAATTGAAAGCGGAGAAATTATATATGACGGAAAAGACCTGCTTAAAATAACAGAAGAAGATTTTCATGATTATAGAGGGAACAAGTTATCCATGATTTTTCAAGATCCTATGTCAAGCTTAAATCCGATAATGAGAATCGGAAAGCAGCTGACAGAGGCTATGATACTGAACGGTAAGGCGAATCAAAGAAATGCTAAAAAAGAATTTAATAAAAAAATAAAACTGTTGAATTCAAGTATAAATGAAGCTTTAAATACTAAGAGCGATAAGAAAGTAAATCTGTTTAAAAAATATGCATATAATTGCAATAAGATGGAAAAAGCTTATAACATAGCATACGAAAATGCCTCTAATGCTGTGCAGGAGACAGATGATTTATTAATTGATATCATAAATGGAAATCCAAAGGAAATAAAGGAGCAGATAAAATACTTATTAGCAGAGCTTAGAAAGGTTTATAATCCATATATTATTGAAAAAGACAGCATGTTACCTTCAAAATTAGAGGAATTGTCTAAGAAAATTAAAAAATATAACGAGCCTAAGAATTCTGATAATATAAGAGATTTATTAAAAGATATAAACACTATATTGGGTGAGGCTTTGCTTAAACAAAAGCCGGATTTTTTCTCAAATAACAGTAATGATGAATTTATGAGAGAGTTTAAAGGGCTGATTGAATCAGGCTTAAAATACTATCATGATAGGACCTTAAATGCTAAGAAAAACGCAATTATGGTACTTGAAGAATCGCTAAAAGTTTTCGAAAGTGAAAATCCGGATAAGAAATTGTGTATCAATGAAGCTAAGAAAATGATCTTGGCGGTTGAAAACTCAATTGACAGATTGGCACTTAAAAAAGATAGCGGTGCATATACCTTTGGAAGCAGCATAATGAGCGCTATCAATAGATATTTCAAGGGAATTCCTTCAAATATCAAAGAAACCAAACACTTTGAAAAAGAATCTAAAAAGTTGGCAAAGCTTGAACAAAAAGGAAAAGACGTGCATAAGGCAACGCCTGCTTTGATAGTAGACTTAAATCTTGTAAAGAACAGTATAGTTTCAATTATAAAAACTTTGCTGGATTCATATAAAGCGGAAATCAGAGCTGATAAAAAAGAAAGCTTTACAGAACAATCTCATGAAATGCTTGAATATCTAAAGGAGAGGTCATCCGCTATAGTATATAAGGTTACTGCAAACATGGCAAAAAATAAAGCTGTCAAGATAATGAAAGAAGTTGGAATACCACAGCCCAGAAAAAGATTTAAACAATTTCCTTTTCAATTTTCAGGAGGTATGCGCCAACGTATTGTTATAGCTATAGCTTTATCTGCCAATCCAGACATACTGATTTGTGATGAGCCGACAACAGCTCTTGATGTGACTATTCAGGCACAAATTCTTGAATTAATCAACAAATTAAAGGAAGAAAGAAAGCTGTCTGTTATTTTTATAACTCATGATTTAGGGGTGGTAGCTAATATGGCTGACAGAATAGCAGTTATGTATGCGGGAAAGATAGTTGAGTATGGAACTACAGATGAAATATTCTACGAGCCGGCTCATCCGTATACATGGGCGCTTTTGGCATCAATGCCTGATTTGGAAACAAAAGAAAAGCTTGATGCGATACCGGGTACACCGCCGAATATGGTGCATCCGCCAATTGGAGATGCCTTTGCTGCAAGAAATAAATACGCTATGCAAATCGATTTTGAGCAGGAACCGCCGCTATTTGAAATTACTCCGACTCATTATGCAGCTACATGGCTGCTTCATCCAAAGGCTCCTAAGGTAGAGCCACCTAAAATAGTTGTTGATAGAATAAATAGAATGAAAAACTTGGAGGTGGCCGAAAGTGAATGTTAATCAAAATACTGATATTTTATTGCGTGTAGAAAATTTAAAGCAATATTTTAAGTTAAACAGAAACACGGAAGTTAAAGCTATAGACGATATAAGCTTTGATGTAAAAAAAGGGGAAGTATTTGGATTAGTCGGTGAGTCGGGATGTGGAAAAACCACAACAGGACGGTCGATAATCAGACTATATAAAATCACCTCCGGCAATATCTATTTTAACGGACAACGAATATGTGCCGGTATAAAATCTTATGAAGAGACAATAAAAGATGCCAGACTCAGAGTTAAAAAAATGAGTCCCGAAAAAAAAGAACAGCTTAAAACTCTTATAAAAGAGCAAAGGGAACTTATAGTTAAAGCGAAATATGACCAAAAAAACTGCGATAAGGTATATAAAAAAGAATCTTTGCTAAAGGGTGATAAATTAACATCTAAGATTCAAATGATATTTCAAGATCCTATTGCATCTCTTAATCCTCGTATGACAGTCAGAGAGATTATAGCAGAGGGCTTAAGAATTAAAAAGATTAAAGATGAAGAGTATATAGATAAAAAAGTCTATGAAATGCTTGATTTAGTTGGACTTGTACCTGAGCATGCAGGACGCTATCCTCATGAGTTTAGCGGAGGTCAAAGACAAAGAATAGGTATTGCCAGAGCGCTTATAATGGAGCCGGATTTAATTATCGCTGATGAGCCAATCAGCGCCTTGGATGTATCTATAAAAGCTCAGGTTATTAATCTATTGAATGATATAAGGCAAAAAATGGGATTAACTATACTTTTTATAGCGCATGATTTATCAGTGGTCAAGTATTTCTCAGATAGAATAGCGGTTATGTATTTTGGAAAAATTGTTGAACTCGCTTCATCTGATGAGCTGTTTGAAAACCCGCTGCATCCGTATACTAAGTCGCTTTTATCGGCTATACCGCTCCCGGATCCTCACTATGAGAAAAAAAGAAAAAGGGTAGTTTATAATCCGACTCTTGATCATGATTATTCGGTAGATAAACCGGAACTTAGAGATGTTGGAAACGGACATATTGTTTATTGCAATAAAAAAGAATATGATGAATATATTAAAGGCATAGAAGACAAAAAAGTTTTAGTTGTTTAATATAACGGATATCATTTGCTTATATTAAGTGAGCAAATGATATCTTTTTAAAAGGAGTTTATCAGATGAAAAATAAGTGTATAAAATACATATATGTATTTATATTTGGAATTTTAATATCAATATCTATATTCAATTACAGAGATATTTTTGAAGCTGACAGCACGAAAGATATTGTTTCAATATTGAGTGATGGATTTTTGCTTCCGGGCGTTTTAATATAAAAAGCCCTTTCATCNNGCTTTTGATATTTTTATTTATAGTTTTAGTAAACTTCGTGCTATAAAATTAACAGGTGATAAGAAACCTGCAGCATATGCCTCATATTATGATTACAGAATGAGTAAGGAAAAAGCATCTTTTGTATTTTTATTGATTGCAGGCAGTATGTTCTTTTTGTTATCCATTATATTTAATATAGCATTTTATTATGTTTAAACATTGAATATAATATAGAATAAAGAATATAATACAGAATAATAAAGAATTGTTGTATTTATAAATTAACTGTTGCAAAAGTATTATAAATGATTTATAATTGGTAAAAGTTATATATTGTAAACTATGATGATGGGAAAAAGTAATATATAAAACAGGTCAAAGAGAGATAGGGGAAGGTGAGAGCCTATCACAATGCTGTATATGAAGAACATCCTTGAATATTCAACCGAAATTTATAAACTAATTAGTTTTAGAGTAGGCTTGAACGCGTCCAAAGCGTTATTTGGTCAAGTGAACTTTTTATTTATAAAAGTTAATTTGGGTGGTACCGCGTAAGCTAGCTCTTTCGTCCCTTATATTGGGATGAAAGGGCTTTTTATATTATTTTAAATAGGAGGATAAAATGAAAGCAATTGATATTAAAGAATTGTACAAAATTGCAAACACCCTGAATGAAAAGGAGGTTTGTGTAAATGGTTGGATTAGAACAATCAGAGATTCAAAGAATTTTGGATTTATTGAAATAAATGACGGAACGTTTTTCAAAAATGTTCAGATTGTATTTGAGAATAATTTAGATAATTTTGAAGAAGTAAAAAAATTTTCTACAGGAAGCGGTATAACTGTAAAAGGTATACTTGCAGAAACACCTGAATCTAAGCAGCCATTTGAAATTAAAGCAACAGAAATTATACTAGAGGCTGAGTCTGACAGCAGTTTTCCGTTACAAAAGAAAAAGCATAGCTTTGAGTATTTAAGAACTATAGCTCATTTAAGACCAAGAAGCAATACATTTTCTGCAGTATTCAGAGTGCGCTCTGTAGCATCCTATGCTATTCATAAATTTTTCAATGAAAGAGGATTTGTTTATGCACATACTCCGATAATCACTGCAAATGATGCAGAGGGGGCAGGCGAAACATTCAGGGTTACAACTCTTGACCTTGAAAACTTAGAGAAAAAAGATGGGAAGGTTGATTTTTCAAAGGACTTCTTTGCAACGCCGGTAAATTTAGCTGTTACAGGGCAGCTTGAGGCTGAAACCTTTGCACTTGCATTTAAAAATACGTATACCTTTGGACCTACCTTTAGAGCTGAAAACTCAAATACAACAAGACATGCATCCGAGTTCTGGATGATAGAGCCGGAGATAGCATTTGCTGATTTAAACGATGATATGGATTTAGCAGAAGATATGGTTAAGTATATAATCAACTATGTTATGGAAAATGCACCGGAAGAGATGGAATTTTTCAGTAACTTTATAGATAAGGGTTTGCTTGATAGATTAAATAATGTGGTAAATTCTGATTTTGGAAGAATTACTTATACCGAAGCTATTGAAATATTAGAGAAAAACAACGACAAATTTGATTATCCTGTTGAATGGGGCTCAGATATCCAGACAGAGCATGAAAGATATTTAGCAGAGCATATATTTAAAAAACCTGTTTTTGTTACTGATTATCCGAAGGACATCAAGGCATTCTATATGAAATTAAATGATGATGGAAAAACTGTAGCAGCTACTGATTTGCTTGTTCCGGGTGTCGGAGAAATGATAGGAGGCTCTCAAAGAGAGACCAGATATGATGTTTTAGTTAAGCGTATGGAAGAAATGAATATTCCGACGGAGGAGTTGTGGTGGTATTTAGAGCTTAGAAAATATGGCGGAGTTAAGCATGCAGGATATGGCTTGGGTTTTGAAAGATTCTTAATGTATCTGACAGGAATGACTAATATAAGAGACGTAATCCCATTCCCAAGAACACCTAAATCAGCAGAATTCTAATATCAGAATAATTATATAAGATACAGTGTAAATTTATATAGAATATAAATTTGCACTGTTTATTTTTGAACATAAGTACTTAAACAAAATATGTATTTTACAGATTTAAATAAATATTAAATATTTATTTATACCAAATTGATAATACAGAAGAAATCATATATACAAAGAACAGAATTATTGTTCCTCAAAGCTATTCGGACAAAGATATAAGCAGTATCTTTGAATATATGTCAGAGATGTTAACATAAAGTTACAGTTCGTAATTTTTTTGCCTTATAGTTGACAATTCATAATTTTTTATTTATAGTGGAATCAGTGAATTTATTTTTTAATTTATTGTTATTTAAGAGATAAATTACTAAACCTTTAAGAATCAATGTTAAAGAAATATGAGTTAAAATGAAAGGCAGGACAGGACTATATGCAAATTAAGGAAAGAGTACAGAAATTACATGAATTAATGAAAGCAAACGGTATTGATGCCTATATAATACCAAGCGGAGATGCACACCAGAGCGAGTATGTTGCTCCTCACTGGGATTCGAGAAAATGGATAAGCGGATTTACAGGCTCGGCAGGAACCGCGGTTATAACCTTAGAGAACGGAAATGGTCTTTGGACAGACGGAAGATATTTTATACAGGCAGAAAAGCAGTTGGAAGGATCAACTATTGATTTGTATAAAATGGCTCAGCCATCAGTACCTACTGTTGTTGAATGGCTGAAGAAAAACTTAAAAAACGGTGCAACCGTAGGTTTTGACGGAAAAGTTGTTTCAAAAGCTTTCTATGATGACTTAGCTAAAAATTTATCCTTTAAGGATATAATATTCAATTTAGAAAAAGATTTAATAGATAATCTTTGGAACGACAGACCGGAAATTCCTATGAATGATTTTTATTCATTGGATGTAAAATTTGCCGGAAAATCAAGGACAGAAAAGATTAATCAGGTAAGAGAGCATATAAAGAGTGAATCTGCTACTCATTTTATATTAAGCTCACTTGATGATATTGCATGGCTGTTTAATATAAGGGGAAGCGATGTACCTTGCAACCCTGTTATAATTTCCTATGCAGTTATATCTGTTGATGAGTCTGTATTGTTTGTTGATTCTAAAAAGCTTACCGAAAAAATTAAGAAAGAGCTTGAAAGAGATAATGTTTCAATAAAAGAATACAATGAGCTTGATAAGTATCTGTCTGCTTTAAATGATAAAAATTCAGTTATATATGACCCGTTAAAGACAAATATGTGGATTATAAACTCATTATCCCAAGATGTTAAAAAATCGGAAGAACAAAACTATACTACCAGATTAAAGGCTGTTAAAAATGATGTTGAACTTCAAAATATAAGACAGTCGCACATCACAGATGGAGTAGCTATGGTTAAGTTTTTATATTGGCTTGACAGTAATCTTGGAAAGGAAAAAATAACGGAAATTTCTGCAAGTGATAAATTAGCTCAGCTTAGGAGTGAAGGAGAAAACTTCAAAGGATTGAGCTTTAGAACTATAGCAGGCTACAAAGAACATGCCGCAATGATGCACTATTCGTCAACTCCTGAAACTGATGTGGAGCTTCATGAAGAAGGAATGTTCTTAGTAGATTCGGGAGGACAGTATTCAGGAGGTACTACAGACATAACCAGAACTATGGTATTGGGACGTATAAGCCTTGAAGAAAAGAGAGATTTTACCTTAGTTGTTAAGGGATTTATAAACTTAAGCAGAGCTAAATTCTTATACGGCTGTACCGGAACTCATTTAGATGTTCTTGCAAGAGGACCGTTATGGCAATATGGCATAGACTATAAATGCGGGACAGGTCATGGTGTAGGATTTTTCCTGAATGTTCATGAAGGTCCTCATGCTATAAGAAATAATTATGTACCCGCTGTTTTAGAAGAAGGCATGCTTATGAGTAATGAACCCGGCGTTTATAAGGAAGGAAGACATGGCATAAGAATCGAGAATTTAATAGTTGTAAAAAAAGACGAGGAAACCGAATCAGGTCAGTTCATGAGTTTTGAGACAATAACTTTCTGTCCTATAGACTTGAACGGGATAATCACAGAAATGCTAAGCCCTGAGGAAAAGGCATGGCTGAATAATTATCATAATGAAGTATATGAAAAATTAAGTCCATCTCTTAATGAATCAGAAAGAGCATGGCTAAAATATAAGACAAGAGCGATATAATAAATAAAGCTCTGATATAAAGACACAAAATAGATAAAATATTTTGTGTCTTTATCATAATAAGTAACTCAAATTTTTGATGTATATTTAATATAAATGATTTTTAAATTTTTATAATTATTGACTTTTAAACGGCTTTTTGAGATAATATCTAAAGTCGGATTAAAGCCGACAAAAAACAGGATAAACCTGACTCCAAATTACAGAGAATAAGCCTCAAACGCAGTTTGAGACTATGGAGGTGAGTAAGGATGTTAAATGTTTCATTTATAACCTTGGGATGCAAGGTAAATCAGTTTGAATCGGAAGCTATGATGGAATTGTTTGAGAAAGAAGGCTTTAAAATAATTCCTGCTTGTGAAAAAAGTGATATTTTTATTATAAATACATGTGCTGTTACTAAGGAAAGTGACAGAAAATCAAGACAATTGATTAATAAGGCAAAAAGAATAAATAAAAATGCAATTGTTGCTGCGGTTGGATGCAGTGTTCAGTTAAATAGTGAGAGAATCAGTGAAGAAACTTCAGTTGATATAGTTATAGGTACTAAAAATAAAAGTGAGGTTGCAAAGCTTATAAAAGAAAAGCTAAATAATAGAGATATCTATGTAAATGTTGACAAATTCAGACCTCATGAAAGCTTTGAGGAACTGAGTATAAGCAGAGAACATGATAAGACAAGAGTTAATATAAAGATACAGGACGGATGCAATCAATTTTGCAGTTATTGTATAATTCCTTATGTGAGAGGGCCTATAAGAAGCAGAGACAGTAAAGATATAATCAGAGAAGTAAGTGCTTTATCGGAGAATGGATATAAGGAAATTGTGCTTAACGGTATACATGTCACTTCTTTTGGAAAAGATTTAGGAAAAGAAGATGCTTTAATTTCACTTATTGAGGATATTAACGGCATAAATGGCATCGAAAGAATTCGTTTAGGATCACTTGAGCCGAGTATAATAACAGAGAGCTTTATGCAAAGACTGTCTAAACTTCATAAGGCCTGCGATCATTTTCATCTTTCGCTTCAAAGCGGTTCGGATACCGTACTGGAAAGAATGAATAGAAGATATTCATCCTCAGAGTACAAGCAAAAAGTTGATTTAATCAGAAGATATATGCCTGACAGCGGCATAACGACTGATATAATCGTAGGATTTCCGGGAGAAACCGATGAGGAATTTAATGAAACCTTAGAGTTTGTTAAAAAAATAAACTTTTCAAGAATTCATGTTTTCAAATATTCTGTAAGAGAAGGAACAAAGGCGGCTGGATTTGAAAACCAAATTGATGAAAAAATTAAATCAGAAAGAAGTAAAAGACTTATAAGTCTTGCTGACGAGTCGGCGCAGGATTTTATGAATCATATGCTTGGAAAAACTGTAAGCGTGTTGATTGAAAAGAAAACTGATAATATGTATGAAGGTTACACTGCAAATTATATAAGAGCTTTGATTGAAAGCAAGGAAAACATTGAAAATCAAGTAATTGAAGCTAAAGTAACTAAGATCCGCGATGATTGTTTGATATTGAATATATAAAAACTTATAAATTGCAAAGGAGGATAGAAAAATGGATTGTATATTTTGTAAAATACTTAATAAGGAAATACCGTCTAATGTAGTACTTGAAAACGACAAAATAATTGCTTTTCATGATATAGCGCCTCAGGCACCGGTGCATATTGTAGTTATTCCTAAAATTCACATTCCTTCAGCGAATGAAGTAAATGAGGAAAACTCCGAGTATATTTGCGCTATATTTACTGCAATTCCTGAGATTGTAAAAAAAGTTGGAATTGCTGAATCAGGATATAGAATTATTAACAACTGCGGAAAAGATGGATGTCAAAGCGTTGGACACATACATTTTCACATACTTGGCGGAAGAAAAATGTCTGAAAGTTTCTAGTAAATATATATTGCATTTAATCATAATATGGTATATAATATGATAGTGCTATTTTAAACTCGCTGTTGTTTAGGACATACAGTGGAAGAAACGAGGGGAGGGTAGCAAAAATGACAGAGGTTAAGGTAAGAGAGAACGAATCGCTTGATAACGCTCTTAGAAGATTTAAGAGACAGTGTGCGCTTACAGGAGTAATGTCTGAAGTAAGAAAAAGAGAGCATTACGAGAAGCCAAGCGTAAAACGTAAGAAAAAAGCTGAAGCGGCAAGAAGAAAAAAGAAAAAAATAAGATAAGAGAATAAGAGGTGAAAGTATGCCTTTGAAAGAGACCTTGGCTGAAGATTTGAAAGAATCGATGAAGTCTAAGGACAAAGTCAAAAAAAATGTTATAACTATGGTTAGAGCTGCAATTAAGCAACGTGAAGTTGATGAAAGAATAGAGCTAAGTGATGCTGAGATTATAGATATTATGGCTAAACAGGTTAAACAGAAGAAAGACAGTATAGAAGAATTTCAAAAAGGCAATAGGCTAGATCTTGTTGATCTCACAAATGAGGAGATTAAAATTCTTTTAAATTATTTACCGCCTCAACTGTCTGAGGAAGAGCTTGAGCAGATTGTAAAAGATGCTATTGAAGAAACACAGGCTCAGACTAAAAAAGACCTTGGCAAACTTATGGCAGTAATCATGCCAAAAGTAAAAGGTAAGGCTGACGGTAAGCAAATAAATCAGATCGTGGCTAGATACTTACAATAACTAAAAACCCTGAAACCAGGGTTTTTTTATTTATCTAATATCAGNNCTGATATTAGATAAATAAAAAATCGGAACGATTCTTCCATAGAGCGAAACTTGTTTCGCTTTTTTACCCAAAATATGATTTAAAACGTTCTATTAGTCCAGCATTTTTCATACTTTTATATAAAGGATGTGATTGTATGGATATCAATAAAATACGTAGCCGGCTGGCAGATGAGCTTGAAATGCCGGATAATGTTTTATCTAAAAATTTTGATATCAGAATTCAAGGTAATAGACGTGTAATAATAGAAAATCATGTAGGCGTACTCATATATGAGCATGATATAATACACATAAAGACTAAAATTCAAAATGTGGTAATCAGAGGAGATAAATTAAAAATAGGAGAGATAACAGATTTTTATATAATTGTAAACGGTGAGATTAAGGAAATACAAATTAAGGAGTAATAATAAATATGCTTAGTCAAAGGTTAAATAATTTTATAAAAAGTTATGTGGTTGTCAACTTAAAGACTAAAAATTACGAAAAAATTCTTAATTTACTCAGACGAAAAAATATCCTCATGTGGGATATAAACAAACTGCAAGACGGAATAAGCTTCAAAATATATAAGAAGGATTTTGAGAAAAACAGACAATTTTTTAATGATGCAAATATAACTCCTGTCAAAAAAATAGGTTTTATGTTCAAGTTGAATAAGTTGTATTTGAGAATCGGATTTGTTGCAGGCGCGGTTTTAATATTTATATATACCTTTATATTTTGCTCATTTGCCTGGGATATAAAAGTGATGGGAAATGAGAATCTAAAGGAAAGTGAAATAGTGAAATATTTGAATGATAATCATATAAAAACTCCTATTAAATTAAATAAAATAAGCAATAAGCACGTTGAGGACTTAATATATTCAAATTTTAATGAAGTTAAATTTGTTGAGGCACATGTTGAGGGAATTAATCTGGTTATATATATCAGAGAGAAAAAAGAAACAGAATATACAATGAGTGATAACATACCCAGCAGTATTATTTCAAATAAGCAGGCTGTAATATATAAAACAGTTGTAAAGCATGGTCAATTGTTAGTTAAAGAGGGTGATGTTGTCAATAAAGGGCAGCTTTTAGTGCAAGGCATACAGAAAGATAAAGACAATATCGAAAAATTAATCAGCTCAGATGCGACAATTCTTGGATATACATATTATAATTTGACTTTAACTGAACCTAAAATTCATAGTATAAAAAAAGAAACAGGTAAGACTAATAAAATATTCAAGTTGCTTATCAAGGATAAAAGCATAAAAATATTCGGCAACGAAAATAAATATAAAAATTTTGACAGTAAAAATAAAACTATTCATATTCCAATAATTACAGATTTTCTAAAAATCTCTTTTGAAAGTATAAAAAACTATGAGGTAGACATAATTGAGGAAGAAATGAGCAAAGAATACGTAGAGAATAAATTATTAATTAATTTATACGAAAAGTTAGTGAAAATTTGTAACAAAAATGCTAAAATAGATAAACAGAATATAGTTTTCGAAGAAACAGATACTGAATATATATTAAACGCAAAAATTGAAATGATAGAAGATATAGGAGAAAGTATAAAAATATATTCATTCAAGGAGGATTAATGGAGCAATACGAACAAACACTGCTGATTGAAGAACAAGACATATTAACTAAACTGTTGGGAGTGCATGACAAGAATTTAAAGCTTATCAAAAGTAATTTTAATTCTAATATTTTATTAAGAGATAATGAAATAAAAATTACGGGAGAAGAGATAACTGTCAATGCAGTAAGCAATATTATTAAGAATATTATAAATGAAATAAAAAATAAAAACGATATAAATGAGCAAAAAATATCCTATTATATTGAAATGGAAAAAAATAATTCTGACTTGGACTACAGTGCTCTTCTGAAAGAAGTAATAGTTACAACAAATTCAGGCAGGAGCATAAAGCCAAAAACTATAGGACAAAAAAGATATATAGATTTAATAAATGAAAAGGATATAACCTTCGGTATAGGCCCTGCCGGTACCGGTAAAACATATCTTGCGGTAGCACAAGCAGTTAATGCTTTCAGAAAAAAAGAGGTTGAACGTATTATACTGACGCGTCCTGCTGTAGAGGCCGGTGAAAAACTTGGTTTTTTGCCGGGAGATTTGCAAGATAAGGTTAATCCTTATTTAAGACCTTTATATGATGCTCTGTTCGATATATTCGGAATTGATAACTTTTTAAAAAATGTTGAAAAGCAACTTATAGAAGTAGCTCCATTGGCTTATATGAGAGGAAGAACGCTTGATTCCTCATTTATAATACTTGATGAAGCTCAAAATACTACTAATGAGCAGATGAAGATGTTTTTGACAAGGCTTGGACATGGATCTAAAGCAGTTATTACCGGAGATATAACACAGATTGATTTACCTGACGGGAAAAAATCGGGGTTACGTTCTGTTATAAAAATATTGAAAGATATCGAGGGAATAGGCTTTATGTTTTTTGAAAAAAGAGATATAGTAAGACATAAGCTGGTTCAGGATATTATTAAGGCATATGAAGAGCATGAGTATAAACATGAAAAAAACTCGAATAAAAAATAAATGGAGAAAAATAATGACAGTAAATATTTTATATGATGACAGACAGGATGAAATGGAAATAAGCGATGAAAATATTGAAGATATAGAAAAAACAGTTACTGTCTGTCTGGAAACAGAAGGATTGGACGGAGATTTTGAGGTGAGTGTATCCTTTGTTACTAATGAAGAAATAAGAGAATTAAATAAGCAATATAGAAATGTTGACAGTGAAACGGATGTTTTATCATTTCCGATGGATGATGATGAAGATGCTGAAATCATAATGCTTGGAGATATTGTTTTGTCAACTGAAAAAATTATTGAACAGGCAGCGGAATTTGGACACAGTCTTGAAAGAGAAATGCTGTATTTAGTTGCACACAGCACACTTCACTTGATAGGATATGATCATATGGATGATGATGAAAAGCAAGAGATGAGACAAAGAGAAAAAGAGATAATGAAAGAACTTCAGCTGTTCAAATAAAAAACTTAATTCAATTTATATAACATGCGGGGATAAGGTTGAAAGAAATGAAAATGAATAAAAAACATATTGCATTAATCTTAATATTTATTATGATTATATTCACGTCTTGCAGCAACAAAAACAAGAAGGTTGAAGATATCATCAAAATTGATGATAGTATAATAATATTGGATGATGATAAAGAAGATGATTCTGACATTGTTGATAGCGAGGAAGATTTAAATAAAGTTAAGTCAAAGCTTGACGGATTAAAATATGATAAAGAGCTGGTAGAAAAAAGACCGATTGTTGTTTCTATAGACAATCATCCAAGAGCAAGATGGCAGGCGGGCATAAGTGAGGCAGAAATAGTATATGAGGTAGAAGCAGAGGCACCTTTTACAAGATATTTAGCTGTTTTTCAGACAAAAGAGCCTGAGCTCATAGGTCCTGTAAGAAGTGCGAGACCATATATGATTTATTTATCGTTAGAATACAGCAGTATCTTTGCTCACGTAGGCGGAAGCAATGAGGCGTTTGCGAAATTGAAATCCCTTTCAGTAGCAAATGTTGATGGTCTATATACTTCAAACATGTGGAGATATAATAAAACACAAAAATATGCTCCTCATAATCTTTATACAGATATAGAAAGTCTGAGAAAAGATGCTGATTCTAAAGGATATAAAACTGATGTCGAATATGTCGGATATAAATTTAATGATGATGATACAGACTTAAGTTCAGATAATCTTGCAGACTACATAAAGATTGCATATAATAATCATAACAATACAGAATATAAGTATGATGAAGAAAAGAAGCTTTATATAAGATACAAAGATGGCGAAAAGCACATAGACGAAAATAACGATATCGAAATTACAGCTAAAAACATTATAATATACACAGTTGATAAAAAGGTTTTGGACAACGAAGGAAGATTGTACTTAGGAGTAGTCGGAAAGGGCAGCGGACAATATATAACAAACGGAAAATCAGTTGATATAACTTGGAGCAAGGAATCTGAAAAAAGCTCAACTGTTTTCTATTCAGGTGATGAAGAGTTAAAATTGAATCCCGGAAATACATGGATTCAGATAATAAATAGAACTACAGAGGTAGAAACCGGCTCAATATAGTTGAGCTTACAGTAAATAATTGAGGTGGAAATATTATGGATAATAAAGAACTAATTAAATACGCTTTAGAAGCAAGAGAAAAATCGTATAGTCCATATTCAAAATTTAAAGTTGGTGCTGCAATCTTGACAAAATCAGGCAAAGTATTTACCGGATGCAATATTGAATCAGCATCATATACTCCGACTATTTGTGCAGAGAGAACGGCACTTTCAAAATGCGTATCGGAAGGCTATACCGATATAGAAAAAATAGCAGTTGTCGGAAGCTTGGAAAAGATATCATATCCATGCGGAGTATGCAGACAGTTTTTAAGAGAGTTTGGAAATGATATCTCTATAATAAGCGCAACGAGTGAAGACAATTATACTGAATATAATCTAAGCGAGCTATTGCCAAACGGTTTTGGCCCTGAAGATTTATAGAAAACAAATGAATAAAAAAAGAGAGGTAAGAATGTTTAAATCCGGATTTGTAACAATAGTAGGCAGACCTAATGTTGGTAAGTCTACACTTATGAATAATATGATAGGAGAAAAAATTTCTATCATATCTGATAAACCGCAAACTACAAGAAATAAGATTCAGACTGTTTATACTGACGAGGAAGCACAAATAGTATTTTTAGATACTCCCGGAATCCATAAACCGAAAAATAATCTTGGCGAATTTATGAATAATGAAGTAAATGATGCTTTAGATGAAATGGATGTAGTTATAATGATAACCGATGAGTGCAGTAAAATCGGCCCCGGGGATGAATATATACTTGAAAAGATAAAAGGTGCAAGGGCTAAAAAAATCCTGGCTATCAATAAAATTGACAAGCATTCAAAGGAATCCATGCTGGAAGTAAGCAAGCAATTTGAAGAATACAATATATTTGATGATATACTACTTATTTCTGCTATGAATGATATAGGAGTTAAAGGATTAGTACAAAAAATCAAAGAATACCTGAATGAAGGCCCTATGTACTATCCTGATGATTATTTAACAGACAGACCTGAAAAATTTATTGTGGCTGAAATTATACGAGAAAAGGCATTGATGTATTTGCAGGATGAAGTACCTCATGGCATAGCTGTTGAAGTTGAAAAGATGAAGCAAAGAAAAGATAAGGATTTAATCGACATAAGAGCTGTCATCATATGTGAAAAGAAGTCCCATAAGAGCATAATTATCGGTGAAAACGGACGAAAAATTAAGGGAATAGGAAAGAGTGCCAGACAAGATATAGAAAATCTTTTGGCATGCCAGGTTTTCTTGGAATTATGGGTTAAGGTATCACCTGATTGGCGGGATAATAATAATATTCTTAAATCATTGGGATATAAAAGAAAGTAAAGTAAAAATTCAAAGAAGCAGCAAATTATAAAAATAAATACCGGCTCCATGCAAAATGTTTAATGGGGTTTTTATACACAAGGTGCTATGCCCAAAGTGAATGTCTTTGGCATGGAGGTAAAAATGATAATTGAGGATGAAATATTAGTTTTAAAAGAAGTCAGGTATAACGATAACGATAAGATATTGCATACATTATCTAAAAATAACGGTAAAATTCAAGTTTTATCAAGAGGCTGCAGAAAGAATAAAAGTCCTCTGATCAATATATCGCAAATTATGGCATATTCTAAATGTCAGCTGTATGCAGGAAGAGATATGTACATATTAAACAGCGGTGAATTGCTTGATAATTTTTACAATATCAGAAGTAATATCACTGCTTTTTTGCATGGAACATATATCTTAGAATTATTAAACTATATTTCACAGGAAAATGATGTTGACGGCAAAGCTTACGACATGACTATCAGGCTTTTTCAAATTCTTAATTTCATTGAGGATAATGAGAGTAAAATAGCAAATATAATATCTGTTTATGAGCTTAAATTAATTTCAATGCTTGGATACAGACCTCAGATAAAAGAATGTGTTTTATGTGGAGAGAAGTTAAATAGTAAATTATCGTATTTTTTTAATATAAAAGATGGCGGGATACAATGCATACGATGTATACATAACAACAATTGTGTAAATATTAATACGGGTGGATATGATATTTCCTATAAAAATATAATTTTACTAAACAATATTCTCATGTCAAAGCTTGATGATGAAAGTATAATAAATGAAATAGGCGATGACATGAATTTGCTGATAAAAAAATACTTATTCTATCATATAGGAAAATCGGATTTCACTACTTTAAAATTATTAAATAAAGCTGACAAAGGGAATTAGGTTTGTCAGGTGGAACGGAGGATATTATGGATGATTTATTAAAGAAAATTGATGAGGTTGTGAAGCGTACAAATTGCACATATGAAGATGCTAAAAATGCTCTTGAAAAATATAATGGAGACATTCTGGAGTCAATTATATATATAGAGCAGAATAAAAATTCTAATAATTCAAATGTTAAGAAAAAAGGCGA
Organism: Firmicutes bacterium UBA5010; assembly: GCA_002396645.1. Taxonomy (GTDB): domain Bacteria; phylum Bacillota; class Clostridia; order Tissierellales; family Sedimentibacteraceae; genus UBA1535. The sequence goes on from DGYI01000025.1 coordinate 60,568, forward strand.
AGAAATTTTAAACGAGATAAAGAAAATAATCGATAAAGGCAATGTTACAAAGATAACTATTAAAAGAAAAGATGAAATTATTCTTAATTTACCTGTAACAGCAGGAGCAGTAGGAATAATTATAGCACCTTTTTTATCTTTAGCAGGATTAACTGCTGCACTCTTGACCGAATGCAAAATAGAAATATTAAAAGATGATGGTGAAGTAATATGTGTAAACGACGAAGTAAATAAGGGCGTAAACAAAGTTAAAGAAGAAATTAACGATCTGAAAAATTCTTTTTAAAAAAAGTTAATCAGTGATTCTGTGTACAGATAAAATATTTGTAAATATGAGGAACATAAAAATAATAGTCCATAAACAAGCAGTAAACTATGATTTATGGGCTATTATTTTAAAATTCGTATAGAAATTATTCCCAAGGTGGAATCATAGTATATTATTAGCACTTACATAATTTTAAAAATCAATGATTATAGAATTCGAACAAGCCTTGATTATTATAAAGATTATAACAAATAATCAATATAAAGCTTATAAATTTAATCTTCTGATATCTTGACATTTATTATTTTATTTGATAAATTAAAATGGATATTTAGTAAAGATAAATATAATTATATTATATACATTCCGAGTTGTGGGGTTAAGATGTCGGGAAATTTACATTTTTATGATATAATATCAGCAGGATATTTAGAAGGCTCGGCTTGCCGAGACTATGATATAATGTGAGCAGTAAAAATGTAGGCAAATCAAAATTCAAAAGGATAAAAGGATAATAGAATGTTGGAGATAAGATTGATTGATAGTGTTAATAAGCAAGATATTAACATAAAAAATGAACCGTTTTCGCTTTGGGGACGGATGATTCCCACATACTTAAACGAAGAATGGCAATATACTGTTTGTAAATTTAGCCAGCAGGACATCAGTGAGATGTGCTTCCCTGATGAAAATTATGACTATGACTCTTTGAGTCGCAACAGTATATTTATTGGTGCGTACGATAACAATAACTGCATCGGACTTGCTATTTTGCAAGATGGCTTTTTTAAGTATATATATCTTTACGACTTGAAAGTCAACAAATCCTATCGTAAGCAAGGTGTTGCCAACATGCTCATACAGAAGGCAAAGGAAGTTGCTATTGAAAGAGGCTACAGAGGAATTTACACGCAGGGGCAAGATAACAACTTGTCTGCTTGCCTTTTCTATCTAAACGCCGGATTTCACATTGGTGGTCTTAACACCGATGTTTACAAAGGGACCATGCAAGAAGGAAAGGCAGATATTTTGTTTTATTTGGATGTTCAATGATGAAAATTTGATATATACAAGAATAAACGCTATGGAGGGCAATTATGGCAAAGAATGAAAAAAATAAACTAGAAAAATTTGTTGCATTATCAAAATCAAGAGGTATTATATTTCCCGGATCTGAGATATACGGAGGGCTTGCCAACACTTGGGATTATGGTCCTTTAGGTGTTGAAATAAAAAATAACGTAAAAAAAGCTTGGTGGAAAAAATTTGTTCAAGAAAGCCCGTATAATGTCGGACTTGATTCTGCCATACTTATGAATCCGCAAACATGGGTTGCATCAGGACATGTAGGAGGATTCAGTGATCCCCTGATGGATTGTAAAGAGTGTAAATCAAGATTCAGAGCAGATAAGCTGATTGAGGATTATCTGAGGGGACAAGATATAGATGAGTCGGTTGACGGATGGTCAAATGAGAAGATGGAAGAGTTTATCAGTACTAAAAAAATTGCCTGTCCTGAATGCGGTAAATTAAATTATACAGCTATAAGACAATTTAACCTTATGTTTAAGACATTCCAAGGTGTAACTGATGATTCAAAATCTGAAATTTATCTAAGACCTGAAACAGCTCAAGGTATATTTGTTAATTTTAAAAATGTTCAAAGAGCTTGCCGTAAAAAGATACCTTTCGGTATCGGACAGATAGGAAAATCATTCAGAAACGAGATTACTCCGGGTAATTTTATTTTTAGAACAAGAGAATTTGAACAGATGGAGCTTGAATTTTTCTGTGAGCCGGGAACTGATTTAGAGTGGTTTACATATTGGAAAAATTATTGTATAGAGTTTTTATATAATTTAGGTATGACAAAAGAAAATATCAGAATCAGAGATCATGAAAAAGAGGAGCTGTCGCATTACAGCAATGCTACCTCAGATATAGAATACCTGTTCCCGTTTGGTTGGGGTGAACTATGGGGTATAGCTGACAGAACGGATTTTGACTTAAAAGCCCACGCAGAGGTATCGGGTGAAAAAATGGAATATCAAGACCCTATAACCAATGCAAAATATGTACCATACTGTATAGAACCATCTGTTGGCGTAGACAGAATGATGCTTGCTCTTATGCTTGATGCATATGATGAGGAAGAATTAGAGGACGGAGATATCAGAACAGTTCTTCATCTTCACCCTGCATTAGCTCCTTATAAAGTGGCAGTATTTCCACTTGTTAAAAAATTAAGTGAACCTGCTACAGAGCTTTATCAAAAATTGCAAAAGCACTTTAATGTGGATTATGATGAAGCCGGAGCTATAGGAAAAAGATACAGAAGACATGATGAAATCGGTACTCCATACTGTATCACTTTTGACTTTGATTCTTTAGAAGATGCCAGCGTTACCGTCAGAGACAGAGATACTATGTCGCAGGAAAGAATCAAAATAGACGATTTAGTTGAATATATAAATAACAAAATAAGCTTTTAGTTGTACAATGTTTCCCAAAAATAATGAAAGGGGATGTTAGTATTAAATTATCAAACAGACAAGAGCAAATAATTAAGATTATTCAAGAAAACCAACCTATAACAGGTGAAGCAATAGCAGATAAAATAGGTCTTACGAGGGCAACTCTAAGACCTGATTTAGCTGTTTTGTCGATGTGCAAAATAATCAGTGCTAAACCTAAGGTTGGTTATTTTATATATGAAGGAAACTCGAATGAAGGTATAACGGATAAACTGATGAGTATTAAATTATCTGATATAAAATCAATGCCGATTGTTGTAAGCGAGTCGACAAGCATATATGATTGTATTGTAACAATTTTTTTAGAGAATGTAGGTACTTTGTTTGTTGTTGAAAATAAGGTTTTAAAAGGTATTGTATCGAGAAAAGATTTGCTGAAGGCAACCATGGGAGGCGGCGATTTTAATACAATGCCTGTAGGTGTTATAATGACAAGAGTGCCAAAAGCCGTATACTGTACTGAGGACGAAAGCATAATAGATGCTGCGGAAAAAATCATAGAGCATGACATAGACTGTGTGCCTATAATAGAATTTGATGATAAAAACAGAATGATAATAACAGGAAGAGTATCAAAAACGAATGTTACTAAAGTTATGCTTGATTTAATTAAATAGGAGTTGTTATAATGGAAAAAATGAACATATATGCAGTGTCTGACTCTATTGGCGAAACTGCTGAGCTTGTAGCTAAGGCAGTTAGCAAGCAGTTTGATATTGTAGATTTTGAAATAAAAATTATCCCTTATGTTAATGATTTAAAAACTATAGATAAGCTTATTGACAGAGCAAAATCTGAAAATGCATTAATAGTTTTTACTATAATTGTAGAAGAACTTAGAAATTATCTGCTTAAAAAGGCAGAACAAAGCGACGTGGCGGCTGTTGATGTTATGACTCCTATACTTATACCTTTAATAAAGCAGCTTGGACTCTCCCCGAGAAGAGAACCGGGATTATTAAGAAAGCTTGATGATAAATATTTTAAAAAGGTTGAAGCTGTTGAGTTTGCGGTTAAATATGATGACGGCAAAGATACAAGAGGAGTAATGCTCGCAGACATTGTTCTTATAGGGATATCAAGAACATCCAAGACCCCGCTCAGTATGTATTTAGCTCATAAAAATATAAAGGTTGCCAATGTTCCTCTAGTACCCGAGGTAAGCCTGCCAGAGGAATTATTTTGCATATCTAAAAGAAAGATAATAGGACTTACTATAGATCCGGAACAATTAATCAGAATCAGAAGAGAAAGATTAAAATCACTTGGACTGAAAGATACAGCCAATTATGCAAATATGGAAAGGATTCTTGAAGAGATAGAATATTCTAATCAAGTAATGAAAAAATTAAATTGCAGAGTTATAGATACTACTAACAAGGCAGTAGAGGAAACAGCATCATTAATATTGGATGAAGCTTTTGATATATTGAAAGTAGAAAGTTAAAATTAAATTGTTTTGAGGTATTGATAATCAGATGAATTTAAGAGAAGTTTATGAGGAGTTTGAAATTAATAATTTGTCACCGGAGGCTGCAAAAAGCAGATTTAGCTTAGGCAGAGATTATGAGGAAGAAAAGTGTGACTTAAGAACTGAATATCAAAGAGACAGGGATAGAATAATTCATTCAAAGGCGTTTAGAAGGCTTATGCATAAAACGCAGGTTTTTTTGTCGCCTGAAGGAGACCATTACAGAACAAGGCTTACTCATACTCTTGAAGTTTCTCAGATTTCAAGAACAATCGCAAGAGCAATGCGTTTAAATGAAGATTTGACTGAAGCTATATCATTAGCTCACGATTTAGGACATACACCTTTTGGACACTGTGGAGAGCGTACGCTTAATAAATTAGTAAAAGGTGGTTTTAGTCATAATATACAAAGCCTAAGAGTAGTAGAAATTCTTGAAATGAAAAATGAGCATCAGCACGGTCTTAATTTAACTTGTGAAGTTCGGGATGGTATAGTAAACCATACAGGAGATAAGAAACCCATGACACTTGAGGGTGAAGTTGTCAAAGTCTCTGATCGGATTGCTTACATTAATCATGACATAGATGATTCTATAAGAGCAAATATTATTACTATAGAACAAATTCCTAAGGAATATTTAGAAATCATCGGATTTACTCACGGTCAAAGAATAAATACTATGATTAACGATATAATAAATTACAGCAAAGACAGAAAAGAGATAAGAATGAGTGACAGAATATTTGAGGCTACAATAAAGCTCAGAGAGTTTCTTTTTGAAAATATTTATTTTAATAAAACCGCCAAATCGGAAGAACATAAGGCCGAATTTTTAATCAGAAACTTATTTGAGTATTATGTTGATAATTTTGATAAAGTACCTAAATATTACCTTGATTTGTATAACAATTCCGGGGGTACTGTCAGTAAATATAATTTTACAAAGGAAGAAATAGTCAAGGATTATATATCAGGAATGACTGACAGATATGCTATAAAAGTTTTTAAGGAAATATTCGTACCGCTTCCGTGGGATAAGTAGACAAAATTTGTGTAAAATTTTCATAAAAAATGTTTGACATAATAAAAAATTCATGTTATTATTGTTTATTAATGTATATATAGCGTGAAATTTTTTCACGTCGTTTATTTCTATTTGTTATGCCGCTTCGTGGCATAATGGAGAGGGTCAATATGCCTTTGAACATAACAGAAGAAAAAAAGCAGCAAATAATTGAATCAAATGATATTGTAGATGTTATAGAAGAGTTTTTACCTTTGAAGAAAAATGGGACAAATTATAAAACTAATTGTCCATTTCACAAGGAAAGGACGCCTTCTTTTGTTGTGTCAAAGGATAAACAAATATACCACTGCTTTGGATGCGGAAAAAGCGGAGATTCCATAACATTTTTGATGGAATATAAAAATTGGACATTTGTTGAATCAGTAGAATATTTGGCGAAAAGAGTTAATATAAGCTTGGACGATATAAAAAACAGTAAAGAAGCAATACAACGAAATATCTTGCAGAAAAGACTATATGATATTAACAGAGAAGCGGCATTGTTTTTTTATAAAAACTTACCAATAAATGAAGCAGCTCTTAAATATCTTCAAAAAAGAAATATTGACCAAAATATAATAAAAAAATTCGGAATTGGTTATACTGTAAATCAATGGGATAATCTGTTAATATATTTAAAGAAAAAGGGTTACAAAGAAGAAGAAATTTTAAAGACCGGACTGATAATACATAACGAAAATAAGAATAGATATTATGACAGATTCAGAAATAGAGTTATGTTTCCGATTTTCGATATCAGAAAAAATATTATAGGCTTTGGCGGAAGGGTACTAGATGATTCTTTGCCTAAATATTTGAACTCGCCTGATAGCTTAGTATTTAATAAGGGCTATAATTTATATGGATTAAATATAGCGAAGGAAAATGTAAAAGACAAAAGCTTTTTTCTGGTTGAGGGGTATATGGATGTTATCAAAATGCATGTATATGGCTTTGATACAGCCGTTGCCGCTCTTGGAACATCTTTGACGGACAATCAGATAAAACTGCTAAAAAGATATTCAGATAAATTTTATATATGCTTTGACTCCGATAAGGCAGGGTTAAATGCTTCTCTCAGAGCCTTAAATATGTTTAAGAAAAACAATCTTGATTCTAAGGTTATTATTATAAAAGATGCAAAGGATCCGGATGAGTTTTTAGGTAAGTTCGGAAAAACAAAGTTTGAAATGCTTTCTAAAGAAGCTCTTGATTACTATGATTTTCTTGAATTTTACTACAAGGAAGAATTTGATTTATCTAATAAGATAAATTATATTAATAAATTTTATGATAATTTAGTAAATGTAAAAAGTGACATAGAAAAAGAGCTTATAATCGAAAAGCTGTCTTTTAAAGTAGGAGTATCTAAAGAATCATTGATAAATGAGTTTAGAAAAAATTATAATAAAAAAAGCACTGGCGTTTCGACTATAGAGAAAAAAACTATTAAACCTTTGAACATTGAAAAATCTAATATGCGTGTTTCACACGAGGAGGAGTTATTAAAGCTTATCTTAAAAGAAAATAATTTAGCGCTTTTATTAAATCAAATTGTTAATGACGAAGATTTTAATGAATATGAATATATTGAACTTTTTAAAAATCTTTACCATTCAAAACTTAATCATCAGGAAATAACAAAAGAATATGTAAATAAGCTTATCCTTGAATTTAAATTTGATACGGATAATATATTTGCAGATATGGACTTAGATGAAAATAGCACTGAAGCTATGTTTCACGACTGCTATAAACGTTTCAGAATCAAATATTTAGAGCAGCTTAGAACTAATAAAAACAAAGATCTAGTTAAAATTAATGACGAAGCAATTCAGAGAGAAAAAATGAATGAAATTATAAAATTAGCTAAAAAGATAAAGTCATTAAAAGAGGAGGTTTACTAACCTGTGAAAGAAAATGATGCAATAAATGAAATAACAAACGGTATAAATGATAAAAACCAGCTTGATTGTACAAGCAAAATAGAAAGCATCAAAACCAGATTAATCGAAAAAGGCAAAAAAAATGGATTTATTTCTTATAAAGAAATAGTTAAGGCCTTTGAAAAAATGGAGATTAATCCTGAGTTTATAGATGATTTTTATAAAATTATCGAGGAAAATGACATAGAAATTTTAGGATTTCAAGATGATATATTTGAAAAAATTGAAGATGACGTTGACACTGATGTTGATTTAAAAGATGACCCCGATTTTTTAATTTCACAAAGTGATGAAGATATTTTAAAAGGAATAAATATTGATGATCCTGTTAGGATGTATTTAAAAGAGATAGGTAAAGTTCCTCTGTTATCCGGTTCAGAAGAAATTAAACTGGCAAAAAGAATGGAAAGCGGAGATGATGAGGCTAAAAAAAGATTAGCTGAAGCAAATCTGAGGCTTGTAGTCAGTATAGCTAAAAGATATGTGGGAAGGGGAATGCAATTTTTAGACCTTATTCAAGAAGGTAATTTAGGCTTGATTAAAGCAGTTGAAAAATTTGACTATACTAAGGGATATAAGTTCAGTACCTATGCTACATGGTGGATTAGGCAGGCTATAACAAGAGCTATAGCAGATCAGGCAAGAACTATAAGAATACCTGTTCATATGGTAGAAACAATCAATAAATTAATAAGAATAAAAAGACAGCTTTTACAGGAACTAGGAAGAGATGCTACTCCGGATGAGATAGCAATAGAAATGGAAATGGAACCTGATAAAGTTAGAGATATACTTAAAATAGCTCAAGAACCTGTTTCCCTGGAAACTCCGATTGGAGAAGAAGAGGACAGCCATTTGGGAGATTTTATACAGGACGAAGTAGTTCAAGCTCCATCCGATGCTGCTACATTTGCGCTTTTAAAAGACCAGCTTTCGGCAGTTCTTCATACTCTTACCGACAGAGAGCAAAAAGTATTAAGACTTAGATTTGGTTTAGATGACGGAAGAGCAAGAACCTTGGAAGAAGTTGGTAAAGAATTTGAAGTTACGCGTGAAAGAATCAGACAAATAGAAGCTAAGGCTTTAAGAAAACTGAGACATCCAAGCAGAAGTAAAAAGTTAAAGGACTATCTAGAATAAATTTAAAATATAAAAGCTTCGTATTTTACTAAATGCGAAGCTTTTTCTTGAAGGAAGGTTTTTATGAACAGATTAGAGGCAATAGTTTCGCTTATAGACAAATGCGATATCTTAGCTGATATCGGCACTGATCACGGATATGTTGCCGAAGCGGCTATTAAAAATAATTTATGCAAAAAAGTCATAGCAACGGATATAAACAAAGGGCCTTTAAACAGTGCTGTAAGCCATTTAACGGAGATAGGTCTTGAAAGTTTCATTGATTTCAGACTTGGCGGTGGTTTAACCATAATAAATGAGAATGAGGTTGATTGTGCTGTAATTGCAGGAATGGGTGGAGAGTTGATAGCGAAAATATTAGAGGAATCAAAAAATGTTTCAAAGACTGTAAAATCATTTATACTGCAGCCTATGACAAATATTGATATTCTAAGAAAATATTTATATTACAATGATTATACAATATCTGAAGAGCTCATTGTAAAGGAGTATCACCATTATTATTTCATAATTAAGGCAGTTAAAGGAAGTTCATTTTGTGAGGATAATATATTTTATGAAATAAGCAAATATTTATTTGATAAGAAAGATAAACTTCTGTTAGAATATATTAAAAGAGCTATAGATATAAACAGCAAAATTTTAGCAAATTTAAATAATTCGAAAAAACAAGATAATACTATTAAAGCAGATAAGCTGAAAAATAAAAATTTTAAGTTGGAAGGAATGGTAAAGGCCTATGAAGATAAGAGAAATAATTGATTTTTTAGATGATAAGCTAAAGCTGTCTGAACAGGAAGATTGGGATAACAGCGGTCTTCAGATAGGTGATTATGAAATGTCAGTAAACGGCATGATTTTAGCTCTTGACTTAAGCGAGGAAGTATTAGATTATGCTATTGAGGAAAAAGCAAACTTAATTATTACACATCATCCATTTTTATTCAGCAAATTAAGATATATTGATTTTTCGACTATACAAGGAAGAATGATAAGTAAATTAATTAAAAATGATATTTCAGTTATTAGCTTACATACATCATTGGACGGAGCAATATATGGAATGACTCAAGAATTGGCAAAAAAACTTGAAATTAAAGAATATAACGTATTACATCAATTTTATACTGATGAATTAAATAATATTTTTGGTTTCGGCGGAATAGGAGATATTCAAAGCATCAGTATAAGGGAATATGCAAATATAGTTAAGAAAAACTTTAATTGTGATATAGTCAAGGTATACAGTAATGACTTAAGCAATAATATTTCAAAAGTTGCTTTTTGCGGCGGAAGCGGAGCGGAGTTTATAGAGGATGCGATAGCTAAATCAGCTGACATATACGTTACCGGCGATATAAAATATCATGATGCTCAATATGCCTTAAATAATGGTTTATCTATAATAGATGCAGGTCATTTTCATACTGAAAATATTATATTTCTAGATAAAATATATGATATTTTATCATTTAAAGTTAATAATTTGAAAAAATACATTAAAAATACTGTGCCTGAGAATATAATTTAATTTGACTTTTGAATATTAATGCTGTAAAATACAATTTAGAGTAAATCATACAATCGCATGCTGATACACTTTGTGTTAAGGTATGAGGAAAGTCTGGGCTCCATAGGGCAGGGTGCCGGTTAACGACCGGTGAGGGCGACCTCAAGGCTAGTGCAACAGAAATATACCGCCTGTAAAGGTAAGGATGGAAAGGTGAGGTAAGAGCTCACCAGCAATTAGGCGACTAATTGGCTATGTAAACCCCACCCGGAGCAAGACCAAAATAGGATTTTAGAGTGGCTGCCCGTCACAAATCCGGTAGGTAGGTTGCTAGAGCTTATTGGCAACAATAAGCGTAGATAGATGATTGTTTAATACAGAACCCAGCTTATGAACTTACTCTATTTATCATGATAATAATTGTGCGCATTTAATTTCAATTAAATACGCATTTTTTATTAATATAAGTAATGAAAGGCGGATAAAGCAATGAAAAACTTAGAAGAATTTAAAAATTCACTCAGCGAAGAAAACTTAAATGAAATGAAAAAACTGTCCATGCCTCTGAAATGGGCGTATGACGAATATCAGGCTTTATTAAGCGATAATTCTGCCGAAGAGATAACAGAAGTAAATCAAGCTGTTAAAAGCATAATAAATGATTATATAAACGGTCTTTTGTACAGAGAGTTTAATAAATTTGAAATGGATTTTGAGTAGGAACATAAAATAAAATGGTGAATCAAATATTGTTTATATAATTGGAGGATACAAATGAAATTTTACATTGCTTCAAGCCTTATAAATTATGAACAAGTGCGTGACCTTTCACGTCTATTAAAAAATGCCGGTTGGGAGCATACTTATGATTGGACATTACATTGCCCGGTGAAAGAAATAAATGCAGAAACACTAAAGTCTATTGGCGAAAAGGAATATGAAGGGATAAAGCAGTCTGATGTTGTAATAATATTAACTCCGCAGGGTAGAGGAACTCATACGGAATTCGGTATAGCAATAGCACTGAACAAAAAAGTTTACTTATGTCACCATGATGATACATACTTTAAATGCGATGATAATACATCAACATTTTATTGGCTTTCACAAGTAAATCAGCTTATTGGGAATATAGAAAATATTGCGAGTGAGTTGTTAAAATTATAGTAGCATTATGAGCATTTTGCTTAGTATGCCTTCTTGGATAAGGCGTTATTTTAGTTTTGGACAATAAAAAATATATTGACAAATTTTAAGATATCATATAATATTAGAAACAAATCTAATGTTGTATGATGTTTTAGATTAGATATAAATTGTATTGAGGAGTGAATTGATGAAAAAAAAGGAAACACAATTTATTGTTACATACAATGATTTGTTAGAATTTCAATATAATTTAGCTTATATTGCTTTGATGTTAACAGACTATGATGGACAAAATGAATTTGTTAACAAGGCATTAAAAAATGAATATATGGATAAATTTAAGAGAGCTATTGAGCTATTATCTGATTATATGAAATCCGAATTGTTGTTTTTTTTCTCAAATAGTAACAATATTTGTGATGGTATCGGACAGATACTGCTATTTTATAAGATTAATAATAATGAATTTAATTCAGTCAATGAACTATACAAAGCAATAAATGACAGTGAAGATATGGAGTTGATTTCAACTGTTTTACGTTATTTCTATTATGAAGCTACTAACAAATCTATTGAAGAAAATGAAGATTGGGATAATCTTATAAAAGATTATAATAAATCTTATAAATTAGCACTTAGCTTAGAATTTGAAAATGAAAATCGTAAAAGAATTTTACTTGATTTTATTGAAAATATAGGAGAGTGTAAGCAAAGATTAGCTCTATTATTAAAGGTTTTTTACGAAAAAATTTATTCCGGCATATTTGCGGATAACTTTAAAATAGTTAAGCCATTGATAAAAGTGTATGAAGAAGAACTTAAAGCTGATAAAAAAGCATTTTTTCATAAATATATGCTTTGTGACAGTGACATATATGGAGAAAAAATATTTATACATATCAGTTACAGCAGATTTTCCGGCGGAGATTTCTGGGCGCAAAGTAATAAAAATGAGTGGATTATATTAGGCTGTTACTCAAACGAAATTATTGGGCTTAATAATGAAAGAGAGAAGATATTTGATTTTTTAAAGATTATTGGTGAGAAAAAAAGAATTCAAATTATAGAAATGTTGAAAAATAAGCCTTGTTATGTTGATGAAATAGCGCTGAAAATAGGTATGACAGCACCAACCGCATCATATCATTTGACACTTTTACAGTCTTTTGATATTGTAGACTTCGAAAGATACGAGCATAGATTTTATTATCATCTCAATAATGATATGCTTATAACATGGCTTGATAAAGTAAAAAGTTATTTTGAAAGATAAATATATGCTGATTGCTATTTAAAATTTTAGTATATCAGCTTTATTTAAAAGTTAACATTAGAAATATATCTAATGTTAATGCGTTAATATATTAGAAATATATGAAATAAAAGAAAGGAAAATAAAATGATATCTAAAAAGTTTAAAAACATTATGTCAGTTGTAAAATTACAAAGAGTAAATATTGGGTTTTTAATATTTTTTGAAGGTCTTGAGATGATAATATCCATTTTACTTGTGTACATTACGCAAATAATGATAGATACAGCATCAAATCTTGATTTGAATAGCTTGTTTAAGCTTCTTCCGTTTATTATTGCATTAATCGTACTTGAGGCAGTATTTCTAAGAATATATTTGTTATTAAATATAAAATTAAAATCAAATTTTTCTAATAATATTCGAAAAGAATTAAGTAAAAAGGAGTTGTATTGTAATCTATATGTTAAAAACGAAAAAAATTCATCACATTTCATTACAATATATAACACCTCTGTTGACTTATTAACAAATTATATAACTAACTATTCAAGTATAATAATTTATCCAATTTCTTTATTAGTGGCGATAATATATTTTATTTCTATTAATCCTTTATTATTTTGTGCAGCTGTTGTATTTATGCCTGCTTCATCATACTTACACGGAATGCTTTCAATACCTGTTCAGACTAAACAAAAAGAAATTATCAAAAAAAGAACTGATATCAGCAATTTAACTAAGGATGTTGTTGATGGATTTTATACTGTTAAATCTTATCAAATAGAAGATTATTTTCAGAATAAGTTTATTGATGAAATAGAACGTTCGGTAAAAATAGAAAAAGATATATATAAAATATTAAAAGTTTTACAAAGAATATTTATTCTTCTCAGGTATATTCCTCAGCTTATTATACCTCTTTTGGGCGGATATATGTCATATAAAGGGTACATAACATTGGGAGAGCTTGTTGCGGCAACAAGTATAATATTTAAAATAATAGTTCCGGTAGAAAAAATACTTAATATAAAAAAGCAAAATCTAATGATAATACCTGCGTGCGAAGACATAGAAGAAGTATTAAGTTATGAAACAGAACAAAACAATAATATTGCATGTAGTGATTTTGATAATGAAGTAAAAATTCCTATACAAATTACAGATTTAACATGCTGTTATGATAATAAGACAATTTTTAGAAACGCTAATTTATCACTTAATCAAAATGAACATGTGATTTTACTGGGAGAGAGCGGAAGCGGCAAAAGTACATTAATTAAAAGTATAATAGGATTTTTACCTAATTTTCATGGAGAAATAAAGGTCATGGGTATACCTGTTTCTCAGGATACACAGAGTTATATAAGAAAATTTATATCCTATGTGCCCCAAAATCCGTACATGTTTAGAGGAACTGTAGCAGAAAATATTGCAATGAAATTTTTTGATGATATTCATGAGATGAATGAAGAAATTATGAGTAGAATTATAAATGCAGCAAGTATAGCACAGGCACATAATTTTATAGAAAATCTTCCCCAAAAGTATAATACAGTAATAAATGAAGATGTTAAATTATCAGGTGGACAAGCACAGAGAATTGCAATAGCCAGAGGAATATTCAGAAACTGTGAAATATTTTTGTTAGATGAACCAAGCTCCGCTTTAGATATAGAAAACGAGTTTAAATTTATTGAAGAATTGCACCAAATATTGAAGGATAAATCCTCCATAATAATTACTCACAGAAAAGAGATTATAAGAAAAGATGATATAGTTGTAAGAATGGAAGGAGGAATATTAAGTGAAACAGTTTAATTTGAAATATTGTATAGGTTTTTTAAAAGAAAAAGCTTTAATTTATATTGTTACTTTACTTGCTGATAAAATGCTTGTATCTGTATGTTACAATATAGTGCTTGCGTTTATTATGAAAAATATTGTTAACGGTATAGCATATAAAAATGAAGAGAACTTTAAACAGGCCTTTTTAATTGCAGCAGTATCATTCTTAATTGCCTTTATATTTCAGCCTATAGTAAATAAAATATTTAATTACTCTATAAGAACAACTCTTGGAGATGTCAGAATTAAGTTGTTTAAACATATGATGATTTTAAAAACAAGTGAATTCGAAAAACTCACTTCCGGTGAAATATTATCTAGAATTACAAATGATGTTGATAAATTAGAAGAAATTTATAAAGACAATATACCTAATTTTACATTTGCAGTTATGCATGGAGTAATAGCTATTACAGCTATGTTTATGGAAAATATGATACTTGCAGCTATAGCGGCAGGGTTTGGTCTTTTTTCTGTTATTGTAAATAACATTGTCAGTAAAAAAATTGAAAAGTATTCATCTGAATATCAAAGACAAACAGAAATACTAAACCAACAAATAATTGATTTAGAAGATGGATTTGGTGATATAAAGACAAATGAAGCAGAAAAAGCATTTTATGGTCGAATATCTTTAATAAGTGATAATATAAGAAACTTATATTATAAAAAGGAAAACCAGATGTCAAAAACTTCTGTTTTATCAGGCGCATTTTACTATATTAATTTATTAGGGGTAATGTTTATTGGCATCTTTATGGCGATAAATAATAAAATTACTATAGGAAGTGTAATGGCTATAATTCACCTTCAAGGTAATGCAGACTATTTATTTTCAACCTTTAGTACATTTCTGGCCGGAATCAGAAAAAATCTGCCATCCTGTGAAAGGATAGTAAAATTTCTGCATATAGAAACTGAGACAAAATTTAGTGAATGTATTGATGTGATAAATGATAATCAATTTGATTATCAAATTGATAAGAAACCGGACAATCATATTTTATCAATTAAGGATTTAAGCTATTCATACGATAATCAGAATAAGAAAATAATAGATAAGTTCAGCATGAATATAGAAAAAAATGGACTGACTGTAATTGTTGGTGAAAGTGGATGCGGAAAATCTACATTAATGAAAATTTTGATTAAACTATATGAATTTAATCATGGAGATATTTGTATACATGGTAAATCTATACATGAAATTGAAACAAAGGCATGGAGAGAAAAAATAAGTTATGTACCACAGGATTCATATTTGTTTCAGATGTCAATTCTTGATAATATAAGGCTTGGAAATAATAGCGCAAATATAGATAGTATAGAACATGCAATTAAACTTGCAGGTGCTCATGATTTTATTGCAGGGCTGGAGAATAGATTGGACACAATTGTTCAAGAAAATAGTGCAAATTTATCCGGAGGACAAAAACAAAGAATAGCCTTAGCAAGAGCATTTTTAAAAGATAGTGAAATTATGATTATAGATGAAGGTACAAAAGCCTTGGATTGTCAGTTGGAAGAAAAAATAATAGATAATTTAAAAGACATTAGTAAAGATAAAGCGGTTATTGTTGTATCTCACAGACAATCCATATTAGAAAAGGCAGACAGTATCTATAACATGGGGTACTGCAACGGAGTATAAACGGCTTAGTAAAATAGTGATTATTATTAAAAAATGCTTAAGATTTAAATCAATCTCAAGCATTTTTATTATCTGAATCAAATTTCAACATATAAGGAGCTACGCTTACTGATATTTTATATTTTCCAGTAATTCTTCTTGATACCTTAAAAACCTTGCCAAGAACTGTTGCTCCGTCATATATTCTTCCTGCCAGATATCTTCTGTGAGGATATGTATATGGTATGACTCCAAGAGTTTCATTCTTTGAATTAGTGATTTTAATGCTTTCTTCCTTTCCGTTTAACGTGACTAACTGAAATAGTACATCGTCACCTTTTTTCATTTTAATTATAGTATTTTGAATTGAATCTAAATGATCTAAATCACTTGTTGTTACAAGAGGAATATCTTCTATAATTCTGAGCCTTCTCATTCCTTTATCATCAAGTTTCGGAAATTTCACTTTTAAATTTTTAGCATATAAATAAACTCCGATAATAAACATAGCTATAGCTATGAGTACGGATGAAATGAACACTTTTCCGTTTTGAATTTCTGCTATAACCCCAATTATTCCAAGAGTAGCAATACCTAAACCTGTATATCTCATCATTTGCAATCACCTTTTTTATTAATATAGTCTCGTAATGTCCTGCATAGCAGGATATTTGTCACTTAAATATATCCAAGCTTAATCAAAGCTCAAACATAGGCATATTATACCACAGTCCCAATCAAAGTTTAAGATATTTTTTACTATAATTTTCAATTACATAAATTTGATTAAATTCTTGTCATATACAAGCTATCTCGCAATATTATATTATATGGGACACAATACTTACAAAGGAGGCGGGTAAATGTGATAACTAAGGTATCAAAATATGTAAATATGAACATCAGAGATATTTTGTTGAGCCAAGATGAAGATATATTAAAAACTGTTTATGAAATCAGACTTAGAATTAATTGCCCTATATTTTTAAAAAGCTCTAATGGAGACTACTTTATAACTAAGGGCAAAATATCAAAAGTATATACAGAAGATTTCTATAAGATTAAAAAAAGCGATATAGTCTCAACAATAGCCGCTTTGACTTCAAATTCCATACATGCCTATGAAAAGGAAATTGAAAAGGCTTACATAACCATAGAAGGTGGACATAGAGTCGGTTTAAGCGGAGACTGCTTATATGAGAAAAATGAGTTTAAGGGCTTTAAAAATATAACATCTTTAAATATCAGAATTGCGAAGGATTTTATAAACTGCTCCAACAAAGTCATTAAATATATTATAAAGGACAGCAAAAATATTTATAACACCCTTATTGCAGGAGCTCCGCTATCAGGAAAAACTACATGCATAAGAGATTTAGCAAGAATTTTAAGTGACGGATACAGCAATCCTCATTTTAGCGGCTGTGATGTTACCATAATAGATGAAAGAGGGGAAATAGCAGCTATACATAATGGAGTTCCGCAATTTTATGTTGGCTCAAGAACAGATGTATTATCATACTGCATGAAAAAAGAAGGCTTTAGTATAAGTATCCGTTCACTTGCCCCGAGAATTATAATATCTGATGAGCTTGGATCTTCGGATGATTTTGAAACTATTCAATATGCTCTTAAAAGCGGTATTAATGTTATAACAACCGCTCATGCAAGCTCTGTCGGGGATTTATTTAAAAATATTTATATTAAGGGCATACTGGATTGCGGATTTATTGAAAGGATTATTGTGCTTGATGACAGAAGTCCGCTTTCAATAAAAGAAGTATATGACAATGTGAGCGGTAGGTATATATATGGCACTTAAAATAGGAATTTTTTGTTTTATTATAATCTCAGTCAAAGTAATGTTTGTACTATTTTTCCAAGAGGAAGATAAAAAACTCAGCATGATGAAAGAAACCTCTGATTTTATAGAATTTTTAAGGATTTATTCATGTACAATGAAAATGTCTTCTGAAGAGATATTATCAAGTTATGGATTTAAGCACGAGAGTGTAAAATCTGTTTTTAATAAATTGTTTTTGGACTTGAAAGAAGAAAATAAGGATTCGGATAATTCCTTTGATGACTTTTTATACGAGCAAATAAAATCACCATCCGAATTCAATTCAAAGCTCAGCAGAATACTGGAGTTTTACGGCAGCTCAATGTCCGATATATTGGATGGTAAGTTGTCTTTTTTAAAAAATGACATAGATAAATATATAGATAAATATGAAAACGAGTATAGAGAAAGAAAAAATTTACTAAATAAATTGTCGCTTCTTATAGGTAGTTTGATTGCGATAGTTTTAATGTAGAGGTGGAGGATATTATGGATATAAACATTATCTTTAAGGTTGGGGCAATAGGATTAATAATAGCAATTTTTACTCAAATACTTTCGCAGACAAAAAGAGAGGAACAGGCAATGTTTGTGACAATAGCAGGTGTTATAGTTGTCATGGCTATCATACTGAGCATGCTGAATCAGCTTTTTAACGAGGTTAGATCAATATTTAATATCTATTAATTAAGTTTAAGTGTTGACTAACCATATCTGAAAGGAATATTGAGATGATATTGATAAAAATTATATTCATTGCTGTTATAACTATACTTTTAAGTATATTGGTATCTAAGGTAAATGAAGAATACAAGCTTTATTTTATATTAATTTTTGGCATAATAGCTGTTTTGCTGATTTTTGAAGAGTTAAGAGTACATATAAGCAGTATGCTTGCAGTTTTCAGCAATTACAATATAAAAATAGACAACTTCGGTATACTCATTAAAATAGTCGGCATCGCATATATTTGTGATTTTGTTTCAATGATATGCAAGGACCTGGATTATGAATCTATAGGTAAAAAAATTGAAATGTCCGGTAAACTTATAATTTTAGTATACTCATTTGATATAATACTAAAATTTATTGATGAAGTATTTTTATTAGTGAACAGGTGAGATTATGATAAAAAAATACATAGCGCATATAATTATATATTTAGTAGTATTTTCAAGCTTTAGCTGTGCATATGCTGCCGAAAATTATATGCAGAAGGCTCTTGATGAGGTTGACACCAACAGCCTTGATAATTATTTAAGAGATACAAGCGATTATTTTAAAAGCAAAAATATTACAATAAAGCAGCTGATAAATGATGCTATGAAGGGTAAGATAAATTTTAATATATTAGATTTTTTATCATATCAGTTTCAAAGCGAAAAGAATTTTCTTAAGCAGATGATATCTACTTCAATAAACATATTAATAGTTTGTATTGTTTTAACTGTTATAAAATATTTCTCAGAGGAAATAAATAATAACAATGTTTCGGATATAGTCGTTTTTATATCAATAATCATTGTATTTATAATGGCTGCAAAGGATATAAATTTTGTTAAGGATATTTTGAAAGGTGAATTTCTTAGGTTTAACGGAATCACACAGAATATAAACAGTCTTTTTCTTGCATTCATGATAACATTTGGGAAAATCGGACTTTTAGAATTTTTTCAGACATATTCACAGTATGTTGTGGGAATGACGACTAATATTGTCTATAATTTTACTGAAGCCATGACAGTGATTTTGACTGCGATAATTCTTATAAATAATATCAGTAAATTAGTCAATGCAAAGCTTTTATATAAGTTCTTAAAAAAAGCCACTTTAATAATTTTATCCGCATATATAATTGTTGTTGTCATAAACTTTTCTGTACAAGGATATATATATTATAAAACGGATAATTTATTTATAAATGCCGTTAAGGCTATATCTCCGTCTTCGATACCTATGGTAGGCAATGCGGTAAACAACTTCTTTGGTCTGTTTGTAAACAGCGTGCTTTTTATAAAAGATATTGCCGGATTTGTAATAATTTTATTTGTTTTTTCAATATTTGGGAGTTCTTTAATAAAGCTCTTTATAATATTTATATTATATAGGATAACCGCCGCAATAGCCGAGCCATTTAATGAAAGCATATCGGCATTGATGCAGGAGCTTTCGGATATTATGTACATTTATCTTGTTTGCTTGGCTACTCCTATAATAATTATAACTTCATATTACTCTATAATGCTAAGCTATCTGAACAACATATTTGGGTAAAAGGTAGAAGATATGAGAGAAACTATTATTAATATACTAATATTTATTTTGTTTATAAATTTGATAATGATAATATTTCCAGAAGGCAAAACTCAAAAATACTGTAAGCTGGTTATAAAATTATTTTTATTTATATATATTATTAACAGCCTCGTATTAAGGGGTACAATTTCTTTAGATGAATTTTTGGACTTTAGCTTCAGAAGTATAGATAATTCAGGTTATGCGGAGAATTATGAAAGAGAAATCAACCTTGCTGAGTCTGAAAAAGGGTTTATTACACTAATTAATGAAGATTTATATAACGGAGAGGAGGTCATAAAAAATATAACACTGATTTTTACCGATGAAATGGAATTGACAATAAGAGTTTACTTGAATAAAGCTTTGGATATGGAAGGGCAGGAAGATTTAAAGATAAATGTATCAAATATTTTTAACATTAGCAGTGAAAATGTTAAAATTACATTTTAGAGAAAATAGGGGGGGACGAATATGATTAAAAAGGGCGAAGAGTTTTTAAACATATTAAAGACAAACAAAAAACTCTTTTACACAGTTTGCTTCTTTGTTTTACTTATAGTGATTTCATTACTTCTGAAATTTGACACATCACCGAAAGAAACAGGTACAAAATCTAATGTTTCAGAGAATGACAACAGTGCCGGTGCTAAGTCCAGTTATGACGATTATATATTTTCATTGGAAAATAAATTGGAAAATATTATTTCGGAAATAGATGGCATAAACAATGTCAAGACTATGATATATACGAAAAACTCTCCGAAATTAGAGCCGATTTATAATGAAAATACAAATACGGAATCAAATATAGAAACAGGAAGCGACGGCATAAAAAGAGAGATTAAGAGAGACACTATACAAAAACAAGTAGAAGCTAAGGACAGTAGCAATGTGCTTGAAAGATATTATGAATATCCTGATATATCCGGAGTTCTGATTGTAGTAGATTATTCGGGAGATCAAAATATTTATAAAATTTTGATTAATTCGGTTAAAGTTTTATTAGATGTAGAATTAAATAATATAGAAATTATTGTTAGCAATAAAAAATAAAAGATAAGAAAAAGTTTGAAATACATTTCACAAGAGTTAAATATATTTCAATCTATAGAAGAATTCAAATAATTCTTTGTCAAATTTTATAATGCCGCAAAGTGGCGAAATGGAGGTAAAAAAATGACTTTTAAAAAAGAAACTTTTGTATTTTTAACATCATTAGCATTAATATTAATAATAGGATACATAAATTTAGTTATGTCAAATCCGGCTGATGATAACGAATATGTTTTTGATGAGACAGCTTTGTTGGAAAAACAGGAGGAGTTTGCAAATTATACTAATGATATAGTTGATAAAACAGATATAGGTACTAATTTAACAGATTCGGAAGATTCCGAAACACTTAATGTGTCTTCACTTGATGAGAATATTGATGTAAGCTTTGAAAATTTCAAAATCAGTAAAGCTAAGAACAATTTAGAAATTGTTGATCAAATAGAGAGAAGTATATCAAGCGATACTATATCACAAGATACAAAAAATAAGTTTGAAGATTTGCTGGTTACCAAGAATAATCAAATTCAAACAGAAAATAATATTGAAATAATGCTTCAATCTAAAGGATATAAGAATTTTGTATGCGTTGTGAGCAATAATAATGTAAAAATTATAACTAACAGAGATATTGAAAAGGCTGATGCTACTAAAATACTTGATGTTGTAATGTCAGAAACAAAATTTGATCCTCAGCAAATTAAAATTGTAAAATTTAATAATAAGGAATTGTAAAATTTTAAACTCTCTGCTATAATCATAAAAGGAGGTGCTAATATGTCCGAAAAAAGTCAAGTTTTTGAAAATGGTCAAGTAAAAATTTCAGATGAGGTAGTCACTATTATAGCCGGTATAGCTACTATGGAGGTAAAAGGTGTTCACAGCATGCACACCGGTCTTGTTGAGGGTTTTTCAAACCTATTTTCAAAAAATAATTATTCAAAGGGTGTTAAGGTTGACATTAATGAAAACAAGGTAACTTTAGATATATTTATTAATGTTGTTTATGGATGTAGAATTAACGAAGTAGCAGAAGAAGTTCAGAAAACTGTGAAAAAGGAAGTTGAAACTATGACGGATTTATCCGTTGCTGTTATCAATATTCATGTTCAAAATATTATAACTGAAAAAGCAGAAAAATCAGAGGAAGAGAAGTAACATAATTTTTAGGTTGCTTCTCGATATAAAGGTGAAAGCCTACTAAATTACGTGACGGTAAGGTTAAAAGGTAAATATGAATAGAAAAATCACAAGAGAAGAAGCAGTAAAAATATTATACACTATGGATATAAGTAACAGCTATGACATTAACTTAGTTCAAGATTATTTAGAGCATTTTACAAACGAAAGTTCAGATGACCTGGAATTTAATATTGAAGCAGTAGATATTGAATACTTGAATAAAACATTGCTGGATGCTATAGATAACTTAGATATTATAGACAAAAAAATTACGGATAATGCTAAGGGCTGGAAAATAAACAGGATTGCAAAGGTTGATTTAGCTATATTAAGAGTCGCATTGGCTGAAATTATATATAATCCGCTTATCCCGGAAAGTGTATCGATTAATGAAGCTGTGGAAATAAGTAAAAAATATTCTATAGATGACTCTCATAAATTCATAAATGGAATATTAGGCTCTATATACAGAGGCTTGTAGGATGAAAAAGTACATACTGGGTATTGATACAAGTGCTTATACTACATCATGCGCCCTAGTTGATTATGACGGTAATGTAGTTTGTAATTTCAAAAAAAATTTGGAAGTGCCAAAAGCTCAAAAAGGTCTCAGACAAGAGACTGCTGTCTTTATGCACTTGAATAATTTGCCGGAGCTATTAGATAGTATTAATATTAATTTTAAAGAAATAGGCATAATATCAGTGAGTGCTTTCCCAAGAAATGTAGAAAACTCATATATGCCTGTTTTTGTTGTTGGCAGGAACTTCGGAAGAACTCTTGCCAAGGCAGTGGATGCCGAGTATATCGAGTACTCTCATCAAGAAAATCATATAAGTGCTGCGATAATCGATACATATAAAATTTATGATTATAGTAAAAACAATATTTTAGCAATTCATATTTCCGGCGGGACATCAGAGTTTTTGGTTTGCCGCAAGATATCAAAAGGATTTTCTGCGAATATTGTTGGGGGTACTAAGGATATAACCTTTGGTCAGCTTATTGACAGGATAGGGGTTTACTATAATTTTAAATTTCCTTGTGGACAGAATATGCAGGATTATTTAGACAGTTCTGATTATGAGCTTGATAAAATTAAGATGATTATGCCTAAAATAGCGGGTGAGGAATTTATTAATTTATCAGGTGTTGAGAATTACTATAAAAAATTAATAGATAAAAAAAGCTATGATAAGGAAGTTATAATTTATTCTCTTTTTAGCTATATTGGCAGATGTATTTTTGGCATAATTGAAAAAATCAGCGACAACTATAAATTTGAAAGAATTATAGTATCGGGCGGAGTCTCGGCAAATAGATATATAAGAGCTTACATAGAAAATAAATTTCATAAAAAATATGATATTATTTTTCCTAAAACTGAGCTGTCTGCGGACAATTCGGCAGGCAATGCAATTCTTCCTTTGATAGACAGGTGGTATGATGAAATTAAAGCCGATTAAAGTATCATTATTAAATCAATATGTAAAAAAGTGCTTGAAAAGCAACAGTATATTTTATAATCTATATGTTGAAGGAGAAGTTTCAAACATCAGGATAAGTAAAACAGGTTACACATACTTTACCTTGGGAGATGAAAGCTCTTCTATAAGCTGTGTTTGTTTTTATCAAGACAGAAGCATTGCCGATGGGGACAAGGTTGTTGTCAACGGAGAACTTACAGTATACGAAGCAAGAGGTACTTATCAAATTGTTGTAAATAATATTGAAAAAACAGGACTTGGAAATATATTTAAAGAATTGGAGCTTTTGAAAGCAAAGTTAAAAGACAGAGGATTATTTGACAAAAATAAAGAAGTTCCTTTGCTCCCTTCCAAGATAGGTATTATTACATCCAAGAGCGGAGCTGCTATACAGGATATTTTAAAAAGCTTTAATACAGTAAATGCAGGTTTTGATATATATATTTATGATTCACTTGTGCAAGGTGATAATGCAAAAAACAGCATAATAGAAGGTATAAATTATTTTAACACTCAGGAGCCTGTGGATATTATACTTATTTCAAGAGGCGGCGGAAGCTTCGAGGATCTTAAGGTATTTAACGAGATCGAGGTTGCTGAAAATATTTTTATGTCTAAAGTTCCTGTAGTAACAGGTATAGGACATGATACGGATATAACATTATCTGATTATACTGCAGATGTTCATTGCCATACTCCTACTGCTGCCGCTGAATACATAATAAGAGGCTATAAGAACATAAACTTGCAGTTGGAGGCATATTTCAGAGAATTAAACTCTAAAACTAAAAATGAACTTAAACATATTGAGGCAAGCATTAGTACATATCAATATATTTTAAAAACATATAATCCCAAAAATATGCTCATAGGTTTAATTAATGAATGTGAAATGCAAAAAACAAAGCTGTCAAATCACTTTAACATTGAGCTTAAAAACCGACTAAATACTTTAAATCTGCTATATGAGAGGATTTTAAACCACGATTACAGAACACAGCTTAAAAACGGGTATTCATTGATATTCAATAAATGTAATAATCTTGTCAAAAATATCGACAATGTAAATGAAGGCGAAAAAATCAAGATATTATTTGATAAATTCAATATCGAAGCAGAAATTATAAATATACAAGAGTTACAGAAAAGTGTGAAATAAATTTCGCTTTGTGAAAATTTTCACGCCATGAAAAAATTGCGTTGGGGAGGGTTGATATGAAGTTTGAAAGTTTTGAAGAAGCTATGGAGGTTTTAAAATCGACGGTTAGTGAATTTGACGATGGAAAGTATCTGAATTTAGAAGATTTAGTTCAAAATTACGAAAAAGGAATACTTGCATATAATTACTGCGTTGCCAAACTTGAAGAAACACAAAATAAAATAAAGATAATTGATAATACAACTAAAGATTAAATTATAAATTTTATTGATATCTAAATATATTTATGATATGATATTTATGCATTGAAATGTGTTTTTAAGCTACATACTATTATAGATGTATAAAAATTCATAACAATATCTGTGTGTGAATGATTATATATAAGATGGAATAAGAGGAATAATTAATAAATGGATAATATCAGATTAGATATTCTGCTGTTTAATATGGGGCTGGCTAAAAGCAGACAAAAAGCTAAGCAGATGATAATTTCAAATATGGTTTATGTTGATGATAAATTAGTGAACAAGCCCGGTGCAGCATTTAATGAGGGATGTAAAATCAGATTGGAATTACCTGAAGTAGAATATGTCGGCAGGGCAGCGCTAAAGCTGGAAAAGGCGATAAATAAATTCAATATATCTTTAAAAGATAAGATTTCTGCTGATGTAGGGGCTTCAACAGGAGGTTTTACTGATTTTATGCTTAAAAATGGCTGCATAAAAGTGTATGCCATTGATGTAGGGCAAAATCAATTGGCAGAAAGTTTGTTAAATGATAATAGAGTCGTGTCTCTGGAAGGGACAAACTTTAGATATATTGATACAGCTATATTTAAAGAAAATATTGATTTTATATGTATCGATGTTTCCTTTATTTCTTTAGGGTTAATTATACCTAAAGTTGTCGAAATTTGTCATGAAACTACAGATATTGTAGCTTTAGTAAAGCCTCAATTTGAGGCCGGAAAAGGAAATGTAGGGAAAAACGGAATTGTAAAAGATAAGAAAATGCACATTAGTATACTCGGCAAGGTATATAAATATTTTTGCCATAACAATTTATTTTTAAATGATATTACTTATTCACCGATTACCGGAGGAGACGGAAATATAGAATATCTTGTTCATGCTACAAAGGGTATAAATGTAAATTTTGAAAAAAATTTTAATGATATAATTAAAAATATTGTATACGAAGCTTTTGACAGCTTAAGGTAACAAATTTTTGAAGTTTGAGGAGAGAAGATGAAAAAGTACACTAGACAATCAAAGATTTTGGAATTAATTTCAAAAATGGAAATTGAAACTCAGGAAGATTTAGCAGAAGGCTTGAAAAGGATGGATATAGATGTTACTCAAGCTACAATTTCCAGAGATATCAAAGAACTTAGACTGGTAAAGACTATGTCTAAAAGTGGTAAACATAAATATACAACAATTGGACAAAGCCAAGAGGGCATAACTGACAGATTGAATAAAATATTTGAAAATTCAGTTATCTCAATAGATAATGCTTTAAATATAATAGTAATTAAAACAATACCGGGTGCGGCACAGATATGTGCATCTGCCGTAGACTATATGGGATTGGAAAGTATAGTAGGCACTTTAGCAGGTGACGACAATGTATTTGTTGCAATTAAGACCTTAGAAGCCGTAGACGAGATATTGGATGAGTTTAGGAAAATAATAAGATAGGTCCCGGGGGATACATATGTTATTGAATTTAAGTATTAGAAATTTAGCTGTTTTTCAAGATATATCAATTGATTTTACCGATAGATTCAACATAATTACCGGTGAAACAGGAGCAGGTAAGTCTATTTTAATTGAAGCATTATTCTTACTTACAGGTTCAAGAGCAAGCAAAGAGCTTATAAGAAAGAACAGTAAAAGTGCTTTTTTAAGCGCTGCATTTGACATTTCCAATAATATTAAAGCAAATAAATTTTTAAATGAAAATAACATATTTATTGAGGAGGATGATTACCTCATAATTTCCAGGGAGCTATTAGATACAGGTAAAAGTATAAATAAAATAAACAATAATATTGTATCAATAAATATATTAAAAGAATTGGGAGTTTTTTTATTAGATATTTATGGACAATTTGAACAGCAATATATTTATAAAAAAGAAAATCATATTATTTTATTGGATAATTTGATAAACAAAGAGATAAACTCTGTTTTAAATGAGTATGAATCATTTTATAATCAATATCGCAGCAAGCTGTCAGAAATAAATGATTTAGAGGACAAGCTTCACAATAAGGAACAGAAACTGGAGCAATACAGCTATGAGATTAATGAAATTGAAGAAGCTGCTTTGGAAGAAGATGAAGAAGAAAGTTTAATAAGAGAGCTCAAAAAGTTATCAAATATAAAAGAAATACAAGCTTCTTTGTTTGAGGTTGAAAAGAGAATTATAAAAAACGACGATTCAGCTATAAACAATATAAACAGTTCTTATAGCCTGCTAAATAAAATTAAAAATTACGATAATAATATAAATAATTATATTGAGCGAATTGATTTTATAATTGACGAGCTCCAAAGCTTAGGCTTTGAAATAATTAATT
This sequence comes from Firmicutes bacterium UBA5010, assembly GCA_002396645.1. Taxonomy (GTDB): domain Bacteria; phylum Bacillota; class Clostridia; order Tissierellales; family Sedimentibacteraceae; genus UBA1535. The sequence continues at coordinate 87,994 of DGYI01000025.1, forward strand.
ATTCTGATAAGCTTGAATTAAATGAGCAAAAATTAGATGAGATAGAAAACAGAATTTCACTTATTAACAGATTAAAAAGAAAATACGGTTATAGTGTAAGTAAAATAAATGAATATAAGAAAGACATACAAAAGGAATATGATATACTTCTTGAAGCTGATAATAAATTAAAGCTATTAAACGGCGAGTTGAAATCTATAAAAGAGTCTTTACTGAAAAATGCTCGTATAATAACTGATTTGAGAAAGAATGCAGCAGATTTTCTGGAAAAAAATATTGTCATGGAACTGGAAGACCTGAATATGAAAAATGTTCAGTTTAAGGTTAATTTTTACGCAAAAAGTGATTTTTCTCCAAATGGAATAGATGATATCGAATTTTTGATGTCGACTAATGTTGGCTCTGATTTGAATTCTATACATAAAATAGTTTCCGGAGGCGAAGCATCAAGAATAATGCTGGCTATAAAGAAATTAAGCTGTGATAATGATTTTATTACAACTTTGGTTTTTGATGAAATTGATACCGGAATTAGCGGCAAAACCTCACAAATGGCAGGAAATAAAATGAAATTTATATCTAAGTCAAGTCAAGTCATATGTGTAACACATTCGCCGCAGATTGCATCAATATCAGACAGTCATTTTATGATAGAAAAAAACAGTTCATCAAACGAAACAACAAGCATTGTAAAAAAATTAAATAATGACGAAAAAATAAATGAAATTGCAAGATTATTAAGCGGTATGAATATAACTCAAAAATCATTGAATAACGCAAAAGAGCTGATAGAATCGAATAAAAAAATAATTTTTTAAATAAAAATTAAGGCTATAATACAATACTTACAGAGATTTAGACTGACAAAAATATGATGTTTTAAATATTTAAACAATAGAATAATAAAAACCTAAATGGTTAAATTAAGATTAAAACTTTAAGGAGAGTGTGATGAAACATTACAAAGGAAAAGTTTTAATTTTAATAATGATAGTTTGTGTTATAGCTGTATCAATATATTTCAGCGAAAACAATTTAAGGATTTCTTATAAATATTTTAATCCTTTTATAGATGATGAAGAGGTAAGCGTAGAAAAGCAATATGTTATACCCGGAGGGCAAACAATCGGAGTTGAGCTAAAAACAAAAGGTATTTTAGTTGTTGGTCTTGCAGATGTCGTAAATGACAGTAAAATTACGACATCACCGGCAAAGGAGGCAGGAATGCATATAGGCGATAAGATTATGTCTGTAGACAACAATCCTGTATCCAAAACCCAAGATTTTGTATCATATATAAATTCACAAGGTATAAGAGAATATAATATCGAAGTTGAAAGAAACGGAAGCAGAATACAGTTGTTGATGACTCCCGTTAAAAGATATAATTCCAATGACATTATCTTCGGATTTTGGGCAAGAGATAATATAGCCGGAATAGGAACAATAACCTATATAGATCCCGAAACAAGAAGCTTTTCCGCAGTGGCTCATGGAATCACCGATTCAGATACCGGCGAACTGATAGAAATTGATACCGGTGTAATATCAAAGGCAAATATAACAAATATAAAATCGGGTAAAAAAGGCGAACCCGGTGAAATAATAGGATTTATTTTAAGAGATAATAACAGATTGGGAAGTGTGACACAAAATACTCCGTTCGGAGTTGTCGGGGAGATTGACGAAAAAAGTATAGGATATTTTTCAAATAATTTAATGGAAATCGGCAGAAGAGACACCGTGGAAACCGGACCCGCTAAGATATTGGCCTGCTTAGATGATGAAATAAAAGAATATAATATAGAAATTATAAGAGTGTATCATCAGAATAAACCTACGGACAAAAGCTTTATTATAAGGATAGTTGATAAAGAACTATTGTCATTGACAAACGGAATAATTCAAGGAATGAGCGGCTGTCCTATTATACAAAATAATAAGCTTGTAGGTGCTGTAACCCATGTTTTTATGAACGATCCTACTAAAGGATACGGAATA
>DGYI01000025.1:90017-109168 GCA_002396645.1 Firmicutes bacterium UBA5010
AAGGGAAATACAGTATTTAAGCGTATAATATATTATACAAAATAAGACAGCTGTTTTTGTATAAAAACAATGAAGTATAAAAATATTTACACCATAAGCAAATATTTTCAATACTTGCACATGAATATTGATAATATTTGCGGGTAAATGTTTTCAATGTCTATATGCAACTATTTTCAATAATTACACGCAATTATCTTATGCTAAATTATTGAAAATAGTTGCGTGTAGATTATTGAGAACATTTAATTATGGGTAAATATTAATATAAATTTGGTTTGTTAAAATATGACAAAACCTTAAATTATGGGGGGATATTAATGGAAGAAAGAGTTAAAATTGTTATCGCAGACGATAATAAAGAGTTTAGAGGAGTTTTAAAAGATTTTTTGTCATCAAAGAACATGTTTGATATTGTTGCAATGGCAGATGATGGTATTAAAGCTGTTCAAGCGGTAGAAAGATTTGAACCGGACATTTTAATACTTGACATAATTATGCCTCATTTAGACGGATTAGGTGTTCTTGAAAAGCTTCACAAAACTGATTTGAAAAAATTTCCGAAGGTAATTATATTATCTGCCGTAGGGCATGATAAGATTACTCAAAGAGCAATCAATATGGGTGTTGACTATTATATAATTAAGCCTTTTAATTTTGATTCGTTCTCGGAAAGATTGTTACAAATTTCAGGATTTGAAACATCTAAGATGCATTCAAGAAGCAGAGAAATGATTTATAATGAAAGTGCAGAAAAAGAGCTTAGCTTAGAAGCTAAAATAACTGAAATATTAAGAGAGATAGGTGTTCCTGCTCACATAAAAGGATATCAATACCTAAGAACATCAATAATAGAAGTTGTAAACAATATAGAACTTCTTGGAGCAATAACAAAAGAATTATATCCGGGCATTGCTATAAGATATTCAACAACAGCAAGCAGAGTAGAAAGAGCAATTAGACACGCTATTGAGGTTGCATGCAACAGAGGTAAGCTTGAAACAATCAATAGTATCTTTGGATATACTATACATAATAATAAGGGTAAACCAACAAACAGTGAATTCATTGCTATGATAGCTGATAAACTTAGATTGGAGCAAAAAGCATCATAGAATGATTTACAAGGAGGATAAAGTTGAACAAAGAAATTACTGTTAATAGTGAAAAAATATTTGAAGGCAAAATAATAAATTTAAGAGTAGATACAGTTGAATTGCCGAATAAAAAGTATGCTAAAAGGGAAATTGTAGAACATAAAGGCGCTGCAGCAATTGTAGCTATTGATAATGATGAAATTATTTTAATAAAGCAGTATCGCAAGGCAGTTGAGGACTTCTTATATGAAATACCTGCCGGAAAACTTGAGTTAAATGAAGATCCGTTAAACTGTGCTAGCAGAGAGCTTATTGAAGAAACAGGTTATTGCGCAAATAGGATTGAAAAATTAACAGAATTTTATACTTGTCCTGGATTTAGCAATGAAAAGATACATTTATACAAAGCAACTGAACTAAAGCAAGTAGGAAATAATTTAGATGAAGATGAGTTTATAGAAGTAGTAAAAATTAGCATTGATGAAGCAAAAGAAATGATAAATCAAAATAAGATTCTTGATGCAAAAACACAAATTGCAATATTGTATATTGATAAAAAATAAAAATAAAGATAAACGAAAATAATTGCATTAAGATAAATATGTAGTAATTAATCCTTCTGTACAAGCATAAAATTAATAAAGCTTTGCAGGAGGATTTTTTATGAATAAAAATTTGCTGTTTCTGTTTTTTTTGTTGATTTTATCGCTCATAATATCAGCTTTGATTTTTTATTTTATAGGACAAGGCAATATGCTTCAATCTATAAAAATAAATTATGAAAGTATAAAAGAATACGATTTTTTAAAGTTATTTTTAGAAATTCTTAAGAAAAATATTATATATTTTATAATAATAATATCTTTAGCATTCCTTGGGTTTTCTTACACAATATACACAGTGTTTTCTTTGACAGCTATAATCTATGGAATTTCAATGATTTGTTTTACAAAAATAGTGTATTATGACAAATTGTATTTTATACTTAATTTCACAGAATATTTAATATATTTTCCTATTTTGTTTTATTTCACTTATATGTCGCTTATATTATCAAAATATATTAAAAATGTAAAAAAAATAAAGACTAACTCGAAAAAAATTGATATAATAGTTAAAGACTATATAAGGCTATCTGCTATATCTGTATCATTGATTATAGTATATTCCTTGATTCATAGTTCATGGATACATCTGATTCTTTTGATGTAAATAAATCATAAGGTGCTTGGTTGAAATGGAGAAAATAGTTGATAGTTATAAAAATAAATTGATAACAAAAAAACTTAGTGAAAATACAATTAATTCGTACATAAGTGATATAAAGTCATTTATATCGTATGTAGAAGCAGAGTATAATGAGCTATATTCTAATGTTAAAAAAACTCAGATATTGACTTATCTCGTTGACATGCAAAAAAAGGGAAAAAGTTCTTCAACTATAGCCAGAAATATTTCTTCTCTTAAAAGTTTTTATGATTATTTGCGAGAAGAAAAAATTGTTTCTGAAAACCCCACTCAAAGCATTCACAGCCCTAAGCATATAAAAAAAATTCCTTCAGTGCTTACTGAAGACGAGGTAGTTAAGCTTATGAATTTGCCTGATATCGGTACTTTTAAAGGGAGCAGAGACAGTGCAATACTTGAGCTTTTATATTCCTCGGGTATAAAAGTTACAGAACTGATAAATATTAAACTAAATGATATAGTATTTCATGCTTCGATTATACGCATAAACGGAGGAAATGAAAAATCAGTTCAGTTCAGAGCTGTTCCGATAGGAAGTATTGCTTTAAATGCAATAAATAATTATATAAGCAATTTTAGGGTATATAAGAGTAAAGAGGAATCTGATTATTTGTTTATTAATAACAGCGGAGAGCCTCTTACAAGACAGGGAGTATGGAAAATACTCAAATATTATGAAAAAAAGCTTGAAATAAATCATGAACTTTCGCCGCAAATTTTGAGAAATTCATTTGCGGTTCATTTACTCAATAACGGTGCGGATATAGCATCAGTACAAGAATTAATGGGACATAAAAATATAAATGCAATGCAGAATTATTTGCAGGCAACAGAACAAAAATCGCTCGAAACGTTTAAAAGTTCACATCCAAGAGCGTAGAAAAAAGAAGTATAAGGAGAAAAAAATGATAAACAGAGTAATATTAATAGTTTTGGATAGCGTTGGCATCGGAGAGCTTCCGGATGCACACTTATTTGGTGATGAAGGAAGCAATACAGTAAAAAATATTTATAAAGGTATTGAAGGCTTTAAACTGCCCGGTTTAGAGCAGCTTGGATTATTAGGGATAGAAGGTCTCAGAGATTTAAGTACAAAGAATGAAAAATATTTTGCATCTTATGGAAGAGCATCAGAAAAATCTATGGGAAAAGATACTACAACAGGACATTGGGAGATGAGCGGTATTGTTTTGCCTAAAGCATTTCCTACATATTCAAACGGATTTCCGATTGAAGTTATAGAAGAATTTGAAAAAAGAACAGGAAGAAAAGCTATAGGAAACTGTGTAGCTTCGGGTACCGAAATCATACAAAGACTAGGCGATGAACATGTTAAAGACGGAGCATTTATAATTTACACATCTGCAGACAGTGTGTTCCAGATAGCAGCACATGAGGAGGTTGTGCCTCTTGAAGAATTATATAAGGCATGCCAGACAGCAAGAGAAATACTTCAGGGAGAGCATGGAGTAGGACGTGTAATAGCAAGGCCTTTTGTCGGAAAATCAGGAGACTATAAAAGAACTGAAAACAGGAGAGATTTTTCACTGGAACCTATAAAAGATACTATGCTTGACTTTATATCGAGAGAAGGAAAAATGGTATACGCTATAGGTAAAATAGAGGACATATTTGCTAACAAAGGCATAACTAAAGCAAAGCATACTAAGAATAATCAAGAAGGAATAGATGCTACAATTGAAGCTATAAAGGAAGAATCATCAGGTCTTATATTCACTAACCTGGTTGATTTTGACATGCTTTACGGACATAGAAATGATGTAGTCGGATATGGAAATGCATTAAAACATTTTGATGATTATTTAGAGGAAATAAAATCTTCGCTAAGAGATGATGATGTTATGATAATTACCGCAGACCACGGCTGTGATCCTTCAACTCCAAGCACGGATCATTCAAGAGAATATATTCCTGTTTTATTCTATGGCAATAAAATTAAGGAAAATAACGATTTTGGAACACTTGATACTTATGCTTGTATAGGAAAAACTATACTTGATATGTTTAATATTGATAATAATATAGATGGATATAGCATTAAGGATAAACTTTTAAAATAAAAAACTAATGGCTGGGGCGAAGCCCAGGATTATGGAGAGGTGGTTATGTACTATGCGTATGTATGATATTATAAATAATAAAAAAGAAGGCAAGGTACTTACTAAAGAGGAAATTTGTTTTTTCGTTGAAGGCTATGTGAATAATGAAATACCGGACTATCAAGCTGCGGCCCTTTTAATGGCTATATGTTTTAATGATTTAAATATAGATGAAATATTCTATTTGACGGAGGCTATGATAAATTCGGGAGATACAATAGATTTAAGCAATGTTGACGGTATAACAATAGATAAGCACAGTACAGGAGGAGTAGGAGACAAAACCTCTTTAACCCTTCTTCCTATGCTTGCTGCCTGTGGACTGAAAGGCTCAAAGATGTCCGGCAGAGGACTGGGACATACAGGAGGAACCTTAGATAAACTGGAAGCTATTGAGGGTTTTAACATTAATATTTCTATGGATCAAGCCAATGATATAATAAAGGAAAATAATTTTATCATATGCGGGCAGACACTAAATCTCGTACCTGCTGATAAAAAGCTTTATGCACTCAGAGATGTTACGGCAACCGTTGATAATATAGGTTTGATAGCGTCAAGCATAATGTCAAAAAAAATAGCATCGGGTGCTAAAAACATTGTTTTAGATGTTAAGCTTGGAAGCGGAGCATTTATGAAAGACTTGGACAGTGCAATTAAACTGTCTGAAACAATGGTAAAAATCGGAGAAAGATTCGGCAAAAATATAAGGGCGGTCATAACCAATATGGATGAGCCTTTGGGCAAGGCTGTCGGAAATTCCATAGAGGTGATTGAGGCTATAGATACGTTAAAGGGCAGCGGACCTAAGGATTTTGAAGATTTATGCATATTTTTGTGTGCAAATCTTCTTGAGATGACAGGAATAGCAAGTTCGCTTGAAAACGGAGAACAGATTTCAAAAGAGATCATTGATTCTAAAAAGGCATTGAAACGTTTTGAGAAATTTATAGAGCTGCAAAACGGTGACAGCAGAGTAGTAGATGAGTACAATTTATTCAAACAGCCTAAATATAAGAAAGATGTTCTTTCAGAAAATAGCGGATATGTATTTTCCGTTAATGCTGAAATGATAGGAAAGGCTTCACTTACAGCCGGTGCAGGCAGAGAGAAAAAAGAAGATAATATAGATTATTCCGCAGGCATCTTGATTAATAAAAAGGTTAATGATAAAATCAAAGAGGGCGATGTTCTGGCGACAATTTATACAGACAATGAGAATAAAATCAAAGAAATTGAAGCTGGAATTCAAAATGCCTTTATGATAAGTGACGATAAAAATGATAATGTTAAGCTTATCTATGGAATTGTCACAAAAAATGGATTTATTCCATATAAGAACAACTAATAAAATATAAGTAAAAAATAATTATATGGAGGTAGTATGAAGCAAACTAACTATTTGTCATGGGATGAGTATTTCATGGGTGTAGCTCTTTTGTCAGCCGGGAGAAGCAAAGATAATACAACACAGGTAGGCTCATGTATAGTCAATAATGAAAATAAAATTTTATCTGTAGGCTACAATGGAATGCCAAGAGGCTGCAATGATAATGACATGCCCTGGGAAAGAGAAGGCTCACCTTTGGAAACAAAGTACATCTATGTATGCCATGCTGAACTGAATGCAATATTAAACAACGACAGCGGTTCTTTGAAAGGTACCAGAATTTATACAACATTATTTCCATGTAATGAATGTGCAAAGGCAATAATACAAAGCGGTATATCAGAGGTTATATATTTTTCCGACAAATATGCTAACACAGATTCTACTGTAGCATCCAAAAAAATGTTTGATATGGTCGGAGTAAAATACAGACAGTATAATAAAAGTGAGAAAACTATACAACTAAGCTTATAAAGTTTATATAAATAAACAAAGTTTATATACATAAACAAAGTTTATAAATAAACTTGGCTTAATTACAAAAGAGGAGTGATTTTTTGAAGTACATTTTTTTAGGGTATCTTGCATTGTATTGGACTATTTGGCTGCATGAATTAGGTCATTCATACATGTATAAAAAGTACGGGTGTAAGAAAGAGAGCTTTATAAAGGTTAAAGTACCCTTTACCTTGTTTTTTTCAACACCTGAGCCTATAGATTCAGAAAAAGCTAAAAGCTTAAACAAAAAACAAATTTTCTACATAAGCATAGCAGGTGTTATGGTAAATATTGTTTTAGGTATAATTTGCGGATTATCGCTGATAATTTTCCCTATAACAAGTGAAGCTAATCTGATTTTATTATATTCATTTGCTGTTTTTAATTTTACGGAAGCAGCAACTTATTTGGTCATAAATAATTTATCCTTGGCAAGCGATATGAAAGGGGTTGCAGATTACAATCCAAAGCTTAGAATACCTGCATTTTTTATAGGACTTGCTTCTATAGCCTCAATTGTTTACTTATTGTACACAGCTCCGTTAACAATGGCGAAGCCTATAGCTATAATAGCTGTTTTAATAGCGTTATCTATGTCTGTAGGACGAATAATTTTTGAAAAAAAACAAGCTGCAAATTAAATTTGTAAATTGAATATTTAGATTGAATATGGATATTATACTTAAAAAGGAGGTCTTTTATGAGAAAAATATCCATATTTTTAATACTTATTTTATTGTTCAGCTCTATCAATGTAAGTGCTGCACCTGCTAATATCAGTACCGATAATTTAACATTAACATCTAAATCTGTAATTTTAATAAACGCGGATGATGGGGAAATATTATATGAAAAAAACAGCAATCAAAAACTTTCACCTGCCAGCATAACAAAAATTATGCTGCTCATTTTGACCAGCGAGAAGATAAATTCGGGAGAGATAAAATTAACAGATGAAACCACTATAACCAAATATGCAGCCAGCATGGGAGGAAGTCAGGTTTTCTTGGAAGAAAATGAAGTTCAGACAGTTGACAGTCTTCTTAAGGCTATATGTATGCGTTCAGCAAATGATGCCTCTGTAGCTATGGCAGAATTACTCTATGGCTCTGAAGAAGCATGTGTTTCACAGATGAATGAAAAAGCTATAGAGCTTGGCATGACAAATACACACTTTGTAAATGTAACAGGGCTGCCTGCCGAAAATCACATTTCAACAGCCAATGATATTGCACTTATGTCCAGAGAATTATTAAAATATGATTATTCCAATAAGTATATGGTTACTTGGATGGACAGCATTATGGTAGGTAAAAACAAAGATATAGAGCAGGTTTTAGTAAATACCAACAGATTAATAAATAATTACGACGGTCTTTTAGGATTAAAAACCGGATATACAACTGATGCATTATATTGTCTGTCTGCTGCAGCACAAAGAAAAGGGACTACATTTATAGCAGTAGTTTTGGGCTGTCCGGATACTAAAGTAAGATTTGCTGAGGCTGCGAAGCTCTTAAATCACGGTTTTGCAAATTACAAAAATTTGATTTTTTATGAGAAAAATGCTCCGATAACTAAAGTTGCGGTGGAATGTTCAAATGAGGAGAATATTAATGTTGTCAGCAGAGAAAATATTAGCTTGTTGACAACAAGTAATTGCAAAATTGAAGATTATAGTTTACAATATAATGTGAATAAAAATTTGAAAGCACCGTTGGACTATTATACGCCTATAGGTACTTTAACTATATCAAAGGATGGCTCGGTGATTAAGGAAGTAGACTTATATCCTGAAGCACAGGTAGAAAAACAGCCATTTTTAGTATTTTATTTTAAAAATATAATGAATAAAATTATGAGATAAAGAGACTTGCTAAGCAAGACTTTAGAGGGGATTTGTTTAAAGCATATGGAGTATTCAGTTAATTTAACTACATTTCAGGGTCCTTTTGATCTATTGTACTATCTGATAGAGCAAAGGGAAGTTGATATATATGATATACCGATTTCTGAGATTACAGAGCAATACTTGGAATATCTTGATGAAATGAAAAATCTAAATTTGAATATAACGAGTGAGTTTATACTGATGGCTGCAACTCTTATTGAAATTAAATCGCAGATGCTTTTGCCGGTAAAGGAAAAGGAATCTGAAGATCCCAGACTGCAACTGGTAAATCAATTAATTGAGTACAAGATTTGCAAAATGGCATCTGAAAAACTTAAGGAATTTGAGCTGAGTAACAGTTTCTTTTACTCAAAGCCTAAAGAGGAAATTGAAATTTCAGATGAGAATCAATATGAGCAAATCTATATAAACACTGTAAATGCTTATGACCTTTACAATATATTTGTCAAACTTCTCAAGGAAAAAAATATAAAGATATCACAAAATCCTGAAGCTCCGCAAAATAAAATATATCGAGAGAGCTATAGTATTAAATCCTGTGTTGATAATATATTGGAAAGACTAAAAAAGAATAAGTCCGTTTCTGTATTTGGTCTGTTTAATGAAAATACGGATGCTATAAATATAAAAGAATATGTTGTATCAGTATTTTTAGCGGTTCTTGAGCTATCAAAAAATAAAAATATAAGAATAGTTCAGAACAGCAATTTTAGTGACATTGAAATTTTATATGTTCAAGATGGAGAAGATGAAGAAGATGATTAAGGAAAAAATGAAAAGTATAATTGAAAGTTTGCTTTTTGCTTGGGGAGAGCCCTTAAGTCTTAATGAAATATCAAATATTTTAAATATAAAAAACACCGAAGCTATTCAGATTATAACTGAAATGGTTGAGGAGTATAAAGCGGACGAAAAAAGAGGCATACTTCTTCAACAGTTTGGAGATACGTATCAGCTGACTACCAAAAAAGAGAATTTTGATTATATTCAAAACCTTATGCAGGAAGTGACAATCAACCGTTCACTTTCAAATGCATCATTGGAGACACTATCCATTATAGCATATAAACAACCTGTTACGAGAGTTGAGATAGATATTATAAGGGGAGTAAAAAGTTCACACATAGTAAAGAGCTTGTTTGAGAAGGGTCTGATAAAAGAAGTAGGAAAATTGGATAAACCCGGCAAGCCGACTCTTTATGCAACTACATCCGAATTTTTAAAACACTTCGGTTTAAAAACTTTGGAAGAGCTTCCTAAAATAGAAATTGAAGAAGATGAGGATAAAAAAGCAATATAGACAAACTATATTGCTTTTTAATTTTAAAATGAAAGTATTTTTTATGATAATTTTTGTAATACTATTATTTATAGTCATAACATATTTAGCTTTAATAATAAAAGTAAAAATTAATATAACAATTGATGAAGCTGTTGCTTCAATCAGATTTAAGATTCTTAAATTCCACAAAGATTTTGTATTTAGATTCAGCTATTTAGATTTTATAAAAAAATATTTCATTAGGGGAAGAAAGAAAAAAGTAAAATTTGTGATAAACAGATTAGATTTATTCAAATCTCTTATTAAAGCTTTTTTTATAAAAAATATAGATATACATTCAGAATTATTTGAGGAAAAATTTTCGCTTGCTGTAGAATTTAATGTAGTAAATATAATTACAAAAAGAGGTGTGTTAAGTGAGTAACGATATTGAAAATATAATAAAAACAACATTAGAGAACATCAATAATATGACGGAAAATGAAAAACTTATAAGTAGCAAAATAAGCTATGAAAATTCGAATTTTCTTGCTATATCAAAGCTTAATATGAATTTTGTGATAGGTGGCAGTGATATAGATAAAAAATTCAGAAACATTGATTTAAAACCTTTTGCCGGTGCAGCTTATGTAAATTTGTCGCTGAGTCCACAGCTTTTGATATATGAAAACCAAAATCAGATACAGTCAGTTAATCTAAACGGTGTATCAAGTCCAAGCAATGATATGGCAACAATAATTGCAAATGTAATTGCATACATAAAGGATGTAAAGGAGAAAAAAGCAAAGAATGAAAAAAGCATTGAAAAAGATGATGATTAAAATAGCTGTTATAGCAGTTTTCTTATGCAATTTCGCATATCAAAATATATATGCTGTTGAATTTCCTAAAATATATGCTGAATCCTACATTGTTATTGACAAAGATTCCGGCAGAATAATAGCATCTAAAAATGCTGATAAAAAAAGATATATGGCAAGTACAACTAAAATAATGACAGCAATAGTAGCTATTGAAAATTACAATAATTTAAATGAAAATCTTAGTGTTCCCAAAGAGTATACAGGCATAGAAGGTTCAAGCATTTACCTTGTACCTAATCAAAATGCAACTATGATGGATTTATTGTATGGACTTATGCTTAGATCAGGTAATGATGCCGCTTTAGCTGTAGCATATTTTGCCGGCGGAAAAAATGTATCAAATTTTATTGAGGACATGAATTATAAGGCGAAAGAAATAGGAGCATACAATACAAATTTTACAAATCCGCATGGACTGCACAATGAGGATCATTATACAACAGCATACGATCTAGCGCTGATAACAAAATATTCTTTGGAAAATGAGCAGTTCAAAGAAATAGCAAGTGCTAAAAAATATTACAACAGTGATAATAATTTTTATTTTATCAATAAAAACAAGGTAGTATATCAATACAAATACGGCACAGGCGTAAAGATAGGATATACAAAAACAGCAGGCAGATGCTTGGTAGCTTCCGCACAAAAAGATGATATGGAGATAATAGTTGTTGTTTTAAACGATGGAAACTGGTTTAATGACAGCTATAAGATGTTTGATTTTGCCTTTGATAATTATAAAAAATATAACATAGTTGAAGAAAATCAGATGATGTTAAGTGATGAGGAAAGCAATCCTGTATTTGCTGAATCGGGATTTAGCTATATATTAACAGAGGAAGAAAAAAGCAATATAAAAGTAGAAACTGTGAAATCAATACCTCATATAGAAAGCGGGAAAATAAATAAAATATATGGATTTTATAAAGTCTTTCTAAATGATGAGGTAATTCACAGCGGTAAATTGATATATAAGTAAATATTATTTTTTAGATATTTATAAAATCAGCTGCAAAATTTTCTATCTAATAGGAAAGACTTCCTAATTAGATAGAGCGAAACTTATTTCGCTTTTATGCTGCTGATTTTTCTTTTATTTATCAAATAATTATATTATAATATCTATATAATATTTAAAAAAAAATTTTTTGAGGAACTTATATGCCAGAAGAAAGATTACAAAAATATATTGCAAATTGCGGAATTACTTCAAGACGTAAGGCTGAGGAGCTTATTCTGCAAGGAAAAGTAAAAGTCAACGGTGAACTTATAACTGAGCTCGGCTTTAAAGTTGATACAGACAAAGATAAGGTTTATATCGACGGAAAGCTTATTAAGACAGTTGAAAATAAAATTTACATAAAGCTTAATAAGCCCGTAGGTTATGTAACTACTGTAAAAGATCAATTTGACAGAAAATGTGTTATTGATTTGGTAGATATACCTGAGAGAATTTATCCTGTCGGCAGGCTCGATTATGATACAAGCGGACTGTTGCTGTTGACAAACGACGGTGATTTGTCAAACAGGCTTATGCATCCAAGATACGAAGTTTATAAAACCTATATTGCAAAAGTGAATGGAAGATTAAATTCCAGCGATATAGGCTGGTTAAGACATGGAATTAAAATTGAGGATTATACAACCGCTCCTGCCTTAGTTGATATAATTGAAAGCGATGGAATAAAAGCCACTGTCAAAATAAGCATATATGAAGGGAAAAACAGACAGGTCAGAAAAATGCTTGCTGCTGTAGGGAAAACAGTTATAAGCTTAAAGAGAATATCCTTTGGCAATATAGAGCTTGAGAGTTTGCAGGCAGGCGAATGGAAAAACTTGAGTAAAAAAGAGATAGAATACTTGAAGTCTTTATAAAATATTGCGGGGAGCGAAAATAAATAATGATAAATATAAAGTATGGACAAATCACAGACTTTGTTCATTTTCTGGTTGAGAATAGCTATAAAGATAAAAAGGATTTAATATTTGTAGATGCAACAGCAGGGAATGGCTTAGATACTCTGTTTCTATGCCATCTAGTTAAGGGCAAGGGATTTGTCTATGCATTTGATATTCAGGAAGCAGCAATAAACAAGACTAAAAATCTTCTTGAGAATAATCTTCAGACAAATTATAGGCTGATAAGGGATTCTCATGAGAATATACTTGAATATATAGGGGATAGTCAAATAGACGCTGCTTTATTTAACTTAGGATATTTACCTAATTCAGACAAAACAATAAGAACAAATTATAAAACTACCATAAATGCAATAAAAAATATTATGAGCAGATTAAAAAGTCATGGGAGGATTTATATTTCAGCCTATATATTGCACGATAACGGTGAAGAAGCAAAACAGATTTATGACTTTATAAGCTTACTGAGCAAAAGGGAATATAATACAATACAGATCAGATTATTGAACAAGGAAAATACCCCTCCTGAAATATACATTATTGAAAAGAATTAACATATATTTGCATGATTAAAATAATTTTATTCATGCAAATTCTTTTTTTATAAGAGCTTTTTGTGACTTGAAATCGTTTTACTTTCAACATATATGAATAATTTGAATTAATTCTTGCAATTTTGAAAAAACATGAAATATTTCTTGCAAAAATAAATTAATATGTTAATATATAGGTGTCAAGGGTGAATAAATAAATTTTGTGTAGATGATAAAAAAGCGAAACAGGTTTCGCTCTAAATACTATGCAAAGTACATAATTATAATATTATTATAGTTAAAAATTAGGAGGATAGTTAAAAAATGGCTGAAAAAAAAGAGCTTATTATTAACAAGGATTGGTGTAAAGGCTGTGGTATCTGTGTAGCTTTTTGTCCAAAGCAAGTTCTTGCTGTTGTAAAAGAAAAATGTACGGCAGTAGATATAGATAGTTGTATATCTTGCGGACTTTGTGAATTGCGATGTCCAGACAACGCTATATATTTGGTGGGAGGTAAGAAAGATGAGTAACAATAAAAAATATAAATTAGTTCAGGGAAATGAAGCTTGTGTTGAAGGTGCTATAGCGGCAGGCATGCGTTTCTTTGCAGGTTATCCTATAACACCGTCTACAGAACTTGCAGAGGTTTCTTCTCAAAAACTTCCTACTGTTGGCGGAAAGTTTATACAAATGGAAGATGAGTTAGCAAGTATGGCAGCTGTTATAGGAGGTTCGTTAGCGGGACTTAAATCAATGACAGCAACAAGCGGACCGGGATTTTCACTTATGCAGGAAAATTTGGGATATGCATGCTTGGCAGAGATTCCATGTGTTATAGTAAACGTTCAAAGAGGCGGACCAAGTACAGGACTTCCGACTTCTCCGGCTCAAGGCGAGATTATGCAGGCAAAATGGGGAACACACGGAGATCATCCGGTTATAGCTCTAACTCCTAATTCCGTTCAAGAAACATATGAATATGCAATTACAGCTTTTAATCTTGCAGAAAAATACAGAACTCCCGTTATATATCTTATGGACGAAACAGTGGGACATATGAGAGAAAAGCTGATGTTTAAAGATCCTTCAGAGATTGAAATTATAGATAGAATAAAGCCTGATTGCGACCCGAAAGATTTTATACAATATGATGATAAATTTATGGACGAAAAAACAATGGTACATCCTTTGCCTGCATTCGGTGAAGGATATAGAATACATGTTACGGGATTAACTCATAACAAAACAGGATTCCCTACTAACGATAACAAAATATCGGGAGAATTGGTAGAAAGAGTTTGCAACAAAGTTGAAATGAATATAGATGACTTCTCATATTTTGAAGAATATAAATTAGATGATGCTGAAGTAGTAGTAATTGCTTTTGGTGGTGTTTCAAGAAGTGCTAAAGAAGCAGTTGATAAGTTAAGGGCAGAAGGCAAAAAAGTAGGTATGTTCAGACCGATAACTATCTGGCCAATGCTTGAAAAACAAATTTTAGCAGTTGGAAAAAAAGCAAAAGAAATTTATGTTGCCGAAATGAACTTAGGACAATACTACTATGAAGTAGAAAGAATCGCAGGAAAAGACTGTAAGGTAAACAAAATTACTAAAGTTACAGGCGTGCTGATAAGTCCTGACGAAATCATTGAAGCGATTAACGGAGGTAAATAGTGATGATGAATTGCAATGAAATAACAAATAAATATTTTAGACAAAATAAATTACCTCATATCTGGTGTCCGGGATGTGGTCACGGTATCATACTGAATGCTTTAGTAAGAGCTATAGATAATTTAGGATTAAATAAAGATGATATATGCGTAGTATCAGGCATAGGATGTTCATCAAGAGCTCCGGGATACTTGGATTTTAACACACTTCACACTACTCACGGAAGAGCTTTAGCTTTTGCAACAGGTGTTAAGCATGCTAATCCGAATATGCACGTAATCGTAGTTACAGGAGACGGAGACTGCTCAGCTATCGGAGGTAACCACTTAATTCATGCTGCAAGAAGAAATATTGATATAACTACTGTATGCTTTAATAATAACATCTACGGTATGACAGGAGGACAATATTCACCTACTACACCAACCGGAGATTTTGCGACTACAGCACCTTTTGGAAACATTGACAGAACATTTGATTTATGCTCATTAGCTCAAGGTGCAGGAGCAACCTACGTTGGACGAGCAACAGCATATCATGCTACTCAGCTTACTACATTGATAGAAAAAGCGATCCAAAACAAAGGATTTTCATTCGTAGAAGCTTTGAGCGTATGTCCGACATATTATGGAAGAAAAAATAAAAAAGGTGATGCACCTGCTATGCTTACTCATTTGAAAGATACTTGTGTTGATAAAAAAGTAGTTGAGAGAAAGCCTGAATTAGGTGAGAATAAAATAATTATAGGTGAATTATATAATAATCCACTACCTGAATATACTGAAAGCTACAAAAAAATTATTGAGAAGTTCCAAGATTAATCAGAAGGAGTGTGAATCATGTTTCAAAAAAGAGAAATGAGATTAAGCGGTTCCGGCGGACAGGGAGTTATATTGGCTGCTATAATATTTGCAGATGCTGCTATAGAAGACGGCTTAAATGCTATACAAACACAATCATATGGACCGGAAGCAAGAGGGGGAGCCAGTAAAGCAGAGGTTATAATAAATGATGCTGAAATTAACTATCCTAAGGTAATGAAAAATAACTTGTTATTAGCTCTGACACAAAAAGCTTTCGAAAATTACGCTTGTGACTTGGATGAAGAAGGAGTTCTTATTATAGATGAGGATGTTGAAATTCCTGAGTGTGTTGCTACGCAAAAAGTATATAAGCTTCCGATATTGAGGACTGCGTCTGAAAAGATTGGTATCCCTATGGTTGCAAACATAGTATCTATAGGTGTAATATATGAAATAATGTGCAAAGATATAATAAATATTGAAACTATTAAAAATTCAATCGCAAAAAGAGTACCAAAAGCTACGATAGAGAAAAATATGCAAGCTTTTGAAGAAGGCATTAATTTAGTAAGAGGATGCTAGAGGATGAAAAATACATCAGATTTAATAACTCTGATCCAGAATAATTACTATAAATTCAGTAAAGGCCAGAAAATGATAGCAGAATTTATCATAGAACACTATGATAAGGCGGCTTTTATGACTGCTTCTAAAATAGGAGAAACGGTTGATGTTAGTGAATCTACAGTAGTCAGATTTGCAGGAGCTCTTGGATTCTCGGGATTTCCTGAATTACAAAAAGCATTGCAGGTTTTGATTAAAAATAAGCTTACAACTGTTCAAAGAATTGGATTAGATGACGATATAAGCAAAGATACAGAAAAATTTCATAAAAGAATAATAAGAAATGAAATAAACGGTATGAAATATATGATGGACAATATAGATGCCGATGCGCTTGACAGAGCAACAGAGCTTATTTCTGCCGCAAACAAAGTATATATATTAGGTATGCGGACATCATCAACTCTGGCTAATTATTTGGGCTTTTACTTAGATGTTATGCTTGATAATGTAAAGGTTCTTAACAACACAGGAGTTAATTCACTATTTGAGCAGATTATCCGTGTTAAAGAAGATGATGTATTTATATGCATAAGCTTTCCGAGGTACTCAAACAGCACTGTAGATGTAACAAAAATGATTAAGGAAAAGAAAGCTAAAATAATTGCGATAACCGATACAGAAGCTTCACCGTTTTATAATCTTGCAGATGTTGTACTTCTTGCAAAAAACAACATAGTATCATTTGTAGACTCGCTGGTAGTACCTATGTGCATGATAAACAGTCTGATTTTAAACATAGGAGCAAATGAAAAAAATGATATGCTTCAATACTTTAACGATTTAGAACATCTATGGGATAAGCACAGCATATATCAGCAGGATAAAAATTAAAGCAATTCAAGGGTCTCTAAAGTAATTTTTACTAAAGCCGAAACGACGTTTAGATAAAATTACTTAGGGACTTTTTTATCTAAATAGGAAAGCTTCTTTCCTATTTAGATAAATGAAGAATTGGAACAACTCTTCCATAGAGCGAAACTTGTTTCGCTTTTTTATTGATTAAATTGCTTGATTTTGTTAATATATGTATATATAGTAACATAATTAGGGGGGCATTGAATATGTATAATAAGCAATTAGGACTTTTTATAGGTAAAATACGTACAGAAAAGAATATTTCCGTGAAATCATTAGCTGAAGGTATATGCACGCAGAGTTTTTTATCTTCTGTTGAAAATGGAGAAAAAGATGCAAGCAAGCTTATGCTTGATTTTCTTTTACAGCGCCTTGGTGTCTCAGAAGACGGATATGAATCATACTTGTCTCGATTAAAATATAAAAGCATAATGCAAAGATATAATATACTTGGTCTTATTGAAAATAAGGAAACTCTCAAGGCAAGAAAAGCGTTGGACTTATATATAAAGGATTACGGGAATGAAAATAAGTTTCATATGCAGTTTATATTACATATAGAATCAAGACTTTTAATTTTAGAGGGAAATGATTGTAAATCAGCGTATGAGAAAATTAGACAGGCAGTGCTTTTAACTGTTCCGAGAATAGAAAAAACTAAATTATCCAACTTGGTAGTGGGATTTAATGAATTATTTTTAATTATAGAATATTTTAGACTAAAATCGCAGGTTTTTAATAATATTTCTATAGATAAGGAATATGAAGAATTAATTGAATATATAGAAAATAGCAAATGTGAAGATTTAATAAAGGCAAAGCTTTATCCTAAAGTTGTTTGCTTAGTATGTAAATACTGGATTTATCAAAATGAATATGAGAAAATGCTGTTTCATTGCAATAAGGCAATTGAATATCTTCAAAGCAGCGGTAAGCTGTATTTTATATCCGATATACTCAAAAACAAAAGCTTAGCCTTAAAAAATATAATCGATCATAATAAAAGTAAATCTGATGAAAAATCATATAAATTAATAGATTTTGAAAATGAATATAAAATAACTGTTGAATGGAAAAATATAATTGATGACTTGTTTTTGGAGTATAATGTGACTAACGAACCTTATGAATGGTATCCATATTACAGCTCTAAAGAAATCTATTTTATAGGAGATGTAATAAGAAGAAGGAGAAATATGTTGAATATGTCTCAAGAGGAGCTGTCTGACGGAATTTGCTCTGCGGTTACTCTGTCAAGAATAGAAAATGGTTCAACGTCTCCTCATCCTAAAATAGCGAGAAATCTATTAAAAAAGCTTAATCTATCAGGTATTCTTTACAGCGCGGGAATTATTTCGGATGATTATGAAACTCACAAGATGTGTGATATGTTGGATGACTATATAATTTTAAGAAAATATGATGAAGCAAAAAAGCTTTTGGAAACAATAAGTACAAAACTTGATATTTCTGACCCGATAAACAAGCAATATTTTATGTATAAACAAATTTTGATTTTTAAAAATCTGGATATAATCTCACAGGAAGATACTTTGAAAAATTTTAAAGAGGCATTATTAGTTACCTTGCCCAGATATATATTTTTTAAAGACACCTGCAGTTATTATACAAAGATAGAAATAATGATTATGATTAATATAGCAATTATTTTAGAAAAATTGGGAAATATTACTGAGGCTTTAAAGCTATATGAGTCAATTGAATTTTATTATAATAATATAATTAATGACATTAGCAATCATATAATTATATATGAACTTTTTATTGCAAATTATGAAAGTATTTTAGGAAATATTGGTATGTATGAAAAGTCCAATGATTTAATTGAAAAAATAATTGTTGAAAACTTAAAAAGCAGAAGAGGAAGCTTTATTGTAAATTTTTTATATTCCAAGGCATGGAATACGAAATCTTCTATTAAAAATCAAAATTTGTTTATNNGTCTTCTATTGAACAAAAAAGAGAAATGCAACCATGGGATAAAGATTTATACATAAATGAACTGAAAAAATCTTATATCATGAGTTGCATTATGAACAATAAAACTTTGGGGGAGTTTATAAAAAGCAAGATAAAATGTATGTAATTAATTATTTTTTGGAAACTTCGGGATTAGGTATATCGCTGAAAGGTGAAATATTGTACTGATCTGCGTAAGTTATAAAACTGAAAGTAGAAATTATAATGCAAAATATTAATAATACCCCTATAAATTTTTTCATTTTTTATTTCTCCTTTATCTTTATTTTTTAATAACTTGTACTTATAATAATATCTATATAATTAAAAAGCCATAACATATTGGTG
>DGYI01000009.1 GCA_002396645.1 Firmicutes bacterium UBA5010
AAAGAGATATTATTGTTATATATTATAACAGTAAAGCTGCATAAAAACAGGTTAGCCTATGCTTATGCTTGAAAATTTTATGCACTATTTATAAAATAAAACCGTATAACTGTTAATTTAACAAAGCTATACGGTTTATATTTATTTAGATTATTGATATTTGCTAGCTTGTAGATTAAACAAAGAAGCATACTTTCCATTTAATCTTAATAATTGTTGATGGCTTCCTAATTCTTTTACAAAGCCATCTTCCAGATAGATAATAATATCACTAAAACGACAGCTTGAAAGACGGTGAGAAATGAATATAGCTAGTTTATCCTTAGTAATTGATTGGAAATGCTGATATACTTCTTCCTCGGCAATTGGGTCTAATGATGCAGTCGGTTCATCCAAAATTAACAGTGATCCTTTTCCGTAGATACTTCGAGCAATAACTAATTTTTGTTCCTGTCCTTTAGAGAGAGTAACTGACTTAACATCTTCAATATCACGCACTAAGTTAGTATCAACTCCGTTTGGAAATTTACACAACTCCTTAGATAATTCTGATTTTTCAATAGCTTCAGAGAATTGTTTTTCATCTGTTTGACTATCGAAAATAATGTTTTCTCGGATAGAATACTTAAATGTTTTAAAATCCTGAAAAATAATAGATAATTGTTTCAGATATGAACTCTCTTCATAATATTTAATATTTTTACCATTAACCAGAATCTCTCCTTCTTGGGGTTCATATAAACGCGAGAGGAGTTTTATTATTGTTGTTTTTCCACTGCCATTACGTCCTACAATGGATAAGTTTTTAGTCCCATCTATCCTAAAGCTGCAATTGTTTAATACATTAGCGTCCGTCTTTGGATATCTAAATGTGACGTTTTTAAATTCAACTGAATGAATTGGTTCATTCAAAGCTTCTTTTCCAATAGATTGATTTGTAGATAACATACTATAGAATTGTTTTAACGAATCTAAATATATCAATTGCTGATTTAACATCAATATTTCCGAGAAGAATACATTCATTTGATCATTAAAACTAAGTGTTGCATTCACCAACAGAACAAAAATCGATATTTCCATCGAAGATGTGGTGACTTTATAAACCAGAAAACCATAAATAAATATCATTAGAATGACCGACAACATTTGATTTATAAGTCCTCTGTATTCTCGTGAGGCATATAATTTTTTTGTTGACTTTACTATAAATGTGAAGAGACTTTTATACTTTTCGGCAAAGTATGGCTGCATACGATAGATTCGAACATCCTTTGCGATGGCAGAGTCACGCATCGTCCTTAGATAATAAACATATTCACTGTTTTTTCTTGCATTGCTTTTTGCTTGTTCAGCCTCATAACGAATCATTTTCTGACTGACAATGAAACTAGATACAGCCACTACAATAGCAATGACCATTAATATCGGTTCGTAAACAAGTAATATGGCCAATACACTTGCCAAAATAACAACTGATTGAAATACTATCGGAACAGATCTAAACATATTCTGAATTGCATTTTGTGTTTTTATAGGAAACATTGCCTCTTCTTTTTTTGCAACAAATTCAGAATCCTCTACCGTAGAGAATTGAGTAGTTGTAATCCTATAACTGAGATCCTTTATTAATTCTTGAGAGAATGAGTTCTCTAATAAAGCATTTTCTTTTATGATTATTCGATTAGAAATTCGTATAATCCACAATAAAGTTAAACCAACCATCAAGTAAGTGATAACTTGTTGCAGGTTAAAAGAGCCTGTCAAAAGGATAATAAGTATAGATGGAATGTACATTACAAATAAGATTTCTATTGTCCTAAGTATTGCAAATAATCCTTGATATATAAAAATCTTTGGAGTTAGTGATTTAATACGTGATATAAAAAATTTGAAGGTATTCAATTTGTTTTTCATAGAACCTCCTCATTTCGATAATATTTTGCCTGCATGTTAAACAGCTCTGCATAACGACCACCTTGATTCAATAGTGATTCATGTGATCCTTTTTCTAATATTGATTGACCTTCAATTAGCAGAATTTCATCACAAAACTGTGTGCTGGCTAATCGGTGCGAAACAAATAAAATTGTTTTATCATTCATATCAGATTCTATTTGATGATAAAAATCATATTCAGCTACAGCATCTAGAGCACTTGTTGGCTCATCAAAGATATAGATCGGACGGTTAAAGGCTATTGCTCGGGCAGTGACGAATTTCTGAGCTTGTCCGCCAGATAGCATTAATCCTTCCGAATAAAGATAGCGCGTCAAATAAACTGAATCTAAAGTATCTTTATTAAATTGTTTATGATCTAAACCCGCTTTTGCAAATGAGCTTATCAAAGCATCATCGTCAATATCTTGTCCAAAGCTTATATTATCTCTAATCGTGAATGGAAAGAGATTTATTTCTTGAAACACAGGTGCGAAAAGATTAAAGTAATCTTCTAGTTTATATTCATCAATATTAATTCCGTTTAATTTAATTGCTCCAATGCTTGGCTTATAAAGCCGCAGCAGCAATTTTAACAGAGTTGTTTTGCCAACACCGTTAAGTCCGACAATTGCCAGCTTCTGCTTTGATTTAATCGTAAAATTTAAATCCTTATAAATCCAGTGTTCAGTATCAGGATATTTAAAAGATACATTTTCAAATTCAATTATCCAATCTTCTTTTTCTTCAATAGATATACCTTGGTTAGACTGTGTAGGAATGTTTATAAAGTCAAACATATGCTTGTAATTTTCATGTTTTGATAGAAGTCTTTGAAGATTATCTGTACCCATCATTAGTGCTCTGTTTAGCTGGGAGATCAAAACACTATAGGATGCAAGTTCCCCTATACTCATTTTATTATTGAAAAATAGAACAATTAAAAATATATAGATTAAGCTGTCTCGTAGAAATTGGTAAGTATCATCTAATATGTTCGGTAGTACTCTAGTATTTTCATTTTCACGAAAGAGTTTATTCATTTTCTTATATAAAACGGATAGTTTAGTTTGCATCCAATTTTGGAGTTGAAAAACTCGAATTTCTTTTCCGTATGCTACATCAATAGCAATATCATCCAGAT
Source organism: Firmicutes bacterium UBA5010 (assembly GCA_002396645.1). GTDB lineage: Bacteria > Bacillota > Clostridia > Tissierellales > Sedimentibacteraceae > UBA1535. The sequence goes on from DGYI01000009.1 coordinate 3,083, forward strand.
ACCATTCTTCTTGAAGTAGATGTATTCGATTATTAATTCGTTTATCAATTTTATTTGAGGCTCTGATTGAAAGGTATGTATAGAAAATAAACCATGCCAACACCAATATAACAATCCATATTTCCAGCTTAAATAGTAATCCTATGGCAATCAAAAATATCCCCAGATTACCAACAAACTGTGCTAAATCAGTATAAAAGCCTTGGATTCCATCAATAGATGATACTGGTCGGGATATTTTCCAAATATTATCCTGGACACTTGGATTTTCATATACTTCGTAAGGTATTGACATATACTGTTTTGATAGTTCAAGTAAGTAATTATATCGTATTTTACTTCCAACCGGCATATAAAAAACCTTTGTCATTGATACGACAAATGCAGATAAAGCAAGTGTTAAAAACACGATTGCAAGATATGAAAAATCAATCGATTTATTTTCAATCATATCTAATACAATTTTGGGAATCTGAATAGAATAGTAACTAAAAATACTAATGCCTGAAATGTTGAAAAAGAGATACAAAAAGTAACGCTTTTCAATATGCCATGCTGCTTTCATTAATGTTATGAAATTGCTTAATATCTGCTTCATGTTGATCTCCTTATATGTATGTGAGTAAGTTATTTCATCTTACGTTAAAAACTATTTTTCTATTACTTTAACTACATTTATTTTATTATCTTCTACAGCGATATTTCCAAAAGGACGACCATCAATAGTTATTTCATATTTTCCCGATGGAATATTAGAAAAATAGAATTCATTTTTTCCTACTACATTGGTAGAAAATTCTTTATTAAGATCATTTATTATTACTGATTTTCCAAATAGTTCATCACTTGATGATATTTTACCTCTGATAGCATTGCTTGCTGTTTTGAAATATATTAATATTTCTTCACCATATAAATCACCATTTTCCATAACTATATTATCTTTAGGTATATATAAACTGTAATATGTATTTAATTCTAATTTATTTTTTGTAACTATAAGAAAATTATCGTGTGCTGACACACCGGGCTGACATCTAACATCAACACGATTTCCTTTATAATCAATCAATACGACTTTATTATTATCCACTATCTTCTTAGTATTAGCGTTGAAAACTACAGTTATATAATCCCACTTAAGATAGGTTCCATCTGTAAATGACCTTGGGTAACCCCCGATTATATTATATTTACCATCTGTTTTTTTCATATAAAAAGTTTCATCACTTGTTAAGTCAACTCTCTTCTGTTCACCGTTCCAATTAACTTTCATTCCATTCATTTCTGCAATTGCTTTTAATGGCACATAGCTTGTCCTATTATATATAAAATTATCTGATACGATTTGTTCATTATTTACATAAATACTTATACCATTAATCAACACTTCAATTTTTTGCAAAATAGAACTTGCAAATGCAGGTTTAATATTTAAAATTAATACTACACAAATTATAAAACTAAACATAATTTTCTTAAATTTCATTTTTATATCACTCCTTATAATATTATTGTCTTACTAAATCTATATTGTTGATATTAATTTTGAAACCTATCCATGTTTTCTTAATCACTCATTTTTTATATATTATTTCACAATTGAGTAGTATAGAATGTAAAATTAATAAATAAATCATTCATCTTAAAGCGTTCGTCTTGAAATTATAGCATATATGTAAAATATTGTCTATTTATTTACGGAAATAAATAGACAATCTAAAAAAATAGAATAACAAATACTGGAAAGTGTCTTAATTTACAGAAAAGAGTTATAGAAAATGAGCCAAACTCTAAGTATCAAAATATTAAAAATATCGTACTATAGCAAACATAAATATTAGAATAAAATTAACTAAAGTTGATACTTTATGATACTTTTTATTTGATATTATATCAGTAAAATAAATCATGAGGTGAAAAAATGAGAAAACAGAAAATAGTTAAGAGCATTTCTAAAAGTATAATGTTAATTCCTAAGGTGGTGATTTTATGCCGCTTATTTTAGGTAAAGACGGAGTTAACAGAGAAATAAAAGAGGGTCATTTAGGTGTTGGTGGAATTAATAAAAAGATAAACGAGGCCTATATTGGACAGGGCGGAGTTAATAAAAAGATATACACAGGAACATTATTTGAGTTAGCTAGTGTTCCGGTAGATGGAAACATTAAACCTTTTCAGACTTCCTTATTAGCAAATAGCATTGAAGTTCAGATATATGCTACAGGGGCTAGATGGCGTCCTGTTATACATGAGTCGTATGGCGGCATAGATTTGGTTGTTAATTGTACCAACAATTTACAAATAGTATTTACTAATCGTGTTGACAGTACGGAAGAGGGTACGGTGTCAGATGGAGCAGAAATCCATTTTTATGTTAATGGAATTTATAAAGACATAGCAGGTGTTGCATCACCTTATAGCACACAGCATCAATTTAAGGCTTTATTAAAATCTGATAGGATTGAATGTTATTATAGTAATGGTATGTTATCATATAACAGAACATACTCTTCTTTAGGCATTTCATCGAGACCAAGTCTTGTTAGTTATAAAGCAGCGAACTTATCCGCAGGTTATACAACAGGCAATATAACAAATTTCATCATAAAATAATAGAATATTAAAAAAAGGATGATTATAGAACTATTATATGTGTTATTTTTATGCAAATATGATGGGGTATATGTTTTATTGGTCTAGGATTTAGATAAAAGACATGTGTAACAAGATTGCAGCAGACGCCGAATGGAAAGGTGCAGTGTAAAACTTGATGTAATTGTTGACATAAAAGAAAATGTTGAAGTTGTTGAAACAATTTAGGCAAGATAAAATAGAGTAACAAAAATAGAGAATAAAGGAATAAACAAATAAATGTTAAGGAGGACAATTATGAAAATTAATTAGGAACAAAAACTAATCTCAAAAAGTTTTGAGTTGCTTTAATAAACTTTATTATAAATGTACTATTAATAAAAAATAAACCGTATAACTGTTGTATTAACAAGGCTATACGGTTTCATTGTATTATTCCCACTCGATAGTCGAAGGTGGCTTGGAAGTGATATCATAAACTATCCTATTTACATTATCCACTTCATTTACTATTCTGTTTGATACCTTTTCAAGTACCTCATATGGGATTCTTGCCCAGTCTGAGGTCATTCCGTCTGAGGAGTTAACCGCTCTTAGCGCTACCGTATGAGAATAAGTTCTGTAGTCACCCATAACTCCAACACTTTTTACATTTGGCAGGCAGGCGAAATATTGCCATATGCTTTTTTGAAGACCGGCTTTTTTTATTTCGTCTCTGAATATATAATCTGCTTCTCTTATTATGTGAAGCTTATCCTCTGTGATTTCACCTAAACACCTGATTGCAAGTCCCGGACCCGGAAATGGCTGCCTTTCAACTAAATCCTCAGGTATTCCAAGCTCTCTGCCCACTTGACGAACTTCATCTTTAAATAATTGTCTTAATGGCTCCAATAGTTCAAAATCAACATCCTCAGGAAGTCCTCCTACATTATGATGCGATTTTATAGTTGCCGCGGTTGCTGTTCCGCTTTCTACAACGTCAGGGTAGATAGTTCCCTGAACAAGATATTCTATATTTCCGAATTCGGATTTAAGCTTTTCTTTTTCTTCTTCAAATACTCTTATGAATTCCTCACCGATAATCTTTCTCTTTTGCTCAGGCTCTGTAACACCTGCTAATTTTCCTAAAAATCTTTCGCCTGCGTTAACTCTTATCAGGTTCATATCAAATTGCTCTTTAAATATCTGTTCAACCTGATCTCCCTCGTCTTTTCTTAGCAAGCCATGGTCAACAAATACACAAACAAGATTTTTACCTATAGCCTTGTGAACCAATACTGCTGCAACTGATGAATCAACTCCGCCCGATAACGCACATAAAGCCTTTTTATCTCCGACTGTTTGCTTGATTTTTTCAACTGTTTCTATTGCGAAACTTCCCATATTCCAGTCTGATTTTAAGTTGCATACATTAAACAGGAAGTTTTGTAAAATTTCTCTGCCTTTTTCAGAATGTTCAACCTCCGGATGGAATTGAACTGCATAAATTTTCTTTTCATCATTTTGCATTGCACATATAGGACAAGTTTCAGATGATGCCGTTATTTTAAAGCCTTGCGGTTTTTCCTCTATATAATCTGTGTGGCTCATCCATACTAAAGAGTCTTGTGGTATATCCTTGAATAAACCCGCATTTTCACTCGTTTGAAGCTTAATGCGTCCGTATTCTCTGTTGTCCGCTCTTGTTACCTTACCGCCGAATGTCTGAGCGATTAATTGACCTCCATAGCATATTCCCAGCACCGGAATGCCCAATTCAAATATTTCCTTGCTTATAGAAGGGGAATTATCTTCATATACGCTTGCCGGACCGCCTGAAAGAATTATTCCTGTCGGATTTTTTTCTTTTATTTGATTTATTGTGTATGTATAGGGTACAATTTCACAATAAATATTAGCTTCACGAACTCTTCTGGCTATCAACTGGCTATATTGTGCGCCAAAGTCGACTATAATTATCATATTGTATATTTCTCCTTTAAGTTGTATTTACACTTATCTCAATTACAGGATTTTAATAAGTGATTAGTATTATATATAAAAACTTATATCATAGTTATGCTATGCAATTACTCGCACAAAATGTCAGGCACTTTTGTGCATGAATCGGGATGTATTTTTTTACGAAATCCATCCGAAAAATCAATACATAAATTTTAATCTATATTATATGTAAAGTCAATTGAAAATCTTGCTTTTTATACAGCAAATATATTTGCGACTAAAAATATCTGTCGTTAGTAAATCCGCTAAAATAATTCATAATTTGATATAAATCTTGAATTTAGAGATGAATTATGCTAGTATTTATTCAATAATATTTTAGAATTTGAAAATTTTTATAAGCATCAGAAGAAAATAAAAAGAATCAAAGCACAAAAACAGACAATATTTTTGTTTGTTTTGGAAAGCATATAATAAAGCTCAAAATATATGTTTTTATTATATCATAGTCTCAGCAAGCTGAGCCGTTTATAAACCATTAAAACATGGAGGCGATATACATATGAGTGAAAGAATAATTTGTAATTTAAACTTAGATGAGGATTTTGAAAGCTTTGAGGAGCTTTGTATATTATCCTTCGGTGAAAGAACCAACCAGGATTTAGATATGCACAGATGGATGTTCGATGAAAATCCGTATAATCCCAATGGTCAAAATCTCATGTATGTACTTAAAGAAGAGAATAAGATTATAGGCGCAGACGGACTTATACCATTTGAGCTTTATGTAAACGGCAAGGTAGTAATTGCGGCTCATTCGGTTAAATCCATGACTCATCCAGATTATAAAAGACAAGGTATATTCAGAATGATGACAGATAATTCAGTTGAGAGCGGAAGAAATAACGGGGTCGATCTTATCATCGGTCTTGCCAATAAAAATTCATATCCCGCATATGAAAAGTTCGGCTGGCCGACATTGTATGAGAAGGAAGTCTATATAAGACCAATTAATATAGCTAACAAAATGAAAGAGAAAATAAAAATAGGATTCTTGGCAAACCTATCCGGCGGACTTTATAAATGCTTTGATAAGCTAAGACTCTCACCTAAAAATATGTTGAAAAAGTTGAATGCTTCTGTTAAAGAGCTTGACTCTATACCGGAGGAAATAACGGAATATTGGGATAAATTTAAGGATAAGTACAATGTTTTAATAGTAAGAAATTACAAATATTTAAATTATAGATATAATAAAAGACCGGATGTTAAGTATAAAACTCTTTTAATAAATTCAGGTGAGGAAAAAATCGGATTTGTAGTATTAAGAGAAACTTTGGCTAATAATTCTAAAATGGTATCAGTAGCCGAAAACTTTACAGACCCGGATAACGAAGAGTATATCGGTGCAATAGCAGAGGCGATAATTAATTACTGCTATAAGGTTAATGCAGAATATGTGGTTGTCGGAACAGGCTTATATGGTATGTACAAGGATATCTTATTAAAATACGGCTTCACGAAAAATAAAAAAAGCTTAATTAACAATATGATGATTGCTAAATCTCTTAGTGATAAAATATCTACCGATGAATTGATGGGTCATGAAATATGGCATATTACTCAGGGTGACGGAGAAACAGAACTTGATTTATAAAGAGGTGCAGCTTGAAAAAAAATATTAAAAATAGCTCTAAGCATAGGGCTAGATTGGCTATATTGTATTTAATGATATATGCTGTTATTTTATCTTATTTTTATTATGCAAAATACATTGACTTTACAGTTATAAGAACAATATATATGCCCATACTAGGAGTATCCATGCTTGCGATACTTCTGGATTATCTTATATTTGGTCAGGTATTTATGGCAGCATCGGTACTTGGGCTGACAGCAGAGTTCATGATTCATACCGAGCAAGGAGCTAAGATTACTATGGCAGGAGCTTTCACTAACAATGCTATATTAATGCTTGGCTTCATAGTTGGTTTTATCTTACAAATGTATATAAAAACAAAAAAAGGAAAGTAAGCGGCTATCACATTTTGCGATAACAGTTATCGCATTAATTGATATCATTTGTCAAATGTGCACTTATCAGATTTATCGCCTCAGAAGCTATAGGTGATAAATTTGAATTAGCACTTTTTATCCATCCCAGTTCGGATTTTATATCACAATCCTGTAAAATCAAAGTTCTTTTATTTCCCATAGTGCCGGAGATATCCTTAATCTCATCCAAGGAATTATAGTTTGAATTCAAATAGCATGCATCAGATACAGCCAGAGTTTCATATATAGTTGCTCTTGACGAAGTTATAAACTTGCTGTTTGAATGTTTAAGCTTTAATCTGTCAAAAATATCAGAATATGGTCCGAAATCCATATAATTATACATTATCATAGGGTAAGGCTGTATCATGTCCGTAGTTATATAGTTGCTTTCATTGTAAAACAGCGGATTGCTGGGTCCTACCGTAACACCTATATCTAAAGTAAGCAATGGATAAAATTGAAGCTTAAGTGCGTTATATTGCTTGATATATTGGTTTTTATAACAGTTCCAATGTCTGACAAGTCCTATTTCAGCCACATTATTGGCTACAAGATTCATAGCCTCCGGACCGAAAGCCTCGTGTTCTTCAATTCTGATTCCGATAGAAGCATATTTTTTATATAGGTCGGCACAGATTTTACTTATGAAGTTAAATCCGTTGCTTGCAATACTCAAACGCATCAGATTGTCGGCATATTTAGTGCTTATCATGTCGTCAAGCTGTTTTAACTGCATTTGTATCGGACTTATGTATGAAATAAACGTTTTTCCGAATGGCGTAAGAACAACACCTCTCGTAGACCTTGAAAAAATCTCTTTTCCAAGCTCTGCCTCCAAGTTTTTGATGGATGCCGATAAGACTGATTGAGATAAAAACAGATTGCTTGCGGCTTTATTAATAGAGCCTGTTTTTGATATTTCGAGTACATATTTAAGTTGATTTAATGTCATCTTTATACCTCCTCATTATGTGATAGACAATTTTAGTATAAAGCTTATCTGAATTATATATTATGCCTTATCGCATGTCAACTGGTATAATAAACATGTGTAGAGGCAGTGAGGTATCGAAAACGATATCTTAATACTCGATAAATAAACATAAAAAATGAAGGGATGATTAATAATGAAAAAAGGAACAAGATTAATTAGTTTGCTGTTAATAATGGTTTTCGCATTCAGCATGTTAAGCGCATGTTCTACAACGAAGCCCGGCGGCGGTAGTACCGACACTCTTAATGTGGCACTTACAGGTGAGCCTCCGTCCTTGACAACTTGTGACCACGACTCATTGATATCTGTTTATATGAACATACTCACATATAACGGATTGATGAGAATTGACCATGAAACTTTGGACATATTACCTGATTTAGCTGAAACATACAAGGCAGAAAGCGATACCGACTGGGTATTTAAGCTGAAAGAAGGAGTTAAGTTTCACAACGGAGAAGAGATGACAGCAGATGATGTTGTTGCTTCCATTGAATGGGCAAAATCCTTTGCAGCAAGCGCAAGCTATACAGCTAACATAAAAAGCGTGGAAGCTGTGGACAAATATAATGTAAAAATAGTTACTAACGGCGCATACGCAGGATTGCTGGCAGACCTTGCATATCATTTTAATTTTATAGTTCCGAAGTCATTAATTGAGGCTAATAATGATTTCAATGCCAATCCTGTAGGAACAGGCCCGTATAAATTTAAAGAGTGGAATTATGGTGATTCATTAAAATTTGTTGCCAATGAAGATTATTTTGATACAAACAGAAAAGCTTCTATACCTAATTTAGTATTTAAAATAATACCTGAAGGAACATCAAGAACAATTGCACTGGAAGCAGGAGAAATCGATTTCATATATGAACTTTCAACAGCGGATGTATCAAGAATAAAAGAGAATAAAAAATTTGAAGTTAAAGAAGTGGCTTCGGTTGAAAACTTTTTCTTAGCATTAAATACAGACGTAGCTCCGTTTGATGATGTAAATGTAAGGCAAGCTATAAATTACGGTATCAACAGAGATGATGTTATAGCGGCAGCCCTTAACGGATATGCAACACCAAACTATACTCAGATAGCATCAGGCTATTGGGGCTCGACTGATGAAGGTGCGGCTGAGTTTAATCTAGAGAAAGCTCAGGAATATCTTGATAAATGGGGCGGAAACCCTGCAGATATAGTAATTCCTATTATCTGCTCAAATGAAATAAAGGTAGCGGCATCAACAGTTATGCAAAGCAGCTTGGCTAAACTGGGCATCAAGGTTGAGATAGTTACAATGGATACAGCTACGTACTTTGCGAGCTGGACTTCAGGAGACTGGACAGCGCTTATATCTTCATGGTCACCATCAAACTCTTTAACTTACGTTCAGCGTTATCATTCAAGCAGAGCAGAATCATATCCGGGAGCTATAAAAAATGATGAAATAGATGCTTTGGTTAAAAAAGCAGAAAGTACAATCGATGCAGATGCGAGACTTAAATTGATTCAAGAAATAGTTGTCAAAATAAATGAATTATCTCCGCAGCCGTCATTATATCAGCCATCTATGTTCAGAGCATACGATGCAAATCTTGGCGGAGTAGTGGCAAGCGCTACAGGATACGTAGGATTCAATGACATGTTCTGGAAATAAAACGCGTTTTAATTTATAGATATAAAGTGCTAAAAACTATTTGATATAATTTTTAGCACTTTAATAAATTTAAAGCTTTAGCTAAATCAGAGCTTTAACAGCGACTTAAGGAGGTAAAATGCTTAAATATATATTTAAAAGACTTTTAGCCTTAATTCCGGTAATTATCGGTGTAACATTTCTGGTATTTATGATTATGCAGCTTGCGCCCGGAGATCCCGTTCAATTGATTTTAGGTGAAAATGCAACACCGGAACAAAAGGAAGAGTTAAGAGAAAAAATGGGGTTAAATGACCCGGTATTAGTTCAGTATGTCAGATATTTGGTCAATTTTTGCAAGGGTGATTTAGGAATATCATATTCGACAAAAAGACCTGTTATAGACGAGGTAGCTTCAAGGTTTCCTTATACCTTTAACTTGTCTATAGTTGCCGGTGTAGTTTCAATTATATTGGCTATTCCGCTCGGGATTTTGGCTGCAGTCAAACAGAATACGATATTTGACAATGTAAGTATGATTATTTCATTAATAGGGGTATCAATGCCGATTTTCTGGCTTGCACTATTGCTGATACTGGTGTTTTCGCTCAATCTCGGCTGGTTTCCTGTTAAGGGAGCGGACAGCTGGCAAAGCTATATATTGCCGGCTATATCGCTGGGATTTATGAATATGGCATCTATAGCCAGAACTACACGTTCATCGATGCTAGAAACAGTAAGACAGGACTATATCCGTACCGCCAGAGCAAAGGGTGTATCCAAATCAAATGTTATAATAAGACATGCCTTTAAAAATGCCCTGATACCGACAATTACGGTTTGCGGTATTCAAATGGGACAATTATTGGGAGGCTCTGTTTTAACAGAAACCGTCTTTGCATGGCCGGGACTTGGAAGGCTTATGGTACAGTCGATTAGCGCAAGAGATGTACCTATGGTGCTTGGCTGTATGACGGTCTTAACAGTTTGCTTCTCAATTGTAAATCTGTTGGTTGACTTGCTGTATGGATTTATGGATCCGCGTATCAAGGCGATGTATTCTTAAGGAGGCATAAAATATGAGCAAAATAAATGACAAATTGACGCAAAAAGAGCTTGTGAAGCAATATAAGAAAAACAATCAGATAAAAGAGATATTTTCTCTTCTTGGCAAAAATAAGGCGGCAATGTTCGGACTGATATTTTTAGTCTTATTAATTCTCGTTTCTTTGGGAGCGGACCTGCTTTATGATTACGATACTAAGGTTATAGAACAAAATATATCCGAACGTTTAAAGTGGCCATCTCTTGAACATCCTTTCGGAACAGATGATTATGGTCGTGACTTGTTGGCAAGAGTTGTTCACGGCAGCAGAATGTCACTGTATGTAAGCTTTTTATCTGTTGCGATAAGCCTGGTTCTGGGAGGAATATTAGGAGCGGTTTCAGGCTATTACGGAGGAATGATAGATAATATAATTATGAGAATTACGGATATTTTCCTTGCAATACCGATGACGCTTTTAGCTATGGTTATTGTAGCGGCATTGGGTGCAAGCACGATAAACCTGATTATAGCGCTTTCGGTATCTTCAATTCCAACATTCGCAAGAATTGTAAGAGGCTCTGTTCTGACTGTAAGAGAGGTTGACTATATTGAGGCTGCCAGTGCCATAGGAGCAAAAGATGCTGTAATTATTTTCAGTCATATATTGCCTAATTGCATGGGTCCGATAATAGTACAGACAACTTTAAGAGTTGCTGCAACAATAGCAAATACTGCGGCACTTTCGTTCTTAGGACTTGGAGTTCAGGCACCTGCACCGGAATGGGGAGCGCTTTTGTCGGCAGGCAGAAATTATATAAGAGATAACAGCTATCTTACTTTTATTCCGGGACTTGCTATTATGCTTACAATATTAGCTTTGAATCTTCTTGGAGACGGTCTGAGAGATGCTTTAGATCCAAGACTTAAATAAAGGAGGAGAAGATTTTGAGTAATGATAAAAACAATAAAGCCATTGAAATAAAGGATTTGACAGTTGAATTCCGTACAAGATCGGGAGTTGTTCAGGCACTGAACGGCTTGGATTTATCCATAGAAAAGGGTAAGACACTGGGACTTGTCGGAGAAACAGGCGCAGGAAAAACAACAACAGGACTTTCGATTTTGAAACTAATACCAAACCCTCCGGGAGTTATAACAAAAGGCTCAATTAAGTTAAACGGTGAGGATGTGCTTAAAAAGTCGGAAAAAGAAATGGAACAGATACGAGGAAAGGCTGTATCAATGATTTTTCAGGACCCTATGACATCATTAAATCCCGTTATGACAGTCGAAGACCAAATAGCAGAAGTAATTGAAGTACACGAAAAGCTGGGACGAGAAAAATCAACACGAAAGGCCAGAGAAATGCTGGAGCTTGTCGGAATTCCGGGAGACAGAGGTCATGAGTATCCTCACCAGTTCTCGGGAGGAATGAAACAGCGTGTTATTATAGCTATAGCTCTTTCCTGCAATCCTGAGCTTCTGATAGCAGATGAGCCTACAACGGCACTTGATGTTACAATACAAGCGCAGGTTCTTGAGATGATGAAAGAATTAAAAGATAAATATAATATGTCTATGCTTATGATTACGCATGATTTAGGTATAGTAGCTGAAATATGCGATGATGTATCCGTTATATACGGCGGAAGAATAATTGAGCACGGAAGCTTAGAGGACATATTTGATAATACAAGACATCCGTATACAGAGGGACTGTTTAATTCACTGCCCAATATAGACAACAGAACAGCTAAGCTAAAGCCCATAAGAGGACTTATGCCGGATCCGACAGATTTGCCTAAGGGCTGTACCTTCTGCCCGAGATGTGATTATGCAATGGAAATATGTAAAACACAAAAGCCTAAAAAGGTTTACAGAAATGAGGAGCATTATGTAGAATGTCACCTTTACAACGAAAAAAATATCAAGGAAGGAAAGGTGATTAGCAGTGAGTAAAAATGTACTTTTAGATGTAAGAAATTTAAAAAAATATTTTAAAACTCCGAAGGGAATGCTGCATGCTGTAGATGATGTGTCCTTTACTATCGAAAAGGGCAAAACTCTTGGTGTTGTAGGCGAATCGGGCTGCGGTAAATCAACAACAGGAAGGGCGATACTCAGATTAATCGAGCCGACAAGCGGAGAAGTGCTGTTTGAAGGAAAGGATATAGGAAAACTTTCCGACAGTGAAATGAGAAAAAAGCGAACAGAAATGCAGATTATATTTCAAGACCCCTTTTCATCATTAAATCCGAGAAAAACCATAAGTGAAACTATAGCTGAGCCTTTAAAGCTAAATCGAATATTAAACAACAGCAAGGATAGAATGAACAGAGTTTTGGAGATAATGGAGACCGTCGGATTGGCTCATAGGCTTATCAATGCTTATCCGCACGAGCTGGACGGAGGAAGAAGACAAAGAATAGGTATAGCAAGGGCACTTGCACTGAATCCTAAATTTATAGTATGTGACGAGCCTGTTTCGGCACTTGATGTATCAATTCAAGCGCAGATATTAAATTTAATGAACGAATTGCAGGAAAAGATGGGTTTGACATACATGTTTATAACACATGACTTATCGGTAGTTAATCATTTTTCTGATGATATAGCCGTTATGTATCTTGGAAAGCTTATTGAAAAGGCACCTTCGGAGGAGTTGTTTGCAAATCCGACTCATCCATATACAAAAGCGCTTTTATCGGCGATACCGGTACCAAGCTTGCATAACAAAAGGAAAAGAGTATTGTTAAAAGGGGAAATAAGCTCTCCGATTAATCCAAAACCTATTTGCAGATTTGCAAACCGATGTCCTGATGCGACAGAAAAATGCTTAAATGAAGAACCAAAACTAAAAGAAATTTCAAGCGGACATTTTGTTTCTTGCTTTCTTTTAGATTAATCAGATGAGATGACAAATAAGGGAGGTTATCATGTACAATCTTGACGAGATAAAGTTACAGAATCAACAGGATTGCCTAAGTAGAATGTATATGGAAGTCGCCGGAAGTATTTATGAAAATGCCGGAAGAAAAGCGGAAGGAATTATACGTGAGGCTGTCAGAAGATATGGAACAGACAGGGGAAATGAATTAAGAGAAAAACATTTAAATAAAGGTATTAAAACAAATTTATTGAGCTTATTCAGAACAGGCTGTGAATGCAGTGATGACCCAAGACTTCGTAAAAATATAATCGAGCAGAATGAACAGGTCAGACTATGGGAAATATACACCTGCCCAATGGCAGATATGTGGAATAAAAGCAGCAAGTCAAAGCTTGGAAGCTTTTATTGCGAAGAATATACTCACGCTTTAGTCAATGCATATACAGAGGCAAAAGGGCAAACAAATTTATCGAATATATTGACCTGTAAAAGAGATAATTTTTGTCGTTTTTCGGTTTACTTCAGACCGGCTAATCTTAGTGAAGAGAAAAAAGAGCTGTGCTTTGGCAAAAGCTCGGATATAGATATAGAAGCAACGGATTTTAAACAGAATGTAAATACAATGTTTATCAAGCTTTATTATTATCTGCTGGAGGTTTCCGAAGAAAAGTCAGGAGATGAAGGAGTTTGTGCAGTTGCATTGGGACTCAGAAACCTGGCAAAAAGCACTTATGATGCCATATTAAAACAAGCAGAGCATACAAGCAATCAGATTAATGAGGAATTCATAGATAAAAATTTCCCCTTAAAAACAGATAGTTACAAAGAGCCGTTATGGAAAGAATACAGCAGGAATGATGCCAAAAAGCTTATGGATATTAATTTCTTGATTCCACTCAGAAAGCAATTAGGCATTTAGAAAGGGGTACTAATATGTATACAGTTGAAGAAAATCAGATAATAAACCTTAATGACAGCTACACTCTTATTTATCCTTTTATAGTCCGCAATATTTTAGATGCTTGCGGCGAAAAGGGAGAGGCTGCGGTCAGAGAGGGGACAAGAAGATACGGAAAAGACAGAGCTTTAACACTAAGAGAAAAGCATGTAAATATGAATGTTAAAATAAACATGAAAAGCTTATTTTCTGTCGGTGCTGACTTACCGTCAGACCCCAGATTTAAAAGAGAATTACAGGAGCTTAACTCACAGGAGAGGGTATCTCACACCCTGCATTGTCCTATGGCAGCTATCTGGCAGGAATACGGCGCAATGAATATAGGAAGAATATATTGTGAGGAATTTCATTTCGCATGCTATAATGAGTATGCATACGGATATACACAGGTTAATTTATCAAAAACTCAGACTCAGGTCGGAGATGAATACTGTGCTTTCAATATAGTTTTACGTCCGGAAAACTTGCCGGAAGAACTTAAGCCTGTTTGCTTTGAGGAGTATGACCCTAACTATGTAAAAACAGAAATTAATCTGCCTCAGGCATACGGAAAAACCGGATTCGGAACATTGTGGATTAAGCTGTACTATCATCTTTTATGCACAGCGAGTGAATATTTAGGTGAAGCAGGTGTAAATGCAGTAATAAAAGGACTTGAAGAGGCAGCAAAGGATGCCGCCGACAGGCTTAAAAAATCTGCAAAAGAGCAGAATTTGATTGTAGACAGAGAGTTTATAGACCTTAATTATCCTCTTGCGCTCAATCCCGATGACGAATCTATGTGGGACACATATAACAAGTGCAATGCAAAAGAGCTTTTAATAAAACATTTTTATCCTATTTTCCACAGAGAGGCAGGAATACTCAATGACTGACAATACCTATTCAATTATTATTGAAAACGGAACAATAATAGACGGAAGCGGTAAAGCAAAGTATAAGGCAGATGTCGGAATCACAGACGGAATTATCAAGACAGTAGGAAATTTGCAGGCTGAAAAAGCAGATATAAGAATAGATGCAGAAGGACTTTTTGTTTGCCCCGGTTTTATAGACTCTCACTGTCATACTGATATCGGATATGCAGCAGAATTTCCGGGAGTCAGAGGAAAGCTTATGCAGGGAGTAACTACAGATGTATGTGGACTGTGCAGTACAAGCTATGCTCCGGTAGGAGAAGGTCATCTTGAAGAATTTTTAAAAAGACAGTCAGATGTTCTTGCCGGAATCAGAAAAAGCATGACAGTTGCCGAATATATAGAAGAAACAAATAAAAGAGGAAACAGCACTAATATAGCTATGTTTGCAGGCAATGCAAATATAAGAATTCACGGCGTGGGCTACGAGGACAGAGCTCCAAGCGATGAAGAAATGACTAAAATGAAGGAGCTTTTAAAATCTGCTATGGAGGACGGTGCCTTTGGTCTGTCAAGCGGGCTTACCTATGTGCCTTCACAATTTGCTTCCACAGAAGAACTTATAGAGCTGTGCAAGGTAATCGCACCTTTTGGAGGAATGTATAATTCTCATATGAGAAATGAAGGCAATGAAGTGATTAAGTCAGTTGCAGAAGTTATAGAAATAGCCGAAAAGAGCGGCTGTAAGGGACATTGCTCTCACCTTAAGGCGGCAGGGAGTAAAAACCACGGTAAAGTTAAGGAATGCCTCAGACTTATAGATGAGGCAAATCAGCGAGGAGTTGATGTGAGCTTTGATGTTTACCCATATACTGCCGGCTCTATAAGCTTAAGCGCGGTTCTTCCTCAGTGGATACTGAGTCAGGGCTTCGGTGATGATTTTGAGGTTCTGAAAGACCTTAAGAATATAAAAAGAATCGAAGAGGATTTAAAAAGAGAAGATTGGGAAAATATAGTTCTTCAATGCGGATATGACAAAATAAATATCGGATACGCAGACAATCTTCCTCAATATGAAGGTAAAAGCATAAGTCAGATTGCTAAGGAGTTGAATCTTACAGAACTTGAGGCTATGCTTAAAGTTATAATTGACAGCAAAGCACAGGCTACTATAATATATTATATAATTAGTGAAGATGATTTAAGGCTTTTAATGAAAAGTAAGTATTGCTCAATTGGTACAGATGCCTTCGCCAGAGATTATGACGGTCCTACAGCAGGCGGAAAACCGCATCCTAGAAACTTCGGAGGTATACCGAGATTTATAAAAAAATACGTACTTGATGAGAAACTTATGTCAATAGAAGAAGGCATATATAAAATTACGGGATTACCGGCTAAAATGTTCAAATTGCCGAAAAGAGGATTGATAAAGGAAAATATGACAGCAGATATAACAATTATAAATCCTTTGGCACTTGAGGATACATGCACATATATAAATCCTGTGTCTAAACCTAAGGGTATAGACTATGTTATAATAGACGGCAAAATTGCGGCTGACGATGGCATATTTAATGATATACGTGCAGGAAAAGCGCTTAAATTAGATAAATAAAAAAGGTCGGGTAATAATATGAAAAAACCAATCATTGGAATTTTGGGAACTGTTTTAAAGCATAAATCGGGAGATAACGAAATACCTGCAAATTATGTTAATTCAGCCTATTGTAAGGCTGTTGAAAAAAATGGAGGAATTCCGTTTATCATTCCGTATTTTGAAAACAAAGAAGATGTGCTGGGACTTATTGATAATTGTAACGGCTTGCTGTTTCCTGGAGGAGAAGATGTCGATACTCATTTATATGGAGAAGAACCTCATGTAAGCGTAGGGAGCATGAACAGAAAACTCGATGAATTTTGGATATACATTGAGAAAGCAGCAGAACAAAGAAAGCTTCCTATACTGGGTATTTGCAGAGGAATGCAGTTGATTAACGTATCCCGCGGAGGGAGCTTATATCAAGACTTAAGCCAGCTTAATCCAAATCATTTATTGCATGGCCAAAGACAGGAAAGAAGTTATTTGATACACAAAATAAAAATTGACAATGAAAGTCTACTTTGCAAAATTTTAGGAACCGATGAGATACAGACAAACACATTACACCATCAATGTGTTAAAGAAACAGGAAATGAATTAAAAATTACGGCTTATTCAATTGATGAAATTCCTGAAGCAATGGAAAGCAACGACGAAAGAATAGTTCTTGTACAATGGCATCCGGAAGAGCTTACGGAAACAGAGCCGAGAATGAATAAGCTATTTAAAGATTTAATAAAAAAATCAAGCAAATAAAATTGTCCCCCCTATGATTCTGAAAAGGTCAATAATAAAAAAATATAGCGTTTTAAAATACGCTATATTTTTTTATATCGAGCTTACACTAATCATAACATCATCTATTATTGCATCACATGAATATTTGTTATATAACTTTTTCATACTGTTCTGCATAGACAAAGAAACATTTATGTTTTCGACTATATACTTTGCATGCTGAACCAATTCTTCTCTGCTGTTTGCAATTATTGCCGCTCCCTTTTTTTCAAAATAAAGAGCATTTTCCTTTTCCTGACCGGGCATAGGCTTAAACAGTATAAGCGGCAGCTGTACTGCCAATGCCTCACTTAAGGTTATGCCGCCTGATTTAGTTATCATACAGGTAGCTATCTTGTACAGTTCATGTATTTTTTCCGTAAATCCAAAAACCTTTAAATTTTCAAAATCCAATGAATCCAGCTGATTTTTCAGGGTTTTGTTATTGCCGCATACTACGGCAACCTGTATATTTGGATATTTGCACAAATCAATGCATATTTTGTCTAAATCTTTTACAACTCCAAAGGCACCCGCACTTATCAATACAATTTTTTTAGATCTGTCGAAATTATATTTATCATATAAAAGTGAGGTGTTTTCAAATTCTTCAAAAGCTTCTCTTATAGGGATACCCGTTATAACTGCTTTTTCAATAGGAATATTCATTTTTGAAAGCTCTTTTTGTATCTCCTCGGTAGCGACATAAAATTTATCTATTTCTTCGCTTATCCAAAGCTTGTGAATATAAAAATCTGTAACAATAGTAAAAACCGGTATATCTTCTCTCATGCTGCTTTTAATTTTGTCTGTAGCCAGTATAGGAAAAGTATTAATAATTACATCCGGTTTTATGTCACTGACTATTTTCCTTAATTGCTTATATCCGAAATTTCTGTAAATGTCCATGATTTTTTTATCTACAAGTTTTTCTACTCCGTAAAATAAAAAAGAGTAAGCATAACCGTAATTATAGCTTTTCAAATAAGCCTGCTTTATAGTTTCGGTTATAAATGGATGTGCTTCGGTAAAAATATCTATAACATATACGTTGTTAAATCCTTTATTAACAAATGCATTTTTAAGTGCCGCCGCAACCGTTTTGTGACCGTTTCCGAAAGGTGCGGTAGTAATTAAAACATTTATTTGTTTATCCATGTCCAATGCCCTCCGTTTAATTTAGCATTTTATATAAATAAAAATAATAATTTTTTTCATATTGGATATGATAGCTTTACAGGTAATATTAGTCTAATATAAATTTACGGGTTTAATGGCTATTATTTACCTATAAAAATGAGCGCTCATAATTTTTATATAATAAGCAACAGACGTAATTGCTTATGTATACCTATATTATAATAAAAAAATAAGATTCTAAGCATATTATAATATATATTTGGCAAATAAAAAAGTTAAAATTTCATTAAATTTTTAAAACTAAAATTTAATGTACATTAAAGATGAAATTCTTGCGATAATAATTGCATAGGTATAATTCCATATTCTTCACAAAGCTACAAAATTCCATAAAAAATTGTTGTTGATTCTTCTATAAATAGCAAATAAATTGTTTGAATAAAATAGATAAGGTGATATAATTTAATTGTATAAACCATAAGGTTGATACAATTATTTTAATTTTACGGACAAACTGCCGAATAATTTAATGGAGATATATATGAAATCCGCGGTAATATTTAATATACAAAGATTCTCTTTACATGACGGACCAGGCATACGAACAACGGTATTTTTTAAAGGTTGTCCTTTAAAATGCAGATGGTGTCATAATCCGGAGGGCTTAAAAAATAAAATTGAAATTTTATATAATAAAGATAAATGCAGCTTATGCGGTGAGTGCGTTATAAGATGTCCTCAATCTGCCGTGAATATAATTGATGAAGCGGTAGTTACTGATACGGAGAGATGCTGCTTTTGCAGTGAATGCACGTATTATTGTATAAATGAAGCCAGAGAAATTGCGGGAAAAGAGTACGGTGTTGATGAATTGATGAAGATTATTTTAAAAGACAGGGTATTCTATGAAGAATCAGGCGGAGGCGTGACATTATCTGGCGGAGAGCCTGTAATGCAGATCGATTTTGTGGAAGAACTTCTGAAAAGACTTAAGGCTGAAAATATACACACAGCAGTAGATACAAGCGGAATTATGCCATTTGAATACTATGAACGAATATATAAATACACAGACCTGTTTTTATACGACATAAAACTTATTGACGAAAAAAAGCACAAAATTTTTACCGGGCTTTCCAATGATATAATTATAGAAAATTTAAAAAAACTGTCTGATTTAAACAGTAAGACAGCAGTATGCGAAAATATAAATTTAAGACTTCCCATAATTGAAGGGGTCAATGCGGATAATGAGCATATTGATAAGCTGATAAATTTAATTAAGGACTTAGGAATCAAAAATATTAATTTATTGCTATATCATAATATATCTGAACATAAATACAAAAAGCTTAATATGGAATACAATGGATTAGAAATGAGTGTACCATCTGATGAAAAAATGAAAAGCTTTAAGCTTAAACTTGAAAATGAGGGGTATATAGTAAAAATCGGCGGATAATAAAAAATAATATAAACGATTAAAGATATTTTTATGGATATCTTATTATATATTTTAAATAATTATAAATTGTTTAGACTATGGAGGGCGTAAAATGAGAGGCAGTACACCAAGAACAAAAAAATTAAGACAAGAAAGCGTGACGACACAGCCTACACTGAGCTTAGAAAGAGCTGTGCTTGAAACGGAAATATATAAAAAATACTATGGAAAAGTTGAAATTCCCGTACTAAGAGCACTAAATTTTAAACATTTAATGGAAAACAGGAACTTGTATATAGGCGAAGATGAACTGATTGTAGGTGAAAAATCGGAGCGTCCTCATGCAGCACCGACATTTCCCGAGCTTTGCTGTCATACTATGGAAGATTTAGAAGTACTCAACAACAGACAATATATAAGCTTTAAGATTTCCGAAAAGGATAAAAAACTGCATGAAGAAATCATAATGCCATACTGGAAGGGAAGAGCCACAAGAGACAAAATAATCAGCAATATGACTCAGGAATGGAAGGATTGCTATGCTGCAGGTATGTTTACCGAGTTTATGGAGCAAAGAGCACCGGGACACACTGTAGCAGATGATAAATTCTATAAAAAAGGATTTTTGGATTTTAAAAAAGAAATAGAAGAAGAAATATCAAAGCTTGACTTTTTGCACGATAAGGATGCATATGACAAAAAAGCTCAGCTTGAGGCTATGGCAATATCCTGTGACGCTATAATTGCTTACGGAAGAAGATATGCTGAGCACGCAAGACAATCAGCAGAGAAAGAAATAAATCCGCAAAGAAAAGAAGAGCTTTTATGGATTGCATCAAACTGTGATGTTGTTCCTGCACATAAGCCCGAGACATTTGCCCAAGCGGTACAAATGTATTGGTTTGTTCATATAGGCGTTACGACTGAGCTGAATATATGGGATGCTTTTTCTCCGGGAAGATTTGATCAATATTTATATCCGTTTTATGTAAATGATATAGAAAAAGGAATACTTACAAGAGAAAAAGCTGTTGAATTATTGGAATGTTTGTGGATTAAATTTAACAACCAGCCTGCACCTCCGAAAGTCGGTATAACCATGAAAGAGAGTGCAACATATACGGATTTTGCTAACTTAAATACAGGCGGAATTAATCCTGAAACAGGAGAAGACGGAGTTAATGAAGTTTCTTATATTATAATGGATGTCATGGACGAGATGAAGCTTGTTCAGCCAAATTCAAACGTTCAGATAAGCGAAAAAACTCCTGAGAAATTCCTGAAAAGAGCAGTCGAGATATCAAGAAAAGGCTGGGGACAGCCCGCATTTTATAATACCGAAGAAATAATAAAAGAATTACTTAATTCAGGCAAAGAATTAAAGGATGCAATGTATGGAGGCTCAAGCGGATGCGTTGAAACAGGCGCACATGGCAGAGAAGCATACATTTTAACCGGATATTTTAATACCCCGAAGGTTTTGGAAATAACATTAAACAATGGCTTTGATAAAACTACAAATAAACAGATAGGATTAAAAACAGGCAATCCTGTGACATTTAAATCCTATGAAGAGCTTTGGGCTGCATTCGAAAAGCAATTAAAACATTTTATAGACATTAAAATGACAGGCAATAACGTAATTGAGAAAATATTTGCCGAGCATATGCCTTCAACCTTTATGTCGGTTATCACAACGGGCTGCAAGGAAAGCGGAAAGGACTACAATGCAGGCGGAGCAAAGTATAATACAAGATATATTCAGATAGTGGGTATAGGAACTATAACAGACAGCTTGTCGGCAATTAAGAAAAATGTATTTGAAGATAAGAGATTCAGCATGTCGGAGTTATTGAAGGCTGTTGACGATAATTTTGAAGGACATGAAATCATAAAAAATATTGTTTTAAATAAAACGCCTAAATACGGCAATGATGATGACTTTGCAGACGATTTAATGGTTCAGACATTCAATGCTGTGAATAACTACATCACAGGCAAGCCAACTGTTTGCGGAGGAACATACCATATCGATATGCTTCCGACAACATGCCATATATATTTTGGCTCAATGACAGGAGCTACTCCAAACGGCAGACTTGAAGGAAAGCCGTTAACAGATGGAATTTCACCGGAAAAGGGAGCAGATGTCAACGGACCGACTGCTGTTATAAGATCAGCTTCCAAAATGGATCATGAGCATACAGGCGGAACATTGCTGAATCAAAAATTCACTCCTTCATCTATAAATGGTGAAAGAGGGCTGGATAATGTGTCGGCTTTGGTAAGAGCATATTTCAGAATGGGCGGACATCATATTCAATTTAATGTTATTGAAAAACAAACACTCTTAGATGCACAGAAAAATCCTGATGAATACAAGGACTTGATAGTAAGAGTAGCGGGATACAGCGATCACTTCAACAATCTTGAGAAAGCCTTGCAGGATGAGATAATAGCCAGAACAGAGCAGGAGTTTTAATAAATAATTTTACAGCATACAAATGAGATAGTGAAATATGTATGCTGTTTTTTTATAATTAAATACATAATCTTATAAAATACTAGAAATATTTTCTAATCTTATTAAATTTTTATTAATTTTAATTAAAATGGACATTTAATTATTGATTTTTTCGTGGATTTTTTATATCATAAAATTAAGGACAACTTTGTAAAATAGTAATATAAGCTTTGAGCATATAAATCATTATAAAATATAATTGAATATATTAAGTAAAAAAATGGAATAATATCCAGAGAGTATTAAAAAGGTTCAAGAAGCCTAGACTAATGTATTAACATATAAGGAGGATGTATGGAAAAAATAGCTTATTATTTAAAATGGACACTGAGGATAGGTATTGCCTGTGCTGCAATTTACGATTTGTTTATCTTTAATTGGGTAGGGATAGCAGGAGGCTTAGCTATTTTATTATCAACATTTTTAATTGACTACATAAATACAAATAAAAAAATTATTAGCGACAAAATAATTGCATTATACTCTATTTATTGTATATTCGCACTTATATGTGGTGTTATGCTAAACTTCTATGATTTTATATCATGGTGGGATTTACTGATGCATTTATTTGCTGGTATAATACTTGGCATTATTGGAAATTCAATGTTTAATAGAATTCAAAACGGAAAAAAAGCAGATCCCTTAATCAGATTGGTTTTCATAATAGGAGTAGCCTGCATAGGTGGTATTGCTTGGGAAATATATGAATTTACAGTAGATTCATGGATGGGTCTTGACACTCAAAAAGTTTTGCTTACAGGAGTAAGCGACACTATGTGGGACTTGATAACTGACCTTTTAGGAGGAATTTTGTCGGGAATCTATTTTGCCATTTTCGACAGACGAGGAATATAACGAGAGGTAAAGACTTGGAGCAGACATTTCATACTGAAAGAACCTTAATCGGACAAGGCAAAATGGCTAAAGTGTATTTGTGGAACAGCTTTGCTTATAAATGCTTTAACTCTGATTATCCCAATGATTGGATTGATTACGAAATCAGAATTCAAAATACGATAAGTAAAACAGGACTTCCAACAGTAAACTACTATGAGTCTGAAATACCTCACAGCATAAAAATGGATTTTATAGATGGAACAACTCTTGGAGAGCGAATTCGTCACGAAAAGTATAAAGACGGGCTTGAAGACTTGTTATTGTTGTTTTCGCAGATACATAAAATAAAAAATATTGATCTTCCATCATTGAACCCATTTTTAATAAGAGAAATTAATAAGCTTAATGTAGATGACTCAATGAAGCAGCTTGCCACAGGATATATTTGCGATATTAAAGATGAAAATACTCTTTGTCATCTTGATTATCATTTTCTGAATTTAATGTATTCTCATGATAGATATTATATCATTGATTGGATAAACTCTAAAATCGGGAATCCTATTTACGATTATGCCAGGACATATGTTATTTTGTATGAGTTTGCTAATAGATTCTCAAAGAAGTATCTTAATACGATAAAAGAACAGTGCAAATTTAATTTGTCGGATTTGAAAAAAGCAATTTATGTTATGTCTTTACATCGCCTAAGCGAATATAACAGCGAAAAAGTAAGAAAACTCATTAGTGAAATTTCAATTTAACTTATGAGAATTAAGGATTTGAATAACTTTGGTATTTATCTCTGTTTTTATTTTTCATATCTGGTTTAAGTTTGTATTTTGGATGCAGAATATAATAAAAAAGTCATTGAATCTGTCTGGATAAAACTTACATTTACCTTATTTAAGATTTTTTTATAAAAAACAGTTGCATTTTTTATAAAAAAGAATATAATAATTAAATAAGTGATTTTAAAATTAACTTATAGCTTAATAAGAGCAACCAATTTAATATCATGCGTAGATAAAGGAAAGTAATATATAAAGAAAATCAAGAGAGAGTATTCAGTTGCTGAGAGAATACTTATTGGAAGTATATGTGAAGTGCCCTTTGGAGCTTGGTACCGAAATCTAGTAGGCTGCCACGGGTTTAACCGTTATATTAATAGAGCATGAAAGTGCTTGAATTGAGCTGGGCTTTTTATAGCCAAATAGAGTGGAACCGCGGAAGAATACATAATCCGTCTCTAAGTATATAATTTATATTATATGCTTTGAGACGGTTTTTTTATTTTAATTTACACTCCTATGCTGTGCTATTTAAAGTAAACTAAAAAAATAAATTATTATGATGCCGCTATGCGGCGTAATGGAGGAAATTATGAATCAAAAATTTAACACATTAAATCTTATAGGAAATACACCAATAGTGAAGCTTCCTAACGAAAATATATTTATCAAAATGGAAAAATTCAACCCGGGCGGAAGTGTAAAAGACAGAGCCGCATACGGATTGATAACCGATGCAATAGAAAAAAATCTGTTAAAACAAGACAGCATTATAGTAGAGCCTACAAGCGGAAACACCGGTATAGCTTTGGCTCTCATAGGAAGAGTTTTGGGATTTAAGGTAATTATAGTTATGCCGGAAACCATGACCGAGGAAAGAAGAAATCTTATAAAATCATACGGAGCAAGCCTGATACTGACAGAAGGCAGTGCAGGAATGAGCGGTGCTATAAAAAAAGCTAATGAACTCCTTTCGGAGGATAAAAAATATTTCATGCCCGATCAATTTAATAATAAAGCAAATTCAGAAATACACTATAATACAACAGGCAATGAGATAATAAAACAAATCGGAGATTTAGATATATTCGTAGCAGGAGTAGGCACAGGCGGGACATTTACAGGAGTGTCAAGAAGACTGAAAGAATATAATAAAAATATAATAACAATAGCAGCAGAACCTAAAGCTTCTGCGGTTTTATCGGGTGAAAATCCGGGCAAACACAAAATACAGGGAATAGGCGCCGGATTTATTCCGAGTATATACGATGGCCAATATGCAAGCGATATACTCAAAATATCAGACGAAGACGCAGAAAATACTGCTGTCGAGGTTTCAAGATTAACTGGAATACTTGTCGGAATATCTACAGGTGCCAATGTTTACGCCGCGAGAATGCTTACACAAAAATATGGAACAGATAAGAAAATCGTGACTGTTTCACCTGATGGAGGAGAGAAATATTTATCTGTTCTGAATTATAATACTGATTAAGGAGAGGATTATAATGTTTAAATTTATTAAGTCAATTATCAGCGATATAGATTCGGTATTTGACAGAGACCCAGCAGCAAGAAACAGAATAGAAGTACTTCTTCTATATCCGCATATCAATGCAATAATAAGCCATAAGATATCACATTTTTTCTATATCAGAAAAATGTTCTTTTTGGCGAGGCTGACTTCTAATATTTCCAGGTTTTTAACAGGCATAGAAATTCATCCGGGTGCCAAAATCGGCAAGGGGCTTTTCATTGACCACGGAATGGCTGTGGTTATAGGTGAAACCGCAGAAATAGGAGATAATGTGACGATGTATCATGGAGTAACGCTAGGGGGAACGGGCAATGAAAAAGGAAAAAGACATCCGACTATAGGAGATAATGTAATAATAGGAGCAGGTTCAAAAGTCCTGGGCAATATATATATTGCCTCAGGAACAAGAATAGGTGCAAATTCCGTAGTCTTAAGAAATACAAATCCAAATTCCACGGTAGTCGGAATACCTGCTAAAGAAGTTGAGAAGCGAAAGATTGTTTATTTAACCGAATATGTTATATAATACCTTGTTTTATTATCTTTTTGATTTCTTTTGTATTTTCTGTTTTTTACTTCTTCAAACTTAATATCACCAAACCTGATAAAGATATTGTATTATAGCACAATATCTTTATCAGGTTTTTAATATATAGAAATAGTATAAAACAGATAATTAAAGTTAAACTATGAAAAAATGAGCAGATATGGTATACTTAGGATAAACTGTTTTGCAGTATATTTTAAACATTAAGGAGAGAGAAGATGGATTTTAAAAAAGTTTTGGAAGTTCACCTGAAAGCTATAAAGGATAAAGACCTAAATCTGTTTATCACAACAATAAGTGAGCAAGATGTTACCTTAATAATGCCGAACGGAGCGTTAATTTGCGGCAGAGAAAATTTTATTGAATTTCATAAGGATTGGTTTTCAGATAAAGATTGGGATTTGAATTACGAAATTATAAAACAAGAGGAAGGCGAAGAAATGTCTTTTGTTTTATTAAAGATAGACTATAAAGATATAAACCCGGAGGGCAAAGAATACTCATTAAATTATTATTTGACACTGTTATTTAAAAAAATTGAAGGTAAATGGGGTCTGATTTATGACCAAAATACAATATTTAACAATAAAAAATAGAGTTTTGAGACTCTTTGTGCAAGGGAGGAATTCACACATTTATGGAGAACATTGAAAAACCTATTAGAGGAATAAGCGGAAGCACATTAAAAATTATAGCTATATCAACAATGCTTATAGATCATATCGGAGCTACAATTATGGAAGAGATGATATATGCTTTATCCGGAAATTACGGGGCGATGATAAGCATGTTTAATCTTATGCTTGGTATGAGAATCATAGGAAGATTGGCATTCCCTATTTTTTGTTATTTGCTGGTTGAGGGTTTTTTACATACTAAAAATGTAAAAAAATATGCTTTGAGGTTGTTTATATTTGCTTTAATATCTGAAATTCCTTTTGATTTTGCAATTAACAAAACATTTTTTGAATTAGGGCATCAGAATGTATTTTTTACACTCTTGATAGGTATTTTGGCAATGTACGGGATTGACTTTTTTACAAAACACTTTCAAGATAATAAAAATGCTTCTTCATTATCAAGACTTGCCGTAGCTCTTGCTGCTATGCTCCTTGCGGAACTTTTAAGATGCGATTACAGCTCCCTTGGAATTGCAGTCATTTTATTATTGTACATATTTCACGATAATAAGACCTTAAAGATATTATCTGTTTGTTCCATATTTGTGTTATATTCTGTTTTAACAGCTTCAATACTGCAGGCATTCGCAGGATTTGCATTTGTACCCCTTTACTTTTACAATGGTAAAAAGGGATTTTCCATGAAATACTTTTTCTATGCTTTCTATCCGGTTCATTTGCTGATACTGGGAATTATAGTCAATTACATGACTTAAACAAAGCATAAAATTATCATATTATAAGCGAAATAAATTAATCCTTTTTCCTTGAAAATATTTTAAGAGATTCTGCCGATAAATACTTATTGACAACAGTTGCAACTACTATCCCTACAAATGTTTCAATTATTCTTGTTAAAGGATAAGTACTGATATCCCCGGATATTCTGTGGCTGGTCAAAATACTTATAAATACAACACAAGCAATTGCAGCCGAAGAAGAACATTTCAGTATTACACAGGTATGTATCAATATAATTGATCCTATCGGAATTAAAAGAATATATATTTTAGGGTTGGAAGCATATTCGGCAAGATAATACATAGCAAGCCCTATAATCGCAGCAATGCAGGTTCCTATGAGCCTGCTTTTTCCCGCTTTTACCGTTTCATTTACAGTAGGCTGCATACACACAACAGAAGCAATACAAGCATAAAAAGGGTTACCAAAGCCCAAAAGCTCAAATATAAGCAGATCTATAAATATAGATACGGCTGTTTTTATATTTCTCATACCGGGAAAATATTTTTTTGAGTTTTTTTCTTTTACCATTCTATACACCTCATAAATATAATATAACAGCAAAAAGCTTTTTTACAGTTTAACATAAAATTATAAAATTGAATATAGATAATATTATTAATTTATTATTTATAACCCAGATATTTATACTTTAAACAGGTAGGTAGTATAATGAATTATATTATTAAATGCGGTAAAAATTTTATGGCAATATCAAACAGCATAGAAGCAGATTGTCATAGACACTGGATGCTGCAAATATTTCTTGGCAGTCAGAAGGAATTAAATATTGAAGTTAACGGACAATTTATACCTTGTAACGCCATTCTTGTAAACATTGATACAGAGCATACATTTAAAACAGAGGGAGAACCTCATTTTACTATGCTTATTGACCCTATAACAGAGCTTGGACGTGCATTAAAAGTTTTGCTAATGGGACAGCCGTTTTATATTTTCTCACATGAAAAAACCACAGTTATGCAGCAGGCATTTAAAAATGCACTTGCACAAAAAAGCCACGATTCTTTTAATACTTTAGCTAAAAGCATGAGCTTTCAATATGATTATAATAATCTGAAAAATTTTGATAATCGTGTTAATGAAGTGTTGAATCTCCTGGAGGAATGTATACATGAGGATGAGTCTCATCAGATAAAATATTTTTCTAAAAAAACAGGGCTGTCTGAAAGTCGCCTAGCACATTTATTTAAAGATGAAACAGGTGTTCCGCTAAAAAGCTATATTGTTTTACATAAACTTCAGGTATCGTATGAATCAATTTTTGATGGTAAAAACATAACAACAGCAGCACTTGATGCCGGTTTTGGAAGCTCATCACATCTTGCATACACAAATAAAATGATGACAGGTATGGCTGCAACAAATATCATAAAAGACAGCGAGTTTTTGAAAGTTTTTTGATACATATTTTGGTATAGTGTAATCAAACAAAACGGAGGATTATACTATGAATAAATACTTACAAGAAACTCAAATGTTGAATTTTTCTGACTCTTCGATACAGAGATTAATAAAAGAAAAGCAATGGCTAAATGATAATGATTTTCAAAAAATTCAGAAAATCTACAATTTTGTACGCAACGATATCATGTTTGGATATAACACAGATGACACAATTCCGGCTTCCGAGATTTTAAATGATGGCTACGGTCAGTGCAATACAAAAGGAACATTATTTATGGCACTTCTGCGGGGAGTCGGAATACCTTGTCGTATTCACGGTTTTACGATTGACAAGAAATTGCAAAAGGGTGCAATGACAGGACTAATTTATAAGCTTGCTCCCCGAAGCATTATTCACAGCTGGGTTGAAATCCGATATAAGGAACATTGGTATAACATTGAGGGCTTTATTTTAGACAGCCAATATTTGAAAAAGCTTCAAGATAAGTTTTCTGATTGTAAAACCGATTTTTGCGGATATGGCGCTGCTACCGATAACTTTCAGAATCCGCAAGTAGAATGGAATGCCAATGATACCTACATCCAAAAAGAAGGTATCAACTGTGATTTTGGCGTATTCAATTCACCTGATGAATTTTTTGACAGACATCAACAGCGTTTATCGACGCTTAAAAAATGGGTTTACCGAAATATAGGACGTAAACTTATGAATCGTAATGTAGAAAAAATCCGATTAACTTAAGATTATTTTATGTCAAATTTCTTATACCATTTTCTGAATCTTTCTAAATATTATTGACACTCTACTATATTTTAGATATACTAGTCTTATAAAATAAGATATTAGGTGCTTTATTTAAGCTTAAAAGGGAAAGAGGTTAAAATCCTCTACAGCCCCCGCTACTGTAAGTAGGGATGAAATCTTACTGTGCCACTGAATTTATTTGGGAAGGCAAAGAGAGTAAAATGAACTACAAGTCAGGAGACCTGCCTAGCATTGCATTTGATCGCTTCGGTGGGAAGTGGATGGTGGTAAATAAACTATATATTTTAGCTAAGATTTAATACACTAAATAAGTTATTAATTCTATTAAAATATGTATACCTATAAAACCAGAATCCTATCAATTCGATAGGATTTTTTTATTTAAGACATTTTCTATTACTGCCTCTAATAAATGTGAGCGAATTTCCTACAGCAATGCTCCATGNNAAATTCGCTCGACCTTGTAAGCCGGCAGTAGTTTTCAAAATATATTATTAAGCGAGAAAAAACATTTTATAGGGAGGAAAAGTTAAATGAAAAATAATAAAAAAATTATCAGTTTATTATTAGTGTCAATGCTCTTTATACTATCTTTTACAGCCTGCAGTCAATCTTCAAACTTCGGGGGCTTGAGCAATAAAAACAGCGTTGATAAAACTAAAGAGGGAGAATTACCGATTGTTGCCCTGAGTGAGAAGTATCCGATGACTGTGAGAGATTATTTAAAGCAGGAAACGACCTTAGAGAAGAAACCGCAAAAAGTAGCTGTTTTATCAGGAACTCCGCTGAATATCTGGTATGATTTGGGAGGAAAATCCATATGTACATCTAATGTTTCCGAAAATATTAAGCTCATACCTGAGTATGCAGATGAAATAAAAAATCTTCCAACTATAGGACCTGTTTATTCAATAGATATGGAAGCGGTTATACCCCAGATGCCGGATTTGATAATTGCGCAGATTGGAACTCAATCAACGCAGGCAAAAAAGCTCAGAGAGATGGGATTTAATGTTATAACAACGCATGTAAGAGGATATGAGGATGTTATACATACATACAGAGCATTTGGAAGAATACTTGAAAAAAGCGATTTGGCAGAAGAAAAAATAAGCATGATGGAGCAAAGAAAAAATGAAATTACCTCAAAGCTTCCAAAAGAGAAAAAATCCGTAGTCATATTATATGTGACTTCGGCATCACTTGCGGTTAAGCTTGATATCAGTATAGCAGGAGATGTGGCTAAGATACTTAAGCTGGAAAATATAGCATCGGATTTGCCTCCAGATACCATAGGATCGGAAACTACTCCTTTAGATATTGAGTATATTGTTGAAAAAAATCCTGATTATGTTTTTGTTACCAGCATGATTTCCAGTAACGAAGCTGCAAAAAAGACTATGGAAGAGAAATTTGCCTCAAGTCCTGCATGGCAAGGGGTAAAGGCAGTAGCAGAAGGCAGAGTTGTTTATTTGCCGCAGGAGTATTTTTTATACAATGCCGGTCCGTATTATCATGAGGCGATAGAATATATGGCAAGAAGCATATATCCCGAAATATACGGCGAGGTAGATGAATGGTATGGAAAATAACAAACTGCTCAAGGATAAAAAATCATATAAGATTACAGTATTAGTTATAATAACATGCTTTCTCTTTATAGGATTTATTTACGGGAATGTAAAAGGAACATTAAATGTAAGCGTTGAAAGAATATTTGATGTTATTTTTAATGATGATGGAAGTCCTGAAAGAATGGTTATATGGAATATAAGATTACCCAGAATGATATTGGCAGGACTGGTAGGAGTAAATCTGGCCTTAGCAGGGGCAATATTGCAAGGAGTAATGAATAATCCGCTCGCCGACCCAAGCATTATAGGGATAAGCAGCGGAGCAGGCTTATTTGCTATCTTCATATTGGTAGTTTTGCCGCAGTATCAGGCACTTGTACCTTTGGCGGCATTTATGGGAGCAATGGGTGCTGCAGCTATAATATACGGACTTGCATGGAAGGGCGGCATACAGCCCATGAGAATAATATTGGCAGGAGTTGCGGTCTCTGCATTGTTTGGTGCGGGAATATCAGCAACCTTAGTGTTTTTCAGCGACAGAGTTCATGGAGCATTGACATTTATGAACGGAAGCTTATCTGCAAGAAGCTGGCCTGAGGTCTGGGCGATATTGCCATATACCGCAGCAGGAATAATATTAGTTAATCTTTTTTCGGAAAAGCTGAATATTTTGGTTCTTGGAGATGATGTTGCCAGAGGACTGGGACTTAATGTAGAGCTTACAAGACTAGGATTCACAGCTCTTGCCGCACTTTTGGCAGCGAGTGCCGTAAGTGTTGTCGGACTGCTTGGTTTTGTAGGATTGATAGTTCCGCACAGTATAAGACTTCTGATAGGAAATGACTACAAATATATGTTCCCGGGCTCTGCGTTGTTAGGAGCAACCTTGGTTATTTTCAGCGATACATTTGCACGAACTGTTTTAAGCCCTACGGAAATACCTGTAGGAATAGTTATGGCAGTTATAGGAGCTCCGTTTTTCTTGTACTTACTGAGAAAATAGAAAAAGGTGAAAGATTTTATGAGTGATAATATAATTTTGAGCGTCAAAGATTTAAGCGTCAGCTATAAAGAAAAAAATATCATAGAAAATATAAATTTAGATATAGAAAAAGGCAAGGTATATTCGATTATCGGACCCAATGGCTGCGGTAAAACTACTTTAATCAGAACAATGAGCAGAAGCATAAGACCCAAAAGCGGATGTGTAGAGCTGAATAATAACGATATATTTAAGCTTAAAACTAAAAATGTTGCTAAAAAAATGGCTGTATTGTCGCAAAATAATATGACTATGAGCGAAATCAGCGTAAAAACACTGGTACAGTACGGCAGATTTGCTCATAAAGAGTGGTGGATGGGCTCAAGCTCAGAAGATAATGAGATTGTAGAATGGGCGATAGAAAAAACAGCACTTGTAGACTATAAAGACAGAAAAATCAATACACTTTCCGGAGGAGAAAGACAAAGAGCATGGATTGCTATGTCCATAGCGCAAAAACCGGAAATACTTCTGTTAGACGAGCCTACAACATACCTTGACATCTCACATCAGCTTGAGATTTTGGAATTGATATCAAGACTTAATAAAGAAGAAAAGATTACAATCTTAATGGTCTTGCATGATATAAACCACGCGGCAAGATACTCGGATGAGCTGATTGTGATAAAAGATAAACATGTCTATACAAAAGGAAATCCGTGGAAAGTGCTGGAAAGCAACGTACTAAGAGATGTTTTCAGAGTGGATGCACAAATATCAAAAGATAAAGAAACAAACAAACCGATTTTTTATGCTAAAAAAGTTATTTAATTTTTATTTCGAGATAAAAGTTTGAAAGAAATGATAAAGAAAGTAGGCACTGAGCGTATATGAGGTATTTATATACAATCGGTGCATGGATATATCGATGAAGATAACATTTGTAACGGTGTCAGCGCCTGCGGTAAAGCATTTAATAGCTGCAAGTGAATACATTAATAAGAATTATGGGGATTGCTTAGATTTAAGTATATATTATTCAAGCATAGAAATAGATGAAATAAAGTCACAGAAGCTGTCTGACGATATTAAAAACAGCAATATGGTTTTTATAGATTTAATGGGAAGTCCTCCAAGTGTAGTTGATGCAGTGTATAGAGGGCTTAACGAATGCTCGGGTGATGTTATTCCATACGGAAGCTCGGCAAGAGAATATATGAGATTAGGTAAATTTACACAAGAGAGTATGGGAAGTTCCGAGAGTATGAAAAAACCTAATATGGAAGCTATGGCAAAGATGCAGAACATGGCTGAAAAAATGGGAAAAGTTATGCCCGGAAGAATGCATGACATGCGAAACTATTCCCTTTTGATGAAATATTTTAAGATTGCTGACAGAGAAAACATATTAAATATGCTGTATCTTATACTTAGAGATTACGGAAATATAAAATCCATACCTAAACCGAAGGAGCCCAGAGAGGTTGAAAAAATAAGTATATGTGACCCTAGAACCATGAAGCTTTATGAAAATGTGAAGCAATATAATGAGGATTATAGCTTTGATGACGACAAGGCAACAGTATTGATGCTTTTTTACGGACACATATATCCTACAGACACTTCGGGATGTGTTGACAAAATAAGGAACAGAATCGGTGAATTTGCAAATGTTCTTCCTGTTGCAATATCAGGGACATATGAAAGCAATATCATAGCTTTAAAAGAGATAGTTAATTCACTTGGTGCAAAGAAAGTAGACTTTATATTGAATTTCATGTCCTTCAGACTGGGAGCAGGGCCTATGGGCGGCAACACTGAACTCGGGATTAACTTTTTAAAAGAAACAGACGCCTCCTACATGCATCCGTTTTTTATGTCAAGACGTACAGTTGAAGAATGGAGAAATTCAATACAAGGATGCAGCTCATCAGAAGTTTTGATATCAGTTATGCTTCCGGAGCTAGACGGTGCTATTGAAACCTTTCCTATCGGAGCAATGTCAAATCCTATTTATAACACTGAATTTGACATTTTGACAGAAGAGCTTGAAATCATTGATGAAAGACTTGAAAAGCTGGCAGGCAGAGTAAAAAAGCATATAGAGCTTAAAAATAAGAAGAATAAAGATAAAAAGCTTGCAATTATTTGCTATAACTATCCGCCGGGCGAAGCGAATTTATTCGGAGGAGCTTTTTTAGATACATTTAAATCAGTAGAAAATATTTTATATAAGCTAAGCAAAGAGGGCTATGATGTAAATGAGCTGAACAAAGACGAGCTAATGGATATTTTTACTGCAGGAAAGGCAGTAAACTCGGGCAAGTACGACAGTAATTGGGAAGAGCTTATAAAATACAAGGTTTCATCAATGATTTCAAGCTCNNGTTGATTATAAAGATATAGTCAGCGAGTGGGGAGAATCTCCGGGCAGTATTATGTCAAGCGATAATCGTGAATTTATGATACCAGGAACGATACAAAAAAATGTATTTATAGGTCTACAGCCCTCAAGAGGAGTGCATGAGGATGACTCTAAAGCATATCATGATAAAACTATGCCGCCTCATCACCAATATATAGCGTTTTACAAGTGGCTAAGAGATGAATTTAAGGCGGATGCAATTATACATGTAGGAACACACGGAACCTTGGAATTTTTAAAAGGCAAGGAGTGCGGAATGAGCGGGGATTGCTATCCCGACATGCTTCTTGGTGATTTGCCGCATATATATCTGTATTATTGCGGAAATCCGGCTGAATCAACCATAGCAAAAAGAAGGTCTCATGCCAATATAGTAAGCTATCAGCCTCCTGTATTTGTACAGGGAGAGCTGTACGGCGATTATTTGAAGATTAAAGACCTTATAGACAGCTATCACCATTCGCTTGCGCTTTCACCTCAAAGCAGCAAAGAGGTATTGGCAAACATAGAAAAAATGGCTGAGGAGCTTAATTTGCCTAAAGAGCTGGACAATATGGAGAATGAGCTTTACAGGATGAATCTCAGCCTTATACCTAAAGGACTTCATATATTCGGACAGGGATTTGATGAAAAAGAGGGGCGGGAATATGCCAAGGCTTTACTGAGATACAGTCAAAATGGTGTAAATTCTTTAAGAAAGCTTGTTGCACTTTCAAAAGGATACGATATAGAAGCCCTTATGGATAGCAATGATTATGAACTTATAAACAGAATAGAAGAAGAAGCAAGCTCAATTTTTTATTACTATATGACAAACAATGAGCTTCCGAACAATAATGAATATAAAAAAATCGCCGATGAATTGAAGAACTCACTTGAGTATGCCCATAAAATATCGGTTTCATCTCAGGAAAATAAAGAGATGGATGGACTTTTGCACGTATTGAATGACGGATACAATGAGCCTAAGCTTGCAGGAGATATTTACAGAAGCACTGAGGTGCTTCCGGCAGGATATAATCTGTATCAATTTGACCCAAGACTTATACCTTCAAAAACAGCATATCAAAGAGGACTGAAAATAAGCGAAAATACCATTGAGGCA
Organism: Firmicutes bacterium UBA5010; assembly: GCA_002396645.1. Taxonomy (GTDB): domain Bacteria; phylum Bacillota; class Clostridia; order Tissierellales; family Sedimentibacteraceae; genus UBA1535. The sequence goes on from DGYI01000009.1 coordinate 38,961, forward strand.
TACAGATCTGAAAATAATTCATATCCGATTTCTACTGCTGTTGTTTTGTGGGGATTGGAGACATCGAGAACACAGGGAGAGACATTTTCTCAAATACTGTCTTATCTCGGAGTAAAATTATCAGACAGAAGCAGTGAATGGAGTCCTAAATTCGATATAATTCCGATTGAGGAATTAAAAAGACCGAGAATAGATGTGACAATAAATATTTGCGGCTTCTTCAGAGATATGTTTCCTAATCTTATAGAAATGCTTAATGATATATTCCTTAAAATATATGAGCTGGATGAAGCTGATGAGATGAATTATTTTAAAGCTAATTCAAGAAAAATATATAAAAAGCTTATAAACGAAGGATATGAGGAAAAGGAAGCTTTTGATTTATCAATATCAAGGATTTTCGGGCCTAAGGAAGGCGGATACGGAAGCGGAATAACAAAGCTGTTTGAAACTAAGAATTGGGAAACAGAAGAGCAGGTAGGAAATCTTTTTATGAACAATCTGCAATATGTGTATAACAGAAAAATGCACGGAAAAAAGGTAGAAGGACTGTATAAGGAAAACTTAAAAAGCGTTGAAATTGTTTCTCAGATAAGAAGCAGCCATGAATATGAAATTACGGACCTGGATCATTATTATGAATTTTTCGGCGGCTTGGCAAAATCCGTAGAAATTTCCCGCGGGAAAAAAGCAAAAATGTATATAACTGATACGACAAATGAGCGTATTTATACTGAGAGTGTGGAAAAATCCATTGCAAGAGGAATCAGAACAAGAGTATTAAATCCAAAATGGATAGACGGAATGCTTGAGCATAAATACCACGGCGTTCAGAAAATCGCGCAAAGATTTGAAAATGTTATGGGACTTGCGGCTACAACAAACAGTGTTGAAGGTTGGATATATGATGATATGCACAGCTGCTATGTTGAAGATGATGAGCTTAGAAAGCGCCTTCAGGAAAACAACCCCTATGCCTATATGAATATACTTGAACAAATGATGGAGTATTACAACAGAGGATATTGGAATGCCAGCGAAGAGCAGATTAATAAAATTAAAGAAATATACCTTGAGCTTGAAGATAAAATAGAAGAAAAACTTTAATTGGAGGAAATTGGACACAAACTATGAGTAAGAAGATAATATCATATCCGTTTTGCGCTATTGTAGGGCAGGAAAGAATGAAAAAAGCACTTATACTGAATATAATAAACCCTCTTTTAGGCGGTGTTTTAATCAGAGGAGAAAAGGGAACTGCAAAATCTACAGCAGTAAGAGCTCTTGCCGAGCTTTTACCTCTTAGGGAGGAAGTAGAAGGCTGTATGTTTTCCTGCGACCCGAACGATGACAGCTATTGGTGCGAAAGCTGCAAGGCTTCGGCGGATAGAACAGCAATCAAAAAGAAAATGCGTGTAGTCAATTTGCCTATAAGTGCGACCGAGGACAGAGTTGTAGGCACTTTAGACATTGAGCATGCTATAAAAACGGGAGAAAAGAAATTTGAATCGGGTATACTTGCAGAAGCGAACAGAAATATCCTGTATGTTGATGAGGTAAATTTACTTGATGATCATGTTGTTGATGTATTGCTGGATTCGGCTGCTATGGGTGTTAACTCCATTGAAAGAGAAGGAATTTCATATAGTCATCCGGCGAAATTTGTGCTTGTAGGAACAATGAACCCTGAGGAGGGAGACCTAAGACCTCAGTTGATAGACAGATTCGGGCTGGTTGTTGATATATACGGTGAAGATGATGTCGATTCTAGAGTAGAGATAATACAAAGGCGTATAGCCTTTGAGGATAATCCTGAAGCTTTTGCAAATCAATATAAATCCGAGCAGGAAAACTTAGCGGAAAAAATAGAAAATGCGAAAAAACTCCTGCATAATATAATCTATTCAAAAGAATGTTTAAAACTTGCGGCTCAAATAGCTATAGACTTAGGCGTTGACGGGCACAGAGCGGATATCACATTTATAAAAACCGCAATCACTCATGCTGCATACAGAGGAAATAATAATGTCGATAAGGAAGATTTAACGGTAGCTGCCGAGCTTACATTGCCTCACAGAATGAGAAGAAAACCGTTTGAGGATGGCTATGTGGATTTTGAAAAAATATATGAAATCATAGAAAATGCCTCTATATAAGGAAAAGGTGCTTATATGAAAATAGATTATTGCTTTCCTTTTTCAGCAGTAATAGGACAAGAAAAGATAAAAAGAGCTTTAATACTAAATGCTGTGAACCATAAAATCGGAGGAGTACTGATAAGCGGAGAAAAGGGAACCGCTAAATCTACACTTGTCAGAGGGCTTGCAAATGTTTTAAGCGATATAAGGCTTGTGAATCTCCCTTTAAATGTTACAGAAGACAGACTGGTCGGAAGCATAGATATAAAAAAGGCAGTCGATGAAGGAAAAAGTGTGTTGGACAGCGGGATACTAAAAGATGCGCACAATCAAATCTTATATATAGATGAAGTAAATCTTTTAAGCGAATACATTGTAAATATTTTGCTCGAAGTAAATTCCATAAAAGTCAATAATATTCAAAGAGAAGGAATTTCATGCTCGCATCCTTGTGATTTTATGCTTATAGGCTCTATGAATCCTGAGGAAGGCTTATTGCGCTCACAATTTATCGACAGATTCGGATTGTATGTAGAAGCCGTTTCTGAGGATGACATAGATATTCGTACCGAGATAATTCTGAGAAGACTTGAGTATGAGAAAAATCCTAAGCTATACTGCGAGAAATGGAAAGAAGAAAACGAAAAGCTTAGATTATTAATACAGGAAAGTAAAAATAAGCTGAATTTCATAACAATATCAAAAGATAATTTAGACCTTGCCGCAAGTATTTCACAAGAAGGAAAATGCGCCGGACACAGAGCTGAAATTATACTTATTGAAACAGCGAGAGCTATTGCCGCGCTAAAGGGCAAAAGCATAATAGAAGAAGATTTTATAAAAGAAGCGACAGAATATGTACTTCCGCATAGACTCAGAGAAAAAATTAACATAGATGAAATTACAGATGAACATGATAAAGAAAATCAAAATCCCTCAGATGATAATCTTAATCAAGGTAAGGATAATCAAGCTGAAGGAAGCAGTGAAAGTATTGATAAATCATCTGGAAACAATACAGGAATAAGTGAAGATGTCCAAAGTGTCGAGGAAGAAGATGTTGATGATATCCGAGAAATAAATGATAAACTGACAATTAAAACAAGCTTTGAAGCAAAGAAAGACCTAAAGGGCTTCGGGAAAAGAAACAAAGTAAAAACAGATACCAAGCAGGGAAGATATATCAGATATAAAATTCCTCGAGGTAAAATCAATGATATCGCAATTGATGCGACTTTCAGAACTGCTGCATCCAAGCAGAAACAAAGGCAGAATAACGGACTTGCTCTTAACATAAAGTCAGAAGATTTAAGAGAAAAGGTCAAGGAAAGAAGAACAGGAGCAGAAATATTGTTTCTAGTAGATGCAAGCGGGTCTATGGGTGCAAAAAGACGTATGGGAGCAGTAAAAGGAGCAGTATTATCACTTTTAAATGACGCATATCAAAAAAGAGACAGCGTCGGGGTTATAGCTTTCAGAAAAGACAGAGCAGATGTTTTGCTTAATATAACAAGAAGCGTAGATTTAGCTCAAAAATATCTCAAGGATATATCAACCGGAGGTAAAACACCTTTAGCGCTTGGATTGTATAAATCTTATGAGATTTTAAAGACAAATAGAATTAAGAATAAAAATGCTTTGCAGTACCTGGTAGTAGTATCCGACGGAAAGGCTAACGTGGGGCTGAAAACGAGTGATTGCTTAGGAGATGCGCTTATGCTTGCAGATAAAATAAAGTCCGACGGCATCAGGAGTATAGTTATTGATACCGAAGGCGGATATATTCAATATGGTTTTGCCAAAGAGCTGGCAGAAAGATTAGATGCAAGCTATATCAAAATGAGCAACATTAATAAATTAGAAATTGAGTCTAATATAAAAGACTTGATAAAAATAAATTAAAAAAATTTCAAGGAGATAAAGAAATGAAAAAATTATTAATTACATTATTAGCGGTAGGCGTATCGGTAGCTATGCTTACAGCATGTGCAAAAGATGAGGAAAAAGACAAAGGCAACAATGATATTCAAAATGAGGAAAATCAAAAAGACGCCGATCAGGAATCCAAATTTGAAGAAAAAGATGGATTACTTGAATATTCAGGAACAGAAAACAATCCTTTTGATCAAACAGGCTTTAAAATTATTGTGAAAAAAGGAGATGGCGGATATGCCAAGTTTATAAAAACAGATTTAGAAGGCAGAGAAACAGTTGATTACTATACATTTGATTATTCTAACAATGCAGTTGAAAAGTACTATTATGTTTCAGCAATGGGAACAGCATTCTATTACTATTTCGATTTAGAAAAAAATGAATTGGTAAAGGTTGAAAACGGAAATCACGAAGACAGCACTCAAGGAATGAAAGATTCGGGAAGATGGGATAAAGCTGCTTCAGGAATGGTTGATGAAGTAAAGAGCATAGAAGATTATTTTGTAAAACAATTCGGCAAGTCAATCAAGGATTTTGTTTTGGAATAATATTTTTAACAGTACAGGAAGAGAAGGACATCTGATGAAATTATATGTTGTAGGCTTTGGAGCAGGCGGATACGAATATATGACTATCCAGGCAAAGGAAGCAATAGAAAAAAGCAATATTGTAGCGGGATATACAGTATATGTGGATCTTATAAAAGAACATTTTAAAGATAAGGAGTTTTATTCGACTCCTATGATGCAGGAGATAGACCGCTGCAAATGGGCAATAGAAAAAGCAAAAGAAGGAAATAACGTTGCAATGGTATGCAGCGGAGACAGCGGAGTTTATGGAATGGCAAGCCTTATCTATGAATTGGCTGGAGAAGATAACAGCCTTGAGATAGAGGTTATATCAGGAGTTACTGCGGCTCTTAGCGGAGGTGCTGTTTTGGGAGCTCCTCTTACTCATGACTTTGCTGTAATAAGTCTGAGTGATTTGCTGACACCTATGGAGCTTATTAAAAAAAGAATTGAGTGTGCCTCAATGAGCGATTTTGTTATATGTATATATAATCCCTCAAGCAAGAAAAGAGCAAGCTATCTGAGCGAAGTATGCGAAATTATGCTTAAGCATAAAGATAAGGACACTGTTTGCGGATATGTAAAAAACATAGGGCGAGAGGGAGAAAAAAGTAAGATACTCAGCTTAGAGGAACTAAAAACTGCTGAAGTTGATATGTTCACAACAGTTTTTATAGGTAACAGTCAGACAAGAATAATAAACGGAAAAATGGTGACACCAAGAGGGTATTCAAATAAATATTAAAATATATTAAATTTTAATATATTGAAAATATAATAAAAGGAGGACAAAGTGTGAAGAAAAGCACTTCACACTATAGAAGAATCAAAAAACGATTCTTCATCTAAATTTATGATGCCGCAAAGCGGCATAATGGAGGTAATTATGTCTGAGAAACAAAAAAGATTAATTGTAGTAGCCATGGCATTTACAGTTATACTTGGTATTATGCCAAATGTTAATGCAATGCACATTATGGAGGGGTATTTACAAGCTAAATACTGTATTGCATGGGGTGTTCTATGTGTACCGTTTTTAATAGCAGGATTCTTTTCTATTAAAAAAGTAACAATGGAGCACAGAAGAGCCTTGCTGATTTTAGCTATGGCGGGGGCTTTCGCCTTTGTATTATCATCATTAAAAATTCCGTCAGTTACGGGAAGCAGCTCACACCCGACGGGAACAGGATTGGGAGCTATATTATTCGGTCCGAGCGTTATGAGCATTATAGGTATTATAGTATTATTATTTCAAGCCCTGCTTTTGGCGCACGGGGGCTTGACAACACTCGGAGCAAATACTTTTTCTATGGCTATTGCAGGCCCGTTTTTAACATACGGAATATACAAGCTTGGAATGAAGTTTAAGTTTTCAAAATTTTTTACAGTTCTTATAGCTTCTGCTTTGGGAAATTTATTTACATACTGTGTAACATCGTTCCAATTGGCAATGGCATATCCTTCAGAAGTAGGCGGAATGATGGCATCAATGGGAAAATTCCTGACAATTTTTGCGCTTACACAAATACCTCTTGCAATAATTGAAGGTATATTAACTGCTTTGGTTATCGGAATATTGGAAAAATATGCAGCACCTGAATTATCCGACATAGGATACTTAAAAGGAGGTATAACAAATGAAAATTAATGCTAAGATAATAATTATATCTTTACTGGTATGTGCCTTAATAGCAATAGTGCCTCTGTTATTAATTGAGTCTGAATTTGGAGGAGCTGACGGTGCAGCAGGAGATATTGTAACCGAAATTCTAGGTGTAGAAGAATACGAGCCTTGGGCAGAGCCTATAATTGAGCCGCCGGGAGGAGAGACAGAGTCACTTCTGTTTTGTCTGCAAGCAGCATTGGGAGCAGGAGTATTTGGATATGGCTTGGGAGTATTAATAGAAAGAAAAAGAAAAAAAGCGGCAGGAAAATAGAAGATGATAGATAGTATTGCATACTCATCAAAATTCAGATACAAAAGTCCATGCCTGAAGGCATTCTTTGCTGTTTCTGCTTTAATACTGTGTGTTATTGATAGATCTGTAATATTATCCCTTTTAGTGCTAGTGCTTATGGGAGCCCTGATTGCGTACAGCAGCAGGGTTTCCCTGCATTTTTTTATGCATTTGATATCCGTTCCTGTTATATTTGTTCTGATAAGTACAATTGCAATTATGGTAAACATATCGGAATATCCTCTGTCAAGCTTTGCAATTCCTGTTTCCGACAAATTTATTACGATAAGCGAAAAAGGATTTTATGAGGGAATAAAGCTTATGCTTACTGCTCTTAGTGCGGTTTCCTGCTTATATTTTTTATCATTTACAACCCCCATGATTGACATACTTATTGTTTTAAGGACTATACGCTGTCCTGCACTTATTATCGAATTAATTATGCTTATATACAGATTTATATTCATTCTTCTGAATATCGCACAATCAATTTCCATATCACAAAAAAGCCGCCTTGGCAATAAGAGCTTTACCATCTCGTTAAAGTCGGCCGCAGCATTAAGCTCTGTTTTACTTATACGTGCCTTAAGCTATTCGAGGTCTTTATACGATTCTATGGAGTCGCGATGCTATGATGGTGTCATATGTGTTTTGCAGGAAAGCAGAAAGGCTAAAGTGCATGAAATAATAGTCGTAGTTTTGATTGATGCTTTATTTATAGGTATTTGCTTAGTGGAATGGTGGTGGAAAGTTTGAGCAAAATAATAGAGGTTAAGGATTGCTTTTATAAATATGATGACGGAACAGAGGCATTAAGAGGAATAAATTTCAGTATAAATCAGGGTGAAAAACTTGCGTTTTTAGGGGCAAACGGCTCAGGAAAATCGACTATGTTCTTATGCCTGAACGGTATTCTAAGACCCCAAAAAGGACAAATTTTATTTAATGGAGCTCCTTTAAATTATTCGAGAAAAGAACTTTTAAAGTTGCGAAGCCAAGTCGGTATAGTATTTCAAGAGCCGGATAAGCAATTATTTTGTTCAAGTGTTTATCAGGAAATTTCATTTGGTGTTTTAAACTTAGGACTTGATGAAGAAAGCACCAAAGCTATAGTTGAAAACGTTATTGGTGAGTTGGAAATCACTCCGTTTATGAAAAAGCCGACACATTTTTTGAGCGGAGGACAAAAGAAGCAGGTAGCAATAGCAGATATTGTCGCAATGAATCCTAAGCTTATAATCTTGGATGAGCCTGCATCTGCTTTGGACCCTAAGCATACAGAGATAGTAAGAAATATGATAAATAAACTCAGCGAAAAGGGAATGACAGTTGTTGTATCTACACATGACATGAATTATGCACTTGAGTGGGCAGACAGAGTTATAGTGTTTGAAAGCGGCAGAATTTTAGCCGAAGGGAAACCGGAAGATATACTTTCAGATGAAGAATTGATTATTAAATCTAATTTACTCCAGCCGGAAGTGATTAAATTATACTTAAAACTATGCAATAAAGGAATATTGGATAAAAATCTTGCGATTCCCAAAACTATGGATAACTTGGGAAGATACATTGAAAATGTAATTTTTACACCTTAAATACATTAAGAAAGGAAAGAATAATGAAAGAAAAAAACAAAGGAATTTTAGTCGTGAGCTTCGGAACTACTCATAAGGATACAAGAGAAAAGACTCTTGATGCAATAGAATCTGCAATAAGAGAAGAATTTACAGATTATGCTGTATATAGAGCATATACAAGCAATGTAGTTATGAGAAGAATAGAAAAACAAGAAAAGCTATATATACTAAATGTAGAAGAAACCATTTTGCAGATGCTTGAAGATGGCATTGAGGAAATAATAATCCAGCCAACACATGTAATCAAGGGTATAGAATATGAAAAAATAATAAGAGAGGCCTCTAAGTATAAGGATAAATTCAAGAGCTTTGCAATATGCGATCCTATGTTAGGCTCGGACTTAGATTGCGAACAAGTATCCGATATAATAATTAAGGAAACGGAAGAAGCTGGGGAAGCAGATACTTTCAAGCATGTATTTGTATTTATGGGACATGGCAGTGAACATATTGCAAATGAGAGTTATACGGTTTTGCAGAATGAAATTAATAAAAGAGGATACAGCAATATATTGATAGGCACTGTAGAAGGAGAGCCGGAAATACAGGATATTATAGACATTCTTGAAGATTACAGCTATGATACGGTTACTTTGATACCTTTGATGATTGTTGCCGGAGATCATGCGAAAAATGACATGATAGGCGAGGATGATGATTCATGGAAATCATTGCTTGAGCAAAAGGGATATAAAGTTGATTATATATTAAAAGGATTAGGAGAAATTAAAGAAATTCAAAATATATTCATACAGCATATAAAAGATAAAATTGAATAATAATCAGGCTGTTAAAAATATAGTGTGCTTTATTATCTAAAGGAAAGTAAGTTTAAAGTGTTTTACAGATAATTTTTTTAACAGCCTATAAAAAAGAAATAGAAAAAGGCTTTTTTAGTGTTTATCAGAATCTACATTTCGATGCTTTCTTAATTTAAATACCCTGAGATATTTTGTCGATATATATTTATTAATAAGTGTTGCAACGATAACTCCTATAAATGTTTCAACTATTCTTGTTAAAGGATAGCTGCTGTTATCACCCAATATCCTGTGGCTTGTTAAAATACTTATATAAACTACACAGGCAATTGAAGCTGAGGATGCACACTTTAAAAGTACACAAATTTGTATTATAAATATTGTTCCTATGGGAATAAGAAATAAGTATATGACAGGATTTGAAAGCCGCTCTCCTATATAGAAAGCAATAAGTCCGATAACTGCGGCTACACTCGTTCCTATAAGTCTGCTTTTTCCGACCTTGACCGTTTCCTCAACGCTTTGCTGCATACATATAACCGATGCGATACAGGCGTAAAAAGCATTCTCAAATCCCAAAATTTCAAATATCAATAAATCTATAAATACAGCCGCTGCTGTTTTTATATTTCTCATTCCCGGGATATATTTTTTAAAATTTTTTTCCTTCATTACTTATATACTACCTCATCGATGTATGACGGGTTTAATTTATCCAAATGCAGTACACTATCGTATATATGGATAGAGCTGCTACTGTAATAAGGCAATGTTACATCAAGAATTATTACAATGTTATAATTCCTGATTTTTAAAATAACCTTTCCTGTAACCGATATACAATAACCTTCTGCCTCTAAACGGTGATAATTGTCAAATTTTATAATTAAAGGCTCGACAAATCTTTCATAATGATATTTGTAGCCGTCAGCGTGTATGAATATACAATCAGTTATGATTTCTTGATTTCTGTCAATAACTTCCTCAAGTATAATTTTTAGTGTATATATCAAACCATTGGTCTCCAAATATGATAAACTGTCCTTTATAGCATGGTTTCTGATTAATTCATCAAGATAGCTTTTGTTTCTTAATTCATATATCATTACATCCCTCCGTTTATTGCCCGTTCTCACGAGGACAGCGCAGTTTTTATTTTTTCGACAGCATGGTTAAGCTGCTCATATTCAATAATTATCGGAGGGGCAAATCTAATTATTTTCTCATGAGTTTCTTTAGCCAATATGCCGTTTTCAATAAGTTTTTTGACATATCCGGAAGCATTGCAATTAAACTCTATGCCTACCAACAGCCCTCTTCCTCTTATATCAACTATATCATCATTTTTTATTTCTTTTAATTTTGATATAAAATAATTGCCTTTTTCTTCAGCCATTTTCGGGTAATTGTCTCTTACAAGTATTTCCATAGCCTTGGCTGAAACTGCACATGCTAAAGGATTCCCCCCAAATGTCGAGCCATGAGATCCGGGAGTAAAAACACTCATAATATCACGATTTGCGGCGATTGCAGAAATCGGCATAACACCCCCGCCTAAAGCCTTTCCCAAAACATATATATCCGGAATTACATTTTCCCATTCACATGCAAACATCCTTCCTGTTCTGGCAAATCCTGTTTGAACCTCATCTGCTATAAATAAAATATTATTATCCTTACATAGCTTATATGCCTTTTCCATGAACCCCTGGGGAGGAATAATAATACCTGCTTCTCCCTGTATAGGCTCCATCATAAATGCAACTGTATTTTCTGTTATAGCCTCTTTAAGCCCGTCCAAATCGCCATATGAGACAGTTTTAAAGCCCTTAGTAAAAGGACCGTAGCCATGTCTGGCATCAAAATCGGTGCTCATTGATATAATACTGATTGTTCTTCCGTGAAAGTTGTTATTGCAGACAATAATTTCCTGCTTCCCATCCTCGATGTTTTTTACAAAATTACCCCATCGCCTTGCTGCCTTTAGTGCTGTTTCCACTGCTTCAGCTCCGGTATTCATCGGTAAAGCCATATCTTTTTTTGTAAGAGCACATAACTTTTCCAAAAAATCTCCCATAACTTCATTATGAAATGCTCTTGATGTCAAAGTAACTTTATCTAGCTGTTCCTTAGCGGCTTGTATTATTTCAGGATGTCTGTGACCAAAATTTAAAGCTGAATATGCACTCAGCATATCAAAATATTTCTTACCCTCCGGATCAGTGACAATACACCCTTCGGCACTTGAGAACACAACCTCCTTAGGACTATAATTATTAGCTCCGTACTTTTTGCACTTTTCTATGATTTGATTTGTAGATAACATTCTTATCCTCCTTAGAATAATTTATAAATCTTACAAAATATTTACTTTTTTTCAATGCTTGCACATATAGGCTCAAACACTTTACTCATTTGATGAGGAGTATGCTTAAAGATATTTCCGCTGAGAGATTCTTCATAGTATTTTTTAAGCTGCGGCTTGAATTTAGGATGTGCACAATTCTCAATTATCGTAATTGCTCTTTCCTTTGGACTCAATCCCCTTAAATCAGCTGTTCCCTGCTCGGTTATTATGATATGAACATCATGCTCGGTATGGTCAACATGAGTAACAAACGGAACAATACTTGATACCGTACCGTTCCTTGCTGTTGACGCAGTTGTAAAAATCGTTAATGAAGAGTTTCTCGCAAAATCTCCTGAGCCTCCGATTCCGTTCATCATTCTCGAGCCGTTTATATGAGTTGAATTAACATTTCCGTATATGTCCGCTTCAATAGCTGTATTTATTGCAATAATGCCAAGCCTTCTGATTACTTCGGGATGATTGCTTATTTCTTGAGGACGTAAAATTATTTTATCCTTATATTTATAGATATTTTCATAAAAATAACGCAATTTTGAAGGCGAAAGAGTAAGCGCCGTTGCTGATGCAAATTTAATCTTAGAACTGTCGATTAAATCAAGAACTGCATCTTGAAGAACTTCAGAATAAAGAGTCAGATTACTGAAATTAGAATCCAAGAGCCCGCTGAGTACCGCATTTGCCACATTTCCTACGCCTGATTGTATAGGTCTTAGATTATGAGTCAATCTTCCCTCTTTAATTTCCTTATTCAACAAATTGATTAAATGGTTAGCCATCTGCTTAGAAATCTGGTCTACAGGGCTTACATCCTTGCCCGTGTCTATAGCATCCGATATAACAATTGCAGCAATTTTTTCCTTGCTGCACTTAATATACGGCATTCCAATTTTGTTATTTGCTCTGACTATCGGTATAGGCTCGGTTTCAGGAGCTTTTTTAGGACTGTATATATCATGAATACCCTCCAAGGCTAAGGGCTGGGCAATATTTAGCTCAACTATGACCTTATCCGCATGCTCCACTATATTATTGGAACATCCTACAGAAGTAGACGGAATTATATTGCCTTCTTCATCAATTGCAACTGCCTCGATTATAGCCAAATCTATTTTTCCTAAATAACCGCTCTTAATCCACAAAGGGACATGACTTAGGTGCATATCCGTATATTCGACACTGCCGTTATTTATAGCATCCCTTATCTCATTATTTGTCTGATAAGGGTATCTCTTTTTTATTACTCCGGCGCTGGCAAGCTCACCATCAAGCTCATCGCCGACAGAGGCTCCTGTTATTAGCGTAATTCCTATTTTTTCCCCGCTTCTTGCCCTTTTGGCAAGAGCCTGAGGCACAATTTTAGGATAGCCTGCCGGAGTAAATCCACTTGTTCCGACAGTCATGCCGTCTTTTATAAGCTTTGCTGCATCATCTGCTGTTACTATTTTTTCTATCAAAGAGTCGTCTCTTAATCTGTCTTTAAAAACCGGCTTTACTGTTTTTATTAAATTGTTCACTATTTACCTCCATGCTAGTATTTGAACAAGAATACCAAGCTTTTTTAAAATGGAGTCGGGGCATGTTTTATTGTTATTAAAAAAATATTTTACCCTTACTTCCAAATAAATAAGACTATGGCAATTCTTACGTCCATAGTCAAAAAAGGTATTTATTATTAACAAACAAAAACCTCTTGAATAATCAAGAGGATAGCTTGCAAATAAAAACACAGAAATAATCTGTATAATTATAACACCTTCTATCGCTCGTAGAATTACTGTGTATATAAACAGGCAGGTATTCTGACTTGAGTATCATCATCCTTTTCGTCTTCCCGATTTCTCAGTGACATTTTGAAAAGAACTCCTCTCTTACAGCGGCGGGACCGTGCGGGAATTACACCCTGCTTCCCTTTTAATTAATGCAAGAATGCATTAAACCTATCTATAGAGTATTCAATTTATAAGGCAAAGTATATCATCAGTATAAATCTTTGTCAATAGGATTTTCTGCCATGTATAAAAGCACTAAATTAAACTATCACTTCAAATAAAATATAATACTATTATGATATTGTCAGTAAAAATGTTCGTAAAGTTCGTAAAATACAATATAAAAATATTGAAAAATATCGCTCGGTGTATTATAATAATGTGTAAATAATTTTCTGTGCGCCATTAGCTCAATTGGATAGAGTGGCAGACTTCGAATCTGTAGGTTGGGGGTTCGAAACCCTCATGGCGCACCATTATTTTTTTTGTGTATTTTTCAACACTTCATATTTTTAAAAAAAGTCTATTTTAACTAATCTTTAATACGCTTCTTACGCTTGTTAGACATAATTTTAGATACAGAACTATAAGAATCGAAATCCATTTTAATGTAATAATTAGCAAGATGCACATATTTTCTAGTAGTTTCTATATCCTCATGACCCATTATTAATTGTAAAGCTGACATATCACCGCCATTTATGATGTATCTAGTAGCAAAAGTGTGTCTTAAAAAATGCGGATTTAACTTTTTAAGTCCGAGTCTATTCTTTAACCTATACAAAACATTTTGGATAGCACCTTCTGTCAAAGGCTCTTTGTCAACTGTAAGGAAAAAACTATCTATATTAATAGAATCAGGAGAAGGGCGAAACAGCTTAAAATATCTTAAAAGCTCTCTTTTAGTGTATAGTGTAAGAGGTACAATTCTATCCTTTTCACCTTTACTTCCCCTAATAACAACACGATTCTGTTCAAACGTAACATCATCAATTTTTAAATTTGCAACCTCTTGAACTCTCAGACCGCTATCTAAAAGAAGTAAAAAAACACATTTATTTCTAGTGCCTAACATTCCATTACCAAAGTCTAACAAAACAAGCTCAATTTCTTCCTCGGATAATATTGGTTTGACCTGTTTAGGAACTTTAATCATTCTATAACCGTCAAATATTTTTTCAGAAATAATATTCTCAATATAAAGCCAATTAAAAAAAGCTCTCAGATGCGTAATATATCCTTTAACAGTATATTTACTAAGCTTTTTAGGCTTATAATTACCATTATATTTATTAGGAATAACATCCCTATTAAGTAAATAAATTTGATAAGATTCTATATCTTTACGTTTTATATCCTCTACATCTTTATTACCAATATAATTGCTAAAATAACATATATAATCATTATACCTATCTATAGTCTTAGGACTATTACCCCTAAGTTCTTGGTCGACAAGATACAATTCCATTCCTTCATTTATTTTCATAGTAACCTCAAAAATACGTATTTTTTTGAACACATACTTTTTCCTGATCGGATCCTGCAGCATTAAAGTATGTGTTCAATTTTTTTATATTTACAAATAAGAATTTATATGATACTATTGATTCAACAATAGTCCTGTATTTAAATCGACTATACCAAGCTTATTAGCTTTGGCTTTAGATTCAGTTGCTTTTTCTTCTAATGTATTTTTAAGCAATTGAATCTTTTTATTTTTATATTGCTTCATTTGGTATAAGTCGTTATCATTTAGAGAACTTACAAAATCGGATATATCATCATAAATATTTACACTATCGTTTTGTTTATAAACATTAAGGGTTGCGATACTGTTAATTGCTCGCCTTTTTACTAAATCAGCAGATAAATTTGTTTTATATACCCGAACTAGACTAAGGCTTTCAGGCGGAACTATAGAATCTATTATCTTACATTTCCGAAGTCTTTCCCAAAAAGGGGCATACTCTCGACGCTCTTTTCTTTCTGTACTGACTTTTTCTACAAATCGCAATGTCTCATGCGTCAAATAATCAATTATTAATCTCCTAGAATCCAATTCAATAAGTATATCTTTACAAACTCCCTGCCTATCTCTAAAGTTTACAAATTCAATGGAACTATAAAACTTTCGCATAGTTTGATACTCAAAATTTAAAACATAATTAACTTTTGGGGTCAATTCATCAGCAAATTTTTTTAAATCATCGTAGTCGTTTATACCTGTTCCGTTCTGTTCATTAAGGATTCCCCAAATTCGATTTTTAGAAAATTGGTCTTGTCCATATTCGTAATAAAACTTTAATCGTGCTTTATGTAGATACTCCCAAGAATGGTTTTTAAAACATTCCTCATAAACATAAAGGTCATACCTGTTAATTAGTCCATTTAATTGCCATATCTTTAAAAACCACGGTTTATATCCCATTTCCACAACCTCTTTGCTTTTAAGATAAGCACGAAAAAGGATGTTATTACTTTTAAGCCTACCAAGCCTTATATAATCATATTCCAAATCCTGCTCACCCCTAAATTTAAAATGCATGTCGGCAGTATCGAAACGAGATACCCTCATTTTAGCAATATTAACAGGATTAAAAAACGCATCTAAATCCTGTACATAATTAGTGTGCCAACAATAATCTATACGATTACTTTTAACCTCTTTAATAGTTAGATTAAATTGCATGCATATATCTTGTACGCACTCAAAGCTCTTTTTTATAGAATCATAGACACCGTAAAGCCAAAGGGGCATAGAACGTATTTGTACTATAATTTGTGGAGTCTGCTCGTTGGGAACATGTTCGGCTATTAATATAAGATATTCTTCTGGCAATTCTAAGTCAAACTTATAACTACCGAAAGAATAGCCATTTGTTATATACTTACTACTTATACTACTTAGCGTTTCACCCTCTTTTTTACATCTTTCTTTATCTTGTCTAAGAACATCATAAAACTTGTCTTTATCCTCTTCATCGGATACAAAACGTACAGAATAGTAATACGTATCTATATTGTGTAAAAATTTCTGCTGTTTAAAGTCAAACCAATAAATATTGTTTTCATCATCAAATTCATTGTATAATTTTGTATATTTACACCATTTATCTATCATTTTATACAATTTCCTTTCATTTTAGAATTTCGGCAAGGTATAGTCTGCCGAAACGCAATTTTAGTCATTTTGCTTTTAAATCTCAACAAATTTTTAAAATTTTTAATGGTTTTTCATGGGGCGTGTTACAAGGACGCCCAGAGATTTTTTTGTTGTATAATTTTTTCGCGTTTTATTCATTCCGTTTTTTTTCGCAAGCTCAAAAAAAACGGAATGAACACAAACGCTCCGAAAGCTACAGATATTTTGTGTGCATTTATAATTTTCCAAGATTCATGAAATCTCCGAATTCGACTTCATCATTAGTATCGTACAAGTCGAATATTTTTTTATTTAATATTGATATTGAAAATCCATACTTTTCTTTAGATTTAGGATTTATACACTTTTCCATACAAAACCTACCTATTCGGGAAAAGTCCCTTTGAAACTGTGTAACACGTCTAAGAGCAGTAGAAACATCTTGCATATCTTGAGCGGTATAATACAAATCATTTCCTGCCTTTCCATGCTGTCTAATAGAACGCATAAACTCGAAGGGAATTTGTTTCCAAGCTTGAGCAGGTAAATAAATACCTGCTTCATCAATTAGGATAACCGCATCCCGCACTCCGAAAATCTCATTTAACTCTTTATAATAAGTGCAAAAAGTAGTGCTAAAATTAGCGTAAACTTTTCGACCTTTTTTATATTCTTTATATGCTCGTCTAACCATATTGTAAGTTTTTCCTTGTCTTGGGAGACCTGTAAAAGCTTCTATCATGTTTATACCTCCTCAAAATCTTCTTTTTCATACTCTTTAAAATTATTTAATTCTTTTAGTTTAAACAATTCATTTTTATAAAAGGTTATTTCTTTTTTATACTTCTGACTTAATTTGTCCTCTAACTCATGAATGTCCAATTGTTTTTTAAAGACGGATATTTGCAATAAATTCCAAACTTTAGAAAACTTCCAACCTGTAAAAAAACCAAATATTAGACACATAATATATAACATCTTATAAACCTCTCTTTGTAATTTCTGAACACATGCTTTTTCCTGATCGGATGCATCAGACTTAAAGAATGTGTTCAATTTTTTTAAAATAATTTTTTATTTATGAACACATATAATCAAAGCTGCAGCTAAGACCGGCTTTAAATATGTGTTCGAAGTGTTCTTTAACCTCTTATAAAAGCAACGAGTTTTTGTACACACCAAAACACAAGAGCAAAAAAAGCAAATGTACAAAGTATAGTAAAGACAGTTAAAATTTCTTCTATAGGAAACATAACATTTAAAACTTGTACTAAATCAACAAGATAATTAAACTTTTCCATAAAAGGGTTTAAATTTATTTTAGCAATTAAACCTCTCAAGGTAGACAAAACCCAATCTAAAAAACCCTCTATCACACCTGTTATAAAATCCATTATCATAATAAACCTCTTTAAGCATCCAGTTTCGGAATTACTTTATTAACAAAATATATAAAAAGGCTTACATAAAGCATACAAACTAATATATATCTTATTAATTTTATCTGTTCTTTAAATGGCTCTAAATCTAACATATTTAATTTAAAACCAGGGACAAATTCTATTTCAAATTTAGGTAATTTATTTAAAGCTGACGGATCATCATCTATGCTAGGAGTTTTTATTAAATCTTTAGAATCATCTATAATGCTACCTACGTCACTTGGATACCTTATAACAGGTGTATTTATAATCTCTTTTGCTTTATTGCTTATTCCTTCCATTCCATCAGGGATTCCGTTATTATCACTATCAACTCTAAAAGAATCGCTAACAAACAATTTAGTTAATAAATCATCTAGTCTATTAATTAAGTTATCCAAATTTTTAGAAGTCGTAACCCTTATAGTATTAGATTTTTCACCTGCACGATTAAGAAAATAGAAAGTGTAATCTCTTCCTGGAGAAAGATTAGTTACTGTTATAGAACTTTCGTTTATGCTAGATTCCCATAAAGAGCCATTAACATATAAATCTACTGTAGAATATAAGCTATTCCATTTTAATTGCACATAGGTGTCTGCTAATTCTATTACTTCTAACGGATAAACTTCTATTACTGTAAAAGGCATAGTCTGCTTTGCTAATCCTGTATTGCCTAAACTATCTATAACTTTATACCAATACGTTTTACCGTTTTGCAGACCATGTTCAACATATCTACTTGATGTTATTTCTGTTATAAAATAAAAATCTGTATTATTTTCGCTCTTATATATCTCATAAGGGGGATTGCCATTAATAATATTTAAATCAATTGCACCAGGAGTATGAGACCCTTCAATCGACAGTACATAACCATAAACATAAAATGGAAAAAATATAAGTAAGAAAGTAATAATAATAATTATTTTTTTAATATTAACCACTCCTTATAAAAAAAAGAGGCAAGCACCTCTTTTTTTGTTATATCTTTTTAAGCCATTGCTTAGCCTTACCCCACAACCATGCAGCTACTACAAATATAATTCCTGCTGTTATAGCAGCTATAGTTATAATAACTCCATTATCTTTAGCAGTAGTAAAAATTCCTAAAAGAGCATCCATAATTGTACTCATTTCACCCATTTTTATTTCCTCCTTTTTTTAATTTTTTTATTTATAGTTTTAAATTATAGAATAAACAAAACTATATCTTTTTAAGCCATTGTTTTGCTTTTTTCCATAACCACATGGCAACAACAAATACTATACCTGTACTAATAGCAGTAATCACAATCACAACACCGTTTTTTTTTGCATTTTCTAACATGTTTAAAATCGGTCCTAAAATTCTATCCAAAAAAGGGTTACCTGTTAAACTTCTTGTTGTAAGAGGAAATGTAAGTACCAATTCTTCATTATCAACACTTCTTACAGTTAAATTCAAATTATAATCTGTATCTGCTGTTAAAGTAGGTAAGCTTATTTTTAAAACATTATCTTGTATAGTACCTTGTAGAGAAACAGAATCAAGAGAAAGATGTGTAACCGAAAAAGACTTATTAAATTCTATGTTTATATCTTCTAAATCTAAAGTTAAGAAACTGTAAAAATCCTTATAAACTACATAAAAATTACTTTTTACTATAAAATTTAAAGTAGCTGTTAGTTCCTCATCATTATTACTAGTTACCTTTTTTAAATTTATTTTATAAACTCCCTCTTGCAAACTAGAAGTAGGGGTTATAGTTAACTCTTTGTTGTTTATAGAATGTATAAATTCTATAGAGTTTCCATTAGAATCTGTAAATTCTATATCAGAAAGATTAACCGTAAAATCTTTATTAAATAAAAATTTATATGTATTATTTTCTGTATCTGCATTTTTACTAATAAGCTTAAATTCTTCTACAGGCGGAGTTGTACCAAAATTTCCGTTTAACTTTATTTGTCCACCAAATGTAACTGTATAACTAGGACTAAGCTGATTTATACCTAATCTATAATGGGTTACTTTAATTGTAGATATATCCCCATAGACAGAATCTACAGTATAAGAAGCAACACCATTTGTGAATGTTACCTTTGCTGTAAATCTACTATGAATTACACCTCCTACATCTTCTAAAAATATAAGATTCAAAGCCTGATTTATATTAGTAGAAGTAAAACCGCTTAAATCCAAGTTAGAAATATAAGAAGGTGAGCCAATAGCAAAATCAGAGCTAAATCTACCACCACTACTAGAAGATAAAGTAACATTTCCAATAGAAAGAATTTTTTCTTCTAAAGCATAAACACTTGTGTTAAAGCTTAAAGCAAACATTAAAATACAAGTAATTATTAATATTTTTTTATTAATTTTTATTCCCTCCTTTCTTTACTACTTTTTAAACCAAAGTTTAAATAACTGTATTGAAACACCAATCATAAACGAATATATGTATAACTTAAAATAATCAAAATTCATATCTTTTTTAACCAATCCTTTGTTAAAACTATAAACACCCATGTGCAAAGGAAAGATGATATAAAATATACAAATTGTTCTAAAAAATAAACTTCCATATTTAATAGTCGAACATCATTAGAGCAACTATAAGTGCTAGGCTAAAAACTAGCAAGAACAATGCTATTTTAAAAGATGTTATAAGCTCCATTATTTGTTCGAAATAAATATTTTGTTGCACTATATTCTCGTTTATTTGATTGAGGATTTCCATGTAATTAACTGTTTCTAATGTTTCTAAAGATTCCATTAATTCTAAATTTTCCATAAGCTTCCTACCTCCACGGAATCATTACCCATTAAAAAAAATAAAATAAGACAAATAATAATACCTAATAAAGGGTATAAAAGAGTTACAATATCTTCACCCTCATGTAAATTACTAAAAAAGATTTGAACATTTAAGAAAATAGAGAGTAATAAAATTGCATACGGGGCTAATTTTAATAAAAAAGAAAAATTTTCGTACATACAACAAACACTCCTTTCGTTTTAGTTACTTAAAGATGTAGCATAAAAATATATAAAATTAACGCCAGCTAATAACTTATATATTGTTTTACATATGCTACATCTGTAAATAACTAAGATGCTTTAAAACGGATAAAAAAGGCGATAAATCGCATATACAATATGCTAAAAGTAAGGGAACTATCTTCTTTTAAAGGCACGCACATGATAAATCTTATAGCATTGGTTTATCTGTGCAAATTACACTTTTGCCTACCTTTACACTACTGTTTAGGTTATTACTCACGTGCCGTTATAATTTAGTTGGAACAAGCAAAGACACTTCGGCACTCTTGCCTTCGGCTTAATTAATACCACATCTTTAAATAACTAAGACGATAAATCGCATATACAATATGCTAGAAACACAAGGAAACAGTCTTCTTTTTAAAGGCACAAATGAATATGTCTTACAGCTTTTCTTTATCTGTGTAAATTACAATTTTGCCTACCTTTACACTACTGTTTAGGTTATTGTTCACGTGTCGTTATAATTTAGTTGGCACAAGCAAAGACACTTCGGCACTCTTGCCTTCGGCTTATAGCGAAAAGGCAATGCCTTTTCGCTTTTGCTTGGCTTTCGCTAAGTTTTATCTTTATGCTTCTGCTAGACTATCATCCAGCTCAGTCATTATTATGCCTTTAAAATCTATGTCGGTTATTACCAGCTCAGGTTTGCCGTTCCCGTTCGTTTTCATACCAAAGCTTGCTTCGTAAATGCCAGGAACTTTAATTAAGTTGGCTTGTTTTAGAAAATCAATTGAGCCTTTGTTTACTTTTAAGCCTTTGTCTTGGTCTGTATGCTGTGGCAAGAGCTTGTCCGTCATCAAGTATTGCACAGAAACTCCTCTGTTAATTTGTCGTGTTCTTTCATCTTCCATTTCAAACGGTCTTGAATATAAAATTATTACATTTGATTTAAATTCCATTTTTTTATTCTCCATTCTTTTTTTATTTGAACACATTTTTTTGTGCTGCAGCTCGCATCCGGATTTGTTTTTGTGTTCATTATTTTATTTTTTATCGCAATAAGTCTTTATACTTATAATACAAGTCTGTCATTAATCCATTAAATTTTTTAGAATCTTCGTTAAGTTCTTCAAGTAATTCTTTTTTCTCTTTTATTTTATCCTCTTGGAATCGTAAGTCTGATTCAAAGCGTTTTTGCGAGTTTATAAAATAATCTATCATGTTGTTAATTTTGTCGTTGAATGTGTTTCCAGAAAATGTTTCTATATATGCAAGTGCTTCATCCGTTATCCTCATTGTTTTATGGTTTGTCCTCTGATTAGATGACATTTAATCACCTCCAACCTTATATACAGTTATTATAATAAACACCCACCTTTCTTTTTTTATTTACCAACTTAACGTTTACATTTTTTTACTATCAATAAATAAAGAAATGTGTTATAATAATTGGTAAATTTAATCGTTTTTTGTTTGTTTTGTGTTCATATTAAGATTGTAACACAAACGAGAACATAAGTCAATAAAAAATACAACAAAGGTGTACAATTTTGAAAGGGGAAAACATGGAAAAACTAAACTCTAAGGAAATAAGTGAAAGAATAAAAAAAATATTAAATGAAAATAACATGAAACAGATTGAATTATCGAAGATAACTGGAATTTCAAAAAATGCTATTAGCAATTATCTATCAGGAGAAAGAATCCCAGACACACAAAATATATATTTAATATCAAAAGCTTTAAATACAACGATAGAGAACTTATTGGTAGGGAAAGAAAAAAATAATCTTTCAATCGAAGAACAGAAAATAATAGAAATATATAACAAACTTACGGATAAAAATAAAGGTAAAGCAGAAATGTTCATGGAACAGAGGCTTGAAGAACAAGAAAGTGATTTAAAATCATCAGCTTTGAAAGATACAAAAATAAGCTAAATAAAGGGGCAAAAAAATGGTAACAATTATAATAACCATAATGACTTTGGCAGTAATAATGCTAATAGCAGTAATTTTAATAAAAGCTTTAGGGGGAGATACGTCAAATTTAACCATTACAAATCAAGATTATTCACTAAGAAAAAGTATTATGACACCAACGGAATTAAATTTTTATAATGATTTAGAAGTAGCTGTACAAGATAGATATATAATATGTCCAAAAGTAAGAGTAATAGATTTCGTAGAGCCTATAGGGAAAAATAAAAATTCCAATTTTAACAGAATCGTTAGTAAACACTGTGATTTTCTATTATGTAGCAGAAGTTTTAAACCAATATTTGTAATAGAACTTGATGATAAATCACATAATAACGTAAGAAGTCAAAAAAATGATAATTTTAAAAATGAATTATACCAAACAATTGGAATAAAATTGATAAGAATAAAAGTTAGTAGCATATATAATATAAAAGATATACAAGAGAAGTTAATACTTAATTAGAACACATTCTTTCCAGGCATGATTTAAAACTTGTGTTCAAAAAAACACCTAATAATTTTAACTATTTATATAGTCTATAAATCAAGTTATAATTACATATTCGAATACGCGTAACTTGAAAATTTGAAAACTTCGAATCTGTAGGTTGGGGGTTCGAAACCCTCATGGCGCACCAATATGTGCTTGCAAATAGATGTCATTGATAAAGAATCAAGGGTTTCTAACGATTGCAAGCAATTTTTTTTGTCCCAAAAGCACATTTTTTGATGTTAAAAATATTTTTAACTTTTGAGATTGATATTAGTATTATACTACATATTGAACAATCGGCTTCCCTTGACAAAAAGCTAAGGAAAACCGATTGTTATTAAGCTCTTAAAGTGAAAATCAGCTTAATTATTACAACGACACCAGCGGCCTGTGTTAGGGCACCAATAATACCAGTGACAACAGCAGCAGCCACGGCAGCAAGAACATCTCCTATAATAGTAGTAGCACATTATTAATTCACCCCTTTCATGGATGACTATACCTTTGTACAAAGAGTATATATTTCATAATATGGAATTAATATGGACATGTGCATAAGTTTTGTGTCAGATTTTTTGAGGTGCTTTGTTTTGATTATATCAATTAAAAGTTTGCTTTCAATATGCTTTATCAACATTATATTAAACCATGGAAATAATACAAAGGAGTAAGGTAAAATATAAAGTATTTCGATAAATTTTATTTATTTTTATTTAGTTATATCAGACGGAAGAATAGAGTTGTTTTTACATAATTTACAAAATTATTGCAGAGCATAAATTAACATGTTAAGATTAAGATTATATGTTTTACATGAGAACTTTTAATTTTATAAATATTTCGGTTTATAAGTATTATATCTTAGTTATTCTATAAATCTAAAAATTTGATTTAATTAGAAGTGCAATAGAAACAAGACATTTTTGAATAAGATTTTTAGCGTAAACTCAAGATGAGGAGATATGTAAATGAGCAAAGATGATGGTGTAATTGTATGTACTGAAGAATTAATTGAATCTATATTTAAAAAAAAGGTACTATTAAAACCTATTGGACATGAAGAGTTGAGGAGAAATTCTGTATATCATGTTCCCGAATATAACGTTATTTTAAAGCTATTTGGAGAAAAGTTAAGATGGGGAAGAGAAGTAGCTTCGCTTAATCACCTGAAAGAAAGAAAAAATATTTGTTCTCCGGAAATATTAGATTATGGAGTATTTCAAGAACGAACATATTGGGTGTTAACTAGAATGTTAAGTGGTATAAATTTATCCAATGTAATTAATAATCTGGACGAAAAACAAAGGCTTGATATATATAAAAAAATAGGACATATGCACGCGTATTTTCATAAAGAGTGCAGAATAGATATTTGTGGTGATTGGAACGAAGATGGTAAAATCATAGACCATCAAAAATCATATTTTTTATTTGCTGCAGAAAAGAATGATAAACAGGCTAAGAGAATAATTTCTAAGGGATACCCTGATACAAAGCTTTTTTTATTGGCAGCAGAAAAGCTCAAATCACTTGAGTATACAATAAATGATTGTGATGTATTATCACTTTGTCATAATGATTTTGTATGTAGAAATATCTTAGTACAAAACAGGAATAGCGAACTGGAAATTACCGGAATTATAGACTTTGAAAGATGTTATCCGAGCGATCCTGAAAGTGATCTTTCACCTATATTTTTAGATATATATATGAAGAAGGAGATGGAATATTTTCTAAGAGGATATACAGAAATATGTACATTAAGCGATAAATTTGATAAAAAAATAAAGTACTATTTAATTGCATTTTGTCTAGAAGTATGCAGCTGGTCATATAAAGTTGCGCCTGATTATTATGAGAAATCAAAGAAAATGATACAATTTTTAATCAACTCATAGTTATTTATAGACTTAGGGGTTTGAAGCCATTAAAGATTATTTATATAATAGGAGGTCATGAAATGTCCATTATTGAAAGTGGTTGGGAGCGAGATAAGAGAGTACATTTTGATGAAATTGTAATGAAATATGAAGAAACACGACCTGAATGGCCAAATGATATTTTTGAAGATATTATCAATTATTCTATAAAAGAACAGGGGAATAAAGCGCTTGAAATAGGAGCGGGAACAGGGAAAGCAACTGCTCATTTCCTAAATAAAGGATATGATGTGACTGCTGTAGAGATAAGCAAGCATATGGCGGAATTTTTAAAGGAAAGATTTAAAGATAATAAAGATTTTAGCGTACTTGTTTCAACATTTGAAAATACCGTATTGGAAGAAAACAACTACAATCTTATATATGCCGCTTCTGCTTTTCATTGGGTAGATGCAGAAATAGGGTGTCCTAAGGTTCTTCGTTTACTAAAAAACGGTGGGATATTTGCATTGTTACGCTATAACTTTAACTATATTCCTCCTAAAGGTGAAGACTTCTATGAAGAAATACAAAAAGCTTATGAGAAATATTTTTTTAGCTATTATACATCACAAAGCATATCTGATATAAAGAAAATGAATAAAAAAAGTTTTGAAAAAAATCCCAGAATTTTAACTGGTTATGGATTTGAGGATTTAAACCTTTATGGATTTCATGATGTAACCATGAATTTATACGAAAAAGAATTAACGTATAATGCAGATGAATGGATAAACTTACTCGATACTTTATCTAACCATAGAAATTTGCCAGAAAGCAACAGAATAGCTCTATATTCAGAAATAAAAGAAATAATTATAGAACACGGTAATCTTCATAAAGTGGACTGCATTTTTCAATTATATATGGGTAGAAAGTGAACATAAAAAGAAGAAAATAAAAAAATACTATTCTTAAGAAATAAATTATGATATAATTGTTATGCTAATATATTTGAAGGTGTAGCTCAGCTGGTTAGAGTACCTGCTTGACATGCAGGGGGTCGATGGTTCAAGTCCATTCATCTTCACCAGTATTGTGCCAAACCCGGTTTTCGGGTTTGGCATTATTTTTTATTGAACAGGCATAAAATTAAATCAGTAATTATAAAATTCAAAAAATTATGTGGAAGTATGAGGAAAAATATATTATAATTTTTATATCAGCAATGAAACCTGATATAAAACGAGTTTATATAACAATCATATAAACGTGAAGGATAAAATATTAATATCAGGAACAAACTAAAAGAACAGTACGTCTAATTTAACATGAATAGAACAAATTATATTGGAGGTATTAACATGAAAATAAAAATTTCAGGACTTATTTTGGCGGGAGCTTTGTTATTATCTGTTCCTGTTCAAACAGTGTATGCCGATACTTTGGAGGAAAATAAAGTAATCAGGGTAATCAGCAGTCCTTTGGAGCATTGGGCAAGCGAAGCAATACATAAGCTGTCTGAAAAAAATGCGTTCCTTTTTGATGAACAAGGTTATGATATCGCAATTAAAAAAAGTGAGTTCGCAAAAATTCTCTGCGTTGCTTTGGACATAAAGATAAATTATCTTATACAGCCGGATATTAAAGATTATTTTGATGATATAGACCCTACTGCGCCTTATGCTTCATATGTAATTGATTTAGTTACCGCAAACGTTTTAGAAGGCGGAGGAAGCTTTAATCCGGATGATAATTTAAGCAGAGAAGAAATGATTTACTATTTGATGAACGCATATAAATATAAAATGGGAGAAGGATATAAAATGATTAAGCTTGAAGAACCAAGTTTTGATGATGCAGATAAAATCACTCCTGAATATAGCGGTAACATCTCACAGGCGCAGCATTATAAGCTTGTTTTAGGTAATGGAAATAATATGGTTGAGCCGCAAAGAGATGCAAGCAGAGCTGAAGCTGCGGCAGTTGCAGTTAGACTTTCGGATTTTTTAGCTTCACAGAATATTCAAGTTTCAGTTAAACCTGAGGCTATTGTCAAGGATAATTCAATCGAAATGAAAATAATCATAAAAAATGACTCAGAAAATGATATTTTATTAGAATTTAATTCGGGTCAAAGGTTTGATTTTCAGCTCCTCGATGTTGATAAAAACATATTGTGGACATGGTCTGCCAACAAGATGTTTATTCAAGTATTGAGTACAATGGAAATAAAAGCAGGTGAAACCGTTGAATTCAGTGATATTATTTCTGAAGATGAGTATGCAGAATTTAAAGATGAAATAGTATATTTCAGAGGATATATAACCGGTGCGGCCAATTTTGTTAACCAGCTGGGATATGAAGTAGATATCAGTAAGTAAATTATAATATCTTAATAAAAAAAGCACTCATTAAGGGCAACACTCATAAAACAGATCAAAATGTTTTCAGGAAACGGCATGGCTTCGGCTATGCCGTTTCTCCGTTTTGCAGATTATTCAGCAAGGCAGCGGGGAGTATTCATTTTTAGTTTTCTCCATTCCCTTTAGTTGTTTAGTAAATGAAAAGTTTCTTAGCAAGTATAGGAAAGGGGTACCCTTTCCGTAAAAATGCCTGCGTTTTTGCTTGTTGGGAAGTTTACCAAACCCTCTGCTTTTACCTTTCACTACCTACAACGCTACACAAGGCGATTTTGCCAAACAAAAGCAAAAAAACGTTGCAATCCGTATCGGCTGCAACGCTTTTTGATTCATACTCAAGTATGGTATGGATATTCAGATTCCCCAGAGGTTTATTGTTCTTAGTATAGATTCTATGACTTAACCAAAAGTATTAAATCTGTTGGTTATTACGCTGTATTCTAAGAGATATAATAATGTATAAGTTTTAAGTGGAGCGACACAGGAAAATTCTTAAATAAAATTTTTCTGCTAAAGTTTCACTAAAGATATATCCGTTATTATAAAACCTGTAAGATAGATGCTTACAAAATATAAAAACGGAGGTAAATAAAATGAACACATTCATGAAAGAGATTTTTGGCAACGGAAAAAAGAAGCTGATTGCTTCTATGCTGGGTAGTGCACTTGTATTGTCCTTGGGTACAGGGGTCGCCTATGCGGCCAATAACGACTTATTCAAGGTTGACGTCAAAGCCGAAGTAGTAGAGAGCGGCGCAATAAACAATGATAACACAGTGGAGGTTGAATTTCCCATAGGCGGCGGTGTCATTGTGCTGGAAAATGAAGAAGGACGCGATACTACCTTGGAAACTATCGAGGAAACTGTGGAAGTTCGCGGTCAGTAGTGATGGTATCAAAGTCAGAACGGCAGCGCCACGGGAACAATTAAAAACTAAAAAACGTCATTTGCTCACCAATGCAAGGCTTTTGAATAAAAGCCTTGCATTGTGCGTTACGATTTGTAATAATATATACCACAAGAGATTGATATACGAGGAGGTTAGTCATGAGAATTTTAATGGTAGAAGATGAAAAATACATGGCTGAAGCCGTTGCGCAAATATTGAAAAAAAATAATTATAGCGTTGATTTGGCTTTTGATGGAGAATATGGGCTGGATTGTGCTATTTCTAACATATATGATATGATCATCTTGGATATTATGTTGCCTAAAATGGATGGGATACAGGTGTTACAAGAGTTGCGCAAGCAGAAACTTTCTACACCTGTTATTCTGTTGACCGCAAGAGGTGAAACGGAGGACAAAGTAAAAGGGCTGGATTGCGGGGCCGATGATTATTTGGCAAAACCATTTCATACCGACGAATTACTTGCCCGTCTGCGTGCTTTGGGGCGCAGACAGGCAGAGATTCTGCCTGACGGCATACAGAAATATGGGGATATTGCCTTAAATCCTCATACACTTCTGCTGACGTGTGGCAATAGAGACGTCTATTTGTCTCTAAAGGAAAGTCAAATACTGGAGTTGCTTATAAAACGTGCCTCCATGGTTTTATCGAAAGAAATTATTATTGAGAAGCTATGGGGCTATGATACAGAAGCGGAAGAAAATCGTGTGGAAATACACATATCGCTGCTTCGCAAGAAATTGGTGAAGCTGTGTTCTTGCGTTTCCATACGCACAATCAGGGGGGCGGGCTATATTCTGCAGACGGGAGAAAACAAAAATGGAGATGATTAAGCGGTTTCGTAATAAAATCCTGATTATAAATATGGTACTGATTTCAGCCGTGGTATTATCTGCGTTTTATGCTATCTATTTTGATAGTTATAAAAATATAAATAATGAAATAGAAAACACGCTTGTACAGGGTTCAGTTACGGCAGGAATCATGGTTGAAGCCTCCGTTGAAGGTTCCGATTCTTCTGACGTCTACCTAATGTTCAGCGTCATCGCTGATTCACAGGGTAATATTCTTGAACATAACTCATCATTGAATTTTGAAACCGAATTTTACGAGAAAGCTGTTAAGACTGCAATGGAAAGGCCGAACAGTAAAGCGTTTATTGGCTTGAACGATAGGCAATGGCGTTATCGTGTTGTCCCTATCACTGAAATCCGCTTTTATGAAAACAGTATCAGAAATGGGGTTAATGACATGGGTGACGATGTAAAAACCGCTATTGTTTTTTTAGATGTGACCTCATATCATAAGACCCTTGTTAATCTGATGACCACCTTGCTAACGGTTGGGGGTGCTTCGCTTATAGCTGTTTTTCTCATAAGTCTTTATTTTTCAAATCGCACGATGAAGCCATTGGTTGAGGTATGGCAAAAGCAGAAGCAGTTTGTTGCTGACGCTTCTCACGAGCTAAAAACACCAATATCTATCATCAATGCAAATTATGATTTGCTAATAGCAAATAGCGAGGAAACAATACAAAGTCAAATGAAATGGTTGGACTATATCAGAATTGGAACAGACAGAATGACAAAACTAACGAATAGCCTTTTAATGTTGGCAAAATTCGATGACCCTGAAAAAATCTTGAAAAAAACATCTTTTGACCTAAGCAAGACGATACAAGAAGTTGTTTTTTCAATGGAAGCCGCCATACTTGAAAAAGGAATTGAAAGCATAGTTTCGATTCCTGAAAATATCACAGTAAACAGCGACCCAGAAGGATTAACGCAGGTAGTTTCCATTTTATTGGACAATGCTATCAAGTACACAGATGGAAATGGGCGGATTAGCATTACTTTCGCACAATCAAATAATCAAGTTGTATTTTCAGTCAGAAATAGCGGTAAGGGTATTTCTAAGCAGGATTTATCTAAAATATTTGACCGATTTTACAGAGCAGACCAATCAAGAACTAATGAAAATGGCGGGCATGGTTTGGGTTTGTCTATTGCCAAAGCTATCATAGACGCATTGGGTGGGAGGATACGGGCAGAAAGCGTTGAAGGAGAATATACTACCTTTACTTTTTGCCTCAATCAATATTGACATGAGATAGACTAAATACAACCCACCGCAACAACGGAAATAAAAAAACCGTTGTTGTGGGCGCTGAATAGTTGTGCGCTAAATATGGTAGCATAGCCAAACGGCGGTTTTGATAAATGAAAAGACGAGCCGACAATTTTTCATGTATACGGAAAAGTACTTATTATCTAAAATGAACGGTTAGCAAAAGTGTTTTCCAAGCTGTCAGAGCAACGGCAGGAAGTATTGATATTGTATTTTTTCTTAGGTTATACCGAGTTCAAATCACCGAAGATAAGTAGTTAAAGAAGCAACAGATTAAGAAGACTAAATTTATTTGACAATTAGAATGAAAGTGAGTGATAAAATGAAAGATATATTTAAGCAAGTAGAACATAATATAAATTCTCTTGTTGAAAAACAGGTATGGTGGGCTTCATGCGCAAGTGCTGAACAAATGCAGAATGCAAGAGATGGCAAGATTGAACTTAAACTCGGCATAAATAAAACTGTACCTTCCGAATGGATTGCAGGCATAAAGGGAAAAGATGTCTTATGCCTTGCCGGAGCGGGTGGGTTGCAAGCGCCAATTCTTGCTTGTGCAGGCGCTAATGTAACAGTTATTGATATTTCGGAAAAGATGCTGGAGAAAGACAGAGTTATTGCTAGGGACAACGATTTGAATATACGAATTGAGCATGGCAATATGTGTGATTTATCTCGATTTTCAGATAATAGTTTTGATTATATAATTAACCCGGCATCCTTGCTTTATGTTCCTGATGTTATGCCTGTTTTTAAAGAGTGCTACAGAGTACTTCGACAAGGAGGCAGTTTAATCCTTGCTGCTCCAAATCCGATTGCATATGTATGCGATTATGTGGAAGATAAAAAAGGAGCTTATTATAAAGCTGTTAATCGTATGCCTTATCGATCAACTGACTATGCAGATCAAGGAGATTGGATAGAATATGGGCATACAATGGAAGCTTATATAGGAGGACAAATATCCTGTGGATTTGTTATTTCAGGATATGTAGAAGAGCAGATGGATGATATAACAGAACTTAATTTTATGACCAAAGCTGATAAAATATAATACATTTAGGCAGTATTACTGCTATGCTTGAGCTTATGGTTGAAAAATATCTATTAAACATCAATGAATCTTATGTCATTGGTGATAGATGGAGTGATATGAAAGCCGGTCAATCTATTGGAATGAAAATTATATTAGTAAGAACAGGTGCGGGTGAGGCGAGTATAAATAAATATAAAGATAAATGGGATATAGAAAACGTAGATTTTATTGCAAGTAATTTTGTAGAAGCATCTGAGTACATAAAGGGATTTATCGATACAAAAATGAAAAAATAATTGACTGATAATATATCTGTTAAAACCGTAAAAGGTTTTTATATGATTCTATTTTATGTTTGTTTTTAAAATAGATATATTATCAGCAATTATAATTTTTCAATGACATTTTTATTTATTTCTTAAATATTATAAATTGCAGCATCAACAATGCCTTTGTTAAAATCTGATTGTAGCAAAGTTTTTTCATACTTTAAACAACACTTATTAAACACTGTTAAGCATCCTTTTCTGTAAATCTTCTCAATAATAGTCCATACATTTTAATTTCTTTTGCACCTAAATGTTTCATTGTTTAAGCTCCTACTGCATAATTATTAAATAATGCAGTCAAGCTTTAATTCATATTGCGGTCTTGTAACGTATTCTAAATATTGCACGTTTCCGTTAAAATTTAGATAAGCATTATACTTTTCAACAAAATCAGGAACTTTAATATAATCAAGCACCTTATCCTTTGGAACCCAGCATGAGTCTGTAGTTTCATCAGAAGTACGGAATTGACCATGCTTATATGTACAACTAAAACCAAAAACAACCTTTGTAGGTATCATTCCATATCCGTTATATCCTTGATATGTACAGGTATTTGACGAAACGCTGAATAATTTATTAACAACAATATCCATATTGCTTTCTTCCTTCGCCTCTCTTATTAAAGCGTCAATTAAATTTTCACCGCATTCAACTTGACCTCCGGGGAAGCCCCATAGATTACGAACTCGGTGCTTTAACAGTAAAATTTCCTGATTATCATTCTCAACTATACCAAAGACAGCAACAATATGCGTCGGAAACTGTTTTTCCATAATAACCTCCCATTATGCCACTTCGTGGCATCACAATTTTTCATAACGTGAAATATTTTTCACGCTAATATCTCCATATTCTTTAAATATAAATAGTTTTTATACCATTTTATGACAATATAATACCATTAATAGAAATTTGTGTCTATAAATAAAATCTAAATACTTATTACATAACTTATTATTTTATCCTGTTGACTTAATTTCAAAAGTGTATTATTATAAATTTCACAAATAATATGCAATTATTTTTCATATTATTTATAAAAACATAATTATAAGGGTGGAGATAATGTTGAAAATACGCGGAGGTATAATGAAAAGTTTTAATGTTAAAAAATTAGGAATAGAAATTTTAGCTGATTGTGTGGGAGCATTTTTTATAGCTGTAAGTGTATATGTGTTTGCTAAGAACGCTAATTTCGCTCCCGGCGGTGTAAACGGAGCATCTGTAATCATAAATTATTTGTCAAACTTGCCTATAGGTATAGTGAGCTTAATTATTAATATTCCGATAATACTACTTAGCTATAAGTTTTTGGGAATGAAATTTTTAATAAAATCAGTCAAAACCATGATTATATGTGCAATATTTATGGATTATGTGGTTCCTTTCATACCATCGTATAAGGGAAACGAGCTTTTGGCAGCATTATTTACAGGAGGGCTCGGCGGGATAGGATATGCACTTATATACATTCAGGGTTCATCAACAGGAGGAAGTGACTTTATAATTCTTACTATTAAAAAGCTTATGCCTCATGCATCCATCGGTCAGATAGCACAGATAATTGACGGAAGCGTAATTATAGTCGGAGGATTTATATTCGGAATCAATGCAGTTTTGTACGGTATAGTTTGTACAATTGTTTCATCTGTTGTCGTTGATAAGATAATGTACGGAACAAGCTCCGGAAAGCTTGCAATTATAATAACAGATAAGGGTCAGGCTGTATGCGAAAGGATTGACAATGAAGTTAAAAGAGGATCGACAATAATCAATGCCATAGGATCATATACCAAAAAGAACAAAGAAGTGATTCTATGTGCCTGCAGTAAAGGGCAGGTTTATCCGATTAAGGCTATTGTAAAAAATGTTGATGAAAAAGCGCTGATGATAATAACGGAGTATAACGAAGTATATGGATACGGATTTTTAGATATGCACAAAGAATAGTAAAAAACGCCTTGGGTTGCAGATAAATTATGCTTCCCAAGGCGAATCTGTTTCAAGGCTTATATTTCCTCTGTCAGATGACTCTTATACCCGTCTCCGAATACCTCATTAGAATTTGAGACTATGAAAAATGCGTTTACATCCTCTTCTCTTACAATATCTCTGACCTTAGTATAATTATATTTTCTGCATACACACATTATAACTTTTTTGTCGTTTTGTGTATATGCTCCCTCAGCTTTTAAGTAAGTAACTCCTATATCTAATTCCTTAAGTATTCTCCCTGCTATTTTTTCGTTATTATCACTGATTACGTATAATAGTTTTGCGCTGTCTCCTCCATATAGGACAAAGTCTAAAACGAAATTACTGATAACAATAGTTATAGCAGCATAAAGAGCAATTTCAATATTTTTAAATATTATAGCAGATGCAGAAACAATAATTGCATCGGTAATGATGAAAATAGTACCACTTTTTATATGCTTATACTTTTGTCTTAAGGCTCTGATGATTATATCCGTTCCTCCTGTTGTGGCTCCTTGTCTGAATACCATTGCCATTCCTATAGCCATCAAAGAACCTCCCGCAACACCCGACAGAAGAAAATCATGAGTAACAACACCGTATTTTATAATAATATATTCATTCATTGTGTTAATAAAAAATGATGAAATAAATGTTACATATATGGTTGACAATATAAATCTGACCCCGAATTTCCACCAGCCAAATATCAGTATAGGTATATTTATAAGCAAAACCAAAGTACCTGTTCTTAAGCTTGTAAGATTGCTTATTATTATAGCAATTCCCGTAGTCCCCCCGGGTGCCAGATTGTTTGGATCTAAAAATATTGAAATTCCCATGGAATATATAAATGCCCCAATAGTAATTAATATAAATTTTATTGCCGTTTTTCTTAATGTAATTCTTTTTTCCATATATAATAATCCCTCCTCATAATATTTTGAGTAATAATATATACCATTTTTTGTATTAAGACAAGCCCATTTGTTAAAAAAATTTTCAAACAGGTTAAATGACAACTTTCGACATTATAAAACAAATTTATTTTATATTTAAGACTGAATTATTAAAATACAATTGACATAAATTTTATAAAATGATAATATGAGCATGAAATTAATAAATATTTTATGTTCCTCTGCATATTTCATATGTGGAGGCTAAGAGGGAAATCGGTGAAAATCCGATGCGGTCCCGCCGCTGTATACGAGGAGTCCTTTTTAAAAAATATACCACTGAGTTCTTATACTTGGGAAGGTGAAAAGGATGATGAGACGTGAGCCAGAAGACCTGCATAAAATATAAGGTAGTCCAACGGGTAATTGGTAGCTGCTGAGGTAGATTATATCTATCTATACTTAATAATACAGTAAATACGGGCTGTAGCAATATTTTGCTACAGTTTTTTGTTTTTAAATTTCAGCTTAAGTATTTTCAGGAATATAATTCGGGGGAATGTAAATCCCTGACTACCTGTGTATATTACATTTTGCCCATGTATGTATTCAGGAAAAGCACTGACCTAATGAACTAGGGCAAGAGTCAGTACTGTGGCGGGGTTTTATATAAAAAACAATATTTATAAAAGGAGGACTTTGTTATGAAAAACCTAAGAAGAAGTTTGAGCGTAATGCTCGCAATGCTTATGATTTTGGCTATGACGGTGGTACCGGCACTTGCTTACACTACACCTGGGTTAGAAATGCTTACCTTAAATAGTTCAGATTTTACTATTTTAAAGCAAACTAATTCGAATGATTTTACAATTGAGGTATTTGGTCTTGATTCAAGCTATAACTGGCTGAATTTAACTCAAGCCGATAAGGATGAAATAGAGTGGACCATAGATTCAGGTAACAGTGCGAGATTTAATGTTGGTGGTACACCTTCAACAACAGCTACAGGAAGCCCTGTAACTATAACTATGACAGGTAATGTAGGCACAACTACAGTCAGAGCACATTTAGATGGACTTTCAGGCTGGGATAACGGGGATGTAACAGCTAATATAGTTGTTGAAAGAACAACCGGTGCTGTATCATATGTTAGTGATATAAACATAGTAATTGATTTTAGTGATTATGATAATATTCATAGTACAAACTATGGTATAATCCAAGAAACTGAAGATGTTTATGTAACTGACGGAGGACTTAACTTATTACCTGATGTATTGAAAATGGATCCATCGGCGATGACTACAATCGGTACAATGAAAGATCTTGCATACATAGATGATTTTACTACCGATCCTGAAGGTGGATATATGAATACAGTTACTCCGATTGGCTCAATTACTGCCATTGGCTATGATTATACTTTGTATAAAGGATGGCAGGTTGAGATTTATGACGAGTTTGACAATCTGTTAACTCAGTACAGCAACATGTCTCCTTCAATAGTACCGTTACAAGACGGCTACACAGTAAAATGGATATGGAGATAACTTTGTAATATTAAAAAGGTGGGGCAATTAGTCCCACCTTTTTTGTATAATATAAAATATGGAGGAAAGAATGAAAAAAATTATTATTTTGGTTATAGGGATGATAGCAGTATTATCTCTATGCAGTGTGCAGGCTTGGGCTGATACAACTACCCCGTCTGCTATTGTCGGTATTTGTGCTATGGAGGGAAAAACGCATTCTCCAAATGCAAATAGCATGTATTTTACTGAGGGTGGCAGATACGGAATAAATGAGCTTACAGAAATGTTTGAGCCCTCAACAGCAAATAACTTTGATGGCTGGGGGCTTTCACTTGGTATATCTAATGGAGATGGTACATACACTCAGGGAAGAGTACCTGTATCGACCAATACAGGATGGGCCAGTGATGAAACTTGGACATCAGTTCGCTATTTAACATATAAATTTAGCGATGAAAGTGTATTGAAATTAAGTAGTAACGAAGGTATAGGAGGACGTTTTATAGTTGGTCAGCAAGGAGCAGTGACAATAACAGTAGGATTGACTGCATATGGGAAAACCTGTATAGAGAAGGGTCCGGGAAGACCAAGTGATGCTGCTGCCAAAAAGTTCAGAGAAGATTTTCCCGAAATTGCAGCAATATATGATACACCGGGTCAAAAAATATCAGTTACTATTGAAATATATGATGATACAGCACTGCCGTTTGATATATCACTTACAGAGTTTCCAACAACGTTAAGTGCCGGAGATAATGTAACTATTAAGGCATTAGCTGTCAACAACACAGATATTTCACAGGATGCATTGCTTATAGTAGTATTGTATAAAAATAATGAAATGGTAGAGATTCACTATAATGACACTAATGTGTCCGCACAAAGCAGCTCTGAATTAGAAGTTAGATTTAATTTAGGTGAAGACACCTCCGGATATAGGATAAAAATATTTTTATGGGATAAATTTTACAACCCTGCAACAAATACAGGTGGAAAAGCATTTAAGGATATCAGAACTATAGTTATAAATTAGTATATTATCAGCCAAGAAAGGAGATAAACGGCTTGAAAGTAATTATGAAAAAATCAATATCCGCATTGCTGATAATTGTTATGCTGCTTAGCGTTATGTTTGTTCCTGTAATTGCAGACACACATATACCGGCAGATATATCTGTATCATTAGCTAATGGAAGTGATGTGGCAATAAGGACAGTTACCGAACAAGGCAGCATGACTACGCTCACAATCATCAATTATGATAATCCATCGCAGGTAGTATATTTAGATCAGGAAACAGCGGACAGTAGCGGAAGTGTTGTATTTACAGCGGCATTGAAGCAGGGAAACTATTGTTTATATACAGTAGGCGGACAAAGAAGAGCAGATAGCAGGCTTACTGTATTTGATAAATCTTCGGCATTATTGGAGGGAAGATTTACATCGGGACAGTATGCAACACTTAGCGTATACGACCATGAAAATAATATTGAGCATATCGACCAGCAATCAATATCATCAGGAGCTTGGAGTTTTAATATTACTCTGCCTAAGGGAGTATATACTGCTTATATAGTGTCGGATACAGGAGAAGCTGTCAAAATATATATAGCTGTAAGAGCAAATGAGGGAGGTATAGAAGGATGTACTTTGTCTCCGGTATCCGGCACTTCAAATGCTAAATATGATACCGAGCTTAGTTTGAGCTTTGATTACCCTGTTGAATTAGCAAGCGATAAGTCGTCACAGCTTATATTGAAGGGCAAGAAAATATACGGCGGAGCAGAGGAAACCAAGGTTTTTAACAATATTATGAGAGTAACTGACAGCGATAAGGGTGCAAGTACCAAGGTAATTATAGATCTAAGTAAGGCTGTGCCAACAGACAGATTAGATGTAAACAGAGAATACACTCTAAAGATAAAATCAGGCTCAATACTAAGAGCAGACAGATCTGAATCGATAGACACAGATAAGCTGAGCTGGCAGTTTGATACAAAATGGTTAGGGAATAAGCCGGGATTTACTTCTCCGTCTGGAGGAACGCTTAATCCCACAGAGCTAAGGAATGTAAACGGATTTGTAGGACTTTGGGATAACCAGAAATATGAAATGAACATAACAGGTAATTATAGCTTTAAGGATAATCACTACCCTATCAAATGGTCATCAAGTCCGTCAGATATAGGCAGTATAGACAGAAATGGAATAGTTACACCCGTATCAGGTGTATTAGGCAAGCTTGGCATAGGCTGGGAGATAGAGGATAAGCAGGATGTGGCACCGAACTATGTATCAAGCGGCTCAGGAAGCATTGAAATAAGACCGAGACCTGAGCTTTCTCTTAAGGCTGTAGCTGTTTCCGATGTGGTATTGGGAGGCAAATCGACAATAAGTAAGTCAGGAAACATATATGCACATATAGGAAGAAAACTTTATGCTGTAGACGAAAGTATGAACGCTATAGAGAGCTTCATCTATAATTTAAGAAATACAGGCACAGGAAGCACATCATCTTATACAGATGACTTAGGAGGAACAGTTACAATAGACGGTACCGATTATGTTTGTATAGATTCTACAAAGGTTGACACAAAGATTAGAGAATATACTTTGCTTCTCGACAGTCAAACAGGGGCAGTATACAGAAATGATTTACCGCGTCTATATGCCCAGCTGGGTGGGGACAGCTCTATTTTTGCCGTTCTGGATACAGAGGGAAAAGGGGATATTTTTCTGTATGATGTAGAAAAGGAGCAGTATGTGGGAAACACCAAAGGCTATTCTTCTATGAGCTATAAGAGTGCTATAAGCATAGATGCAACGGAAAAGTACGTTTATGTCGGAGGCGCTAACGGAAACTTTGCAGTGCTTGATGCCGAATGCAACCTCATAGCAAAAATACAGATTGGAAATTCATCTGTAACTCCTTATGCTACTGAGAATGGTTTTGTATATGCTATAGGAAGAGATGGTAAAATATCGAAATTTACAGAAAGAGGGGAGCTTATATGGCAGTCCTCAAATTATATGTTTGCAGATGCTTATTCTGCTATGGAAACGGGTAGCGGCTTTTATATTTCAGCATCAAAATCATCCGAAAGGACATCAGACATCTTAGTGCGATTAAATCCGAGTAACGGAGAGGAAACAGAATTTTGGGGTATAAATGCAAATGTTTTGGGAGAGTACGAGGGATTTGTTTATACGGATAAATATATAATAGATGCCTCCACAGGTAAAATTGTAGGATATACGGACCTATATGGATTGCCTGTAACAAACGGTGAAAATATAAGAGATGGTTATATTTATCGTATAGGAGATAAAGGGGTCGAGAAGTGTGTGCTTCTGCCAAGCTATACTCCTATGGCACAGTCTGTAAGGATTAATGATACATATGTGAGAGAAAATACCACAAATGTTGTAAGTACCGTGGTTCTGGATCAAGAGGGGTTCCCTATGAATGCAGAACTTGAATATCAAATAGATAGCAATCCTGTTGCAGTTATAAATAATGAGGGAGTTATCAGTGTAGGAAGTCTTGAAGATGATGATATAGACGCAGAAGAATCATACAGGGTTACGGCAGCTGTAGCCGGAACAGATATAAAGGCTGAAGCCGATATAATTGTCCGAAAGGCGCCGGTAGTTTCTGGACTTAAAATAATATCCAATACAACAGGCGAGGAAATAGAAGAAATACAAACAACAGTAGGAATGTCGGGAGCTGTTTTTAACACCTATATAGAGGACCAATATGGTGATTTTGTCAAGCTTCAGTCTGTAAGCTATGAGGTAACAGAGGGAGAGACTGATGTGGTCAGCTATCTTCTTTATGACGGGGACAGCGGTGAGTATCAGTACAAGTATCGATGCACTGTATCAGGTCAGAAGCCGGGAGAGGTGGTTATAAGCGCATATCTTACTAATTATCCGCATATAAAAGACAGCATAAAAGTCAAGGTCACAGAAAAAAATTATGAGATACTGTGGCGAAGCGGAACAAGCGGCTGGGGTGCAAACTCCTACTACCATGATGATGGCATATACCATGATTTTGTATATACAGACAACTATAAATTAGGGTCAATAGACAAGGCCGACGGCAGTCAAAACTGGTCACTTAATATAGGCCATACAGAGGGGATATATCCTAGCGCACCTTATGTCGATTCAGAAGGAATTATATTTTTATATGATATATACGGAGAGACACTAACTGCTGTAGATTCAATTGATGGAAGAGTTATTTGGACAAA
This sequence comes from Firmicutes bacterium UBA5010, assembly GCA_002396645.1. Lineage (GTDB taxonomy): Bacteria > Bacillota > Clostridia > Tissierellales > Sedimentibacteraceae > UBA1535. The sequence goes on from DGYI01000009.1 coordinate 79,490, forward strand.
AAGCTACGGTTATGGTCAAATTGTTGCAATAGATGTTGAAACAGATTATTTATATGCTTTAAGTAACAATGGAACTTTGAGATGCGTAGATAAGAGCAAGGGATCTGTATTGTGGCAAAGCGATATAGGTCTTGGTAAAAAAATATTTACCATGGCTTCTCGAACTGACAATATGCTGTATATATCATCAGGAGATGCTATATATCTTTTTGACAGTGACGGAACTAAGCAGACTCTTGTGACATATAAGGGCAATGAATATGTAAAAATAAGAGATGTAAGCGTAAGCAGCAGACTTGTATATGAGTATACTGACGCAAGTAATAAAAAATGGGCTGTATCCTTGTCAGAATCAGGTTCGGAACAGTGGAGAACTGCTGTAAGCAACGAGGTAACCGTTGCCTTTGAAGGAGAGAATGTATATTTGCTTCATATGGAGAGCTTAGGTTACAATAAAACATATAAGCTCATGGCTTTAGATAAGGATGGTAAAAATATTTTTGAACCGGTGATTGCATCAACTAATTATGAAAGATTAACTCTTGACAGCTCATTGATATCCAAACGTCCGACGGTCAAAAATGGCATAGTATATATCTGGCTATCCGAATGCAGACTATTTGACTCAAAAACAGGAGAAAAACTCAGCGAGTTTTATATAAAGGACACATTTTTCAATACCTTCCCGTATCGCATGACTGTTGATGATGACGGAGTCATGTATATAACCTCTGATAATATGGGTATGTATGCCTGTACGGTAAAAGGACAGGGAGGCAAGGATTTTTCCATGTCTCTGAGGGGAAGACCGACTTTATTTGCAGGAGGGCTATCTGAGGTCAGCATAGATTTGTTCAATTATACAAATGAAAACATGAACAATCTGATGCTTCACATGACACTCATAGATACAGATACAGATAAAAAGCTGTCAGATGCCTTTGTATTCTGTGATATATCAGCTTTTGGCAGCAGCAGCTTTACATTTATGACTGCAGTTCCTGCTAATGGCAAATATAAAATAATTATCAGTGCATTTTCAGAAAACGAAGAAGCGGCAAACCCTATAGAGCTGATAGTTGAAGGGAGGTAATGATTTTGAAAAGCATGAAATCAAAATATAGAATAATCGGCAGCAAAATAACTGCATTGATTCTAGCCTTGTTAATTATATTGACTGCTATACCGATTGATATAGTCGGATATGCTTACGGTGCGGAAGACGATGCCATAGAAATTCAATGGAGACGTACCATTGTTCATATGCTTGGCGCAGGAGATATAATAGACAGCTGTGTCCCTGTTGTTGACAATGAAGGCAATGTGTATATCACTTTAAAAACCGGATATCTGATGTGTATATCAAAAGATGAACGAGTTATATATATAAGTGATATAGGAGGCATATCGGCAGGACCTGCAGTTGATGATAAGGGCAATGCTTATGCTGTAAATTCCAAGGGATACGTATATGCCTTTGATTCCAAGGGCAATTCAAAGTGGTCAAGTCCGTACAAGATGAAGAATACAGCTTCTTTGGGTCAGGTTTGTACAGTGGGAAACAACACAGTTTATGCGGTGGATTCCATAGGATATGTCTATGCTCTTGATTCGGATACGGGAGAGGAGCTTTGGACATATAAAACTGCTCTCGGAAAGGACTGGGGTTCTCCGGTGCTTTCAAATGATAAAAAGATATTGTATATTGCAGGACAAGAATATGTAGCTGCATATCATGCGGAAAAGACTCCGGCAGGAATAAATCAGCGAAAATGGCTGTCAGATGTTGATAAAGGTAATATTTATTTTGAAATGAGCGGCTTTGTAGATGTAGACAGACTTCCTGCCGTTGATGAAATCGGTAATGTATATGTCGTTTCTTATCAAAGAATAGATGGAAATATGTATCTTTATAAGATTAACGGCTCTGACGGCAGGGTATTGTGGGAGGTACATGTAAGTAGTGATGGTACATATGCCGGGGCTCCTGTTTATACCGACGGATTTATATACCTTCAGATGTCTGACGGCAGAATAATTCGAGCTGATGCAAGCACTTCTGAGAATAATCCTCCTGAACTTGAAACCTTTGTAAGCTTAGATGAAAAATCGAATGTTCATAAAACCACCTACCGTGTTCCTATGGTAAAGGGTGATGATAACTCACTCTACGCTATGACAGATGAGAATATATATGCTATTGATAAAAATGCAAATATTCTCCGCCGATCAAACCTTAAGAGTATAGGGGAAGCAAATACCTATATGAGTTGTATAGGACCGAGCGGAGAAATATATATCAACAGAAACGGCAAATATTTGGTTAAGCTAAGAGATAAAGCATTCGCCAAAAAGCCTGTATCGGCAGATGCAGAGGATTTTGTCATAGCTGTAGGCGATTCTTGGGAGCCTTCTGCAGTATGGTATGATGATAAAGGAAGTATTATAGCCGATGATGTTGAATATGAGCTGTCATCTGATAACAGCAGCATTCTTTCTGTATCAAACGGCAGCGTTAAAGCGGTAGCTGAGGGAAGAGTAAAGCTTAGCTTCAAGTCTGGTGATGTTTTGGCAGAAGCTACAGTAACTGTTGTTAAGAGCTTGGAGTCCGCTAAGCTTAATGTATTCTCACCAACAGGCAGAACACAGCTTTCTCCGGGCTCAAGGATGAACCTTGATTATGCCATAAGCTTAAATGAGCTTCCTCTCAGAGGAAGAAGCGTGGTATGGAGTACAGCTCATAATAAAATAGCTTCTGTTTCTCAGGATGGATATGTGACAGGAATATCAGAGGGAAATGCGAAGATAGAGGCAAGGATATCGGAATATCCGAGCATAACTGACTATATTGCCATATCTGTCAAGAAAGAAACCCTTAGTGAGGTAAGCCTTGAAGAAATAAAGGAGGCCCTCAGAAAATCTGTAGATTATATAAGGGGCAGAAGTATAATAAATGACTGGTATGCATTTATATTAATCGGTGCAGGAGTTAATCCTTTAGATGTTCAGCCGAGCTATGTAGAAAGAATTAAGGCAAATATTACGGCGGCAAACGGAGTGGCAGGCTCGCAGATGACCGATTATGCCAGAACCATAATAGGCTTGACAGCAGCAGGTGAGGATGTAACAAACTTTGAGTATTCTATCGGTAAAACCGTGGATTTAATAAAAGAGATGCGTAACGGAGCAGCAGGAGGTATAAGCC
>DGYI01000013.1 GCA_002396645.1 Firmicutes bacterium UBA5010
ATTTTTGCAGAGAAAGACCCTGAAAATCTGCCTTGGAAAAGTCTTGGAATTGACATTGTTATAGAATGTACAGGAAGATTTACTTCTAAGGAAAAGGCAGAAAAGCATATAAAAGCCGGTGCTAAAAAAGTAGTAATATCTGCACCTGCATCAGGTGAGATGAAAACAATTGTTTATAATGTAAATCACGAAACATTGGACGGAACTGAGACGGTTATATCGGCGGCAAGCTGTACAACAAATGCTTTGGCTCCTGTTGCTAAGGTGCTTAATGATAAGTTCGGCATCGTTAAGGGCTGTATGACAACAGTTCATTCTTATACCAACGATCAAAGCATTTTGGATTTATCTCATTCAAAGGGAATTTATTCAAGAAGAGGACGTGCGGCAGCTGCTAATATAGTTCCTTCATCTACAGGAGCGGCTTCGGCAATTGGATTGGTGTTGCCTGAGTTAGACAAAAAATTAGATGGTATAGCACTCAGAGTTCCGACAATAGCAGGCTCTATAGTTGATTTAGTTGTGGAGTTAAAACAAAAAACTACAGCCGAAGAAATAAATAAGGCTGTTAAGGAATCGGTTAATGAAAGCTTGGGATATACAGAGGACCCTATAGTATCAAGCGATATAATCGGGAGCAGATACGGAAGTATCTTTGATGCTTTGTCTACTAATGTTATAGAAGTTAACGGAGAACAGCTTGTCAAGGTTTTAGCCTGGTACGATAATGAAATGTCTTATACAGCACAGCTGATAAGAACAGTTAAGTATCTTGCAAAGAATTAAGATTAGCATTTTTAAAGCTGAAATTAATATATAGTATGTCATAAAAGTGCAATTATATCATATTTAAGATTGCACTTTTCTTCTTAAAGAGGTAAAATGTAAAGAGAATAAATATTATTAATAAAATCAAGGAGTCGAGGTTGAAAAAATGAATAAAAAAGGATTAAAGGATATCAGCGTTCAAAACAAAAAAGTATTGGTAAGATGTGATTTTAACGTTCCCTTGGATTCAAATATGAATATAACGGATGATATCAGAATTACCAGTGCTCTTCCAACTATAAATTATTTGTTAGACAATGGTGCGGCAGTTATATTGATGTCTCACTTAGGCAGACCCGATGGAGAACCAAATCCTAAATATTCTTTATTGCCGGTAGCCAAAAGACTTGAAGAATTAACTAGAAAAAAGGTAATTTTTGAAGACTGCGATGTAGTTGTAAATGACAAGGTAAAAGATGATGCAGCTAAATTACAGCCGGGACAGATTATGCTTTTACAAAATACAAGATATAAAAAAGAAGAAACAAAAAACGGAGAAGAATTGGCTGAAAACTTAGCATCATTAGCTGATATATTTGTAAACGATGCATTTGGAACAGCACATAGAGCTCATTCCTCCAACGCCGGAGTGTGCAAATTTTTACCTTCTGCTGTAGGATTTTTAGTTGAAAAAGAAATATCGGTTATGGGCAAAGCCTTATCAAATCCTGAAAGACCGTTGACTGCAATACTTGGCGGAGCTAAGGTTTCTGATAAAATAGCCGTAATTGAGAATTTGCTGAATATTGCTGACAATATAATAATCGGCGGCGGAATGATGTTTACCTTTTTAAAAGCAATGGGTAAAAATGTAGGAAAATCACTGCTTGAAGAGGATAAAATCGAACTTGCAAAAAGCATACTGGAAAAATCAAAAGATAAGAATATTAATTTATATCTGCCGATAGATACTGTTGTAGCTAAAGAATTTAAAAATGATACAGATTTTTATACGGTAGATACAGATAATATCCCGGATGATTATATGGGACTTGATATAGGGCAAAAAACTATAGAATTGTTTACTGATGTAATTAAAAATTCAAAAACTATTATTTGGAACGGACCTATGGGAGTTTTTGAAATGGATAATTTCGCAAAGGGTACAAACGGCATAGCATATGCTATTTCGGAGAATTCTGATGCTATTTCTATTGTAGGTGGAGGAGACAGTGCCGCTGCTGTAGAAAAAATAGGTCTTGCGGATAAAATAACACATATTTCTACCGGAGGCGGGGCATCATTAGAATATCTGGAAGGGAAAATACTGCCCGGCATTGATGCTGTAGACGATAAATAGAGGAGGCTTTGTACATAGATATGAGAGTTCCGTTAATTGCAGGAAACTGGAAAATGAATAATACGATAGAAGAAAGCTTGTACTTAGCTAAAAGCTTAGCCGAGTTTTCAAAAAGCTTTAATAAAGACAGAGAAATATTGATTTGTGCTCCTTTTACAGCACTATATGCTTTGAAAACTGTTCTAAAAAGCTCTAAAATTAAACTTGGTGCTCAAAATATGCACTATGAGGAAAGCGGTGCATACACAGGTGAAATTTCTCCTCTTATGCTTAAGGATATAGGTGTTGACTATGTTCTCATAGGTCATTCCGAAAGAAGACAATATTTTAATGAGAATGATGAGCTTTTGAACAAAAAACTAAAAGCTGCATTAAAGCACGGGATAAAGCCTATATTATGTGTTGGAGAAACGCTTGAGCAAAGAGAGGCTAATGTTGAAAAGGAAACTGTAAAAACTCAGATTGTGAAGAGTCTTTGCGGCATAGATGCTGATTGTTTTAAGAATATAGTTATTGCATATGAGCCTGTTTGGGCGATAGGTACGGGAAAAACAGCAAGCAGTGATCAGGCAAATGAGATAATTTCATATATACGAAATGTTATTAAAGAGCTGTATGATGAAGAAATAAGTGAAAATGTGATAATACAATACGGTGGAAGCGTAAAGGGCAGCAATGCTGCTGAAATAATGGCTAAACCGGATATAGATGGTGCTTTGGTAGGCGGAGCGAGCTTAAAAGCAGAAGAGTTTATCAATATAATAAATTATTAGAGTAAAGGTTGAAAGAAATGAAAAATAACGAAAGGATTTGCACCGAGTCCATGTACAGATGGTTAGTTTCTTTTGAAAAGAGAAACTGGCGTTTTCATGAAATAGGTGCATGGACATAATGATGAAAAAATTAACAGCTTTGATTATTCTTGATGGTTTGGGCGTGGGAGAAGATTATTTCGGTAATGCGGTGAAAATAGCTAAAACAGCTAATTACAGCATATTGCTGGGTAAGTATTCTAATACTACGCTTTCAGCAAGCGGAGAAGATGTCGGATTGCCGTATGGACAAATGGGTAATTCAGAGGTTGGACACACTAACATAGGTGCAGGGAGAATTATATATCAGGAACTGACCAAAATAACTAAATTGATTAAAGAAAAAGAATTCTTCAATAATGCTGCGCTTAATAATGTCATAAATTATGTCAATGAAAATAATAAAACATTGCATCTTTTTGGGTTGCTTTCAGACGGCGGAGTTCACAGCCATATAGACCATTTATTTGCGACAATGCAATTGTGTAAAGATAAAAATGTAAAAGATGTTCAAATTCACTGCTTTATGGACGGAAGAGATGTTTCTCCGACCAGCGGTGTAAAATATATTAAAAAACTTCAGGATAAGATAAAAGAAATCGGCATAGGAAATATAGCTTCAATTATGGGAAGATATTATGCTATGGACAGAGATAAAAGATGGGAAAGAGTAGAGGAAGCATATGATGCTCTGACGCAAGGCTTATGTATAGTAAGAGATAATCCTGTCGAAGCAATTGAAGAGTCTTATAAAAAAAATATAACAGATGAATTTATTAAGCCTATTTTAATCAGGCAGGAGGATTCAAAATTTGGCTTAGTTAAACCTGAAGATGGTATAATTTTTTATAATTTCAGACCTGACAGAGCAAGGCAGATAACAAGGGCATTTACAGATGACAATTTTGACAGTTTTGAAAGAGAAAAACTGAATGTGAAGTTTGTATGTATGACCCAATATGATAAGACTATAAAAAATGTTGATATTGCATATATGCCTGAAAGAATAGAAAACACTTTTGGGGAATATATAAGCAAAAAAGGTCTGAGTCAATTAAGAATTGCTGAAACCGAAAAATACGCTCATGTTACTTTCTTCTTTAACGGAGGTGTTGAGGTACCTTATGAAAATGAAGACAGAATACTTATCCCGTCTCCTCGTGTTGCTACATATGATTTAAAGCCTGATATGAGTGCTTTTGAGCTTAAGGATGAAGTAATCACACAGATTGACAAAAACAAATATGATGTGATAGTTCTAAATTTTGCAAATCCGGATATGGTCGGACATACAGGGGATTTCGCTGCAACTGTTCAGGCTATAGAGACCGTTGATAAGTGTCTGGGAGAAATAGTAAATATTATTATAAAGGCAGGCGGCGTAGCTGTAATCACAGCAGATCACGGTAATGCAGAGGCAATGATAGATGAGATTACATCTTCACCTATTACATCGCATACAACTAACAGAGTACCTTTTATAATAGTAGACAATAATAAAAAATATGATTTGAGAGAAGATGGTATATTGGCAGATATAGCACCGACTTTGCTTGAAATTATGAAAATGGAAGTTCCGAGCGAAATGACGGGAAAATCGCTGATTATACATTAGTTCTATTATAAAAAATAATATAAATTAAATTGGAGGATAAAATGACTGTAATATCAGATATTCGTGCAAGAGAAATATTGGATTCAAGAGGAAATCCTACAGTAGAGGTTGAGGTTTGGACTGAAAGTGGGGGTTTCGGACGCGCAGGAGTACCGTCAGGTGCTTCTACAGGTGCTTTTGAAGCGGTAGAGTTAAGAGATAACGACAAATCAAGATATTTAGGCAAAGGTGTTTTGGAAGCGGTAGCAAATGTAAATGATATAATAGCTACCGAAATAATAGGTATGGACGCTGTAGAGCAGCTGACAATAGATTCAAGACTTATAGAGCTTGATAATACAGCTAATAAGGGTAAATTAGGAGCTAATGCCATACTCGGAGTATCTATGGCAGTAGCAAGAGCTGCCGCAAATACGCTCGGATTGCCTTTATATCAATATCTTGGAGGAGTAAATGCAAAAGTTTTGCCTGTTCCTATGATGAATATATTAAACGGAGGTCAGCATGCTGACAACAATGTAGATATACAGGAATTTATGGTTATGCCGGTTGGAGCTTGCTGTTTTAAGGAAGCTTTGAGAATGGGAACTGAGGTATTTCATAGCCTGAAGAGCGTACTTAAATCAAAGGGTTTAAATACGGCTGTAGGTGATGAAGGTGGATTTGCACCGAATTTAACATCTAATGAAGAAGCTCTTAAAACGATAGTAGAGGCTATCGAGAAGGCAGGCTACATACCTGGTAAGGATATCATGCTTGCACTTGATGTTGCTGCAAGTGAGCTTTATGATAGTGAAACGGGAATGTATAATTTATCGGGTGAAGGAAAATCTTTGAACAGAGCACAAATGGTAGATTTCTATGTTGATTTGGTTAACAAATATCCGATTATATCTATTGAGGATGGAATGGATGAGGAAGACTGGATAGGCTGGGCAAATTTAACCGAAAGACTTGGAAAAAAGATTCAATTAGTCGGTGATGATTTATTTGTAACCAATACAGAAAGATTGCAAAAAGGAATAAAAGAAAATGTAGCTAATTCAATACTTATCAAGTTAAACCAGATAGGAACAATTACAGAAACTTTAGATGCTATAGAAATGGCAAAAAGAGCAGGCTATACAGCAGTTGTATCACATCGTTCGGGAGAAACAGATGATACTACGATATCAGATTTGGTTATAGCGGTTAATGCAGGTCAAATAAAAACAGGAGCTCCATCAAGAATCGATAGAGTTGCTAAATATAATCAGCTTTTAAGACTTGAGGAAATTTTAGGGTCATCGGCACAATATAAAGGATTTGATGTTTTTTACAACATAATAAAATAGAATTAAAAAGACGACCTCAGTATGATAAAGGGTCGTCTTTAGTTTTATTTATTAAGATATTATTTTTTTCCTTTATATTCTTCAGCTGAAGGATCATCTTCAAGCTTCATAATTGTAAATCCTGTATATCCAGCTATAACAGATACTATAGGGCTTAGTAAGTTGAAGAATGCATACATAAAGTAAGCTCCTGTAGGAACGCCTAAGAATGTTGACATTGTAGCTCCGCAAGTGTTCCAAGGTATAAGTGCTGAAGTAACAGTACCTGAATCCTCAAGAGCACGAGATAAGTTACGAGGAGCTAAGCCACGCTTTTTATATTCGTCTTTATACATTTTACCAGGAAGAGCTATAGCTAAATATTGATCTCCTGCTAATATATTTACGAATAGACAAGAAACTACAGTTACTAATATTAAAGAACCGGTTTTCTTTGCGAAACTGAGCATTTTTTCTGCTATACAAGCAAGCATTCCCGTTCTTTCCAATACACCACCAAATGTCAATGCGCACATGATAAGTGAAATTGTCCACATCATGCCCTGCATACCACCTCTGGTCAACAATTCATCAACCATAGCATTGCCTGTTTCGGAAGTCACACCGTCCATCATTGCACCAAACATATCCGATAAGCTTGAGCCTTGGAATATAAGTGCACATATACCTCCTAAAGCTGTACCTACTATAAGTCCCGGAAGTGCCGGTACTTTTAAGGCAACCATTACTATAACAGCTACAGGAACCAATAAAAGTATAGGTGATATATTGTAATTGCTTCCTATTACGTCTAGTACAGAATTTATAGCACTTGTATCAATTTCTTTTCCTGCAAACATAAATCCTATTACAGTGAAAATTACTAATGTTATACCGTATGAAATAGAAGTTGTAAAAATCATATGCTTAATATGATCGAACAGATTAGCGCCTGCAACTGCAGGAGCAAGATTTGTAGTATCTGATAAAGGAGATAATTTATCACCGAAATATGCTCCCGATATAATAGCACCGGCTGCCAATCCAAGAGGTATGTCAAGACCTTGTGCAACACCTATTAGTGCAATACCAACAGTTCCGGCTGTAGTCCAAGAACTTCCTGTAGCTAAAGAAACTACGCTGCACAATAATACTGAAGCAACTAAGAAAAATGAAGGTGATAATATTTGCAAACCGTAATATATAAGTGTAGGAACTATTCCTCCTACAATCCATGATCCTATTAACATACCTACAACTGCAAGTATAAGAATAGCTTGCATTGTACTCATTATTGATTCTACTATGCCTTCTTCGATATCTTTCCACTTAGATCCTAAGAACACAACTGCTATAACAGCTGTTATTATAGCACCAATAATTAACGGAATATGAATGTCAATTTCAAGTACTAATATTGAATATGACAATACTGCGATTGTTAAAATTATTGGTATGATAGAAATTAAAAAAGATGGTTGTTTTTTTTGCTTTTGTTGATTATTCATTTTAGTATTCCTCCCTATTTCTCTACTTTTATTGAATAAATAATGACAATTTATCCATAATATAAAAACTGGCCAAAATTCTTATATTATGAACGATAAAAAAATATGTGTTAAAAACGTTTTCAAAAACAATAATATCATAAATATTCATAATTGTAAATAAAAAACTTAATTGCGTGTCAAAATATATTTTTACATAAAGAATTTTAAAGAAAACAATTCATATTTTAATAAACTTATATATTGATTTTATATATGCGCTGTGATATAATTCATACGTTAAAGAGATGTCAAAATATTTATAATACTAATCTCAATAAAAACCTTATAATTGAGATAAGTATAAGTTAATTAGGAGGTGGCAAGCTGTATGAAGATAATAGTTACAATATTTTTAGTTCTTGCTAGTTTGGTTTTAATTGCCAGCATATTGTTACAGTCAGGTAAGCAAGCGGGAATGTCCGGAGAAATAGCAGGCGGGGCGGAATCATTATGGGGAAGAAATAAAGGCAGAAGTTTCGAAGGTAAATTAGAAAAAGCTACAACTGTATCAGCGATAGTTTTCGTTTTAGCTGCATTATTGCTGGTAGCAATTCAATAATTTTATATATTAAAAAAAGACGAAAAAACATATTGTTTTTTCATCTTTTTTAGTTATAAATTTTAATAATTAAATAAAAAACTTTGGAGGAATTTTTAGAATGGATTTATTACTTATTATAGCTCCTATAGTGGGAGTTATCGCACTCTTATATGCATTTTATAAAGCATCCACTATTAATAAGGTTGATGCCGGAAATGAAAGAATGAAAGAAATAGCTTCTTATATTCAAGAAGGTGCTATGGCCTTTCTGACAAGAGAGTATAAAACATTGGTTATTTTTGCGGGGGTATTGTTTGTAGTACTATGCTTAGGCATTAACTGGCAAACAGGTATAAGCTTTTTAGTAGGAGCTGTATTCTCTGCACTTGCCGGTTTATTTGGAATGAAGGTTGCTACAAAGGCAAATGTAAGAACAGCTAATGCAGCAAGAGAGTCAGGAATGAACAAGGCTTTGGATGTAGCATTCTCAGGCGGAGCAGTAATGGGAATGGTAGTTGTTGGTCTTGGTTTATTCGGAGCAGGTGCATTATGGTTATTATTTACAAGAGTACTAAATGTAGATGCTGACGTAGCTGCTACATATTTAACAGGTTTTGGATTGGGTGCTTCTTCGATAGCATTATTCGGACGTGTTGGAGGCGGTATCTATACAAAGGCTGCTGACGTAGGAGCTGACCTTGTTGGTAAAGTTGAGGCAGGAATACCTGAGGATGATCCGAGAAACCCGGCTGTTATAGCAGATAACGTTGGTGATAACGTTGGTGACGTTGCAGGTATGGGTGCTGACTTATTCGAATCATATGTTGGTTCTATAATATCGGCTATTACATTAGGTGCTGTAGCTTTTGCAGAAGGAAGAGGAATTGTGTTCGCACTTGTATTGCCTGCAGTAGGTATACTTGCATCAATACTGGGAACCTTATTTGTAAGAAGCAAAGAAGGCGGAAATCCTCAAAAAGCATTAAACGCCGGTACATATGTCAGTTCACTTATAGTTGTAGTTGCTGCATTTTTCTTAAGTAAAGCTATATTACAAGATATCAGACCTTTCTTTGCAATAGTAATAGGCTTGGCAGTAGGACTTATAATAGCAAAAATTACTGAATATTACACTTCAGGTGACTATAAGCCTGTTAAAGGTATAGCGGATCAGTCGGAAACAGGACCTGCAACTACAATAATCAGCGGTTTATCGGTGGGTATGCTGTCAACAGCATTGCCGATAGTTGTTTTGGCAGTAGGAATTATATCAGCTTATTATTTATGCGGTATGTCTTTTGGCGAAATGAGCTTTGAGCAAGGTTTGTACGGAATAGCACTTGCAGCTGTAGGGATGCTTTCAACAACAGGTATGACTGTTGCGGTTGATGCTTACGGACCGATAGCAGATAATGCAGGTGGTATCGCTGAAATGTGTGAATTGCCTCACGGAGTAAGAGAAATCACAGATAAGCTTGACTCTGTTGGAAATACAACGGCAGCTATAGGTAAGGGTTTTGCAATAGGTTCAGCAGCTTTAACGGCGCTTGCACTATTTGCATCCTATACACAAGCAGTTGGTATTAGCGCTGAGACAGGTGTTAACTTAATAGAGCCGACAGTTATAGCAGGTATATTTATAGGCGGTATGTTACCGTTCTTGTTCTCGGCAATCACTATGAGTGCAGTTGGTAAAGCGGCATTTGCAATGATTGAAGAAGTAAGAAGACAATTCAGAGAACTTCCGGGAATCATGAAAGGTACAGACAAGCCTGATTATACAAAATGCGTTGATATCAGTACAACAGCAGCATTAAGAGAAATGATAATACCAGGACTTTTGGCGGTTGTAGTTCCGTTAATAGTTGGTTTCTTGCTTGGCAAAGAAGCTTTAGGCGGATTGTTGGCAGGTTCATTGGTTACAGGTGTCTTAATGGCTATAATGATGGCTAATGCAGGCGGAGCTTGGGATAATGCTAAAAAATATATTGAGTCGGGAGCTCACGGCGGAAAAGGAAGCGACGCTCATAAAGCGGCAGTTGTCGGAGATACTGTAGGAGACCCGTTCAAAGATACTTCAGGACCTTCAATCAACATTTTAATTAAGCTTATGACTATCGTTGCATTGGTATTCGGACCTGTTATAGCACAGTATGGCGGAATTTTATTAAACCTTTTAAAATAAATAATATATAATTGAGAAGACTAAAAAGACTTTTCAGAGTATTGAAAAGTCTTTGAGTCTTTTTTTGTTTCACTTTTTAACCCTCTGCATATAATAACAGAGGGTGAGCTGTATGTATATAAATATTGATGGATTAAGAATAAATTACATAGATGAGGGAGTAGGAGCTGATGTCTTACTCCTTCATGGCTGGGGAGCAAATATTAAAACAATGCAGCCAATAGTGGATATTTTAAAAAAACAATTTAGGGTTTTAGCACTTGATTTGCCGGGTTTTGGAGAGAGTGACATGCCATTTAAAGCATGGAACAGTTTCGATTATGCGGATATAGTAAAAAAGTTCATTGATTTTCTTTCATTAAAGGATATAATTTTAATCGGGCATTCTCATGGCGGAAGGGTTTCTGTCATATTATCATCGATGTATCAGAATATGGTAAAAAAGCTTATATTAATTGACAGTGCCGGAATTATAGCTAAACGAAGTTTAAAGTATTATTATAAAGTATATAAATATAAGGTCCTAAAAAAATTATACTTGTTAGTTTACAGGAATAATGATTCTAAATTAAGAAATTTTTATAAAAAATTCGGCTCAGAAGATTATAAAAATGCCGATAATGAAATCATAAGACAAACTTTGGTTAAGGTATTGCACGATAATATTGAAAATCATTTAATTAAGATAAAAGCGCCGACGCTTATTGTTTGGGGGGAGAATGATACAGACACCCCTATTTATATGGCAAAAAAATTAAATAAAAAAATACCTGATAGCGGCTTAGTTATACTGGATGGAGCAGGCCATTACTCATATTTGGATAATTTTTATAAATTTAAGCTTATAGTTGAGAATTTTTTATACGGAGGTGCTTTATGAGTTTAGTTTTAATGATAATAATTTCTTTTATTTGGTTTAGTATAATGTTTATGAAGTCAGAAAGCTACTTACATATTCTGCAGCTGGAAGGGTATAACACAAATAAATTAAAAAAATGGATGAATCAAAACAAGGGTAAAATATACAGAAAATCATACATTTATTTTTCGGTAATTGCTATAGCTCTTATAATTTTTTATTATATCTTTTATGATATATATATATTTAAGGCTATATTTTATTTGAGTGTAATTTTATTGTTTACTATAATGGGAATCACATTCAACAATAACAAGAAAGTTTCTAAAAAACCGTTTATTTACACAAAGAGAGCAAAAAGACTAAGCTCAATAACGCTCGGACTTATTTTGCTTGATTTATTGATAGTCATTGTATTGACCACTGTTTTCACAAACAAAATACTCATGCTGAACAAGACACTGGATATTATCTATCCGATTTTCATTGGATTTATGATTATATCTTATTTATTATGTATTTATTATGTTATTCTAGGTAATTTAATATCTTTACCCTTGGAAAGCAAAATAAACAAAAAATTCTATATTATGGCGAGAGAAAAAATAAAAAACATGAATGGATTAAAAACAATCGGCATAACCGGCAGCTATGGCAAAACAAGCACTAAATTTATAAGTTCATCCATATTGTCTCAGAAGTTTATGGTTATGAATACACCTGAAAGCTATAATACGCCTATGGGTATAAGCAAGGTAATAAACAATGATCTGACAGGGGATTATGAGATATTTATCGCAGAGATGGGAGCAACACAAAAAGGTGATATAGAAGAACTAGCCATACTTGCTCAGCCTGAGATAGGAGTTATTACCTCTATCGGACCTTGTCATCTTGAAAGCTTTGGCTCAATAGAGAATATAGCAAACTGCAAATATGAACTGATAGAACATTTATCAAGTGAAGGTATAGCGATTTTTAATTATGACAATCCATATGTCAGGGCTTTAGCTGATAAGACAGAAAAAACAAAAATTTTGTATGCAATAGAAAACCCTGATAATGCAGATATATATGCTAATGACATAGCAGTAAATGAAAGAGGATCATCATTCACACTTTGTATAAGGGATAAAGGTAGTATAAATTGCGAAACTTCACTTTTAGGAAAGCATAATATACTAAATATACTTGCAGCTGTTTCAATTGCAAGTGCTTTGGGTATGAATTTAGAGGAAATAAGTTTAGGGATAAAAAAAATATTGCCTGTAAAACACAGGTTGGAGCTTATCGACCCTAAAACAGGTATTATAGTAATTGATGATGCCTTTAATTCCAACCCTGATGGAGCACAGGCAGCATTAGAGATAATAAACGAATTTAAAGACAGAAGAAAAATAATTGTTACACCCGGAATGGTGGAGCTTGGTGAAATAGAAAAAGCAGAAAATGAAAAATTTGGGGAGAAAATAGCAAGGATTTGTGATATAGTTATATTGGTCGGTAAAAAACGAACGCAGCCTATTTATGATGGATTGATAAGAAAAGGATTTGATGTAAATAATATATTTGTAGTTAATTCTACTGATGACTCAACGGAGATTTTAAAAAGTATTGCAAAACCAGGCGATGTTGTGCTATATGAAAATGATTTGCCTGATACTTATGAAGAAAGCGTTAAGTAAAAAGCAACTTCACGTTATGAAAGTATGAGGGAGTTTATTTTATGTATAGGGGGACAATATATGAAAAAAAGGGTTGGAATTCTAATTGGGGGAAAATCAGTAGAGCATGAGGTTTCTATAATAACCGGACTTCAGGTTTTAGATAATATAGATAGAGAAAAATACGAGCCGATAATTATATATATTCAAAAAGATGGAAGCTGGGTCTTAGGAAAAAGCTTATATAAGATAGCAAACTACAAAAATAAGGAGTTAAAGGATATATATGAGGTCGTTCCCATTGCGGGTAATAATAAGCTTATACTGTATCCGCACCCTAAGAAAACAAAAAGGAAGTTTTTCAGAAAGCCATCAGCAGTTGAAATTGATGTAGTATTTCCAGCTTTACACGGAACTAATGCAGAGGATGGCTGCATACACGGATTTTGTCAGATGAATGCAATCCCATGTGCCTTCGGAACAGTTTTAAGCTCTGCTGTAGGTATGGATAAGGTTATAATGAAGAAAGTATTTAGTGCAGATAAATTGCCTATACCAGAATATATTTGGTTTTATAAAAGTGAATTTATGCTCGATATGGAAAAAATCATAAAAGATTCTGAGGCTATAGGATATCCTTTGATTGTTAAACCTGCTAATCTGGGTTCCAGTATAGGTATAGGAAAAGCGAATAATCAACAAGAGCTTATAAATGCTATACAGATTGCAACATACTATGATAAAAAAATTATAGTAGAAAAGTGTATTGAGAATCTCAGAGAAATAAACTGTGCTGTTTTGGGTTATGAAAATGACTTGATTACTTCATTTTGTGAAGAACCATTAGGATGGAAAGAGTTTTTAACATTTGAGGATAAATACATAAATAATAATAAAAATAGTATAAACAACAACAGAAAAATACCTGCCGATATAGATGAAGAAACAAAAAATAAAATATTTGAGCTTGCAAAGTCTGCTTTCAATGCGATTGACTGCTCAGGAAATGCCAGAATAGACTTTTTATATGAGGGCAATAATATATATATTAATGAAATAAATACTATACCTGGTTCTATAGCATTTTATTTGTGGGAAGCTACAGGAATTAATTTCAAAGAATTAATTACGAAAATTATAGATATTTCAGAGAATATTGAGAAAGATAAAACAGTAAATGTAATAAGCTATAATGTAGATTTGTTAAGTAATTTAGGAAAATTCGGCAAACATTTATAATAATATGCACTTTAATATCTCCAATGTGTAGGCAGTGCCTGCACATTTGTAGTCGAGATTATAGTATAACTGGAGGATAAAATGAATTTAAAAGAAAAGATACTTGCGTTTATGGAAGATGAAAATTATAAACCGCTCAAATTTAAGGAACTGTGTGAAGCTTTGGATATTGAAAGCGGCATGAAAAAGGAATTTATGCGTATACTCAATGAGCTTGAGGACGAAGGGAAAATAATATTAACCGGTTCGGAAAGATACGGAACTCCCGAAAGAATGGGTTTGGTTATCGGTATTATTGAAGGACACCCAAAAGGATATGCTTTTTTAATACCTGATAACAAAGATATAAAGGATGTATTTATATCTCCGGCAGATTTAAGCGGTGCAATGAACGGCGACAGAGTTATCGTTAAAAGCGAAGGAAGCTTTATAGATGATAAAAGTCCTGAAGGCAAAGTAATAAGAATACTGGATAGAGCTAACAAGACTGTAATAGGAACATTTCAGCAAAGTAAAAGCTTCGGTTTTGTTGTAGCTGATGACAAAAAGCTCGGAAGTGACATATTTGTGTCAAAAAGTGATTTTAATGGTGCTAAAAACAATCAAAAAGTTATAGTTAAAATTACACAGTGGCCTGTAGGAAGAAGAAATGCCGAAGGGGAAATAGTTGAAATTATAGGGAACGAAGAGGATACTCAAACTCATATAGAGGCTGTTTTAATTAAGCATAAGGTGAGACAGTATTTTCCTGCTGATGTTATAACACAGGCTAAGGGTATAGAGGTAGAAATACAGCAAAAAGAAATAGATAGGAGAAAGGATTTACGACACCTTCCTATTATTACGATTGACGGAGAAGATGCAAAGGATTTAGATGATGCTGTTTATGTTGAAAAATTAGACGACGATCAGTATAAATTAGGCGTACATATAGCTGATGTTACTCATTATGTAAAAGAAAACAGCAAACTAGACAAGGAAGCCTTAAAAAGAGCAACCAGTATCTATCTTGCGGACAGGGTTATACCGATGCTCCCGAAGGAGCTTTCCAACGGAGTTTGCAGCTTAAATCCTAATGAGGATAAGCTTTGCTTATCCTGTGAAATGATAATTGATTTAAAGGGAAAGATTGTAGATTACCTGATATACGAAAGCATTATAAGCTCAAAATACAGAATGACCTATACAGATGTTTCAAATATATTGGAAAATGATGATGAAGCCTTAAAAGAGAAATATAAGGAAATACTTCCTATGCTGAAAAACATGGAGGAACTAAGCAATATCCTAAGACATAAAAGAGATCAAAGAGGTTGTATAGATTTTGATTTTGATGAAACAAAGCTTATTGTTGACGACAATCGTAAAATTATAGATGTAACTAAATATGAAAGAAGAACATCCAATAAAATAATAGAAGAATTCATGCTTGCAGCAAATGAAACAATAGCGGAAAACTATTATTGGCTGAATCTGCCTTTTGTTTACCGTATACATGAAGAGCCGGACGAAGAAAAAATAGCTGATTTCAGTAAATTTATATATAATTTCGGTTATACGCTAAAGGGAAGTCAGGAAATACACCCTCGTGAGCTGCAGCAGCTTTTATTAAAGATTAAAGGTAAAAAAGAAGAAACAGTAATAAATACAATGATGCTGCGTTCATTAAGAAAAGCTATATATTCTCATGAATGTTCTCCGCATTTTGGCTTAGCGGCAAGTTATTATTGTCATTTTACTTCACCTATAAGACGTTATCCTGATTTACAGATTCACAGAATAATTAAGGCTCAGATAAACAATAAAATTTCACTTAATGATAATTCTAACTTAAATGAAAGATGTGCCGCGGTTGCGGAGCAATCTTCAAAACAGGAAAGAATAGCCGATGAAGTGGAAAGAGATACTAACAAAATATTTATAGCGGAATTTATGTTTGATAAAATAGGAGAAGAATACGAAGGTATAATATCAGGTGTAACAAGCTTTGGAATATTTGTTGAACTTGATAATACTGTTGAGGGATTAGTTCATATATCGAATATAGAGGATGATTACTATATTTACGATAATGATAATAAGGTTCTGACAGGAAGGGTTACAGGCAATACATTCAAGATAGGGGATGTAGTAAGAGTAAGACTGGAAAAGGTAAGCATAGCAAGTGCTGAAATTGATTTCAGCATATTGGAAAAACTTAAATAAAAAGTGTTCATAAATTTCCGATGGGGGTTGAACTCCTTTCGGAAAATTTAGAGCATAAATCAAAAATTTTCTTTTTTTTGTATTCATTTTGTAATTTAAAATCAATATAAAATGTGTATAATAGCAATGTAGCAAATTTTTATATGTCTTTTTGATAAGGCAATATTTTGCTATATAAGGTGTTTTAGAAGGGCGGACTTTCGTGATGGTTGATAATATTAAATCATTGGCTAAGAACAGAAAAGCGACATTTGAATATTTTATTGAAGACAAATATGAGACAGGTATTGTTTTAGCAGGTACTGAGGTTAAATCTATAAGACAAGGAAAGCTCAATATTAAAGACAGCTATGCCGCAGTTAAAGACGGTGAAGTTTATGTTTACAATATGCATATCAGTCCGTATGAAAAAGGAAATATATTTAACGTAGATCCCCTAAGACCCAGAAAGCTTTTGTTAAACAAAAGAGAAATAAGAAAGCTGATTGGTCTGACTACTTTAAAAGGATACTCCTTAATTCCGCTAAGCGTTTATTTGAAAAACGGTCTTGTAAAGCTTGAGCTATCTGTAGCTAAGGGCAAGAAGAATTATGACAAAAGACAGGATATAGCTAAAAAAGATGCTGAAAGGCGAATACAAAGACGTGATGATTAAGGGGCCGTACTTGGTTTCGACGGGGATATAGAAGTAAGATAAGCGAGTCGTTGTCGCCAAACAACGCTAAAAGTGGCAACTAAATATAAACGCAAAAGAAAATAATAATTTAGCATTCGCTGCTTAGTCAGCGTGCTTGTCCCGCTTAGACGACCTGCAGTCTAATCCGGGGCATCATCAGAAGCAGGGCACTGTATCGAGGGTTCTCCGACTCAATATAGTATAATTGGAGATAGCCGATTGTATAGTTTGTCGATAGACTATGCAAGAGGCGAATAAAAAATTATCGACTGCACTCGGAGAAAGTCTTATGGAAATATTTTCGGACAGGGGTTCAACTCCCCTCGGCTCCACCATTATGTGCTTGCAAAATAGATGTCATTGATAAAAAGTCAAGGATTTCTAATGGTTGCAAGCATTTTTTTGTCCAAAAAGTACGTTTTTTGATAGTCATTTTTATAGATGTCATTTACGTGTTTTGGGTTTTTTTGCAAAAAAAGAATTGAACTATCATGTTTTTTTATAATTTTATGCTATATGACTAGCAGAACCAAGCCATTTTTTAATGCTAAATAAATCCTTGAAAATGATACTATCAATTTATAATTTCAAATAATGATTTTTATATAAAAAAATTAATAAGAAAGCCGTAGATTTAAAAAAGTAAGACTTTAAATCTATGATTTTTTTTATTTTACAAAAAATTTGAAAGAAGAGAAGTTGTAATAATAAGTTATATTATGATAAAATACTCCAGCTATAAGAATGCCGGAAGAAAAAGAGCGAGGTCTTATGATATATTACGATGAAAATAAGGGGTTAAAGAAAAGGTTGGAGATAGGTTAATGGGTGTAGCTGAGTGTCAAATAAAAGGAGAACTAAATGCACATGAAATGATGCTTTCAAAAAATTGGGTTACCGGACAAGCTGCAGATGGTGCAGGGGAATCATTTAAACAAAATCCTATTAAAATAGAGGACGGGGAAAATTACGTTAGTTTATGAAATTATGATGAAGTATTGAAAATTTTCAAAATATTCTATTAATAAAAAAATATAAAAATTTATTAATAATAGGCATAGATATTTTTTGAGATTTATGGTAGTGTGGAATACAAGAAAAATATAAAAATATATCTAAAAAAGTATATGTGAGGGAGTATATATAAGCTTTAATTAAAAATAGGAGGAAGAGAATGAATATACTAAATCAATTTCCACACAAGATTCAACAATATTTGATTGAATCATTTGGAAATCCAGTCGCTATGAAGAAATTGAATGGTATAAAGAATGATGGGGGATGCTATTGTATTAAATTTTTTAATAATTCGGTGATAGTAAAGCAGATGGTAGAGCCTCAAGAATATTTATTCTATAATGAATGTACTCAATTCATGCAAGAATTTAAAAGACATATTCCGATTTTATATTATTCTTATAGAAACGAAGAAGGCTATTGGATTGTAATAGAGTATGTGGAGAATTTACTTCCAAAAGAAAGATGGTATGCTGATA
>DGYI01000005.1:0-8408 GCA_002396645.1 Firmicutes bacterium UBA5010
AAAGTGTCTATCTATGAGGACTTGAAAAGCGGTGTCATTGATGCAGATGAGTACCGGGAATTTAAGGTCATATACGGGAAAAAGTGTGAGGAAGCGGAGAAAGCTGCCGAACGGCTGAAACAGGACATTGCCCTGATCCTTGCTGGTAAGGGGGCAAACAGCGTTTGGATTGAAGCCTTTAAGAAGAATCGGAATATCACCGAGCTGTCCCGAAAGGTAGTTGTTTCCCTGATTGAGTGGGTCAATATCTATTCCGGCAGCCGGGTGGAAATCCGATTCCGCTATCAGTATGAATATGAAAGAGCTTTGTTCTTTGCCGAGAACGCAAAAGACCTAATTGCATCAGCTTCACCGGTTCCTATAAAGGGGGTGGTGTGAGATGGCGAGAACAAGCAGAAAACAAATAGATAATTTTGCCCAGGTTCCCCTTGAAACGATATGGAACACCTGTGTTTACGGGCGGCTGTCGGAGGAAGATGAGCGAAAAAAAGAAAGTGATTCCATCGGCAATCAAATCTCCATGTTGGAACGCTATATCGCTGAAAGGCCGTACCTGAAACTCATATCTGTTTTTAAGGATGTCAATCAGACAGGAACGAACTTCGACCGTCCCGGCTTCAATGAAATGATGGACGCCATCAAGGGTGGAAAAATCAACTGCATTGTGGTCAAAGACCTGTCCCGTTTCGGCAGAAACTACATTGAAACCGGAACTTATCTTGAAAAAATACTGCCATTCTTTCATGTTCGCTTTATCTCCGTGAACGATGGATATGACAGTCTGAATGCCAGCAGTCAGGATGAAGGGTATGCCGTTCCTCTGAAAAACCTGATCCATGATGTGTACGCCAGGGATATATCAAAAAAGATAAAATCCGGGCTTGCAGTCAAGAGAAGTAGAGGGGAATTTACCGGCTGTGTCGCAGCCTACGGCTATCAAAAGGCGGATAACGGCAGATTGGTAATTGACGAGGAAACCGCACCGATTGTCAGGGATATTTTTAAGTGGGCAGCGGACGGCATGGGCGATATGCGTATCGTTCAAAAGCTCAATGAGCTGGGCATTCCCTCCCCAAGCCAGTATCGCTATGAAAAGGGCATCTTAAAAAGTGAGCGTTATGCCAATATGCGGTATTGGTACAAAAGTGCCGTCCGCAGAATTTTAATCAACCCGGTTTATCTCGGACATATGGTGCAGGGAAAAACAAAATCTGACCTATGGGGCAAGGGTGGCAGTGTGGAGCTGCCGCAGGATCAGTGGGTGGAAATCAAGAACACCCATGAACCCTTGATTGATGAAGAAACCTTTTTGGCTATACGGCAAATCAAACAGGAACGGGAGTCCGGCGAGAGAAAAGAAGTGAAACCCGGGCGGTCAAATATCTTGAAAGGGCTTGTGTTCTGCGGTGATTGCAAACGGAGCATGAAATGGCGTAAAATGCCCAAATCAAACGGTTCGGCACTCTATTACTTTAGCTGTGCCACATACGAGGATATTGCCAAGAATGACTGTATCAAAAAGCGTATGGACGAACCGGATTTGCTCTCTATTCTTTATACGGCTATCCGCAAGCAGATTGACCTGGCCGTTGATATAGACCGAATGGTGTCTAAGCTCAATGCAAAGGAAGGCTTCTGCCAGCAGCAGAGTGAGGTGGACACAGAGATTTCCGAAACGGAAAAGAAACTGTCCAGACTGTCCATGCTCAGAAGCTCCTTGTATGAGGACTATCAGGAAAAGCTGCTTGATGAAGCAGAATATCTCTTTACAAAAGCCAAGTACGAGAAAGATGTAAATGCCTTACGGCGCCGACTTGATGAGTTGTCCATGCAAAAGCACCGGATTGATACCATGCTGACACCTCAAAATCCATGGCTGGTAGCCTTGAAAAAATTTAAGAAGAACAAAGCCATAACGGGAGAAATGATTTCCGAGTTGATAGAACGGGTGGAAATATTCAGCGATCAAAGCGTATCCATCTGCTTTCGGTATCGGGATGAGTTTGAAAGTTTGCTCGGCTTTATTGAGGCGGAGAGTGAGGTGAGGGTTTCGTGAGTATCAAGAAAATTCTTGCCAAGTATATCCGGTTATCCCAAGAGGACGAGAACGAGGGTGAAAGCAACAGTATCAGAAACCAGCGGGAGCTTCTGAACGCCTTTGTGGAAAGCTCCCCTGACCTCTCACAGTATGAAGTGGTTGAGTTTTGCGACGATGGTTACAGCGGTACAAATTTTGACCGTCCGGGCGTGAAAGCCCTGCTGGATGAAGTGCGTGCGGGAAACATACAGTGTATCATCGTAAAAGACCTGTCCCGTTTCGGAAGAAACTACATTGACATTGGAGATTATTTGGAGCAGATATTTCCCTTTTTAGGGGTACGTTTTATCTCCGTCAATGACCGCTTTGACAGCAATGACTTTGACGGTACGACCGGTGGGCTTGATGTGGGTTTCAGAAACTTGATTTATTCTCTTTACAGTAAAGACCTTTCGCAAAAGGTGCGGAGTGCAAAGAAAACCCGCATGGAGAAAGGCGAATTCATCGGCAGCCATGCCCCTTATGGCTATGCGAAATCATCGGAAAACCGCAAGAAACTTGTAATTGATGAAAAGGCTGCCGCCGTTGTCAGGCGTATCTTTGCCATGGCGGATGAGGGCAAAAATGCAGTCCGGATTGCCGCCATCCTAAATGCAGAGAATATCCCGACACCATATGGCTATAAGCGGCTTATGGGCTGTGACCGTAAATACAATGTTGTTGGAAATACAAATCACTGGCATAATACGACCATCCTGACCATTATCCGTGACGAACGCTACACCGGGAAAATGGTAAACGGTAAAAATCGCAGCCCTTTTGTCGGGAGTAAGCACGGGAAACGCATCCCCAAAAGTGAGTGGATTGTCGTACCCAACACCCATGAAGCCATTGTTTCGGAAGAATTATTTGCTTCGGTTCAGGAGCGTTTCTCTGCCCCTACGAGGATAAGGACAGAACCGACCGAGATCAGACCACTGATGGGTAAAGTGAAATGTGGGGTTTGTCGGCACGTTATGCGAAGAAGCAACAGCACTCCAGCGACTGCATATTATTTCTGTGAAAGCCACCAGTATGTAGCCAACAGCGACTGCACCAAAGACAGGATTTCCGAAAGCGGCTTGATACAGACTGTTTTATCTGTGATACATACGCAGATGGAGGTCATGCTTGATATGGCACGGCTTTTGGACAGAGTGAAAACGCAAAGCCATCAAGATATGACTGCCCTGACAGAGCAGATCAGGCAGTTACAATCCATCCTTTCCAAACTGAGAGCATCTAAAGTTAAGGCATATGAAAAATACAAGGATGGGACTTTGGACAGGGACAGCTACATAAGCCGAAAAGCCGATATTGGCAAGCAGATTGCGGAAACAGAATCCCAAATCGTTGAACTTGAAACGACATTGCAAAGTCGCTATCAGGAAAACGGACAGCCGGTTTCCATTATTGAGAGCTTCAAACGATATGAGGGAATTACGGAGCTTTCAAAAGAAATGGCAGATGAACTAATCGACAGCATCTATATCTACGGAAGTGAAGCGATTGAAATTGTGTGGAACCATATAGATGAGTATATGAGGCTTGTCCAGTATGTCAAAAAAGGAGTGTGCATAGATGGAAACAGATAATAAAAAGAGCGTTCCGAGGAACGCTTGGCAGATACTTGGAGTATAGCAAGAAAAGGCACTGTACTAAATCAAATATTACAGTGCCTTATTTGCGTAATTAGATAGATTTTATTGGGTGGGTGAAATTAGTCACCGATGGAGGGTATGCTCATTCGCTTTATGAAAGGCTTTGTATATCATTTAAGCATTTTTGGATATCCTTTACCACCAACGATTGCATACTTTCCTTGTATCTTGATGGATTAGCACGATGCAGTGCATTTATGATGTCCAGCCTCAAATCTGGCTTGAATTTTGCTACAATAGGCAACACCTTAATGCATTGCCGTGCAGCAATCGGCTTATCGTCTGTGATATGTATGAGGAATTTGTCAATAATTTCATCTATTTTATAGTCATTATCCCACTGCGCATTTGCAGCAACCAAAATAATGCCTCTTGTTCTGATATAAGAATTTTCATGATCAAGCATATCTGCAAACACGCCAAAGAAAGGGTACACGACATTAGATTGGTTACTTTCATTTTTCAGTTGCTTTAAACATTGATAGGCCTTTTTATCATCACTATCTATCAGGCCATTAACCAAGTCTTGAATATAATCCACCATATCACCTCGTTGCTAATATAAATTCGCTCCCTAAGCGGTCAATTTCCTTACTACCGTTTCAAAAAAGTTTTCTTCGGTAGTTATATGGAATGAGTTTACCATATTAAAGTGACAGCTTCAACTCACAAATTATTAAAAATAGAAAGGATAATCACTATGAAACCTAAAATCAGAACACTGCCCTTACGCAAGGATCGACTGGACGATTTTGGGGATGTAGATACAGCAAGAGCCGTTGCATCTAAGTAAGGTGCAACGGCTCAATTTAGTGGCAAGTCACATTTGATTGTGTAGGTGAACTTAGTCACCAAAAGAGGGATTTCTCATTTGGTTCGTTCAGAACATTCATGAAGTAAAATAGGCAATAATGCTTTACTCCATTGATTTGATCAGAACAACCTTTTCCCATCTGAAATATCAATATTGAGCTCTTTTGCCACACTGTTTTGCTTAAATGGATTTATTTTTTCCACTACACCGTTGCGTTTGAAAAGTGAGCCTGTATTCTTGAACCAAAAGGTTACATCTGCTTTTACGCATTGTTCACGGATATTAAGTACCCAATCATAATCGCACATACGGGCTTCTCGTCCTGTTTCGCCGCCAACGGTAACATGGTCTACTCCATGAAGATAGGGCGTTAAATCTATCATTTCTAAAAGTGGAGCACAAGCAATAAACCTCCTCTTTATCGGATAGGATAAAAAGAGTGGAAGCCTGTAATCGGCGAGTGTTTGATTTTCGACAGTACAGCCAATATTCACATTGTCATAGCCTGACCCCCAATCAGACGGAAGCGATTGGGGGAAGCGGTCAATTCGCTTTGTCAAAATCAAAAACTCAATATCTGTTCTTTCCTTGATGATCGCCCAAGCCTCTTTACGCCATTCATCCGCTTCGGGAAGAAAAAAGTCCGTCGCAAAGCAGGTTGCAAGAATTTTGTTGCCTTTGATATTGTATTCGCCCTTTGCATTTTTTCTTACAGGCCAATCGAATTTATCTGTTTTTTGTATTGTGCTTTGACCATAGCGTTTTGCATACGGTCCATAAAAATAGCAATTTGTACAGCCATCACTTATTTTGTAACAGCCTGTCCATGGTTCCCAGTTCATAGTGTTCCTCCTCTTGGATGGGTGAAGCCGATGATAGCAGAAACGCAGCTGCTTGTCAGCAGCGTTTGAACGTCACCGTCTGTGCCTTCATGGTGATCTTACCCACCTCGTAGCCGTAGGCGGGCAGCTCCTTCTTGAAGGTTAAAAAGGCGTGGTCGATGGGAAAGCCCAGAATCTGTTCAATCTCGGCACAGGTCAGCGCGAAGCTGTTCTCCGTGCGTTGACCTATCGCCTTCCAGAGCGGCTTATATTTACTCATTCTTCCTCTCCTCCGATCTTGTTTGGAATAAAATAGCGGCTTTGATTTACCAAAGCCGCCGTGTATCACATACCAAAGCCTAACGCATACTGTTTTACAACCTCAAGAGGAAACATTGTGCGTGTAGCGACTTCTTCTGACGACATACCCTGATTAAAAAAGCGTTTGATAACCGTATTCATATCCTCTGCAATCTCCACAATATGCTTGTCTGGGTCATATACCCGAATGTCACGCTGCCCCCATGGGTATTCTTTTATTTCATGTACCCATTGCAAACCGGATATGCTTTTCAGTTCAGTATACACTTTGTCTAAATCTTCCACTTCAAAATAGACTTGAAAGTTGTGTGACTGTTCTTTCACACTATCGACGGCCAATCCAACGAGTTCAGCATAACCTTGTTGCAGAGAAAAGCCCTTAAGGGTTACATGCACGCCAATATCCATGACCGAATTTTGATGAAGCACATTTTCATAAAAATGCTTAGAAGCGGATATATCTTTAACCGCTAAGAGACAACCTTGATATTTCATTTTTTAATCCTCCTTTGAGGATATTGTATCGTATATCTCTGTTCCGTCATAGTAAAAATCCGACATTGTTTTCAGATACTTTTGAGGGGTAACACCGCTGATAGCCTTGAAATCTTTATCAAAATGGGCTTGGTCAAAATATCCGGCTTGTTGCGATAATGCCGCAAAAAAGCAAGGCGACGTTTGAATGTGTTTTAACACGTAGTTAAAACGGGTTAAACGAGCATAGTTTTTAATATTCATTCCGATTTGTGTAAGAAACAAGCGGTTTAGCTGTCGCTCACTATAACCGGATTGTCGGGCGACTTCTTTCACTTGTACTTGTCCATGACTATCAGAAATCACAGTAGACGCTAATAACAAAGCGTCCGAAATAACGTACTTTTCCATACGCCTGTATAAAATCTTTTCACAAATATTTGCTAAATCTGTCGCGGTTCTAGACATTACAAAGGCTTGATACAGCAAATGAAATAGCTCGTTGTCAATGTCTTCAAGCGAAAGGCGTTTGTCTGCAAACTCCGCTTGGCTTTGGCGTGTGATTTGATACAAACCATAGGGCGAAAGTTGGATAAGCAACAGGACCTGATAACTATTTGGTTCCATTCCTAACAAAACAGGGGTTAGGGATGCTCCCCATAGTTCAACAATTACAGCGGTTCCATCAAAGGCAAGGGACAATGTTCCGCAAGCGTTAGGCATAAGCGTATAGTGCGCTGTAAACGTATCATTTTCTGGAAATACGATATTGTAATATAGAATATATTTTCTCAGCCCTGCATGTGAGGGAAACATATTGAATTGCTTGCCACTTTTGGTAATCAAATTGTTCCCTCCTCATTTTCAAAGTAAAGTTTTCATTATGCTGATCCGCCGAATGCGAATCAAGCAAATATCAACACACCCCTTCGGGGCATTTTTCTTCACTGCCATTTGAAAAAAGTTTTACTCGGTGAATATAAAAACAAGTTTACCATAGCAAAATAGAAGTTTCAATCAATCAAATATAGACAATAGAGAGGCAGTCGGTGCTATGAAAATTAAAATCCGTTCACCGTCTTTATGCAAGCATTGACTGGACTATTCTTGGCATGTAGACAAAGCAAGAGCCGTTGCGTCAAGTTAGATGCAACGGCTCAATTTCGTGATAAGTCGGATTTTATTGTGTAGGTGAAGTTAAACACTAACAGAGGATGTGCTCATACCCTTACACAATGTTTTCACCCAAAATAATTTTTGGCATAGTGGTTAAGCATCTGTTCCACCGCTTGTAAAAATGCTCTAACCCTAACTTTGACACCCTTGCGTGAGTTTCTTCATCTCTAACAGTCCAATGTAAAACATAAGTGACTTTGCCTACATTGCGTGTGAGGCGAACAGGCAATGCCCCTTCTTTAACGGCATTAAAATCTGTTTGGCGGTGGGTGCGTTTGATATATCTAACTTCAATAACACCATCCTGCTCCATATAAAAGGCGGCAACCTCTTTCATAAGTTGCTCAATTTCCTCTTGCTTTTCAATCTTTGCCTCATAGATACAAATTTCATTAAACATTTATTGCACCACCTCGCACATTATATAAACTTGCTCACCGAGCGTTAATTTCCCATGCTACCGTTTCACAAAAGTTTTACACGGTAGATATATAAAGTAAGTTTACCATAGTAAAGCAGAACTTTCAATCAAACAAATATGAATGGATAGATTGAAAAGGTGCCAATAAGGATAAATATTTTTTAGTCCTGACTTGACACCAGCAGGAGCGACAGGTCCGCAAGGTCCGGCAGGTCCGGTAGGTCCACAAGGTCCGGCAGGAGCAATAGGCCCGCAAGGACCACAAGGAGAATCAGGTCCGGCAGGAGCTGCAGGCCCAGCAGGTCCGGCAGGCCCGGCAGGTCCGCAAGGAGCAACAGGTCCGGTAGGTCCGACAGGTCCAATAGGTCCTTCAGGCCCGGCGGGTCCGGAGGGTCCGGCAGGCCCGGCAGGAGCACAAGGTCCGGCAGGTCCGGCAGGCCCAGCAGGTCCGGCAGGAGCAATAGGTCCGGCAGGTCCGCAAGGAGAAGCAGGCCCGGCAGGTCCGACGGGAGCAACGGGAGCAACAGGTCCGGCAGGTCCGGCAGGAGCAACAGGCCCGGCAGGTCCGCAAGGAGAAGCAGGCCCGGCAGGTCCGGCAGGAGCAGCAGGTCCAGCAGGCCCAGCAGGTCCGCAAGGAGATACA
>DGYI01000005.1:8538-112436 GCA_002396645.1 Firmicutes bacterium UBA5010
CCGGCAGGAGAAATAGGTCCGGCAGGACCACAAGGAGAAGCAGGTCCGGCAGGTCCGCAAGGTCCGGTTGGTCCAGAAGGTCCAGAAGGCCCTCCGGGTCCTCCGGGTGAAGGAGCAATAATTCCGCTTGCATCAGGTTTACCTGTATCTACAACCACTATTTTAGGAGGATTGGCAGGAACCTATGGAGTAATGGGATTTGGAAACTCTGCAACTTCTTTAACTGTTTTAGGACCTACAATTGATACCGGTGCCCTTACAAACTTTGCATTCTCTATGCCTAGAGACGGAACAATTACGGCAATATCAGGTTTCTTTAGTGTAACTGCAGCGTTATCACTGGTAGGAAGTACACTTACTATCAATATGACTCTTTATGAATCTACAACTCCTGACAATATCTTTACACCTATTGCAGCTACTTCTTTAGATCTTCCGGCTTTAACCGGTTTAATTGCAATTGGAGATACAGTTAATGCAAATCTTACTGGCTTATCAGTTCCTGTTACAACTCAAACAAGATTGTTGCTGGTAATTTCATCAACAGCTACAGGACTAAGTTTAGTAAATACTGCTGTTGGATATGCAAGTGCAGGAATCAATATTGTATAGATAATAATTTCAACAAACCAAATAAAAAAGAAAGCAGAGATTTTGTTCTCTGCTTTTTTAAATTATGATTGAAAATATTTATTGACATAATAGCAATCATTGTCTATAGTTGTTTTACAATAGTTTTGATATTCGGAGGAAAAAGCATGGAAGCTTTTAATGAAATATTGAAAATTTGCAGCACCGTGCCAGAACCGAAGAAATTTTAGCTTGGGTAGCTGAAACATTTCCGAACTTGGGACATGCAGCAAAGAGTGAAAATATTTGACCCTCTCTGAGAAAAGGGCTTGGCATTTTCACTAAAATGGTTGAATGGTCATAAATATGATGAAAGGTAAATGATAATTTGAAGGCATTTATTAATAAATTAAAAAAAAGCTCACTATTTAACAATATGAGCGATGATGAGATAAAACACAGTCTTGAATGCAGTAAATCCGAAATTATATCCTATAAAAAGGATGAAATGATTTTTTTCATGGATGACAAGCCGGAAAATCTTTTTGTTTTGATAGAAGGTGCGGTTTCGGTTTGCTATGATTCTTTGGAGGGTAAAAGAAATATTATAACTACAATTAATCAAGAAGGAGATTTGTTCGGGGAGGTATTTTTATTCCTTAACAAAAAAACTTACGAAAATTATACAGTAGCTGTAACAGATACTAAAGTTCTTAAAATGCCTAAGGAATATCTATATGTTACTTGCGGAGAAAATTGCAGTTTTCATACTATGCTCACTTCAAATATGCTTTCGATTCTTGCAGGGAAGGCGTACTATCTTAATCAAAAGCTTAATATTTTATCGGGACACACTTTAAGACAGAAGCTTTGCAAACTTTTAATCAGAAACTCATCTAAAGATGGAAATGTTGTATTGCAGATGAACAGAGAAGAACTTGCGGATTTTTTAAATGTAGCACGTCCCTCACTTTCCAGAGAACTTATGAAAATGCAGGATGAAGGAATAATAACAATTGATAAAAATAAAATAAAAATTATTGATTTTGAAGAAATTCAAAATAATTTATAAATCTGTAACATTTGTTACGGATTTATTTTTTATTATGGTTTAATATAAAAACATCAAACAGATAAAATTTAGTTTAATAACATTTAAAATGTTGTTAGAAAATTATAAATAATCAATTTAAAATGGAGGAAATTTAAAAATGGAAAATAAAATGTTTTGTTATCAGTGTCAGGAAACAGTAGGATGTTCAGGTTGTACACAAGTAGGGGTGTGCGGTAAAAAACCTGAACTTGCTGCTATGCAGGATTTACTGGTATATGTTACAAAAGGAATTTCAGCAGTAACAACTAAGTTGCGTGAAGAAGGAAAGAAAGTTAATCTTGATATAAATCATTTAGTTTCTTTGAATTTATTTACTACAATTACAAATGCTAATTTCGACGAAGAAATGGTAATTGCAAGAATCGAAGCTACTTTAGAAAAGAAAAAAGAATTGCTTAGCCAAGTAAGTGATAAAGAAAGTTTGCCTCAAGCCGCACTTTGGGAAGCATCACGCGAAGAATTTTTCGATAAAGCATCTAAAGTTGGTGTGCTTTCTACAGAAAATGAAGATGTAAGAAGTCTCAGAGAATTGATAACTTACGGATTAAAAGGTCTTTCAGCTTACAGCAAGCATGCTAATGCTTTATTAAATGATGATGAAGAAGTGGATGCTTTTATGCAAAGAGCTTTGGCAAAAACACTGGATGACAGTATGTCAGTAGATGCCTTGATTGCTCTTACATTAGAGACAGGTAAATACGGAGTAAACGGAATGGCTCTTTTGGATAAAGCAAATACTTCAAGCTATGGTAATCCTGAAATTACAAAAGTTAATATAGGCGTAGGAAGCAGACCCGGTATATTAGTTTCGGGCCATGACTTAAGAGATATGGAAATGCTTCTAAAACAAACAGAGGGAAGCGGTGTTGACATTTATACTCACTCTGAAATGCTGCCGGCACATTACTATCCTGCATTTAAAAAATATTCTCACTTTGTAGGTAACTACGGTAATGCTTGGTGGAAACAAAAAGAAGAATTTGAAAGCTTTAACGGACCTGTCCTTATGACAACAAACTGTATAGTACCGCCAAAAGATAGCTATAAGGACCGTTTATATACTACAGGAGCTGCAGGATATCCCGGATGTAAGCATATTGCAGGTGAAATAGGCGAAGAAAAAGACTTCTCGGAAATTATCGAACATGCAAAAAAATGCGCTGCTCCTACTGAAATTGAAACAGGCGAAATTATCGGAGGATTTGCACATAATCAAGTTTTGGCTCTTGCGGATAAAGTTGTAGATGCTGTAAAATCAGGAGCTATTAAGAAATTTGTTGTTATGGCAGGCTGCGATGGCAGAGCAAAATCAAGAAATTACTATACAGATTTCGCAGAAGCATTGCCTAATGATGCTGTAATTTTAACAGCGGGATGTGCAAAATATAAATACAATAAACTTAATTTAGGTGATATAGGCGGAATACCTCGTATGTTAGATGCCGGACAGTGTAATGATTCTTATTCATTGGCTGTAATAGCTCTTAAATTAAAAGAAGTATTTGGACTTGATGATATCAATGATCTTCCTATAGTATATAATATAGCTTGGTATGAGCAAAAAGCTGTAATCGTTCTGTTGGCACTTTTACATCTTGGAGTTAAAAACATTCATCTTGGACCTACACTTCCTGCTTTCCTTTCAGCTAATGTTGCGAAAGTATTGGTAGAAAACTTTGGAATCGCAGGTATAGGAACTGTTGAAGATGATATAGAGTTATTCTTCGGAAAAGAAAATGTAAAGAAAGACATTATAACTAAAGAAATGTTTATCGGAGATATTCTGAGATTAGACTCAGGACTTGCATCAATTCTTATGGAAAGCGGAATGCATTGCCTAGGATGCCCGTCATCTCAAATGGAATCTATCGCAGAAGCTTGCGCGGTACACGGCATAGATGAGAACAGCTTATTACAAAAATTAAATAATCATATGAACAATAAATAGACAGTCAAAAAAGCCATAGGGAAATTATTAATCCCTATGGCTATATATAGCCTTAAATAAATTTAAGGCTTTGCCGCCTAGCGGTATAGCGGAGGAAGTTATGAGTGCTTTTTTAGGACCAATTCATTATTGGCTTTATAATAAAATAGAATTACAAGAAGAGCTTATACAAAATATTGTAGAAGCGGCAGAGAAAAACAACTGGTGTGAAGATTTGGCCAATGAAGTTGAAAGAAACTTCGGAAAAAAAGAAATAAAAGCTTTGGAAGAAATTATCGACCAAAATAATATTCACGGTTGGCTTCAAGTAAGAATTTCTCATACGGAATCAAAACTTGCATTTGTTGTAACTAATATTTTAAGAAATAATCCGGATTATATTTCAGAGCTTAAAAAAACAGCTTACAGTTTTGGAGAATCAAAGGCGGCTACCGGAGATTTAACTGCGGATGCCTGCTATAAGCTTTTAAATGACACATTAATCGACGGAATGCCATGCGACAGAGTAAACGAGCTTATAGAATCAGGTGATAATCAGACAGCGTGGAGACAAAACCTGTGCGTTCATTCTGATTACTGGCAAAATATTGGCTCGGATGTGAGTGTATATTACGAGCTAAGACATGAGATAATAAAAGGAATGCTTTCAAAGTCGGGTTTAGAATATATCGTAGATGAGGACGGATTAAATATTATTCGGAGGAGAGGATAAAATGTACAGTATTGAGTTAATGGTAAAAGAACATGAAAATATATTAAAGCTTATTGAAATAGTAAAGAATGCCTGCTGTCAGATTTTGGACGGAGGCGAAGTAAATACGGATGATTTTGAGAAAATGATACTTTTTGCAAGAAACTATGCAGATAAGCACCATCATGGAAAAGAAGAGCTAATATTATTTTCAAAAATGACTGAGCACTTGGGAGCAATCGCAGAAAAACTCGTAAACTTTGGAATGCTTGTAGAGCATGATTTGGGAAGACTTCATATGTCAGAACTGGAAACGGCACTAAATAATTATAAAGAAGACCCCAAAACTATATATAAGCTTGGAATTATAGCTGGCGCAACAGGATATGCAAATCTTCTTACCAGACATATAGATAAAGAAAATAATGCTGTATTTACCTATGCTGAGAGAAATCTTCCATCTGAAGTTTTAGAATCTGTGGATAAACTTGTAAGAGATTTTGAAAAAGAAGCAGAGGAAAAGAAAGTTCACGAAACATATCTTGGCATTTTGGAAGAGTTAAGTAAAAAATATTGTCCAAGTAAATGAAAATCACTTAAGTGCAGTTGTAAATGGAAAAATTGTAAAAGACACGGCAAATGTGATGAGTGCAGAGAGCATCATAGGAATAACAAGAAATATCCATTGCCTTTTTGTGAAAATAAAAAAAGAAAAAAGTAAGCTTCATGCTGAATTAACCTCACTTAGTATCAATAAACTAAGCCGAGGTTTTTTTATGTAAAAAATCAGATTATAAAAATAAATTTATTTAACTCAGAAAATATTGTAAATTTAATATATATTATATATAATTATTTTTAAATATATAAAAGCTACAGGGAGGATAAATTATATGCTGCACATGATTATAGAACAGACGAAAAATTACAAAAAAAGAATCAAGTATGATCCTGAAACTAAAACATTTAATGAATCCGAATCAGACAGTCTGTCTTATGTAAGGGGTTTTCTCTATCCATACGGCTGGATAAAGGAAAGCGGAACGCCTCCGAGTCCTCACTGGGATGTTTTTCTGATGTCGGACAAGAATTTTGAGCTTGGGGATGAAATAGAAATTAAAATAATAGGAGTATTTATCAGAAGCGACAAAGATCATAAGATGATTGCGGTTGAAAAAAACAGAGAAATAAATGAATATGAAGAATTGACAGCACATGAAATCGAAGCGCTGCATAAATTATATCCTGATGTAAGAGAAGCTGAGGGCTGGTTTGGCAGAAAAAAGGCAATGGAAGTAATAGAAACTTGTGAAAAGCCTTTATAAATTACAATAGTCTGTTTAAATTATATATTTGACAGTACGTTTCAGGCGATGGACATTAAAATTTAACTTATATGTAAATTTTAATGCCATATGCCTAAAAGACTTCGACAGCAAATAAAAATTTCTAAAAGTCTATATTGCAGTTGTTAGATGCATATATTCAGGATAGCTCTTAATTGACAATACATATTGCTTATCACAATTAACTAATTTAACTAAAAATTTAAATACTTTTTTTACTTCATTACATAACAGTAATTTTTTATTAGATTTTATCATGTTTAAAAATACGCAAATCCAAAGCTTATAATCATCATGTGTGCAGTAGTGCAGATATGATCTGCTGCCTATATTCCACGGTTTAAGACCTGCAAAATGTGTTCCGTAGATAGAATGTAAATCAGGATAACTGTTAAAACTGGCATATTTAATATCGATATTATGCCAAGAGCCGGATAATTTCATCGTCAAATACTGCATTTCAGGCCATGCAAACTTCTCTATAATTTTAATAATATTTTTATCATTCAAATCGTCAATTATATCTTGGTATTTTATCGTTTCATAATTTAAAACATATATACAAGCATTTACACCTAAGTTATCTTTATCGTATCTGACTTTATCGGTAATTTCCTTTGGAATAGCTGTCATATGAGGGATATCACTATATACATCATGCCATATCCATTTATCCTTGTAATCTGATTGCTCAGATTTTCCAATTACATTCTCCTTACATTCATTCAATATTCCGCTTGGAACCGGAACATATAATAAATCTTTATAATTGCGAAGCGGCAATAAATCAGCATCACAAATGATTATTCTATCATAATACATTTTCTTTTTCTCAAGAACTTTTAGAATTGAAAACCTTGCAAACAGATAGTTTCTGTCTTGACGCTGATGCTTGTTGTCATTGTTTACAAATAGCTGGTCAACTATAAACACAAAGTCGTACAATTGTCTGAATGCAAATATGCAATCCTCGGATACTTCCTTAGTCGCAATACATAATAAATCTGCATTAATCTTTTGTTTTCTGATAGAGTATGCAAAAGTCAAAATTCCGGGAGTATAGCTGTCATTTTTCATTATAAAGGTACAAAAAGCATTCTTTCTCATTTTAACCCCTCCCTACTTAAATATAATGATGAATAACTTAAATCTTTGAAATTACAATATAATTACATAACAAATTATATCTTGACAAATCTTGATTTAACAAGATAAAGAATAGCTCTAACTTGATTTTTACACAAAAATAAGCTGTTGCTTGAATTAATTTTAAAAAATTTATAAAAAACTATTGACAAACGAAATTAAATTGCGTACAATTAAATTATAAAAATTGTACGCAATTTAATAGTATAAAATACAAAATAAAATTAATAATATTAAAATAAAATTAAAAAACAGAAAGGTAAGGTATAAATATGAAAAAGTTATATGATTTTGAAGTTTTAGGAATGGACGGTAAAAAGGTATCTTTAGAAAACTATAAAGGAAAAGTTATGTTAATTGTTAATTCGGCAACTAAATGCGGATTCACACCTCAGTATGATGATTTAGAGAAATTATATGAAAAATATAATGAAGAAGGCTTTGTTGTTTTAGATTTTCCATGCAATCAGTTTAATGAGCAAGCACCGGGAAGCAATGAAGAGATTGTGAGCTTCTGCCAGATGAATTTCGGTGTATCATATCCTATGTTTTCAAAAATAGATGTAAACGGAGAAAATGAAGATCCGCTATATACTTTCCTTAAGAAAGAGCAGCCATTTGTAAGATTAAATCCTGAACATCCGTCAACAACAAGACTTGAGAGCATAATAGAAGAAAAAGATCCTGATTTCAGAAACAACTCGAATATAAAATGGAATTTTACAAAATTCTTAGTTGACAGAGAAGGCAATGTAATAAGAAGATTTGAGCCTACTCATGATATGAAAGATGTAGAGGAAAAAATAAAAGAATTATTGTAAAGAAAAAATCTGATTTTGTGTAATTTATGGGGAGTGACAGCAGAATGAAAGAAAAAGGCAAATATGATGCTTTAAAATTGGAGAATCAATTATGCTTTCCGCTATATGCCTGTTCGAAAGAAATAGTGAGACAATATAAGCCTATTTTAGATAAATTTGATTTAACATATACACAGTATATAACAATGATGGTTATGTGGGATAAGAAGGAGCTCAATGTTAAAGAGCTGGGCGAATATATAAGCTTAGATTCGGGGACATTGACACCTGTACTTAAAAAGCTTGAATCCAAAGGTTATATACAAAGAAATCGTTCAAAAGATGATGAAAGAAATCTTATAGTTATTCTGACAAAGCTCGGGGAAGACTTAAGAGATGAAGCCTTGGATATACCGGTGAAAATGGGACAATGCGTAAATTTGAATGAAGATGAAGCAAATACCCTGTATCGCCTTTTATACAAGGTACTGGATAACTTAAAACGATAATTAACAGTAATGGAGGTAACTATGAAACAAAGAGAAATAGAAATGTCTATGCGAGTTGACCGCACACATTGGGTCGGAGACGGATTTTATGTAAGAAATTATTTTCCGTCCGGCAAAAACTTACTTGAAAGATTTTCGCCGTTCATTTTAATGGATTATAACGCACCGACTGAATTTGCACCTAGTGAAACTCCAAAAGGAATAGGACCTCATCCTCACAGAGGATTTGAAACTGTTACCTTTGCATTGGAAGGAGCAGTAGAACATCATGATAATGTGGGAAATCACGGTATAATTTATCAGGGAGATGTCCAATGGATGACGGCAGGAGCGGGAATAATGCATAAGGAGTATCATGAAAAAGAATTCAGTAAAACCGGAGGAATTTTTCACCTTATACAGCTGTGGGTTAATTTGCCTAAAAAAGATAAAATGACTCAGCCGGCTTATCAAGCGATAGAAAATAAGGACATGGGAAAACTGCTGCTTGAAAACGAGCAGGGAAGCATTACTGTTGTTGCGGGAGAATTTGACGGTGTTAAAGGACCTGCCAGATCGCATACTCCTATGAATATTTACTTTGCAGAACTGAATAAAAACGCAAGAATAACTTTGAATGAGCCAAAAAATTATAACTTCGGAATGCTGATATTAAACGGAACAATTAGTATAAACGGTGAAGAGCACAATGATAAAGATTTTATTCTTTTCAAAAATGAAGAAGGTCAGGTTAATATAGAAGCAATCTCTGAAAAGTCAAAGATATTTGTTTTAAGCGGAGAGCCGATTAATGAGCCTGTTGCCGCAGGCGGACCTTTCGTAATGAACACTAAAGAAGAATTAAGGCAGGCAAATGAAGATTTTTATAACGGCAAGTTCGGAACACATGAATTTTGATTGAAATATATAAAAATAAATTCAAAAAACCTATATATCAGTTTATAGGTTTTTTGAATTTAAAAATATATTTTTGTTAGTGAGTAGTTACTTGGAATTACTGTATTATCAAGCGTAATATAAGATCTGCTCACAACAGGAGAAGAGAAGATTTTGTTTCTGTAGCAATTAAAATTAAAGTTACATCTATATCGTATATAATAATATTTAAAGTAATTAAATGTCTCCTCCGACAACCTCAACCTGAAACCCAATCACAGCAGTACCAAGAGCTGCAATTGACGGAACAGTATAAGTTAAAGTGTTGCCTGTCAAATCAGGGGTTGCAGCCGAGCTGTTTACTGTGAAAGAGTCTTCAACATATATAGTGCCGGCCGGTAATATATCAGTAAAAGGCAGATCGATTATTTCAGTCAAACCTACATTTGTTACAGTCACGGTATAAGTCAATGCTTCTCCCAAGCTTGCAGTTAGTTTGTCTACAACTTTTAAAACAGTAGGAGCTAACAAAAGCAAAGTTTCTACACTATTACTGTTAACGGGCGCTCCATCAAATGTTACACTCGCAGTATTCTCAATTCTATTTATAATAGCCATTCTTAATCCTCCGCATAATTTTTTAGGACATTGCCTATTTATAGGATATGCCCAAGATATAAAATGGACACAGATATTTTATACAAATGGAACTAAATGTAACGATAATCGTCTTAATAGCTAATTAAGAAAATTTTCTCAGTAAAAGGAGGTTTTTATGAGCAATAAATTTAAAATCTTAAAAAAAGTTATGAGTCTTACAATTGTAGCTTTGTTCGGTGTACTGATTTTTTGCCAGGGAAGTACAATCGATATTCAAGCGGCAGAAAAAAATAAAAATGAAAACAACATCAGCTTGATTAAACCGACCAAGTTTAAAAACTTTAAAGATTATGTCAGCTATCTGAAACAGCTTGACTTAGGAAGAAATAATCCAAATATAAATGATACAATTTCAAAAGATGATTCTGTATCATGGGAAAACTCATCTCCCGAAATGCCGTCAAATAATGACCACGGAACTACAAATACTCAGGTGGCGGGTGTAGATGAGGCAGATATAATAAAAAATGACGGTAAATTTATTTACATATTAAACAAAAATAACAATAAGATCAAGATTATCAATGCATTGCAGGCTGCAAACATGAAGCTTGCAGGAGAAATAAGCTTACAGGCATCAGATGATAAAAACTATAGAAATTACAGTGATATGTATTTGAAGGACAATAAGTTGGTAGTGATTTACACATTAAATGTCAACCAAGGCAGAATAGGAATCATGCCGATTGAGGCTTATGATACTAAAATCGCGCCTGATTACATATCCGGTAAGAGCTTTATCGGCGCTGAAATTTATGATATTTCGGATAAGTCAAGTCCAAAGCTTGAAAGAACCGTTATGAATGAGGGAAATCTTGCGGGAAGCAGAATGATAGGAGATACACTTTACCTGATATCCAACAAATATTTAAATCTATACATGCCTATGGACACTGATCCGTATACAAAAGAAAACCTATTGATTTCGTATTCGGACAGCAAAATAAGCAGTGAAATTAAATATGCTCCTGTAGAAGATATGTATTGTGTTTTAGACAGAAATAACCCGTACAATATGCAGAATATCAGTATAGTTTCGGCACTTAACGTAAATAAAAATGATGAGATGAAAATTACCAGCTTCACAGGTACCGGATATAACATATATATGTCACTGAGCAACATCTATATTTTCGGTCAGTCATGGGATAATAATACAAGTTATACAGATATATATAAATATAATGTGAATGGCACAGATGTTAAATTTACAGCTGTAAATAAAGCACCGGGAAGCCTTTTAAATCAATTCAGCGCGGATGAATATAAAGGGCATTTGAGAATTGCCACTACAGAATGGAACAACGGCAACAATATATTTATATTTGATGAAAATTTACAAAAGACAGGTGAAATTTTAGGCTTAGCTAAGGGAGAGCAGATTAAATCATGCAGATTTATGCAAGACAAAGGATATGTAGTAACATATAAAAATATTGACCCTTTGTTTGCGCTTGATCTTTCCAATCCTAAAAATCCTAGAGTGACAGGAGAACTTAAAATACCGGGATTCTCTTCTTATCTGCATCCAATATCAGAAAATCTGATAGTAGGTATAGGAGAAAATACGACACCGCTGTATTGGCGTGATGAGAATGGAAAAGAAATAGAAGCGGGAGTAAAGCAGATAGGAATTAAAGCATCTTTATTTGATGTATCAAATGAAAATAAGCCTGTTGAGATTAAATCAATCAGCATCGGAGGTCCGGGAAGCTATACCGATATAGGCTATGATCACAAGTCGTTTGTGTTTATAAAGGATAAAGATTTGATAGCTATAAGAGGAACTTTTTCTCCGAAACCTGCAAACGGAGTAGAATCTCATGAGTATAAATCTCAGGCTATATTAATGTCAGTTAAGAACAATTCTATAGAAATAGAAAAAATATTTGACGGAAATTTATCATATGAAACAGGCAACAGAGTCACATATATAGGAGATGTTTTATATCATTTTACAGGAAATGAAATAGTAGCATACAGACTTAATGATTACTTGAAGCTTGGTTCAATTCAGTATAATTAGGATTCCCTCTTTCCTTTAAAAAGGCTGCGGCAAGGATAAAAATTGCTGCAGCCTTTTAAGCTTTTATTAAACTTAATAAAGCTTATTTATTAGTTCAATTAACAGGTTAAAAATTCTATATTGTACAGTTGCAGCCTGAGCACGGGTCGCAAGACCTTTAGGGGCAAAATATTCCTGTCCTGTTCCGTTCATAATGCCCATGCTTATAACAGTCTCAATGCTGTCTGAATATTTTTTATCCGCATCATGTATATCTTTAAAAATTAATTCCTCTTTGCTGATATAGTTTATTAAGGCTGTATTTTTAAGTGCTCCCGCAATTATTGATGCCATTTCTTCTCTCGTAATTGCAGCCTCAGGGTTAAAATAATCTGCATTAAAATCTTCAAGATAGCCTGCTGACTTAGCCTTAAGGATTATATCATAATATGCCTTATTTGCAGTAACATCCTTATAGCCTTCTGTAAGTTCTGAAATATTATCTACAGGGAATATATTAACAATCATTCTTACAAAATCAGCTTTTGTAATTTTGCTTTCAGGATGGAATATTGAATTTTCCACACCCTTAACAAGCATTTTCGAAGCAGAGGCTTCGATATATTCTTTAGCCCAGAATCCATCGTTAATATCATTAAATGATACATGATTTTCAGCTGCTGCGTAAACACTGTTTGTATTTGAAATTATTTTTATGTTCCAGCAGCCGTTTTCGTAGTAAGCACGATGAGGAACCGGAATCAGCT
Organism: Firmicutes bacterium UBA5010; assembly: GCA_002396645.1. GTDB lineage: Bacteria > Bacillota > Clostridia > Tissierellales > Sedimentibacteraceae > UBA1535. Next base: position 20,971 of record DGYI01000005.1, read on the forward strand.
CGGAATTTTTCTCATCAACCTTAAACACTGCATAAAATTCAGGTAATTTTTTTATATTTTCAGGTAAAATTATTGTTCGTGCTATATAGCTGTTAAATTGTGTTATCTCGGCTAAATGTTTTTTTGTCTTTCCATCAATTATTTTCAGAGTAAAATCAACCGGACTTCCTGTGAGCTTATTAAGTCCTATAGCATTATCAATAATGGAGCTTATTTTTTTATCCTTATTGACTTCAATTGATAACTCAATTATTATATCACTTAATTCAAGTTTGTTTTCCTTAATTAGAGACTCAAATTCCGGAATTATGCTTTCTATATCGGCAGGAAGCGAATAAACACCCAACGGAGTAGTAAACTCAATCACATTTCCTTTGCTTTTTATCAGCTCATTTAATTCTTTGCCTGTAACTTCTGCAGCGTACTTATCCTTAATCTCATTTATTGTAATTATCAGATTACCGTCTATAATTTCTTTTGATACAGCACCGGTGTTATTATTGCCGCTGCTTATATCTTCAGGATTGCCCGGACTTTCCGAGCGTACAGTCATTTCATCTAATTTGTCAAAGGTGTCTATGTTCATAATTAGCTGACTTACAGTAAATTCAGTATTTGATTTATAGTAAGCTCTTGTATTGGAATCCTTGTTAAATACTGCTGTAATTATATCATTTGCCTTATCTCTTCCATAATTTGATTTGGCGGTGCTTTGTATCAAGTTTTTTATTAAAGCCTCAGGTCCTTCAGTTCTGGAGGAATCATCCCTGTTTGGGAATATATTTCCCGAAGGAATCTGTTCAATGTTACTTTCTTGCGCTAAAGGCTTCGTTGAGATTACAGCCTTGGTATTAAAGTCATATTTATCTCCGGATGTCAGATAAGACAGCCTTACGTTTCTTGCCGCAAAAATTGGGGATTGAGGAAATGAAGCACCTGAAATATCGGAAATCATTACACCTGAACTTCCGTGCACTTCTCCTATTCCATCAATAATTGTAATAGAAGTATTTTCATCTACACCTATACCGATGCCGTTTTCAATTCCTTTGGTCTTATCTATTTGCTCTGTGATTCCCAGATCCTGCAAATGCTTTAAAGCTACTATAATTCTTCCAAGTCTTCCTCTGATATCAACATGAGAATCAGTAAGTCCGTAATCACTTGCAAATCCAAAACCCTTCATTATCAAAGGCGTACCGTCGGATACAGCTGTTTTGTACTCGGTAATCTTATTTGTTGTTATTCTGTTCTCAGTTATAGCTGTCGTACTGTCTCCTCCGTTTAGCATAGGATTGCTTTGACTGTGATCCCCCGCGCTTGAGCCTGATATAACTCCTCCGCTGTGGAATATCTGTCTCATAGCTCTCATTTGTATAGTGTCCGAACTGTCATCATTCAAATAAGCACGAGAGTTCATTGCCTGATCTCCACCCGGTCCGAACATTCCCGAACATTCTGAATAATGTTCAACCGTACTGTTTACAACAGCTGTATTTGTATAGCTGTCTGCTGTAATTTCAGCTATTACAGGCTCCATACCTCTCAGAGCAAAGCCATAGGCTGCCTGAACAACCGCATTGTTGTAGAAATAATCAAAGCTGCTGTCATATGATTCATCAGAGCTTGATGATATTGCAATCTTAGGAGTTTTTCCTCCCGATTGATTTCTGATGTTGTCAAGTATTGAAGCAGTGCCTTCATCCATGTAAACATAGTCTTTTATGGCAACAAATCCTCCGCCTATAACTATAGATTTAGGTCTGCTGTCCACGATATTGCCTGAATAGTCTTTTATTTTATCCGTATATTTTATAGTAAAGTAATCCGTATCTCCGACACTTATGTCTTCATTAAAAGATATTGTCATTTGACTGCGTCCGTTTCCGTCTCTTAAATTCCATGACAATGAAGCGGCTTTTGAAGTAATATCCTGCGTATCTCCGTTTTCTTCTATCAATGTGATATTGCTTATTGCTTCCGATGGTACTGCGGTTTGGCTTGAAGCAGGAATTAATTCGTTAAACACAACCTGCAAGCTGTTTACATTTCCCGAAACAGGAATGATTTTTCCTACAGGTCTGTAAGTATCCGCAACGGAGGGCTCTGTTGTCATCACAACATCTTTTATTGATTCAAGCTCGTCTGCTATTTTTATATCATTAAATTTAAGGCTTAAAATATCTCCTTCCTTCACATCTGTATCCTTAAATGTCACCTTGGCAACCTGCTTTGTTATCCATTCCACCTTGCCTTCGCTTATATCAACAGTATTATCTCCGATTTTGAGTTCTTGAGCAAAGGAATTCAAATTCATAACATCACCGATTGACACATTCATAGGCTTGGTAAAAGCAATCATCATCATATTGCTTAGTCCTGCTTCCTGCCTATAAGAATAAGCGGGTTTAAAGTTCGTATCGCTTGCTTTAAGGCTTAAGATGCTATAGCCTAATATTTTTCCATACTCTCCTTGCTTTGTACTGATCCTAAGATAACTTACATTTGAAGTACCGTATTTTATTCCGTGTATTTCTCCATCATCAATTGTAAGCTCTGTTCCTGCTCTTAAATTTTCAGGCTTATCACTGTCAAATATTACTTTTTCATCCGCATCTGCCGATTTGAAATTAGCGATAGTTTTTTTACTGCCTACAGGAACGGACTTAGTACCGTCTGTAAATTTGTCAACATCCTCATAATCAGCAGTTTTTACAGAATCAATAACTCTTTCATAGAAATCATAGAAATCATCATATGATGTATAAGGATATATTTCATCCCTTTCCTCTGTTGCATAGTCATTATAAAGTCTCAAAACAGTAGCTGCTGCAAGTTTTTGATTTTCAGTCAACACGTTAAAGTCAGAATAGTTGAACTTTCCTATCAGCTCTGCATATTTGCTTAAATCCAATCCGAAAAGACCATAGTCATTTACTGCTGTAAAGAACAGCGCTCTTTCCATATTTTCCTTAAAATCCGAAGTTTTGGTATATGTATTTTTATTAGCCTGTATTTCATAGAAAGCAGATGTCGGGAATCTGTATCTTAAAGCATGCGATCCGTTTGCCTTTATATCTTTCTCCTTGAATAAATCAAGTTTTTTAAACATTTCAAATACTGTTACCGTATCAGTAACTTTATCAAGATTATTATAAGCAATTTCCCATTTTGTATTGTCGTCTGCCGTACTCCATCCCTGCCAGTCTATCACAGGTGAAGAAACTTTAGTGCTTTCGGGAACTTTGGGAGCAGAAGAAGAATCAGTATAAAGTTTTACTGCTTTACCGTCTGTATCCCTGTATTGTGCATATAAATAATTGTTTGCAAGGTCGCTTCCGCTAAGGCAGAATGAAACTGTTTTTTTGTTGCCCTCTAAAGGTATCTTGTTATAAAGATATGAATTTTCAAAATAATCTCTTCTGTCAAGACTATAAAATTCATCCTCTTCAAATTCTCTTGGAGATGAACTCCATCTGAATTCCAATGTACTGATTTTATCAGGAACATTTTCAAAGCTTATTGTTATATAATAATAAGCTCCCTCTTCTTCCGTTTGCTTGTCTATAGTGTAAGAAGATATGGCAGTTCCCGATGTAGTCTGTGAAAAACCTTCCGACAAAGATACATCCGAATCTTTAATCTCTTCATTGGCAGGAATTTCTGCAAAGGCCATGTTTATGCCAAGAGAAGAAACTACCATTGAAATCATTAAGATAATACTGATAATTTTTTTCATATTGCTCTCCTTTTCTTATTTAATAAATTTTCACATATACGAAACTGAAAAAATATATATGTGTTTATTTATAGTATTTGGATATGCAAAACACATGCCATTAAAAGAATGGCTTGTTTTGAACAATATAAAATTATTTGGCTTTTATTTATTGGTAATATTTATCCAAATAAGCACCAAAGCATTAAAATTTAACTTATTCTTTTCAGATAATTCTCAGCCCGAATTTTAGTGGATTTATTATCTGTTTTGATTATCCTGACATTGGAATAATAAATTATTAATATTTGATAAAAATATAAATAAATAGTATAATTAGTTAACAATAAATACATATTTAAGCTAATTTTATAAGAATCACAAAATCTCAGGCATTGTCTGAGATTGTGGAGGTAAAGATGATAAACGAAATAGATAATTATATTATGCAATATCCGGAAGAAGTGCAGATTAAACTTAATGAGATAAGAAATCTTATAAGAGATACCGCTCCTGAGGCTACAGAAAAAATGAGCTGGCAAATGCCGACTTTTTATCTTAAAGGAAATCTTGTTCATTTTGCATTGCATAAAAAACACATCGGATTTTATCCGGGAAGCAGTGGTGTTGAAAACTTTGAGAGCGAGCTTGGAGAATATAAGCACTCGAAAGGAGCTGTTCAATTTCCTCTTAATAAACCTCTGCCAAGAGAATTAATAAAAAGAATAGTAGAATTTAGGGTGAAAGAAAATACAGGAAATATCTAAAATACAGAATTACTTTATATACAGGTTACTTGCAGATATTTATTCAAGTATCAGTATGCAGACAAATACAGGAGAAAAAATTAATGAACACATTGCCAATATGCCCTTATGCAAAGCTTTGCGGCGGATGTACATATCAGGGCGTAGAATATAACGAACAATTAANNATTCCGCAGTAGGCGTCTAAGAGTACATGCAAGCTACAGATACATTAAAGGAAATGTTCTTGCAGGAACATATCAAGCTAATACTCATAAGCTTGTAGCTATTGACAGCTGTCAGATTGAAAATCAAAAGGCAGATGCGATTGTACAGGATATTAAAAATCTGATAAAATCATTTAAGCTAAAAATATACGATGAGGACACAGGAAGCGGATTTTTCAGACATGTTCTTATTCGTACAGGACACATTACAGGGCAAATTCTTGTGACACTTGTTGTAGGAGATGTAATATTCCCTTCAAAAAATAATTTCACAAAGGCACTTTTGAAGCTGCATCCTGAAATAACAACCGTTGTCATGAATATAAACAATAAAAGGACAAGTATGATTCTGGGCGAAAGAGAAATAACTCTTTACGGAAAAGGATATATAGAAGATATATTATGCGGCAAAAAATTCAGAATTTCCCCCAAGTCATTTTACCAGGTAAATCCTGTTCAGACAGAAATACTGTACAAAAAAGCAATAGAATACGCAGAACTCACAGGCAATGAAAGAGTCTTAGACGCCTACTGCGGAATAGGAACAATCGGCATAATTGCCGCCGATAAAGCAAAAGAAGTCATAGGGGTAGAGCTAAACAAAGATGCTATTAGAGACGCCATAGTAAATGCAAAGACCAATAAAACAAATAATATAAAATTCTTCAATGACGATGCAGGACAATTCATGATTAATCTGGCATCAAAGAAAGAAACAACAGACACAGTCTTCATGGACCCGCCAAGATCAGGAAGCGACGAAGCTTTTTTAAAATCCCTGATAAATCTGGCACCGAAAAAAGTAGTATATATAAGCTGCAATCCAGATACCTTGGCTAGAGATTTAGATTATTTGACTAAAAATGGGTATCGGGTAAAGGCTATTCAGCCTGTTGATATGTTTGCTTTTACGGAGCATGTTGAGTGCGTGATTCTGATGCAACGTAGTGGTGCAGAGGATAAATAATAGGGTATGACTACTACATGTAGTGGTTTGGGAGTGGCTTTGTAGCGAAATGAGAGAAATATATCATTTTCCTATTAGAATATAATATGGATATCGGTTGAAGTTGAAACATCTAAATGTAGATATTGTGTATTTAGTAAAAATATAGATAGAAATAAACAGAGGAGGTAATATGGGATTATCAGATGCACATAAGGGATATGAATACCAAGACTTACTAACTTCATATTTTATTATTAATGACCTTCTCCAAGGAAATTCTTCAGAGTTTAAGGTTGATATGAAGGAATATGACGATGATAAATTTGATGATCTTACCGTGATTAATAATAATGAGGTAGTCAAACGACAGATCAAATATAGTGATGATAAAATGGTAGCAAAAGGTGATTTTTCATCTATAGACTATGACCTAGCACTAGATGTGCTATACAATTCGTGGCAAAAATTGGACCATGATAGAGACGTATCAATAAAAATACTCCTTGCATGGGATTATAATGATGATCTTGATTTTTTAGAAGAGATAGGAACAAGCAGCGATTTTACATCTCCAAAAGTGAAACAATACAGGATCAATATAGATAAAATTTGGTTTGTGGGTGAAGAAAGGCCCATTAGTTCTTGGAGACGGTTAAGAGATAATGTGGCAGCTATATCGAGGGATAATTTCAAAGAATTTCTCCAAGAGTTGAAAGTAGAGCTATGCTTACCAAAAGCAAGTTTAGATATAGTAAATAAAGGTGAAATGGAAAGGATTACTGTCGAGTGTCTAAAAAAATTTGGCGTAGGAACTTATCCGAACCATGAAATGTCTCCAGAAAGTGTTCTGCTGAAGTTGATGAATATAGTTAAGAATGCAAGGGCTAACCAGAGAACACTAAAAACGGATCAGGTAGTTAGTGCTTTGGGTTTAGTTGTTGGTTATGGAAACATAGAGCAACTATTTCCTGTTGATCCAAGCAGTAATATCTGTGACGAAAATGCATTTGGAGAATTCTACTCAAACATCTGCAAGAACAACAAGACTATATTAATTGGTGAGCCAGGATCTGGGAAATCATGGTTTGTTACTAATTTTATCGAGTACCTTAAATCACAAAATATTCTATTTGCTAGGCATTATTGTTATACAAGTTTGGATGATATTTTTTACACAGGCAGAATCACTTCCAATATATTCATGGCAAATCTGATTACCGATATTATGCTCGTCTGTCCAGAGTTAAAGGACATAAAGACATCGAGGTTTGGTGTTGACGAAAACGAACTTCAATCACTAATTGATCGTATTGATAAAGAGATTGTTTTAATAATAGACGGACTTGATCACATCGAGAGGATTAAGTCATCTCATGAATCTACTGTCGGGGCAAATAAGACTGATATCATAGAGATAATCAAGAGAATTAATGTCCCTACAAACGTGAAAGTTGTCATTGTATCACAACCGGTTTCAGAAGTATTAGAATTATGTGAGCAAAACTATACGCTCACTGAAATTGAAAACTGGGATACAAATACAATTGGTAGATACCTTGAAATTAGAGGTATTTGTATGTATGAAGAAGTAGGTGAAGTGTCATTAAGCAGTTATTTGTTTAATAAGAGCAATGGTAATCCTCTGTACGTTACTTATTTGGTCAATGAGCTTACAAAGTCCAGTGTTCTAGATTCATGGGTGGATACCCTTGCTTCAATTCCAGACTATAACGATGATTTAAAGGGTTACTACGACTATTTGTTAGAACAAATTGATGAAGATCATAAAGTTGTATATGTATTATCTGGAGCATCTTTTTATCTGAGTATTGGAGAACTGAAGGCTATAACTGGTTTAGGCAATTATGTTGAAAAAAGGATAAAGATACTACGCAGCATACTTAAGGAAAGTGCTGTAAACGGTGGATTCATAATTTACCATGAAAGTTTCCGGCGATATATACTAGAATTACTTGATGGAAATGGACTCTCAATTTATGACAATATATATAAAGACCTTATCGTGTGGCTTGAGAGGACAGGTGTATATAGCAATATTAAGGCGTTCAACAATTTATTCCGGCTGTTATACGAATCAGGCCAGTATGATAGGCTATTGGAATATGCTAACGTGGAGTTTGTTAGTGAAAGTTTCTTTAGAGGTTATGGATTTAATGCAATAAAGAAAAACTCGGATTATTTTGTGAAAGCGGCGACTAAGAAAAAGTCATTTTCAAAATTGGTGGTGCTTTCAGAGTTATCAAATATAGTATTGAATGCAGAATTTGACTATGAAATATATGAGGAAAAGTACTCAACGTGCATTGGAAAAATACATGGATTTCAATGGTTAAGTGAAATGCTTATTTACGAAGGAAAAGCGAATATGCCTTTGAAGGAAGGATTGAGAGTTTGCTACTCCTGCTCACGTAACTTTGTTACTCCACCGTGGAAAAGATACATAAATGGAATGCTAGAGAAGAATAAATCCCACAAAAACCTCAATGAGGATGAACGAAAAGAACAACTGAAATATTTGACCGCTGCAGCGATTGATATGGATAAGAACCAAAATGGTGTAGTTCGTTATGCAACTGATAGTGAATATATAGAATACATGAAAATTGTACTGGATGAGTATGCACATAGAGGCAGGTTAGAAGAACTCACCTCACTTCTTACAGATATGGAATTAATGGAACAATGGGGTGGGTTGATAGAGGGAACTGACCAGGGGGGGTTAAATGAAGAATATGTAAAAGATATTATCAATACTGTCAAAACTGCTGATAGTATTTATGGTGGTACAGAAAGTAAAGTTAAATACTTAGTTGCAAATGCTACGAAGATTTATGAAGCATATTCTTGTTATGTAGATGCACTGGTTGAAGAAATCACTGATTTAAGTTGGTTTCACAATTGGATTCGCTTTGTTTTTCAAGCCTGTGTGCTTGAGAAACAAAGCGAAATCAAGGGAGATGAATTGGTAGAACTTTATTCAAATCTAAATCGGGTAACAGCGGTAGCAAATCATGGTATACGCACCATGGACTTATATGGTCTAAGACAAGAAATTTATGATACTATCCAGAAACCATTGAGAAGTGTCATTTTATGCAAGACTGAATGGGAGAAAATACTTAGTATAATTGTTGAATCTTCAAGTGATACAATGGTAACTCTTCAAAATGCAATGATGGGTCCATTAACAACTGATAGGTTATTTGAACTGGTTACAGAAATATCAAATGACGAAAACTATGACTTTGTGTTAAAGCATTTTGGTGAGGTGACTGAAGAGCAGCAGACAAGAAGAATACATATGGATTTAGCCGGCTATTATATGCAAAAATCCATTTTCCTGTATAAAAATAGAGATGAACAGCAGGGAAACCATGAATTTCGCAATGCTATAAGAATGATAATGTCATATGGTCAACGTAGAGATAGAACACTTAGTAGGTTAATGGATACAGTTGAAGATATTTATTGCATAGATTCAGAAAAAGGCAGAAAGTGCATAAAGCGATTAGGTGCAATGTCCGTTGCGGTAGTAAGTCAAACTGATGGAAAAGAAACAAGTGATTATGAGAATGAGTGGTCACAATTGTTGTGTAAATATGAGCCAGAATTGGCATTGAAGAAATTCATTGTAGATTCGGAAATTTATAAACGATCTTGGATATGTGAGAATACACTAGAGACGATACTCACTGATTGGCTAACACCAAAGTACTCAAGAATCGGGAACGCACTGCTTAAGTCTATGCCCAATAAAAGTAGCAGTGATTTTATACAGGCTTACCTCAATAATATTGCCTTAATGGACAATGAAGAAGAGGTGCTTTTGGCAAGAACTTCCGTTATTGATCTGATAAGCAAATTTAAATTTAACAATGATGCATATGAAGTGGAAAAACAGTTTATAGAAACTGTAACATGTTTATGCGAAAAGTATGATATTGATTGTAGTTTGATTGAAGCGGAAGGGTATCCAGTAACTTCTTCTACTGATAAAGATAATCAAGTCCAAATCACAGAAACGTTTAGCGATAAAGGTATAGATGAGAATAACATATATGAAGTCTTGAGCTTTATGAAATCATACGGATATTCTGAAGAGGTAAACGGTGTTGTTAAGACATATCTGGTAAATAAAGAAGAATTGTCACAAGAGGTTATGTTTGTTATTAATCAACTTGTTGATTTTGCTTTTGAAAGTCCTGTATCTAGAAAATATTCGAATATTCAAGAGAGAGTAATCTGTCTAGGGGAAATGGATGAAATTATAGATGGTGTAAGGGCGTATCTCAATCTACGAATCTATCTTACCCAAAAGGACGGTTGGTACCATAAATATAGTAGTTATGAGTTTTTCACGAAGGCCTACGATCTAGATGAAAGGTTGACTATTGATTCATACTTTGAGTATTTTGGGAGTATGTATAAGCCTTTTGAAGGCGTTAACGGGTTATCGGATAACATAATAAAAATGCTATCAGACCTTGATGACTGGCGAGAAGAAGTTCTAGCGTTGTGGGACTTAGTTTATGATGTTATTGATTTACGATTAAGTTGCAGAGTAGAGATTGAATGGGAGAAAATTGAAAGAGAATTTGAAGGATACTGCATTGAAGAGTTGTTGCATCATGTGTTATTAGCGAGATTGCGTTATGGAACAGCAGATATACATAAGTCAGTTTTTGCTTCTCTCGAAACACTGCTTACGCAAGATGCAGAGAGGACTATGTTTATAAGACCATTTAAGCGGGTTTTGGTGAATTATTCTAAGTACATTAATTTGAGTATTGCTATGTTGATTCAGTTAGTTGAAGATATGTACTCTTATGAGGAAAGAGAGGAATATCAATTAGTGGATCTTGATGATTACATTTGCATCAATCCATATGGAGATGATGGATTCCTATTAAAGTTCTTGTTGAGTGGTGAGATGGAGGAAAGAGTAAAACCAAAGGTTCAGACTACTGATCAAGGTTTTAATGAATTTATTCTGCGAGACTTTAAAAGTATAGACCCAAGATATAAGTTGCTTGAAGATAGGGGCGTATCGGTTGATGATTATATTCTGGGATTCTTCAGTGAAATTCATAGTGAAAGCAATATAAGAATTTTATCTAACACATATATGGACAACGTATCTAGTTTGTTGATAGATAATATACAGATTCATAGTGACTACCTAAAGGCCATTGGGGATGCAGTTATAAATTATTTATGTTGCGCAAAAGAAGGTGGGAATGTTTTTGCAAGATTGAGAAGTCTTGAAGATAAAGAATATTTTTACCACAGTATTAGAGAAGATGTATTACTGCTAAATGCAATTAGTAATTCAGCAATTGCAAGGCCTAATGGAATTCCACACCCGACGGTTGTGCAGGATAACGTGTCTAGTGTAGATAAAGAAGACTGGATTAGGTTGGCATATATTGAACGAGAGTATGTGTATAAGGAAGATTTATGGAGAGCTAAGCGTATTGGTGATAACTGCAAGATCTATCAGACATGTTCTGCTGTGGGTTTCGGTAAAAGTAAAAGGCTGCCTTTATATCATGATTCCTATAGAGGTTCTGTTCTTGATCATATATATCCTAAATATATGTGTAATCCAAAGGGTCTTAAGGGTAAAAAAGCTGTTGTTTTTACGGATGCAAGGATAGGATATAACCCATTTATGACATATTATCGATATGATTATTTAGCACTTACTATTGATGTTCTTAGTTTATTGGAAGTAACAATGACAAGTACTGATAAAGGGTTGATTGGAGCGGATTCAGAGGGGAAATGCGTTCTTAAGTATCAAAATTGGTGTACGTATAAACATTTGACTGGTGAACAGGAAAGGACCCCAGTATTAAGAGGAAGTCAACTCCTTGTATCAAAAGAGATTTTTGACAAGTTAGTAAGTGAAATTGGACATGAACCATATTGTCATATCACAAGTGAATTGATTTTTGGCGAATAAATTTACGAATAATGTTATTGAATACTATTTTTTAACTGGTTCATTATTTTTACACTCTTTGGATAGGTTGCATTTAGTTTGATAGTGTTCTAAGGTCATGTGAAATGAAATTATAATCATAATCATAAGGAGCTTGCCAGGTTATAAAGTAGTTTGAGCATGAGTAAGGCTCAAATGAAATATATTCTTCCACCAAGGGGGTATCAGGCTCAACGGTCATCAGAATTGCAGCAACAAGGCACGTTGAGTGCGTGATTCTATTGCAACGTCTGGAAGCTTGATAAATAGTGGGTTTGAAGGATTGTAGATAAAAATGTATAAATGAAAAATATTAAGAAAAGCAAAAATAAATACGAAATTAATTAGTTGAATTACATTTGATTATAAATGAAGTCTTTTTTTATAAATTTTTGCAGTTTTTAAATAAATTTTGCTATAGTTCTACAAATATTTCCACAATTTATATGAGCTTGATTGCAATATTTGGAAGAACGATATATAATATATATAATGTTTTTTGAAATATATTCTGATAAAGAAAGTGGAGACCTTATGGGCCTTGTTTTAAACACAGCACAGCGTGAGCAGGCTGGCTCGGATTCATATAACAGATTTGAATATCAGGCACACTGGATAGTTTATCACATCATAAATTAGCTTGAAAAGAAACCGACTTGACACATTGCAGAAAGAGGCAAATAATTGGTGCGTGATAAATGACAAGAAATAGAAGGGTATAGATTATTTATAACGCTTACACTGATATGTAAAAACATTGTGTGGGAGTTTATGATGGTAATAAAATTAATATTTTAAACCGAAAAACTAGGAGGGAGACAAGTGGAAATAATTCAAGAGGGGTATTGGACCATTGCAGCACAAAAACATTTAAAAGCATTTACACAAGATAGTAGTAATTTAGATGAATATGACAATATTGACATATCGGGAAAGGCTGGAAGATTTTTAGGTGCAATTAGAGGAAATGGAAAAATTGAAAATACTAGAAAATTAGAGAAAATAGCTAACACCATAGGAATTAAACCACGGGAGTTACATAAGATCATACTCCCAGAATTGGAACAATCAAGTGAAGGAAGAGTTGAGCTAATAAAAAATAGTGTAGATGACATCACCGGTATTGCTGAATATTTATTTACTAATCAAGATGTAATTAAAGTTGCAGGAGATGTCTTTGAGCAATTGAACCCATCAAATATTGAGCGCATTACGCTACAAACGATGGAAAACACTAGGAGAATTCCTTTATTTCAAAGTGAATTGTGTAATGAGCTTTCTAAACAGGGATATTTAGAAAGAGATATAAATTTTTCCTTATCCCTACAAAGACAGTTTAAATTGATACAATTATTAAGCAAGTTAAGTCAATATGACCCAATTGTTAGTAATGAATATATATGGGGAGAAAATCATGAAAAAATTGCATATGCATTGACTAAGGTTTCAATAGATGATAAGCAAAGTTTAAAGGATACAATATCTCTAATACAATCATATCAAGGGATACCTACTGAGGAATTAAAAAACCAAAAATCCGGACTGCTTTTATTAGCAAAAAAAATAGGCATGATTAATCCTGTTAGTATTATTTCAGGTAGGGGTATTGAAAAAGAATTTTCTTTTACTGCTGATATTTCTAATAATTGTATTGATTATGATATTATGGATGATGTAAAAGTACTCTTGGCTTCTATTCGATTTGGAGAACGATATACGGAACATTCTACTATTCAAGATCCTATCAGGTTCTTGGAAGTTTTAATTAATAGTGATAGCGTAGGACCTCATAGCGCAAATATGACAGATTATATACTTTTAGAAAAGAAGGGTATTTTAAAAGTTATAAATCAAACAAAAACAAAATGGAGTTATTATTATAATGACACATATACAAAGAGTGGTCCATGTTTGAAATTAATAAAGAAAGATGTAGCAGAAAAAGCACTCGAAATTATAAAAAGTCCAGAATATTCTATTCATAAAGAATTGTTACGTGAGCCAGCAATTCTTATTGACACAGGGGACTATCGTAATGCTGAAGAAAATAGGATTCATATGGCAGAATTGCCAGAGCCAATAAAAGAAGCAAGTGAGATGATTACAAAAATATTAAGAGATGAAGTGATTTAAGGAGGTGCCAAGATGAACGAAGTTGATTCTAACGAACAAATGAGTTTATTATCAAATAACTCAAAAGAAATAAGTAAAGGTGAATCTTTGGAATTTCGATTAAAAAGGCTACTGTATCATATGGGGTATTTCACACAAACGAATGTTATTCTAAAAACGGCACCTCAAGAACCTTGTGATGTTATAACTGATTTAGATGTTTTAGGTACATTGTTTCTAAGTGATTTTTCTATGCAAACTACTTGGGTAGATTGTAAATCTGGAAAAGCAGATATACTTAAACATATTTCTTGGATAAATGGTATAAAAGCCAATTCTTCAATTTCAAATGCCATTTTTATAAAAAAAGGTGTAAGAAAAACAGCAAAAGAATATGCACAGACTTTAGGCATTAAAGTATTTGATCTTAATATTTTAGAAGAATTGGAGAAAAAATATAAAATTGAGGTAAACGATTGGTCCGGAAGTTATGATTATAAATTATTGACAAAAATGCCTCATGTATTTAATAAAATTGTAACTCCCGGAAATAAACACTATAAAAACATTTTTACATTTTATTCTTCTTCTTATTGGACTATGGATTCATTTACTCAGATAAAAAAATGTATCTCAGGAATAAAACAACTTTTTAGTTATTATATTTTACCCATTACTCACGATGAAAAACTATCAGTTAAATGGATGATATTTGCTTTTATAAATCTCTTTTTGTTATCAACATATAAAATCTGTGGGCAAATTTTTTATTATGATAAAACTAATAAAAAAGAAATTCTTTTGGATGGTTTAATGTCTGGAAGTATTCCTGTTTCAAAACAGAATGAGATTAGAAATATTTCATTTAATATGGCAGCTGAAATTATAAAACAAAATGTGCCGGATTTTGATACAACGATATTTAAACAAATTTCAGTCTCATCCCCGCCTCCTTACTTTGAGGCATATTATAATTTATTACTTAAGATATCCGAAAATCCTTTAATTTGGCATGATGTGTTAAGACAATTTGACTATTATATGTTGGAGTATGAGTTCAAAAATAAACGACCAGATGTTAGTATGAACATAATTTTCAATGATCAAGATACTAAGTTTTGTTTCAAAACTATACTTTACTTTATAATTGATGCAACAGGAATATCGAAAGATATGTTTCCTGTTATATTTAGTTTATAATTTAAATAATATAAAAATAAAATGTGACATTATTCCAAAATGGAGAAATTGTTGGTAGCTTTTATCTTTATTAAATTAGACACGAAAAATATAAGTTGCCATGCTATAATTAGTACAGATAATTTATAAAAAAAGAAGAGTTGAGTGTTGGAATTATTGAAAACATAACATGCCACTAAGGGTGTAGTAGGTTACATGGTCATCAGAATCACAGCAACAACGCATGTTGAGATGATCATTTTATTGCAACATCAATAATATTTAAAACAAATAAATAAACTATGAGCGTAGAAGCGATTTGCTTTTGCGCTTTTTCTATTAAAAAACAATGGGGTGGATACTTTTATGAAAAGATTTGTTTGTTTCGAACATGAATGTATTTTTTATATTAAGTTTTAAGGTGCAAATTTAAATATTGAATTGCTTGAATGATATATAGATTATTGTCTAAAAGTACAAGTATGTGTTGAAAAATGTCAGGAAAAGATATACAATTATGGTAGAAATGTTAATCTTGTTATTATATTAGAGAAAGTTATCAATTTGATACAGTAAGATTTTTTGACTGGGATCCATAAAAGGATATGAACAGAATAAGTGTACTTAAAACTCTTTATTCGAATTGTTTAATTCTTAGATATGAGTCAGAACATGATAAATATATATTGATTGATGGTGAAATTTGGAAGGAATGTTGTAAAAAAATATTGAAAATATGGAATAAAATAAATATATTGATTCTGATCATATTGATGGAGTTTTGAAATTCTTTTCTGAAAAGAATTTAAATTTTCTATATTTGATAAAATATGGTTTAATTATGGGGATTTTTGGATAAGGAGTTAGATGTATTAAGAGATAGAAAAAAATGATATTTTACTTATGGATGAGACAAATAAGACAAGTTGAAAACAAGGAAATAGTCTTGAAAGAATACTAAAAAAACAGAGATTCAGTATGGAAAAGCAATCAAAGTATATGATGAATGTCAGTGGGGTGAGTAAGTTCTGGTTGGTACTTTTCTTGCTATTTTTGAGCAGTTAAAGTTGGTTGAATGTGGTAAAATGCAAAGAAAAGTCGTTGCTTGTATGATAGAAGTGAATTATTCACAGTAATTTGTAATTTTATGTGAGGGGAGAATATATGGCTGAAAGAATATTTGATAAAAGGAATGTAATATTATTAAAAATTGATGAGGAGGACTTGAATTCATTTTTGGTTGACATGGACATTGATGATTCTGGAAATCCTATGTATCGTTTAGAAGATTTCACAAAGGCAATAAGTAATACAATACCGGAATATGTTTTTGCTCATTATGAAGATCCATGTATACCTCAAAATGATGCTGTTGAAAAATTGCGTGAGGCGGCACATTGCATTTATAAGGTTAAAGACTTTGATTTAATGAGACAGTGGTGTCTTGAAGGAAATCAAGCAGCGTATGATGAATTGAAAAAATCTGGTACAGCTAAACGTGGAGAATTTGGAGAATTACTCTTACACTTGATTTTGCGAGAGTTTAGACATACAATACCACTCATTTCAAAGGTATATTTTAAAGATAGTACAGGAGTTCCAGCTCATGGTTTTGATACAGTTCATATTTCACCAGATGAAAAAATACTATGGCTTGGTGAGAGTAAATTATATTCGGATAGCAAGCAAGGGATAGGAGAATTGGTTAACGATTTAAACGGACATATAAAAACTGATTATCTAAATGAGCAGTTTCTTATTATAAAAAAAAATCTTGAAAATAATTCGATACCTGACAGAGAAAAATGGATAGATATAATTGCGAATTGTCATAAGCTAGACGAAAAATTAGAAATGATTAATATACCAATGTTATGTACATATACACATGATATATACAAAAAATTCACTGATATGAATGATCTGAATGCAGTTGCATATCATGAAATTGATGTAAGAGAATTAAAGGATTATTTTGATAAAAAAAATAGTTTTCCCTTAAAAAATAGAGTTAATATTATTTTAATGCTATTTCCAGTAAATGATAAAAAAGAATTAGTAGTTAATTTACATAAGCGCCTTTGGCATATGCAGAATATTTGAGGTGAAGAATGGAAGATAAAAACGAAATTTTAGAGACCATTGAAAGAGAGAAAGACATATCACTTGACGAGAGTTTCAGAATTATTTCATATTGTACAAGGCTTCTATCGAATCATGAAGCAGAAGCTGAAATGTGGGCTAGAAGAATATGCATTCACATATTGAATAACTGGAATAAGGTGTCTCCTAATGCATATGGTGTATGGGCGGAATTGATTGAATCACTAGGATTCTACCCGTATATAAAAAAAAATCAGGTCAATTTGAAATTACATTCAATAGCGGATAGCATTCGGATGGGCTATTATCAATCGGACTTTTTGGAAGAAACATATTTTCATAAAGAGCAGAAAAAAATTTCAAATACTCTTTTAAAAGGAAAGAATCTTATTGCAAGTGCACCAACTAGTTTCGGGAAGAGTTTACTAATAGAAGAAGTAGTGGCCTCAAAAAAATATAATAATATTATTATAATACAGCCAACACTTGCATTGTTGGATGAAACTAGACTTAAGCTAAAGAAATATGCGGAAATTTATAAGATCATTGTAAGAACATCACAGCCACCGTCAGAGGAAAAACGTAATTTATTCTTGTTGACAGCAGAGAGGGTAATGGAATATGAGGCATTACCGAAGATTGATTTCCTTATCATAGATGAGTTTTATAAACTAAGCCTAAAGAGAGAAGATAATAGGGCAGATACCCTTAATAATGCATTTTTGAAGGTCGTGAATGCATTTCATCCTAAGTTTTACTTTTTGGGACCCAATATTGATGGTATCACAGAAGGATTTGCAGAGAAGTACAATGCAACATTTTATAAATCCGATTTTTCATTGGTAGACTGCAATGTGATTGATAAAAGCCATTTAATAGAATGGAATAAAAGCGACAAGGCAATTGATAACCATAAAGTTCAAATACTATGTGAGTTATTAGATGACTTGGGAAATGAACAGACACTTATATACTGCTCGACACCAGCAAGAGCAAGACGTATTGCTAAGTTATATCTAAAGCATGTTTTGCTGAAACAAGAAAATATACAACAACAATTACCATTAGTGGATTGGATTAATAAAAATGTGTCTCCGCAATGGAGTTTAGCAAGAGAGTTACAATATGGTATTGCGATTCATGACGGCTCATTACAAAAACATATAGGGGCTTCAATTATAAGGTATTTTAACAAGGGATTATTAAAATGCATTTTTTGTACTTCTACAATTATTGAGGGTGTTAATACAAGTGCAAAAAACGTAATTCTTTTTGATGAAAAGAAAGGTTCAAGTAAAATAGATTTTTTTGATTATAGTAATATAAAAGGTCGTTCCGGAAGGATGATGGAACATTATGTGGGTAAGATTTTTAATTTTTGCAGGGTTCCTCAAAAGGAATCAATTATTATAGATATTCCCTTTTACGAACAAAATCCAAAAGTACTGACAAATGAGATACTTGTTCATATTAAAGATGAAGATGTACGGCAACAAGTTAGAGAACGATATGATCAAATTAATACTCTTCCGGCAGATCTATTAAAAGTTATAAAACAAAATGGGGTATCAATAAATGGACAGATTAGAATATATAATAAACTGATAAGTGATATGAAATCAAAAGATGGATTAGATAATATTCAGTGGAGTCAGTTACCTAGTTATACACAAATGTCTTATGTACTAGAAGTAGCAGAAAATAATTTATTTGATTTTGAAAGTAAACGAGGGGTTTTTTCTGTAAAGCAGTTGGCTTGGTATTTGAATATGTATCGGACGAAAAAGAATATTATTGATATTGTAACTGATATATATGAAAAAAGGATCCAAACAGTGGTTAATTTGACTGATGAGAGACAGCAAAAATATTATGACGAAGCAGTAGAAACAGCATTTCATATATATAGACATTGGTTTCAGTTTACAGTTCCGAAGGCTTTTAGAGTTGTTGATAGTATTCAGCGACTTATATGCGAGAGAAACCGTATTAAGCCAGGATCATATAGTTTTTTTGTACAACAATTAGAAAATGATTTTATTCGAGAAAATTTATCTATATTAGTTGAATTTGGTATACCGAGCGATGCAGTTAGGAGGCTAGAAAAATTGATTCCCTCAAATTTAACAGAAGATGAAGTTATTGAATTCGTCAAGAAGAATCGATATGCTTTGGATAAAATGCTATTGCCATATGAAAGAGAACGTTTAGATTCGTGTATATAGAAGTAATTGTTAAATAAAGTATTGCAGAATCTTTAGATTTGGTTTCGAGTATGAAGAAGTCATCATCGAGGAAATCCCAGCAATAATAGAAGAAAAGCTGAACATAGGGACGGGGATTGGAAACAAACCAATAAAGTGTGAAAGGACATGTGTTGGCGAAACAAGTTACTTTCGCTATGAGTCAGAGGGGACGGTTTCACTGACCGATTAATGATATTATTGAAAATATAAATTGACACCAAGGGGATACTAGGATCAATGATCATCAGAATCACAGCAACAAGGCATGTTGAGGCAGTGGTAAAGTTGCGGCATAATTAGAGAGGAAAAAATATGAGAGTTGTAAGTTGGAATTGCAATGGTGCTTTTCGAAAAAAATTTAATAAAATATTGTCTTTGGATGCGGATATTTATGTAATTCAAGAATGCGAAAACCCGGATATCACACTTGATGAAAGGTATATAAACTTTTCAGATAGTTATGTTTGGACAGGCGAAAATAAAAACAAGGGCCTCGGAATTTTTTCAAAAAACGGGATTAACTTTGAAGAAATCTATTGGCCTAGACATGGATTAAGAAATTTTATATCAATCTGTATTAATTCAGAGTTCAATCTGCTTGGCGTTTGGGCCTGTAAACCATATATTGAGGAATATTATATCTACCAGAATATTAACTATGAATTGATTGATGAAAATACAATTATTATTGGTGACTTTAACAGCAATAGCATTTGGGATCATCAGCACGGACAACGGAATCATTCAATTGTGGTAAAAGAGCTAGAAGCAAAGAACTTATTCTCAGCTTATCATTACTTGAAAAGAGAGGAGCATGGCAAAGAAACCGAGAAGACGTTTTATTTGCATAAACATCCTGATAAGGCATTTCATATCGATTATTGTTTTCTCACACCTCATAGAATTGCAAAATTTAGCATATTAGCTCAGCAAGACTGGCTTGAATATTCTGATCATATGCCAATAGTTGTTGATATCAAGTAAGTGTATTCTATTCATAGACAGATGTATTCCTACACCCTGACGCTAAGGGGGTACCAGGTTCGATGGTCATCAGAATTACGGCAACAAGGCATGTTGAGTGAGTGGTTCTGATGACGCGTTATGGTAAAAACGATAAAGAAGGCAATGTAACCACAAGATGTTGTGGTTTTGGAGTGAAAATGGGTAAAAATTAAGTTGAAAAATGCCTGATTTTGTCCTTGCTTTTAAGGGGAAAATATAGATTACATAGTAGTTTTATGGCTATGAAAGGAGATTTGATAAAAATGTTCGAATGGATAAAAAGTAAAATTGAAAAGGTCAACTCTATCTTGGATGTTGGAATTATTTTAAGTATATTTAGTGCTTTAATGGTGCTTATGATATATGTTTATAAATTGACAGTATTGAATATAACAGGAGCACCATTAAATATCGCACTATCCATTGTAGATTTTGGTACTATAGATATTATTATAGCAACAATTGCTAGTGTAGTATTAGTTATTGCTGAATTATTTTTCTATTTTTTTATCTATAAGGCAAGAAAAATAAATAAAGTAATTAATACTGTAGTGTTAATTATAATTATAACAGTTGTTAGTAACATATTCAGGCTAAATTACGATGAAATAATTGCGATTAATGTAAGTTTGATTTTATCATTTTATATTGGATTATCTTTTTTTACATTTTCATTATTCCACCGCCCAGATAAAATTATTGAAAGAATATTTAAAACAGAGGATGATAAGACAAAAATACTTGTAGTTTTTACAGAGGTGCTATTAGCCGTAGGAAGTATAATGATTATTTCGGCTCTAATGGCTAATATTTATATTATGCTACCATTGAATAGATTATTGGCAAATGATAAATATGTATTATATTCTGGAAATGAACAATACTTAGTTGCAGAATATAAAATAGTTGAGAATAGAATAAAATTTGATTTTAATACACTAGAACTAATATCTAAAGAAGATATTATTCTAAAAAACACACAGAGGATAGCTTTGATAGGAGTAAATAAAAATTAAGATAATCCAGCAGCATTAGGATATAAAAAATCTTGATGCCTCTGTTATATATATGTAACAATCAAATTTAGGTATAGAAATTATAAAACAAATATCGTATTGATGTGATTGGACTTAAGTCAATATAGTAGGACATAGTGTACAATGACTTCGAATATATGATGTCCGGGAACACATCTAATTACCCAGATATGTTTGAGGCACTGATTGGAATAATCATTTTGAATTGTCTGTAGAGGTATTGGTTTTAAGAGTGGAATACCAGAAACTCTTCATATATGGAGAAAGAGAAACTTGTATATAACGTTTGAAGGCATTTGGATTCGAATTTTATAAGTAGGTGAGGGGGAAGTGAGTGAACTAATTATGATAGGTTTCAAATCAAATCTTTTATTTAGATGATATTATTTTATCAGAGCTTGATATAATGAAAATGCAAAAGAAGATAATGAATAGATTAATTGTATAAGGGGGACGAGACATGTCTTTTCAAACACCGCTTTCAATAAGCGAGGTCATAAATGATATACATTCGAAGAAATACCTGCTTCCATCCATTCAAAGAGAATTTGTGTGGAGTCCGGAGCAAATAACCATGCTTTTCGACAGCTTGATGAGGAATTATCCGATAAATTCGTTTTTGTTCTGGAAGGTTCCGAAAGAGAAGGCATCAGAGTTCAAGTTTTATGAATTTCTGCGTGATTACCATCAGAAGGATAACAGACATAATCCAAATGCGAACATTAGTGGAAGCGATGATGTGATGGCAGTCCTTGATGGTCAACAGAGACTGACATCATTGTACATAGCCCTTAAGGGAACATATGCCAATAAGATAGCATATAAAAAATGGGACAACCCTTTAGCTTACCCGAAGAAGAAATTATATATTAACCTGTTGGGGTCTCCCGAGGATATTTCATATGAGTATGAGTTCGAGTTCCTAACAGAATCTGAGGCTGGCAAGATGGACGATAATCATCACTGGTTTCCAGTTGGAAAGATACTGGACTTAAAAGAACTATCGGACGTAATGGATTATCTTATAACTTCCGGACTGGCGGCTAATTCCGATAAGGAAAAAGCGCAGTATTCCAATAGAACACTCTCAAGGCTACATGCTATAATACATGTGAACAGGATTATAAGCTATTATCTTGAACAAAGCACGGAGTTAGACATGGTACTCAATATTTTCATACGCATTAACAGCGGGGGCACTACCCTCAGCTATTCTGACCTTCTCCTGTCATTTGCGACAGCCCAATGGGAAACAAGGAATGCTCGTGAAGAAATCAATGATTTTGTAGATGAAATAAACCAAATCGGAAGAGGGTTTAACATCAGCAAAGACATTGTGCTGAAAGCCAGTTTGGTTCTTTGCGATATTCCGGATATTTCTTTTAAGGTAGACAATTTCAATAGCACAAACATGCTCAAAATTGAGAAAGAGTGGGATAACATAACTAAGGCAATTCGTGGTGCCCTGAAATTGATCAGCAGCTTTGGATTCAGCAGAGAGAACATCGCATCAAATAACCTCATTATTCCTGTGGCATATTACCTTAAATCCATTGGATTGCCAAACAACTTTGAAATTTCTACATCAAGGATTGATGATAGAAAGAATATAAAGCTATGGTTTGTATCGGCTCTCTTGAAGAGAGTATTTAGCTTCGCACCGGATGGAGTGTTGAAACCAGTGAGGGAAATTATTAAAAAACAGTCTGCAAATGGTTTCCCTGTAGATGCTATATTTGATCATTTCAAAGGTACAAACAGAGCATTGCAGTTTACAGTTGATGACATCAATAATCTACTTTACTCCAAGTGTGGTCATGGAGATACATTGGTTATTTTAACAATCCTTTATCCTTGGGCTGATTTGAGGAATAGCTTCCATATTGATCATATGTTTCCAAAGAGTACGTTTACAGCTAAGAAACTTAAAGCTAAGGGTGTGCCTGATGATAAGATTGATGATTTTATTGCGAATTATAATTTCATTGGTAATCTGCAGCTGCTTGAAGAAATACCTAATATTGAGAAAAAGGCAATGGACTTTGATGATTGGTTAAGTCAAAAGATTCCTGCCGACGAGCTGGCAGATTATAAGAAGAAGCACTATGTACCGAATGTGATCCTTGATTTTAGCAACTTTGATGCATTTCTTGAAGAACGCGAAAAGATTTTGATTCAGAAGTTGAATTCTGAACTTAGGAGGTAGGTGGTATGATGGAAAACAAATTGAAAATAATGAAAGCAACCTGAAAGAGAGGAAAAAGAAAGACTTCTTAATTTTAAGAGGAGGTGGTTAGAGAAAAATGAGTATAAAAATAATTGAATGTAAGTATTGTGACTGCAAAGTTTCATTTATACCTTGTGCAAATTTTATAGTGTTTTGCCCAGAATGTAAGAGAGAAATACACTTAGAGTGTGAGTACGGGTATGGACCGGTAACTCCATGTTCGATTTTGCTTGGAAAGGATTCTATGGGAACTGTTACAGTAAACAGCAAGAATGAATATTTATTGGAAATAAAATCAGATGGGAAGCAAATAAAATTAAGAAAAAGTTATTTGGAAGCCTTACATGAGGCGAGCAATATAATGAAAAATATACTAAGACCAGGGTCGGGAAATAAGGATTCAAATTCATTCCAAATAAAAAAACAGGGAGGCTCTATTTGTTTTTACGGAGACTGGTTCGGAAAGCCAGGAGATAACTTTCACAGAATTAAGCATTATTACTATCAAGATAATGTATTAGAGATTGTCTTTGATGAGTGGGAGCGTTTGATAGTTTTTGAACCATTAGGAATAACCAATACAGAAAAAGAGTTTAGCATTAATCAGTCAAAAATGGTTAAATGGAGTTGGTATTCTTATGGTGGTTCGGAGAAGCAAATGAATAAGATATCATATGAACTAACGGATGGGAGAGTTCGTAAAATTAGCAGATATGGCGAACAGAATTTAGAAAGAAAAACTCCATATTTTTCAGTATTAATTGCTTAGAGGATGCGAGTAAATATTTTTAGGGATATAAATTATACGAAAGAGGTTTTTGGATGCTCGTTTATCAAATTCTGTTAGTGATTTCTATACTGTTTATGATGATTTTATTATTTTTAATTGCCCTAAAAAGCAAGAAAAAACAGATTCACTATGCCGTCATGGCTATTGCGGTCAGTCTGTTGATATGGAATATTTCAGTATTATTCTATATTACCTTTTCAGGGGTACCATGGGTATTAGCTGTCAGTGAAAAAATGTATTTTATCGGGATTATTTTTGTCTCACTGGCCATTTTGTTTACCAGTTTGATTTTTGTCCATACCAGGATTGAGTTCTCTTGGAAATATGCTCTGTTGTTTGTTATGCCGTCTGTTTCTCTTACAGTCTTACTCACCAACCCTTGTCATAATTTTTTTTATAAAACCTTCAGCTTGATTCCAGCCGAGCAGGATTTCGGATTTTATTTTTCTGTTCATACAGCTTATTCCTATTTATGCATCGGAATTGGTCTTTTTTATCTTCTGCATTTTTCTATCAAAAATTTCGGCTTTTTTTCAAGGCAAGCCATGCTTATTTTTTTTGGTATTTTGATTTCATTAATTGCAGACACATTCAGTACATTTCATATCTTTAACTGGTCAGCGGCTGTAGAAAACATAGTTTTTTCCGTTACTGTTATTCTTTTTATTTTGGCTATTGTGAAATTGGATTTTTTAAATATTGTTCCGATTGCTTTGCATAAGGTTGTTAATATTATTTCCGATGCTTATGTTGTTTTCAGTGAAGAATATGAAATTATTGATTTCAATAATGCATTTATAACGAACTGGGACGGAGCTTCCAGAAAAGTCGGAATTTATAAAGTCATCAAACAAAGATGCCCTGATTTTGACGAAGAACAGTTTATTTATAAGGTCAATAAATCGATTCAGGAACGGACAAAGGTAAGTATGGAAATTCAGTGTCCGTCTAGTGACGGTATAAGATATTACCAGTCGGAAATAACCCCGGTTATTTTCAAAAGCAATCATGTAGGAACTATCATGCTCATCAAGGATATTACGGAACATAAAAAGAATCTGGAAGAAGTAATCAGGCTGAATGAAAAATTGCAGAGCTTGGCGATCAAAGATTGGCTGACCCAGGCCTACAACCGTTATTTCTTTGATGAGCGGTTGGAGCAGGAAATCGACAGAGTTTCCAAGCTGCAAAACTCTGAAGATAAAGCCGTTAAAGCAGGGAATAATCTGGGCTTGATTATGTTTGATGTTGATTATTTCAAAATCTATAATGATTTAAACGGACACCAGGCCGGAGATGAAGTTCTTCAAACTCTTGTAAATATTGTAAAAGAAACTCTTTTTTCTGCCGATATACTGTGCCGTTACGGTGGAGAAGAGTTTGCGGTGATATGCTGTCGTACCGCAGCAGAAGAAATCAGAATTGCAGCGGAAAAGATCAGAAAATCACTAGAGGTGTATGAATTTAAATACCAGGATAATCAGCCAAATGGCAATCTGACTGTCAGTGTTGGCGTTGCCTATTGTGTGCCGCCCTGTCTCAAAAAAGACGATTTGATTCAGATGGCAGACCAGAATCTTTATCTAGCTAAAAATACAGGGAAGAATAAGGTTGTGTTCAGTCAATTTGAGGATATAATATAAAATTCAGGATGATGGAAAACAGGTGGAAGAGTACAGATAATGTTTATCTTCGTTATTATACCCTCATGGCATGTGGAGACGGTTATATCTATCTCATTTTCTTTTATTTCTTGTAAGGGAAAGCCATCAAAGCATATCTCAAAAAGATAATAAATTTACAAACAAAATGTTGACATTAATTGGTAAATGTTGTAGCGTGGTTATATATAAATTATTGAAGCTAATGTGTATTGAACCAAAGGAGGAAAAATGAAAAAGATAGTGCCATCATTATGGTTTGGTGATAATAATTGCGAAGAAGCAATTAATTATTATGTGAATGTATTTCCCAATTCTGAAATACAGAAAATTGAAAGATATCCTGATGAAAATCTGGATGAGCATTTTAAAGGTATGTCCGGTAAAATAATTACTGCTGAATTTACACTAAACGGTCAAAAGTATCTTGCGTTGGATGGTGGGCCGTATTTTCATTTTAATGAAGCCATATCAATGACAATAGAATGTGAAGACCAAGATGAGATTGACTACTTTTGGGATAAGTTATCGCATGTTAAAGATGCGGAGCAATGTGGATGGGTTAAGGATAAGTTTGGTCTATCATGGCAGATAGTGCCCTATAACATAGGAGAGTTAATTAAGACGGACTCTCAAATGCAAGCGATGATGAAAATGAAAAAGATAATTATCAAGGAACTTGAGGAAGCAGAATCAATTCAGAAGATGTTTAAACCGTTGCAATAGATGCTTCTATAATCATAAAAGTGTAAAAGTGACTTGTAAAGATACTTAATATAAAATAAGAATTTATATGGAGATGATAAATTGAAGGGTTTTAATAGAGATAATCTATTATTTTCACTTTGCGGTCTAAATTGTGGATTATGCCCTATGAGGTTAGATAATTACTGTCCCGGCTGTGGTGGCGGTGATGGTAATCAGGCATGTTCAATTGCAAGGTGCAGCTTACAGCATAACGGAATTGCGTATTGTTTCCAATGTGAGGAATTTCCATGTGAGAAATATGACGGAATAGATGAATATGATTCCTTTATTACACATCAGAATCAAAAAAATGATTTGAAAAAAGCGGCAGAGATTGGTATTGACGCTTACAATGATGAGCAGCTTGAGAAAGTTAAGATTTTACAATATTTGCTGTCAAACTATAACGACGGGCGGAGAAAAACATTTTTTTGTGTAGCTGTAAACCTACTTGGATTAGAAGAATTAAAGGGTATAATCAGACAAACTGATGAAAAGCCCGAGTTGAATTTTTTGCCGCTTAAAGAAAGATCTGCTTATGTCGCAGGATTATTTCAGAATGTGGCAAAGCAGCATGATATTGAGTTAAAACTACATAAAAAGCCTAGTAAGAAAAACTAAATTTCAATCAAAAGTTCAGACGATATAATCTGATAAATCAATAAATAAAAATTTGAATAAACAGAAAGGAAATAAAAATTATGAACGAAACACTACGTACAATTGCAAAGCGTTATTCCTGCCGTAACTATGACGGTCGCTTACCTGAAAAAGAAAAAATTGAAGCATTAGCGATGGCTGCTGTCCAGGCACCAAGCGGTTTAAACCGTCAGCCTTGGCAGATAGTTGTTATTACTAACAAACACTTTATCGAAGAAATGGATGCCGAAGGCATGCGAATTCTTTCTGAAATGGAGGATAAAACCGTTTATCAACGTTTTATGAGCCGAGGCGGAACGCTATATTATAATGCACCGTGTATGTTCCTGATTCTTAAACAGCCGGGTACAGAGTTGGACACCGGTATTGTAAGCGAGAATATCGCTCTTTCCGCTGCTTCTCTTGGACTTGGCAGTGTTATCTGTGGGATGGCTGCTATTCCACTTAACGGGCCTAAAGGCAGTATATTTAAACAGAAGGTCGGACTGCTTGAAGGCTGGGAGTTTGGTATGTCTGTATTGGTCGGATATGCTAAATCTACAGGTACACCACACGAACCTGATATCTCCAAAATCCGTTATGTGGAATAATAAAGAGGCAATTTCATATGGAGAATTCACAAATCGGAATACAAATGCTGGGTAATTTTTTACAGGATAATTATTATTGGAAAGAGTTAATTTCAATGTTTGTCGTGGTTGGTTTAAAATTTGAAATTCATTGCTGGAATGAAGAGACAGAAGAAATTAAAGAAGCATTAAAGTTTGGTAAAGAAAAGTCAACTGACTGGGAGTTTGGAACAATAATTGAAGGAATAATTGACGAAAAATTCATTGAAATGATTCACAATACAGTAAAACCGTCAGATACAGCGATATACAATAAAATGACACCTTTCTTTTCTATATTTTTAGAAAATGGATTTTCTTCTGAGCATTATGGTACAGAATTTCACATTTTATCTGCGCCGATTGATACGAATTTTACGGCATTGCTAAAAGAGCTGCGTGAATTTGCAGTTGTAAATGTATTTTAAATTTATGTTATATATCCGTGACGAAACAGGAAAAATTCAATTTCACAGATAATATAATGAATCGATAAAACAGAAGTTATAATACAGATTATTTATATAATATACATTAAGTTTCGTAAAGGGAGGAATTGTGTGGCAGCTATATTGATGATTAATGTACCGTATGCAGGACATACAAATCCAACGCTGCCGCTGGCAGAAGCACTGGTGCGGCATGGACACAAGGTATCCTATATTAATGCGGAAGAATTTCGCAATAAAATTGAAAGTACAGGTGCTGAATTTATTCCATATCGTAATTATCCGGCTTCACCAACTGAGCAGCAGAAAGAAACAAAATGTTTTCGTGCTGCGTTTGATACTGCAATTAATTTAGAACAAAAATTTGATTTGTTGATTTACGAGATGTTTTTTTATCCGGGGATTAAGATTGCAGAAAAACTTTGTATACCGTGTGTTCGTCAATTTTCTCAACCGGCATGGAATCAAAAAACACTTTCAAACGCTACATGGATTTTTAAACTATCTTGTGTATTGATTGACTTTCAAGTAATGGGAAAGAAAAATGCCCGATATATGGAGTTGACACATAAAACGCTTGGTGAAGCCGTAGTAAAAGATAAACCATTGCTTAACATTGTATATGTTCCTCAAATATTTCAGACGGACAGAGAATCTTTTGGTAAGGACTATTTGTTTGTTGTTCCCGAATATAAAAGTAACAGCATATCACAACAAATCCCTTATGAAAAGATGAAATCGCCTATTGTCTATATTTCTTTGGGAAGCATTATCAGCAACAAAGGATTTTGCAAAGAATGTATGCGTGCTTTTGGTAATAAAGATATGTCTGTTATTCTTAACACAGGTAAAGTTCGCACGGAAACGCTTGGTAAGATTCCTGAAAATATATACGCATATTCGTTTGTGTCTCAACTCGAAGTGCTGCAGCACGCAGATGCTTTTCTGACACATTGCGGAATGAATAGCGTTAATGAAGCAATGAGCTATGGAGTACCTATGGTCGTAATGCCTTTTATCAATGATCAAATATCTAATGCCAAACAGATTGTCGAGCTTGGAATAGGAAAAAGGGTTCGTTCTTTCCCGAGCAGCGGAAGACAGCTATATAGAACAGTTAAAGATGTGTGCAATGATATACATATGCAAAATCGCAGCAGGGAAGTACAAAGTCTGCTAAAAAGGGAAGCGACTTTGGAAGAAGCTGTTTGTAGAATTGAAAAGTTGTTAGATTAGATAAAATTCAAGATCTCACCGAACAATAAGCATTATTTTTTTATACTTAAAGACATGAGTAAAAGATAATAATGTTCACAAACAGTGATGCTAAGGGAAAATAATAATATTTACGAATATAGGTGTCTGCGATATACAATATGAGTATGCAGCAGACACCTAAACATTTAGAATATCTTCTGTCCTGTTATCTTCTGAATTATGTTGCTGACTTAAGATTATTCAGCTTTTCAGCGGAATTTGATAAATTATGCGCGGTAAAATTAGTAAGAATGAAGCTAATAACAGCAATACAGATACTAATACTGTCAGGTCTGATAAAGCAAGAATTCGAGGTATAGTAGTCATAGCATGAAATATCACTACAGCACTTAAGATTCCAAGCATTGACATTCCTCGTTTCTGGAGTTGAAAACCTATAACGGAAGTCCAGCCTATGAGAAAAAACAGCGGCATATGCAGATAATGTGTAATTGCCGGAAGCAGTGAAATACTATCAAAATAAATCATT
This sequence comes from Firmicutes bacterium UBA5010, assembly GCA_002396645.1. Lineage (GTDB taxonomy): Bacteria > Bacillota > Clostridia > Tissierellales > Sedimentibacteraceae > UBA1535. The sequence goes on from DGYI01000005.1 coordinate 51,186, forward strand.
GAAGCCAAAATCGGTATGAGAAGAAACAATGATATAATACTTATGGCTCCGGTAAAGGCCATAAAAAACTGTTTTCTGGTCAGACCATTAGATACGTATAGTTTTGTTAAAATCAGCGGATATATAATTCCCACTACCAAAAGGTATATTTTAGGCGTATATATGATAGAATCAGGCATCCATGAGGTATCATCAATTTTCACATAAGAAAATACGACAAGAACTATAGCCATTATCAAGGCGTAGATGCCTATAAACCAGCATATAGCTTTAAGCTGTCTTAATAACAGAAGTTTCAAAGCTTTTTTTGTCATTGCTATTTTCCTCCTTTTCCAGTCATATAGATAAACAAATCCTGCAATGAGGGCTGAGATAATTCAAGACCTGCTTTTACAGCATCAAGTCGTTCCTGTTCAGATAGCTCCCCGAACAATACAGCCTCTTTCTGCCTGCCCAAGCTTCGCTGGGACAGAATTTCACGACCCTCAGCAAAGCTGTCTACGGCTTCGGTAAAACCTGTTACAGCTAATCCCTTTGAGCGCAGAGTATCGCAGTCATCATGGGCTATTATCTGCCCTTTATCAATAATTATAGCTTCGCTGAAAAGCCCCTCCATCTCATTGATAAAATGAGTTGAAAATAAAATAAGTTTTGGTCTTTGCATATAGTCTGATAAAAGTTCATTGATAAACAGCTTTCGCACAGCGGCATCCATACCCAGATATGCTTCATCATATATAGTAATCGGAGTCTGTCCGGCTAAGCCGATAGTCACACGTACTGCTGAACGTAAACCGTGACTTAAGGCTCCCAGTGTTTTTTTGACCGGTATTTCAAACAGATTTATGAGCTTTTCTGCGTAGGAAGCATCCCAATTTGGACGGAGTACAGCTGCTGTCTTAAATAAGTCTTTTACATGAAAATCATTTTCTGTTTCGCTTTGATTGTCATAGATAAAGGCAATTTGTGGCATTATATTTTTATTTTCATAAGAATTTTCACCGAATATGCTTACTGTTCCCGAGCTTGGTCTTCGGTAGGCACTAAGCAGTGACAAAAGCGAGGTTTTTCCTGCACCATTCCTGCCAATCAGACCGCAGATTGCCTGCTCGGGAAGGTTTAAACTTATATTGTTGAGTGCAAGATTGTTTCCATATTTAAGTGTTATGTTTTCAAGATTAATCATTTTTTTCTCCTTTCCATGCATTATCGATCATTTCATGAATTTCCTCAAGGGTAAAGCCCAGGGGTTTAGCCAGAGCCGTAAGAGGCTCTATATGTTCCTTGAAAAATGTCTGCGAAAATCGTTTTGTTAGCTTTTCAGGTGCATCAGGGCTTACATACATTCCAAGTCCGCGCTTTTTATAAATTGTTCCCTCATCTACAAGAATGTTAATCCCTTTCATTACAGTGACGGGATTTATATTATAATGACTGACAAGCTGGCTGTTTGAAGGTATCTGTTCTTCGGGGGCAAGTCGTCCGTTAAGAATATCCTCTTCAATGGATTCTTTAATTTGCAGATAAATTGGACGATTACTGTCAAGAGATGACTTCATTGATGTCCTCCTCTCACACTTATAGTATTATTGTGAACTAGTATTGTATATAAGTATAATACAATAGAAAAAATATGTCAAGTGATTAATTAAAATTTTTTAAATTAATATAAGCTCATAATATTATGAGCTTTATGTGATTATTTGTATAGATAAAGATTTTAGAATAATCTGTAATTCTACAAAAATTATAGTATAATGTATATAAGGGCAACATCTAACCTATATGCAAACTGCTTATTAAATAATCCCGATTGATCTTTGCGCAAAAATGCTGGCAATAAAAAAACAAGATTGACAAATAGCAATTTATGTAACAGTTTGAAATTAGGTTGTTTATAAAATTAGCAAGTTAAGTACAAGGAGATAAAATGAACGGATTTCTTTTGTTGATTCCATTTATGCTGATAAGATTCGGACTTTTAAGCATATTAAATAAGGAAGGATTAAGGCGTGCGGCTTTCTTCGCTCCTTTGATTGGAAAAGAAAAAGCAGCATATTGGGTTTATCAGATTTCAAACATTCTGATTTTTTTCTATCTGTTTTTTCTCAGGGTTACGACAGCTTCGTATTGGTTTTATGCAGGCTTGGTGACATACGGATTAGGAATCCTGCTTTGTATTGCATCCGTATCAAATTTTGCAAAACCTGCAAAGAATGGCATCAATCTTAAAGGATTATATCGGATTTCCCGTAATCCAATGTATGTAGCATATTTTATTTATTTTTTAGGCTGTGTACTGCTTACTCAGTCATTGCTATTACTTGCAATCCTGATGGTCTTTCAAATATCGGCTCATTGGATTATCCTGTCTGAAGAAAGATGGTGCATAAAGAAATTTGGAGAAGAGTACAAAAATTATATGAATGAAGTAAGGCGCTATATTTAGGTATTCATCAGTACAATCTTTAAATTGATATAATGCGGATATGGCAAACAGTAATTTGGACTGTATAGAACTGATAATTATTTATATAACTTTGCGAAGGAGGAATTATATGATGAGATCTAATATTAACACCACATTTAATTGTGATATTAAAAAAGTGTGGAACATTGTAACTTCACTTGAAAACTATTCATGGCGAAGCGACTTTGCAAAGATAGAGATTTTAAGTGAAGAAAAGTTTGTTGAATATACGAAAGATGGATATAAAACTAAATTTACAATAACCGTTATCGAGCCTTATAAGTGTTGGGAGTTTGACATAGAGAACGATAATATAAGCGGTCATTGGGCTGGGCTATTTTCCGGAGATGAGAACCAATGTACAATAGACTTTACGGAGGATGTTACTACAAAGAGGCTAATCATGCATCCTTTTGTAAAAGGATATCTAAAGAAACAGCAACAAACATACATTACTGATTTGAAAAAGGCTTTGGAGGTATAGCTTATGACATGTGATAAAATACTTGAAGAATTGAACAATCTATCCTCCGAAAAGCACAAGGAAAATGTCGTTATAGTGGGAATACCAAAAGAAAATAGTATGGGTGTCAGTACAGTTGACATTCGTAAGCTGGCAAAAAGCATTGCAAAGTCGAATACACTTGCAATGGAATTATGGAATACCCACTACCATGAAGCAAAACTACTTGCTGTTCTGCTGTTTGACAAGAAAACTGTGAGTTTGGCAGATGTTTCAATACTTATAAACGATGTGTTTTCTTGGGATTTATGCGACCACCTTTGCAAAAATCTTATTATTAAGATTAAAGACTATCAATCCTTAATTTTTGATTGGTGCAATTCTGGAAACACATATTTTAAAAGGGCAGCTTTTACGCTGATAGCATTTACTGTAATCCACGAAAAAACTGTAAGTGCAGATGAAATTGACAGCTATTTGAAATTGATAAAAGAGAACTCAATAGATGAAAGAGAGCATGTGAAAAAAGCAGTATCTTGGGCTTTGCGTGAAATCGGTAAAAAAGATTTTGAATGCCAGGAAAAAGCGGTACTATTAGCTCATGAATTAAAATCAAGTGCCAATAAGTCACAGTCTTGGATTGGAAAAGATGCTCTTAAAGAAATTGAAAACTTAGTGAAGGTTGAAGGTAGAGGCAGATTGATTTCAGCCGATTCTCAAATGGGAAAAGAGCAGACAAAATGAGCATACTTCCCATTAAGCAAATTCCAATTTATCAGTGTTACAATGAGCATTCACACCTGTAGGATAATTAATACATTTACAGGAAATTATATAATAGAAATCGGGTGAATTTATAATGGTACAAATTGTGGCTTTGATTATTATATCCATTCCGTTTGTGCTGACGGTATGGAACATTTTTGCATTAATAAAGTATCTGATGAAGAAGAAAGAAAAGAATTCTTATAAGATGATAGAAGTTATTGCGATGTGTATAGGTATACTATATCTATTTTTGTATGCCGAATTATCAAATATTGTTTTTGTGAATTGGGATGTTCAGTTATATAATTCTGAACGGCATAGTATGATTCTTCCGGACGCTTTTTTGACAATAGTTGCTATTTTACTAATTGCTTTTACGGGATACATTTTAATAAGATTTATTCCGCCAGCTAAACAATCTCCAATAGTATCCGCTATAGGAATTTCTGCTGTATATTTAGGAATAGGAATATGTTTGTTATGGTGTATTCAGACAATGGGTGATTTTTTCTTGATTCTTTTACCTGTAAACTGCATAGTCATATTCATTAAAACCATTTATATATTGGTTTATCAGAAAAACACTCTTTTACAAAACGGAATGACCACAACAAAATATAAAAAACTGTCAAGCATACTGAATAAAGCCACAAATCTTCCATGGATAGCTCTTATCCTGGTAATTCCACTACTTGGAATTATGATTGCTGTCCTATTCTTATTCGGCCAAGAACCAAACAGTATAATTAAAGCTTGGACTGAAACTGCAGACTGGACAATGTCGCAAAAAATCTCTCCTCAAAACATACAATATGATGAACATTATTTATGCACTGTAGCATCGGGAGGTCATAGAGCGGTGGTAAAACCGCTTAGAATCGGAATACGTCACGGACATCGTGTTGTAGTAAATAGACAACTCTGTATAGCTAATGCTTTCGAACAAGTTTTGGAAGAGAAAACACCTGTATTTCACAAGGCAGTTAGGGCTGTTTACGACAGAACAGGATATCCAATTTCCAAGTATATACATTCTAAATATTTAGCTGATATAATATACTTTCTAATGAAGCCTCTTGAATGGATTTTTATATTTGTATTATATACTGTAGATGTAAATCCGGAAAATCGAATTGCAGTACAATATCCGCACACACCAGTACCAGACTGGAAAGTCAGATTATAAGAATGATTAAGAACACTATAAATTCCGATTTATGGAATGGCGTAGCCGTCAACTATTTATATAATGAAAACTGTATTATCTATCGAGTATCAAGCTAAAATAAAATTTCCCATAAAGCTCTTGTCTGACATAATGTATTTGAACTTCTTACCCTAAAAATAGCACAAAATATCAAGTATTTTTCTAAAAATATAGTTATAATTATATAGAAATACTTACAAGATATTTTACTTAATTATAAGTTGAATATATAAAATTAACTAATAGGGAAGAGAAGGGATTCAAAATGAAGAAAATAAAACTTTTATTAATAATTTTCTTATTACTGACCTTAAATGGGTGTAATAACAGCAATGCAACCAAAAATTTTATAGATTCTAATAATATAGATGCAACAATTATTGTATCAAACCTAAATGGTGAAAAAGAATTTATTATTAATGAAAAAAGATCAGAACAAGGTTTTTTGCCGGCGTCAACATTTAAAATTCCAAATACGTTAATAGCTTTACAAGAAGGTGTCATCAGTGATGAAAATGAGATTATCAGCTGGGATGGCAAAGACAAGGGTCTTCCGGAATGGAATAAAGACCAAAACTTGAAAACAGCTTTACCTTCAAGCTGTGTATGGTTTTATCAGGAGTTAGCTGAAAAGATAGGTATTGAAAAGTATTCAGAGTATTTGAATCAAATAAATTATGGTAATAAAAAGGTGGGAACAAGAGCTGATAATTTTTGGCTTGAAGGTGATATCAGAATATCAGCAAAAGAGCAGATAGAGTTTTTAAAAAAAGTTTACACCGAAGAATATGATTTTAAAGAGGATTATTACAAAATTCTAAAAAATATTATGATTGAAGAAAAAAATACTGAGTATATTCTTAGCGGGAAAACAGGGTGGGCACAGCGGATTAAACCTCAAATTGGATGGTATGTCGGATATGTAGAAACAGCTGAGGACACTTGGTTTTTTGCATGCAACTTAGATATTCGACAAAATTCAGATGCTAATTATAGAAAAGAACTGGTTATTGGGTATCTAAAAGATTTAAAGATTATTAAATAACTTGAAAAAACGATAATACGTGAACATATAGAAACTTATAAATAATAGATAATTACTTGTATATAATTTATTAATGATAAAGTAAACATTTTATGGTATTGTTTAATATATCATTGCTGCATATTGAGCAGTATTATCTCTATTCACTGCTATACAATCATATTTTTAAGAGGTTTTCCAATAATGAATTATTATAATAGAATTCAAAAATCGATTGATTTTATTGAACAAAATTTAGAGTATGATATTACTTTATCACAGGCTGCAAGCCAAGCTTATTGCTCATTGTATCATTATCATAGGCTTTTTCAGTCAATGGTAGAGCATACTGTAAAAGATTACATAAGAAAAAGGAGACTGTCTTGCGCAGCAGAGGAGTTAATTAATTCAAATGCCAGAATTGTCGATATTGCATTGAAATACCAGTATAAAACACACGAATCCTTTAGTCGGGCCTTTTTTAAAGAAGTTGGTGTATCACCAAAAGAATATAGGAAATGCAAGAAAACAATATATAACTTTGATAGAGTAAATATATATAATAATATCTATAAATCAATACTGCAAGAAAATTTAATTGGTCCTAGAATAATCAGCAAAAGTGAGCTTAGAGTTGTTGGGATTGAGTTTAGAACAACTAAGAATGATGAAATAGATTTTAAACAAATACCGATGTTTTGGAATAAGTTTCTTAATTCTAAGCTTGGAGATAAAATTCCTAATAAAATTTATTCAGATACTTACTTAGGATATAGTTGCGATTTTAACGAATATGCTAATTATACATACTTGATTTGCAGTGAAGTAAAGGATTTAACTCCATCGCCAAGAGGAATGGTCCAAAGGATTATACCTGCTTCAAAGTATGCGACTTTTGATATAAAAGGTCCGATTCCCGCAAATTTGATAAATGCCTGGAGATATGTTTATAATACCTGGCTGCCAAACTCCGGATTAGAACTTATTGACAATACTGATTTTGAAGAATTAAACATAAAACGAATAAACAAAGATATTCCTGAAGTAACTATTTACATTCCAATAAAATAGAAAATAGCATTTTTGCCAATGAACCGTTGAGGCTTCATGACATAGATTACATTGGATAATTTGATTTATGCCAGGATAAAATCGAGAAGATTAGAGTTTGAAAGATTGGACTGTTAATTGACAGAATTGTATATGAATTATATAATATAATGTACATAATTACTTGGCATTGCAGTGCTATATTAATATAAAATTAAGAGGTAACTATGAATAATATAATATTTGAATCTAATCGTATAAAAGTGAGAAAGTTGAATTATTCTGATATTCCAACTATAACCAGTTGGTGGAATGATGGTGTGCTTATGAAAGATATGGGTTTTGTAAATGGTATGGGCGTTACTGAGTCAAGTCTACTTTCAAGATTTAATGAGCAACTTAATAATGATCACACTATATTAAAAAGCAGAATATTTATTATTACAGATGTTAAAACAGGTAAGGCAATTGGTGAACTGCAATATGGTGAACTGGATTTAAAAAATAAAAAGTGCAGAATTGCACTTAAGATATCAGATATTGAATTTCAAGGAAAGGGTCTGGGGGAAGAAGCCTTATCATTATTCATAGATTATTTAACTTCAGAATTTGGCTTAAATAAAATAGAAATAGATACAATTCATGATAATATTAGGGCATATAGACTATACCAAAAACTCGGATTCAATGAAATTGAAAGAATAAAGGATTATTGGACGGATGACCAAGGCAATAATCATGATATTATTTTTATGGAGAAGATAATTAAAGTTACTTGTTAAGAAATTTTTATGCGCCAATCGTTAGATTACGGTTGGCGCATTTATTCTATATAAATGTGTATAATAAGCTGCGTATAAGCATACATTCTTGACATCAATGCTTTTGTAAAATATAATCAAAGGAAAAGTATAAAAAAGATAATAAAATTATACCACCAAATGACTTTGAGGAGAACAAAATGAAAAGAATTGAAAGAAATAGAATTATTATGTTGGTTATATTAGTAGTCGTAACAATTTTTTTAGCAACAGGCTGCGGCTCAGATAAAAGTAATAAAGAAGATTTATCATTGAACATAGGTCTTATGCCTGCGGTAGATGCCGCTCCGATTTTATTGGCGGAAAATAACGGGTATTTTAAGGAACTTGGACTAAATGTGGAGCTTCAGATATTTAATAATGCACAGGACAGGCAGAGTGCTCTGCAGACACAGACGATTGATGGAGCTATAACAGATTTAATAGCGGTTGCTGTAAATGTAGACGCCGGATTCGATATAAAAGTCACTACCATGACAAATGGGGTGTTTCCGGTTCTTTTGAAGGAAGGTACCGAAAATAAAAAGAACATCAAGGTTGGTATGATGGAGGTCAGTGTTACAAATTTTCTGATTGACGAATGGCTGGGTGACAAGTATATAATAGAAAAAGTCTATATCAATGATATTCCTGCAAGACTTGCTGCTATAGGAGGCGGACAGCTTGATATGGGATTGTTTCCCGAACCTATGGCATCAATGGGAGAACTGAATGGATTGAAAAAGAATCTTTATCAGCCTGAAGGGGATTTGTGTCCGGATGTAATTGTATTTACAGGAAAAGCATTAAAAGAAAAAGAAGAAGCGGTAAAACTGTTTCATAAAGCATATGATAAGGCTGTTGATGAGCTGAATCAAAACCCTCAGCTTGGAAGAGATATTATCATGGATAAAATCCCAAATTTGAAACCTGAAATTAAGGATAAAATTGTTCTGCCTGAATACACGAGGGTAACTATTCCTGATAATCAATATATAGATAAAATCATTCAGTGGACCTCCGAGGTCATAAAAAAAGAATTGAAAATTAAAGCAGACGACCTGGTGGAAAGAAGGTTCTCGAAATAATGATAAATATTAGGAATCTGAGAATAAACTATGGCAACGAGACTGCTTTAGAAAATATTAATCTGAATATCCTAAAAAATAAAACATATGCAATTATTGGTCCTTCAGGCTGCGGAAAGACAACTCTCTTATATGCTATGGCAGGACTTATCGTACCTTTTGAGGGAAAAGTTTTAATCAATGGAGAAGAGATTAGAAAGATTCGAAGAGAAACAGCAGTAATTCTTCAGAATGGCGGACTTCTTCCGTGGAAGACAACTTGGGATAATGTTTCTCTCGGTCTTGAAGCGAGAAAGCTTGATAAAAGTGCAGTCAACAGAAGCGTTGCTTCTATCTTGGAGGAACTTGGAATTTTAGAACATAAGGATAAATATCCTTCTCAGCTCTCCGGCGGACAAAAACAGCGGGCAGCAATTGCGAGATCACTTGTTTTAGAACCGGATCTGCTGTTAATGGATGAGGCATCTTCAGCACTTGATGCTATAAACAGAGAACATATTCAAAATTTGATTTTAAGGCTATACAAGAAAAAAACTGTAACCATGGTGATGGTAACCCATAGTATTGAAGAAGCAGTTTTTCTGGGACAGAGTATAGTTATAATGGAGAGGTCATCTATCAAGCATATTATTGAAAATCCGTACTTTGGAGATGAAGATATCCGTTTTAAGCAGGATTATTACAATATATGCTCTGAAGTCAGGAAATGGCTGAGGGGAGATGATGAATAAAATGAAAATTCTAAAGAATATATATTCTGACAAAACCTTATTCGGCACATGCATAGTTATTATTTTGTGGTATATTTTACATATATTCATAAGGTCTAGCATCATACCCGGTCCATATGAGACAATTCTTACCTTCGGAAGACTTATGACAGGAGATCTTTTTCTTCATATGCTCGTCAGCATTTTCAGAATCATTGCGGCTATATTGATCTCAATGAGCATTGGAGTGCCGTTAGGACTGTGGATTGGCCTGTCAAAAAGAGCAGACTCTTTTATTTCTCCGGTTGCGTACATTCTTTATCCTATTCCAAAGGTAGCATTTTTGCCGCTTTTTATGATAATTTTTGGTTTGGGAAATACCTCAAAGATAATTCTTATCGTATCCATTATAATATTTCAAATTATATTGACTGTCAGAGATGGTGTAAAGGAAATTCCAATGGAGCTGCACTATTCGGTACAATCTCTTGGATTAAGCAGATATCAGGTATACGCAAATTTGGTATTTCCAGCCGTTCTTCCTAAAATTATATCAGCTCTTAGAGTGAGTATAGGTGTTAGTATTGCTACGTTGTTCTTCAGTGAAAATTTTGCAACTACTTACGGTATAGGTTATTTTATCATGAATTGCTGGGTCATGGTCGATTATGTTCAGATGTTTGCGGGAATTCTGGCTATGAGCATTATGGGAATACTCATTTTTAAAGTAATTGATATTATGGAAAATAAGCTTTGCCCTTGGATAGATACCAATAAAAGCTCATGAAATCAGCACTAAATTGGAAGTATATAAATTTTCTGCTTATAATCGAAATATCTTATGTTAATTATACCATAGCAAGATACATTATGGCAGATAATATTAACATGTGTGCAGGGTAGTAGATATAAAATCCCCATTTCCATTTTCTATTACCCGATTTTCTATTATATAACAGCAGCGGAAAAACTGATGAAGCAGCTGCTATAGCTTCAAACAATTGATGATTCAATATTAAAAGATAATATGACAATGTCACTAAAGCGCAACACATAAGCTGTGTATACTTTGTTCCGGAGACTTTTGAATCGATATCAGTATCTTTCTTTGGTCTGAAAACATATACAAGCAGGATTAGAAGTCCGCATAAATCATATTCCCCTCTAAGCAGTATAACAGTTATAAATGAAGCAATAATTCCCGCGATGAATAAAACCCTGTAAAATATTTTGCTTTTATCGACTCTAAACAATTTATCGTAGAAAAAAATAATCACAGCACCTAATGTAAGTGTTATAAGAACATTTCCGTTTGTAAAGCGAAATAAGCTGTTTATTGCACTGTCAATGCCTGTCCTCATCCCCCAAAATACTTGATATGGTATCTGTGCAATTATTGCAAAAACAGCCAGACGCCCAATATACTTTTTTAAATCTTTAGTGTGTGCGCAACCTTCGGCAACCAAAAAGCAAAAAATAGGAAAAGCTAAACGTCCAATAAGTCTCATTTGCCAGTAAGCATCCGTCATATAGCTTGCAAACTCATCCCCTGCAATTTTGTATCTATAAAGAGTATTAAAAACTACACCAAGATGATCTATGGTCATGGAAAGTATAGCTATCAATTTTAATCTCTGTGCGTTCATAGCACCTCCACTAAATATAAATTCGCTTTATCAGCGTAATTTTCATCAACCAACACTTATATATAAAAGGTTAGCACAATAAAGTCAAGCCTTCAAGCTAGAAATTAAATATTTTGTAATAGATTCTGTCAATTATAATATTCCTTAAACTCCTCAAGCCATGCCAAAAAATCCGAAGCGTGCCGGCTGTTTTTGAGGAAAACAAAATTAAGCTCATGACGAGCGTCTAAGCCTGCGATTTTCAACTGCCTCATTTCTCCTTGCAAAAGCTCCTTCTTTGCTGCCGCTCTGTATAAAAATGTAATTCCAAAATCCGCTCTGACCAACTGCTTTATAGCTTCCATATTGCCTATTTCAGTAACTCTTGAGAAACTGCTTACAGATAAATTATGCTTTTGCAATAGATGCTCGAAAATTTCACGTGTTCCCGAACCTGATTCTCTCACAATGAGGTTGCTTTGAATAATCTCTTGAAAAGATATAGTTTGATCTGCTAAGGGTGAATTTTTTGAACATACTGCAATAAACGGCTCTATAGCAAATAATTCAGAATGATATGCAGATTTATTAAAAAGTCCTTCAATAAGTGCAAATTGAATCTCTCCCTGCTCCAGTTTATCGAGTAAATGGTGAGTATTTTCCACAAGCATTGAAATTGATGTATTAGGTTTCTTTAACAGAATACGCTCCAAAATATCAGGCATGATATATTGACCAATACTCAAGGTTGCTCCAAAGCGTAAAGGTGGATCTGACAAGACCTTTCTTCGCAGTATATCCGCTAAATTATCACTGTCAGAAGCGACCGTAGAAGCAAATTTATATAAAAGCTCTCCATGTTCTGTAAGATTAAGTGTTTTATCAGCATACATAAATAAGCGATTGCCATAATATGCTTCCAAGGCCTTGATGTGCTGTGTCACTGCAGGTTGTGTCAAATGCAGTGCTTCGGCTGTTTTGGTGTAACTTCTGATTCTGCAGAGTGCAAGAAATGTTTCATGTCTAAAGTCAAGCATTCTAATCTCCTTATAAATTTAACTAATAGAAATATAAAAATATATAATTTGATTTTATATTAAATTACAACTATAATCAAGTAGGATTTATAAAACTTAATTAGAAAGGACTTAATCATGATACAAAAATATAAACAACACAGCGCAGGTTTTCTGTTTACATTGGTACTTGGCGCATTTTCCATGTGGCTTAGTAAGCTTATTCCTGGAGATATTATCGGCTCAAGTGTTCTTGCACTTGTTTTGGGTATGATTTTACATCCTGTTTTAGAAAAGATACCGCAAATTTCATCCGGAGTTAAATTTGTATCAAAAAAAATTCTTAAACTGGGAATTATCTTGATGGGAATCACATTGAGTTTCTCACAAGTTTTGATGGTGGGAAAATATGCTTTGATGCTAATGGTATTTACCCTTTTAACAGCCTTTGGCGGAGGATATGCTTTATCTAAGATTTTTAAAGTCAACTGGAAGCTTTACAGCTTGCTTTCAACCAGCACAGCAATTTGCGGAGGTACAGCTGTTGCCACACTCGGACCTGTAATTGAAGCAGATGACAAAGATATTGCCTATGCGATTTCTGCAACCTTTTTATTTGATTTGCTTACAGTAATAGCATTTCCTTGGATTGGACATGCTATTGGACTTAGTGACACGAGTTATGGGCTTTGGGTTGGAACAGCGGTAAATGATACTTCATCTGTTGTGGCTGCAGGATATGGATTTTCGGAAATAGCAGGAAGCTTTGCTGTAATTGTCAAACTTACACGGACACTTTTCATTATCCCTATTGTACTGATATTTTCTTATATTCACACAAGAAACAAAATTAGGTCTACGCAAGGCTCTGAATTTGATAAGAAGATTAACATAGTATCTATCTTTCCGTGGTTTATTCTTATGTTCATTGCAATGGTAACGGTGAAAAGTACAGGTTTAGTGCCTGAAAATATCGTAACAGGTATTTCGTTTTTATCAAAACTGTTTATGGTTATGGCAATGAGTGCAATCGGGTTAAATACAAGCCTTAAGGAAGTCAAGGGAGTAGGTTGGAAACCAATGTTTTTAGGAGTGTGCATAGATAGTTCTGTAGTATTCGTCTCCTTGGGTGCTCAGGCTATTCTACAGAGATTATTCTGATATGAAAATTTAATTGTTTAATTTTCTCCTTAAACTATTAAATACTTTGTTATTTGAATCTCGCAAATGATGTATATTGACAAATCTAATTATGTATAGTATCATTTATTCCATAGGAAAGTTCTATTTCCTATAGAATAAATGAAGAATCGGAACGATTCTTCCATAGAGTGAACGCAGTTCACTTTTTCATGGGAATGAAGTTCTCCCTTGGTAAAAAACCTAAACCGCTTATAAAGCTGATGACTTCTGTGATTAAAATATCGCAGATTCATTGGCTTTTATTTATATAATTAGGGAATTCCTTTTCCAATTTAGATAAATAAAGAATCAGAACGATTCTTCCATAGGAGAGAAACGAAAAGAAGGGAGAAAATTATATGTTGTTATCACTTGCACTAATATTCTTAAGCGGAATGACGCTGGGAAAAATTTTTGGAAAGTTAAGACTTCCAAGCTTGCTTGGTATGTTATTGACCGGTATTTTATTAGGACCTTATGCACTAAATTTGCTTGACCCCACAATTTTAAACATCTCTACAGACTTAAGACAGATTTCTTTAATAATTATCCTAACCAGGGCAGGACTTAGCCTTGATATTAATGATCTTAAAAAAGTTGGTCGACCCGCTATTTTGATGTGCTTTTTACCTGCTTGTTTTGAGATAATCGGTATGGTAATTTTAGCACCTATACTTTTAGGAATAACTGTATTAGAAGCTGCTATAATGGGAACAGTTATTGCAGCGGTTTCTCCTGCGGTCGTTGTACCGAGGATGCTTAAACTAATGGAAACGGGATATGGAAAAAATAAAAGTATTCCTCAAATGATTATTGCAGGATCTTCAGTAGATGATGTATTTGTAATTGTTCTTTTTACAGTCTTTACAGGACTTGCACAAAGCGGGACAATTACACCTGAACATTTTTTAACCATACCGACATCAATTATTTTGGGTTTATTAGCTGGGGTGATAGCAGGTATTGCTTTATCATTTTTATTTACCAAAGTTCACATCAGAGATACCGGCAAAGTATTAATAATCCTTTCCGTTTCATTTTTACTTGTTACTTTAGAACGTACGATGACAGGTGTGATAGGATTTTCGGGTTTGTTGGCAGTAATGGCACTTGGAGCCTCTATTCAGCAAAAGAAATATGAAGTTTCTAAACGTCTTTCGAGTAAATTTTCAAAATTGTGGGTTGCAGCAGAAGTACTCCTTTTTGTACTTGTAGGTGCTACTGTAAATATTAGTTATGCATTAAATGCCGGATTGCTGTCAGTTGTGCTAATCTCAGGAGTATTATTATTCCGTACAATGGGAGTATTCGTTAGCGTAATTAAAACTAATTTAAATAAAAAAGAACGCATTTTTGCGGCTTTTGCTTATATGCCAAAAGCTACGGTACAAGCGGCTATCGGTGGATTACCTTTAGCAATGGGACTTAATTGCGGAAATATTATTTTGACTGTGGCAGTTATTTCTATTATTATTACCGCACCGTTTGGGGCTATGCTGATAGATATCTCCCATAAAAAACTTCTTTCTAAGGAATAAAAGCAAATAAAACTTTGAATGAAAATATTATCAGAAAATCAGCATTGTAAAAAGATGGAGTAATAGCTTGACAGCTTGATATATGGATTATATTATTTATATAAGTAAAAATTCTCACTAAATAATTTTAAAGATATTAAAGAAAAATAAGGCAGGTATTTTAAATGAATATACAAATAACACCTGTACCATATGAAGATAAAACTATTTTATATAATTTAATTCAGCTGTATAGATATGATTCCAGCGAGTTTGACGGACATGTTTTAAATGAACACGGATTTTATTTATATAAATATTTGGATAATCAATGGACAGAGGACTATCGACGCCCATTTATAGTAAAAGTGAATGGTGAAATTGCCGGATTTGTGTTTGTTATTCTTGATGTTCCTAAAGAGTTTACAGTATTGAGCATGTCAGAAAAGACAAATGTAATAAGTGATTTTTTTATAATGCGTAAATACAGAGGAAAAGGTGTAGGCAAGGAAGTGGCATTTTCGATATTTAATCAATTTCGCGGAACATGGGAAATTAAGCAAACATATAGCAATAAGATTGCTTACCAATTTTGGAAAAAGGTAATAAGCGAGTACAATGGAACGAGTCAACTACAAGAAAAAATTTCATCAAATGAAAAATGGAACGGACCGGTTATGGTTTTTAAATCATAATATTAACCAGATATTGCTAGATTTTAGATGAAAAGAATGCTTCACAAGAAGTGTTCTTTTTTATTTTTAGAGAACTTTAAGATTTATAAGGATATTAATGCAATATTGGGCTAAGACATAGTGTTAAGTAATGAATTTAAACCAAATACTGAATACTTATGATTAGATTGGAAACAATACTTTTGAAGATGTAGACAAATTAAATTGCGCAGCAATTCAATCTTCAATATTAAAGAAAGGAATGTGAGTTATTATGGTATCACGTAAATCCGTTATAACCTTCGGTATGGTGGCAATACCTATTGCTATGTATACAAGCACACAGGATAATGACATTCATTTTAATCAGCTTCATAAAGAAGATAATAGCCGTATAAGATACAAAAAGACTTGTGCACACTGCGGTAAAGAAATTAGTACCGGAGATATTGTAAAGGGCTTTGAATATGATGAGGGAAAATATGTTGTTGTCACAGACGAAGAGATTGAAAAGATAAAAACAGAAAAAGAAAAATCCATTCAGATTTTGCATTTTGCTCAATTGAATCAAATTTCGCCGGTATATTATAACAAAACATATCAGGCAGCACCCGAGATAGGGGGTGAAAAAGCCTTTGAATTGCTTCGCGGCGCACTTATGGCTGAACAGAAGATAGCTATAGGAAAAACCGTCATGGGTACGAAGGACACGCTAATGGCAATTATACCTCGGGAAGACGGTATTTTGATTTCAACAATGTTTTATGCTGATGACATTAAAGAGCTTCAAAAACAGTATATCAAGCCTGAGGTATCCGAACAGGAGCTAAACATGGCAAAGACACTCATCAATTCGATGGATACTCCTTTTGATTCTTCTAAATATAAGGATGAATACCAGACAAGACTTCGTGAACTCATTGAAGCAAAGATTTCAGGAAAAGAGGTTGTTGCTGCTGAATCGGATGGCACAGGCAAAGTAATTGACCTTATGGAAGCCCTCAAAGCCAGCGTTGAGAAAGCTAAAAAAGAAAAAGAAACGGCGTGATTTTTATGAGCGGAAAACTAAGCGAGTACAAGCAGAAAAGGAATTTTGAAATAACCCTCGAACCGGAAGGAAACACAAGAGATTCTGAAGAAAATCTAAGATTTGTGATTCAACATCATATGGCCAGCAGAAATCATTACGATTTGCGTCTGGAGTGGGGAGGAGTTCTTTTAAGTTGGGCAATACCAAAGGGTCCTTCTTATGATACTCGTGATAAAAGGCTTGCTGTGAGAGTTGAGTCTCATCCTATGGAATACAGAAATTTTGAAGGTACAATACCAAAGGGTGAATACGGCGGCGGTATCGTTATGATATGGGACGAAGGCTTCTGGGAGCCTAAGGGAAATGTTGAAGAAGGGCTTGCTAAAGGTGAGTTAAAGTTTGTTCTGAAAGGAATACGACTAAAAGGAAAGTGGGCATTAATTCGTTGGAAGGCTAAGTCTGACAATACAAAGGATAATTGGCTTTTACTGAAAGAAAAAGATGAGTATGTCAAAAGTGCTGATATTACATCGGAATTCACCACCAGTATCAGAAGCGGACGGAGCATGGCAGAAATCGAAAAAGGAGAAGATGAAAAAATCATCAGAAATCCCTTTAATACGGCCGATATGCAGCTTGCTAAACTGGTTAACACTGTCCCTGAAGGCGAAGATTGGCTGTATGAACTCAAATACGATGGCTTCAGAATCATGGCATTTATTGAAGGAAACCTTGTTCGGCTAATAACCAGAAACGGCAATGATTATATAAATAGATTTCATGAAATTGCTTTATCTCTTATTGATTGGGCTGACGGAAGAGCTATAATTTTGGATGGTGAAATAGTAGTCACAGACGCTTCAGGAAAGACTGATTTCCATGCTTTGCAGAATCATATGAAAAACCCTGAGTCACAAAAACTTACCTACATAGTTTTTGATATTCTTGCTTTGGATGGAATAGATTTTCGAGGACACACTTTGATTGAAAGAAAAGAATCTCTTGAATCTCTGATGAAGGATGCTCCTAAAAATCTATACTATAGCCGCTATGTCAGAGGAAATGGAAAACAAGGTTTTGCTGCGGCATGTGAAGCAAACCTGGAAGGTATAATAGGGAAAAAAGCTGATTCTGTTTACAGCGGAACAAGAAACGGTGACTGGATTAAGCTTAAATGTGATAAAAGACAGGAATTTGTTATCGGAGGATATTCACTTACAGATAAAAAAACCAGAGGAGTGAGTTCACTTCTTCTTGGTGTATACGAAGATAATGAATTAGTTTACACAGGGCGTGCGGGTACCGGAATGAGTGAGTCTGACATGAAAATGCTTGACTATAAATTTGAAAAATTAAAGAGAATAGAATCACCTTTTAAGATTGTACCAAAACCCAGACCAAAAGAAACAGTAACATGGCTTGAACCGGAGCTGGTTGCTGAAATTAAATTTGCCGAATGGACAAAAGATAAGCTGCTGAGGCAGGCAAGCTTTAAGGGGATTAGAACAGATAAGGATCCTAAAGAGATAAAAAGAGAAAAGGCGGAAGATGAAGCACAACTTCAATCATCCGTAAAAGAAACGGAGAAAACAATGGTAGCAAATACAGGCGGTATTATTATTGAAGGGGTAAAGATTACTAATCCTGATAAGGTGATTTTTGAAGACCCTAAAATCACAAAAGAAGATGTAGTTTTATATTACTCAAAGGTCTCACAGCTAATGCTGCCGTTTGTAAGGCATAGAGTCATTAGTATTGTTCGCTGTCCCAAAGGAGTATCACAGACATGTTTTTATAAAAAACACCCTGATTCAGGCAGAAAAGGAATTACATCAATACCCGTTATTATTGGAAGCGGGGAGACAGAAGAGTATTTCTATATTGAGGATACATCCGGGCTCATATATGAAGCTCAGATGGGAACGCTGGAATTTCACATTTGGGGAAGCTCTACAGACCAACTTGAAAAACCGGATATGATGGTGTTTGATTTGGACCCTGATGAAGGGATGGACATAAGCAGAATACGTCAAGGGGTACGGGATATAAGAAGTATTCTTTCTGAGCTTTCTTTGAATTCATATCTCAAAACCAGCGGAGGCAAGGGATATCATGTTGTTGTACCTTTAAATCCGGTCGTGACATGGGATGTATTTTATGATTTCGCAAAACGAGTTGCAGAAGTTATGGAAAAGAAATGGCCCGACCTATATACAAGTAATTCCAGAAAAACTAAGCGCACGGGAAAAATATTTATAGACTGGATCAGAAATGGCAGAGGGGCTACAAGCGTTGCTCCTTATTCTCTGAGAGCAAGAAAAGGCGCTAAAGTATCCATGCCTATCGCATGGGATGAACTTGATACGGTTGCTCCCGATGGCATTAATATGGCCGATGCAGTTTTGAGAATTACAGGAAATGATCCTTGGAAAGATTTTTTCAATAATAACCAGATGCTTAAATAACAAGTAAATTTGATAAAAGAAAGCACTTCCTGAGAAGTGTTTTTTGTTGTTGAAATATATACTCACGTATGCTAAAGTGAATTTAAGAGATTAATTAAACTTAAAATTTAATTTTAAAAGATGCGTAATAATAAGGCAATACAGGAGGAATTAAAATGATAGAACATAAAATAAATTTAATTGATTTTATACAGAAAGGACAGGTATCCTGTGAATTCAGGGATAATATTCTTTGTATGTCAACAAACCGTGCCATACCGACACAACGCTTTGATGCAGAACATCTATCAATAAATTCTTATATCTATTTACCTGAAAAATATAGATTACCTCTTCGTATTGATATAATAGTAAAAATTGATGCTCCCGGACTATATATTCTTTTAGGAAAAGGGCATATAAACTTTGGCACCTTATGGTCAGATAACCGTCGAATTGATGATATTGCAGCACCTGCCGGAAAGATTAGGTTTTATCATAATCACATAAATATGAACGAATTTACTCATATATCTGTATTGTATGATTTTAAGGAAATGCAGATTATCATAGATGGAGAAGAGAGATATTACTCACGAAAAGAAAGATATATGAAAGCTCTTGCTTTTGATGAAATGAATAAAGAAGGATTTGAGTTTAAAATAGCCTGCGACAAACTGGTAAATTTATCTATAAAATCGGTTTGTATAACTGAATATGAAAAAACTTGCCAAATTTCTCGTTCAGAAGAAGAACTTCCAATTGCAATTACGAGAAATAATGCAATAAAACCAGGTGAAAAGCCGACATTTGAAAAGTCTATATCTTCTTTATCCGAACAATTTAGCAGTGAAATAATGAAAATGGACGAATATTTGAGATCTTTAAAAACTTTGAAGATGAAAAGAATAGTAGATAAGAAGGGCAATAAAATAACTTATGTGTGTTCAGAACATGGGTTTTCATATGCGATTTATCTAAGCAATGATATATTCGATCACTCTTTGCAATGGTATCTTATAACAAATGGCAAGCCGGATACATGGCACAGAAAATCTGATATGATGGAAGAAGTGCTTGACAGATTGCTTAAGACATCGCCTGAGTTTGCAAATCGCATGTTTTTCAGTCTTGATGATTGTGTAGGATGCTACAGCCACTGTTTGGCAAAAACCCCTTACAGGCTGGAAGATAAGCAAAAATCTGTATGCCACGGCAAATTAAAATTTAGAATGAGTGTTTCCGGTTTTGATGATGTACGTATTTTTATTGAAGAAATAAATCGTATCGTGCATGAGTAGTAGCGATACTTTATAAACATACTATAGTCACAAATCTTTAAAGTGAGTTGCTTTACAGATTACTGTAAAAGAGAGGAATATGAGTTAAAATGAAAACATTAGCCAGAGAATTTTATAACAGAGATTCATTAATAGTCGCAAAAGAACTTTTGGGAAAGGTACTTGTACATGAAATAGATGGACAAAAAATTTCTGCAAAGATTGTTGAAACGGAAGCATATATGGGTATTGAAGATAAAGCTGCACATTCATATGGCGGAAGAAGAACACCAAGAGTTGAGATTATGTACGGAGCTGCGGGATTTTCATATGTGTTTATTATTTACGGTATGTATTATTGCTTTAATATAGTTACAAGAGAAGAAGGAGTTCCGCAGGCTGTTTTGATAAGAGCACTTGAGCCTATAGAAGGGCTTGATTTAATGTCTCAAAACAGATTTAAAAAGCCATATAACAGCTTGAATAAAAGTCAGATAAGTGGATTAACAAACGGTCCGGGTAAATTATGCAAAGCATTTCTGATTGATAAAAGTTTAAACGGAGAAGATTTGTGCGGCAGTAAATTATATATTGAAGAAGGACAGAAGGAAAACTTTGATGTAATATCATCAAAACGTGTAGGAATTGATTATGCAGAGGAAGCCAAGGATTATCCTTGGAGATTTTACATAAAAGATAATAAATATGTATCTGTAAAATAACTTTAAACTTGCGAGGTGAATTTTATGTATGAACGAATGTTGGATAAGGATAATACTCCTTCAATAGAATTGATTTATGAAATAATCGGAACAGACGCAGCAGCTAAATTAAATCAATTTGAAATCCTGTTAACAGAGTTGTATGATTTAAGCAAAGAATTAAAATTTCCATTTGGAAAAAATTACGGGTGGGGATATAAATATAATCATAAAAGCAAGCATCTGTGCTATTTGTTTTTCGAACAAGGAGGATTTACAATATTCACCCAGATTGGAGACAAACAGGTTTCTGAAATGGAAAGCAAGCTTGATTCTCTATCAGATAAATCAAAAGAAATATGGTCTGTACGCTATCCTTGCGGTGAACGCGGAGGCTGGATTAATTATCGAATACTCAAAGAAGAGGATATAAAAGAAATATTGGAATTTATTAAAGTAAAAGTTAAACCTGTACAAGGGAGATGAAATAATAATGTACGTATATTTAATGGAAAATATAAAAGCTCTTAATGAGCAAATAATAAAGGATCATGTTGAACATTTAAGAGAATTAAAAAAGCAAGGGAAACTTGTGCTATGCGGACCTTTTACAGATTATCCGGGAGGAATGGTTGTTTTTTTAGCTGATAATTTGCTTGAAGCTACAAATATTGCAAAATCTGATCCTTTTATCGCTTCAGGATATAAATCTTTTGAGATTAGAACATTGGAATTAGCTGATGAAGATAATAACTATCTGATATAGAAGTAGAAAATATTTCAAGAATCTGAGTATATCAAGCTTATATAAATAAAAAATTAAAATTATGTCTGAAAATGCGCCGGATGATATTTTTTTTAAAAAAGGTTATCATAAATATTGTCTTGTCTAATAATATTGTTTTCATTTACAATATTATTAACAATATTATTAAAATAATCGAAAATTAACTTGTCTTAATATTAATAAAAATATAAAGAGGTGCAGAATGAAAAAAATATATTTAATATCTATTTTGTCTTTAATTTTATTTATTATTTCATCATGCAGTGTCAATGCGAATGAACCTCAGGATAATGACAGCGGCATGATTCCTGAAGATAATCCTGTGCAGCCGCCGGACAATGAAATCATATCAAAGGCGGAAGAATTATTAAAAAGCATGACTTTAAAAGAAAAAATCGGGCAGATGCTGTTAGTACAGCCTGAATCTCTTCAAAATTCTTCATCAGAGCAAGCAGATGAATATAAATATAATATTGTGGAATTTAGCTCACAAATCGATGAAGTTATAAAAAATTACCCTGTCGGCGGAATTGTTTTCTTTGCGGGAAATATCAAGTCGCCTTCTCAATTGATTGATTTTATTGATAAGCTTCAGCAAAGCAGCAAAATACCACTGTTCATAGCAACAGATGAAGAAGGCGGAAAAGTATCAAGGATTGCAAATTCACCGGAATTTGACGTTCAAAAATTTGAAAGTATGCAGGCTGTAGGCAATACCAAAGATACTGAAAAAGCATTTGAAGTCGGCTCTGTCATAGGTGCTTATATGAAACAGTATAATTTTAATTTGAATTTTGCGCCGATTGCGGATGTCTATACCAATCCGAATAATACTGTAATAGGGGACAGAGCTTTTGGAGATGATCCTAACTTGGTTGCTGAAATGCTTGTCGCCGAAATCGAAGGCTTGCATAAATCAGGAATAATGAGCTGTATAAAGCATTTTCCGGGTCACGGAGATACTAAAGGCGATACTCATAATGGCTTTGTTTCAATCGAAAAGAACTGGGAAGAACTTGAAAAGTGTGAATTAATACCGTTTAAAGCAGGTATTGATGCACAGACAGATATGGTTATGATATCCCATATTACAGCACCAAATATTACTGATGATGGCTTGCCTTCTACACTTTCTTATGAAATGATAGAAGATAAATTGCGTAAAGAGCTTGACTATAAAGGAGTTATTATTACAGATTCCATGTCTATGGGTGCTATTACAGAACGATATTCTTCGGGTGAAGCTGCAGTTTTATCAATTTCAGCAGGAGCCGATATTGTGCTTATGCCTGAAAATTTCATAGAGGCATTTGACAGTATATATGAAGCGGTTAATAATGCTGTATTAAGTGAAGAGAGAATTAATGAGAGTGTTTTGCGTATTTTATCCTTAAAGGAGAAGTATGGACTTATTGAGTAGTTAATGTTCAAATGTTTCGGCTTGCTGAAACTATGTTAATATGAATTATGTACAAATCAGTAGCTTTCTGATACAATGAAGGCAAGGATTTCTATTTATAATGCCACGAAGTGGCATAACGGGAGGTTATTATGGATAATAACAACAGTATAGCAGATAAAATAAACGGTGCCAGGCTACTTATTAAAAGTAATTTTGCGGAACTGGAAGTTGAATCAGACCAGCAAAAACAGCTTCCTCAGCCTCCGCTAGTAAAGGAGGCAGCGGGTGGAAGCATTATAAAACTAAGCAAAGATTTTTCAGATATTATAAAAGAGTCAGATTATTTATCTTTAGTTAATGAGAGAAAGAGCCATCGAGTATATAAGAATGAAGGAATCTCATTGGAACAGCTTTCCTTTTTGCTTTGGACAACTCAAGGAATCAAAGAAATTAAAGGGGATAATTATGCAACTATCAGGACAGTGC
Organism: Firmicutes bacterium UBA5010; assembly: GCA_002396645.1. Taxonomy (GTDB): domain Bacteria; phylum Bacillota; class Clostridia; order Tissierellales; family Sedimentibacteraceae; genus UBA1535. The sequence goes on from DGYI01000005.1 coordinate 74,910, forward strand.
CCTCAGCCGGTGCAAGACATCCCTTTGAAACGTATATAGCAGTATTAAATTCTACAGATTTAGAAAAGGGTATATATCATTATCTTCCTTTGGGCCACTCTTTGGAATTTATTAAATCTGTGGATAAGCTTGAAGATGAAGTCTCCACCAGCCTTAACGGTCAAAAATTTGCAGGAAAATCATCAGCTGTTTTTTATTACAGTGCTGTTCCGTACAGAAGCGAATGGCGATATCCCGAAGAGGCTCATAAGCTAATTCTGCTTGATGCCGGACATGTAGTTCAAAATCTTTATTTAAGCTGCCAAGCCATAGGTTTTGGAACCTGTGCAATTGCAGCATATGATCAGAAATTAGCGGATAAATTGCTAAACCTTGACGGAAAAGAAGAATTTTTGGTATATGCAGCTCCGGTAGGCGCTGTATGATAAAATTATTACGTGATAATCCTGAATTTTTAGAGAAAGCTGCATTATGGTTTAATCAAAAATGGAATATTCCGATTGAAGTATATCGAGGCAGTATTCAAGAGTGTATATCAAATAACAGCAAAATACCTCAATGGTATATTATTTTAAATGATAATCAAGAAATTGTTGCAGGTGCTGGAGTTATAGATAATGATTTCCATGACCGCAAGGATTTAACTCCAAATTTGTGTGCCCTTTTTGTTGAGGAAACCTATAGAAATAAGGGTATAGCAGAATATATGCTGAATTATATACGAAGTGATTTGAAGCAATTGGGATTTGAAAAGGCTTATTTATTGACAGACCACACAAGTTTTTACGAAAGATACGGCTGGGAGTTTCTGACTATGGTAAATGACAGTAATGGTGTCCCTTCACGCATGTATGTAGCTTCAACATTTTAGTGAAATAATAATAAATAAGGATAAAAATCCTCTGAATCAAATCAGAGGATTTATTTATCACATATTCTTCCATAGAGTGAACGCAGTTCACTTTTTTATAAGCCAAAATTGTTTTTTCAGCTGACCTTTGGATTTTTTCTTTCTGTGAATTTTTTGATAACCATAAGTACAAGAACCATTAAAACTATCATTATTGCAAGAACTGTAACTGCATTTTGAATAAATCCTGCAAGAAGAAATCCTATTGCTGATAGCCCCGCAACAAACATTGCATAAGGTAACTGAGTCAATACGTGCTGCATAAAGTCAACTTGTGCTGCAGTTGATGACATGATTGCTGTTTCCGAAATAGGTGAGCAGTGGTCTCCTGTAACAGATCCTGCCAATGCGCCTGATATACAGATAAGCGATAAAGTATTAATTTCACCGAATATAGCTATAACCATAGGAATAAGAATTCCGAATGTTCCCCATGCTGTTCCTGTAGCGAAGGAAATTACTGTTCCTATGATATAAAGGATGAATGGTAAAAAGTTCATATTGAATGATGTATTTTCCACAAAATCCTTTACAAATGCAGTTGCTCCTAAGTTAGAACGGCATACAGTGCTTAATGCCCAAGAGAAAACCAGAATAAGCATTGCAGGTACCATTAAATGTACACCGTTAGTGATACATTCTGTAAACTCTTTTGGAGTTATAACTTTACGAATTAAGTATAATGCGATTGTAAATATTAAAGCAAAGAAACCACCTATAGGAAGACCCAAGAATGCGTCACAATTGCTGAATGCCTCAACAACACTAGCTCCGGCAAAGAAACCACCTGTATAAAGAAGACCTACAACACAGCCTATAACCAATACTATAACAGGTAAAATCATATCAATAACTTTTCCGTGAGGATTGTCAACCGGTTTTGCAACATCAGCATATAAATCTCCTGTACCTCCGTATATATCTCCCTCTTCGATAGCCATACGTTCATATTTTCTCATAGGACCAAAATCGAATTTCAGAATCGCAAGAGTAAATAACATACAAATTGTAAGAAGTGCGTAATAGTTAAAAGGAATCGCTCTAACGAAAACCATAAAACCATCTATACCTGTTTCTGCCGGAATATATGATGAAACAGCAGCGGCCCAGCTTGAAATAGGTGCTATTATACAAATAGGTGCTGCGGTACAGTCAATATTGTACGCAAGTCTTGCACGCGATATTTTGTGCTTATCAGTTACAGGTCTCATTATGTTTCCTGTTGTTAAACAGTTGAAATAATCGTCTATAAAAAATAAAAGTCCTAACCCTGTTGTTGCAAGAAGTGCTCCTCTTCTTGTTTTTATTCTTTTTGATGTCCAGTCTGCAAAAACTGAAGTACATCCTGACAGTTGCATCATAGCTACAATAATACCAAGTTCGACAAGAAAAACGATAAGTCCGCCGTTTACACCAAGTTCATCACTTATAATGACAACCATTGATTCAATAGCAAACATTATATCATAGTTAGCATATAGTATTGCTCCAACCAAAACTCCGGCAAAAAGTGAAGAATAAACCTCTTTAGTAAAAAATGCAAGTAAAATAGCTATTATCGGCGGAAGTAAGGCCCATGCCGTTGCGTAAATATTACTTTGATACTCTGTTTCCTCCAGTGAGGCAGAAGCTGTGTAAGGAGCAATTAATGCTGCTATGATTAAAATGATTCCGATGAATACGAGTTTTTTATTACTTATTAAATGAAATATTTTCATAATTATAATGCTTCTCCTTGTTTTAATGTTAAGTTAATTATTTAATTTGATTGCCAATTTGCTAAATGCAATAATTATATTATCATATATTTTCTTTTAAATTATTCAGATATATGGTAAAATATAAAAAATAATAAAATAATTTGCTGAATTTTTTGGACTTCATTTGAAATATTTAATCTTAAATTTTTAAATTTGAAGGAGGAATTTTATATGATATTATTATTGGTCGGACCTTCCGGTTCAGGTAAAAAATCTTTTAAACTAGCCTGTAGAGATTATGGAATAAGAGTTATCAAATCCTGCACTACAAAACCAAAAACAGATGAAAAAGATGAGGAAGTTTACAAATTTCTTACAGATGCTGAATTTAACAAGCTTATCAGAAACGATGAGCTGCTTGATTGGGTAGTATATAATGGCTATAAGTACGGAACTTTAAGAAATGATTTCACAAAAAACTGTGTTACTATTGTGGACAAGGATGCAATGAATAAGATTCTAAAGGTTTATGCCGGGAAAGTTTTCATAATATATTTTGATGTTTCAGAGGATGAATGCAGAAGAAGATGTTTAGAAAGAGGCGAAAGCCCCGGAATAGTAGAGGAAAAAATCATAAACGACAGAAACAGACTTAAAAATTTCAACAAAGGCTTGGCAAATATGATAATACGTGATGAAGACTTAGGACGATTTAATAGCATATTGAAAGAAAATGCAGCAAAATGGGTAGTAAGATAAAGAGTGATATGCAATATAAAAAATCTGCCGCAAGATAGAATTTTGATAATTTTCTATTTGCGACAGATTTTATACTTTAGTCTAATAATTGAATTTAGACTAAAAGCTATTTTTTTACTAATTCTATAAATAAGTCTATTTGCTTAGCGAAAGATTCAAGTCCTTTTCTCCAGAATTCCTTATCGGTCAAATCAATATCTGCAATTTTAGCAACATCTTCTACACTCATAATTGTAGTAGAGTTAAGTAATTTTTTATATTTAGGAACAAAAGATTCGCCTTCTTCTTGGTATTTAGCATACAGACCTCTTGCAAATAAACCGCCGAAGGCATAAGGGAAGTTGTAGAAGCTTAAGTCAGAGCTGTAATAATGTCCTTTACATGCCCACATGTAAGGATGAAGCAAACTGTTATCAAGTCCATCACCATAAGCCTCTTTTTGTGCGTTTAACATTATATCACAAAGATTATCAGGGAACATAAAACTATCGCTTCTGTTCTCGAATACAGCAGTTTCAAACAGGTATCTTGAATATATGTCACATATTATTTGAGTTACATCCTGCAATTGACTTTCAACCAATGCAAGCTTTATATCATCATTTTCGGCAGAAGCTATCGCAGCATTCATAATGATATTTTCATTAAAAGTTGATGCTGTTTCTGCAACAGGCATAGAGTAGCTTGTATTCAATATTTTGTTATCCATGATATTTAAGTTATGATAAGCATGACCCAATTCATGTGCTAAAGTTACAACGTCACCGAAATTGCCATCAAAATTAGTTAAGATTCGGCTTTCTCTTATTGTGTGTATAGTAGCACAAAATGCTCCGCCCACTTTACCTTCTCTGGGATAAAAATCTATCCAATCTTCTTCATACGCGCGGTTAACCATTTCTGCAAGGTCAGGTGCAAAACCCTTAAATAAATTTATTAAATAATCCTTAGATTCTTCAATAGTATATTTTTTGTTGTTATTTCCCATAGGAGCAAACATATCATACCACGGAAGTCCATTTTTATGTCCTAGAACCTCTCCCTTAACCCTCAGGTAATTGTGGAACTTAGGCAAATATTCTTTCATAGCTCCTATTAAAGCATCTAAGGTTTCACGCTTCATACGCGCATTATGCAAGGTTTGCTCAAGAGCTGAGCCGAAGCCTCTTAATTTGCATTCATTTATAACTTGAAGTTTAATGCTGTTTAATGAGAATGCCAATGAGTCCTTGATTTTTTCATAGCTTGCAAGCTCTGCTTCATAAGCCTCTTTTCTTACTTTTGAATCGGCATCATAAGCGAGGTTTCTTATAGAAGATAATGTAGTTTTTTCTCCGTTATAATCCACTTGTACAGATGAAGTCAGATAAGATTGAAGATCTGACCACGCACTTCCGCCGCTTATATCAAATTTAGAAATTACTTCTTCTACTTCATCGCTCAATACATATTTGCTGTCTGCAACGATTAAATTAAGATAATATTCATAATCCTTTAAAGTCGGATTTGAATTTATTACTTCATCAAGATTTTTAATTTCTGATATGTATTTTTTTAATATTGTTATAGATTTTGTTGTGCTGCTTATTTTATCACTTAGTTTTCCAAGATAAGAAGCGCTGTCTGCATCCTTAGTGTTTACCGACTGTCTTAAGCTGGCAAAAGAAAAGAGTTTTGAAAAAAGTCTTCTTTGTGCTTCAAGAAGCTCTATTGCTTTTAGTAAATTTTTTTGCGTTTCGTTTTCCTTTAGTGTAAGTACAAAATTGTTTAATTCGTCAACTATTTCGTCAACTTTTTTTATGTCTTCAAGAAAATTAGGATCATCATATCCCTTGTAAAGTTTGTCTAAAGACCACACAGAATTCATTTTATTCTCCTAAATTTATAAAATTTTAAATGTCAATAAATTGAAGCATTTATAGCAGTATTCTATCATATAAAATTATAAAATTCAATTCATCTCTAAAAATTATATTAATACCAATACAAATATATTGAATTGAACTTTGCATTTGATATAATAATACTATTAGGTATTATTTCAAACTAAGTTTGAGACTATATGAATGGAGACTGTATTTTGAGAAAACAATTATTAGGATTAGAATTACTCAGAGTTAATTTTAAGTCAGTTTTTATTTTTGAAATTTTCTATAAAGTTGCCGCAATTTTATTGTTTGTGCCTTTATTATTGGCTGCTTCAAATTTTTCATTGAAGCTTGCCGGTATAAAATATCTTTCAAACGATAATCTTTTTTATTTTTTTACAAGACCATCAACTATTGTAATTATAATTTTATTTGTACTGTGCCTTGCTTTTTATTTGATGTTTGAGATTATGTCTTTTTTAGGGTGTTTTCATGCATCATATTACAATAAAAAAATTTCTGCTCTGCATATATTCAGATTAGGAATATATTCAGTTAAAAAACTGTTTAAAGGTATGAATTTTCTATTAGTGTTTATTGTTATATTGATTTTTCCGCTGATAAGATTCATACAGGGCTATGTGTTGCTTTCAAACATGAAGTTTCCGAATTTTGTAGCAAATTATCTTAACAAATCTGAAACATTGGCATTAGCTGTTACAGTTTTGATTATATCAATAATTTCTATAAAATTGATATACAGCTTGTGTTATTTTTGTACAGAAAATCACAATCTCAAGGAATCAATAAAAAAAGGACTCCGTTTAATAGAAGGTAATTATATAAAGACAGTTTTAGGATTATTAATATGGAATATTTCTATTGCACTGGCTGCGGTTATAATTTTGATAATAATCATGTTTTTTGTAGTTGTCAGCTTAAAACTTTTTGGAATTGCAGAAACTGCACACCTTATAACACTGCAGGCATACAGATGGATACTTATTTTAGTAAGCGGTTTATATACAATATTTTCTACTCCTATTTCCTTTGCATATATATGCTCGTATTACTACAAGGAAAGGTCTAAAGACGGAGAAATATTAAATTTTTATAAAATACCGAAACTTGTGCTTAAAAGACCTGTTGCAGCAAAGATTTCGCTTATGATTTTTGTTGCGGTTTTAATTACAAGCAATATATTTATTTTCGTATTTCAGCCAAACATTTTTACGCCGAATATACAGCTCCTTCAAAACACTAATGTGACCGCACACAGAGGAGATTCAATCAATGCACCCGAAAATACCATTGCAGCTTTTGAGAGCGCAATATCTCATTTTGCAGACTGGATTGAACTTGATTTGAGACAGACTAAAGACGGAGTAATAGTAGTAATTCATGACAGCAGTCTGAAAAGAACTGCGGGAATAAATAAAAGAGTTGGAGAACTTACTTATGATGAGATAAAAGATCTCGACGTGGGAACTTGGTTCGGCAAGGAATATGCCGGTGAAAAAATTCCTACATTGGATGAAGCTATAAAGCATATAAACGGCAGAGCAAAACTGAATATAGAGCTGAAACCTACAGGGTATGAGACGGATTTTGAAAAAGAAGTTGTAAGAATTATTAAGGAAAACAAAATTGAAGCTCAATGTGTTGTTAGCTCCTTAAAATATGATACATTAAGAAGGGTTAAGAAAATTGCACCGGAGATAAAAACAATTTTTGTCACAGGCATAGCCTATGGAGATCTTACATATTTGGAATATGCCGATGGATTTAGCATAGAACAAAATTTTATAACCAAAAAACTTGTGAACAACATAAAAAATAGCGAAAAAGATTTATATGTATGGACTGTAAATAATGCAGCCGATGTTCAAAAAATGGTTGAGATGGGCGTCGATAATATTATCACCGATAATCCTTTAAAAGCAAAGGAAGCAATATATAAAAAGTATGCTCCTGATATGCTGATTGACTTGTTTAATCAAAGTCTTTCTTATACCAGGGAGATATAAGAGAAAAGCGGAGCAAACTGCTATTGCTCCGCTTTTTCTATCTAATAGAAAAGTTTTTCTTCCATAGAGTGAAGCAAGCTTCACTCTTTTATCCTAATATTTTCTTTAAGTCCTCTTCCGGAGTGCTTATCGGAGAAATATTGTAATTTTCAACTAAGAAAGATAATACATTCGGTGATACAAATGCAGGTAAAGAAGGTCCTAAGTAAATGTTTTTAATTCCTAAGTGTAAAAGTGTAAGTAATATACAAACAGCTTTTTGTTCGTACCAAGAAAGTACCATTGATAAAGGAAGATCATTTACGCCACATTCAAAAGCTTCAGCTAAAGCAACAGCAACTCTTATTGCACTGTAGGCGTCATTACATTGACCCATATCCATTATTCTTGGAAGACCGCCTATTTCGCCTATGTTTAAGTCGTTGAAACGATATTTTCCGCAAGCTAATGTAAGAATTATAGAATCAGCAGGACTTTGTTTAACAAAATCTGTATAGTAGTTTCTTCCCGGTTTAGCCCCGTCACATCCTCCTACTAAGAAGAAGTGCTTGATAGCTCCTTGTTTAACAGCATCTATAACCTTATCTGCAACAGATAAAACAGTTCCGTGAGAGAATCCTGTCGTTACTTCTGTTCCGCCGTTTATTCCTGTAAACTCTTTATCTTCATCATATCCGCCAAGCTCTAAAGCTTTTTCTATAACAGGAGTAAAGTCTTTAGTATGGTCCTCACTATAGTCAATATGAATCATTTCAGGATATGATACTACGGCTGTTGTAAATATTCTGTCGCTGTAATTTTCTTTAACAGGCATGATACAGTTTGTAGTAAACAGAACAGGCCCTTTGATGTCTATAAACTCTTTTTGCTGATTTTGCCATGCAGTTCCGAAATTACCTTTTAAGTGCGAATGCTTTTTAAGCTCCGGATAAGCATGTGCAGGAAGCATTTCTCCGTGAGTGTAAATATTGATGCCTTTTCCTTCTGTTTGCTCTAATAATTGTTTTAAGTCATATAAATCATGACCGCTTACAACTATAAAAGGTCCTTTTTCTACAGTCAAAGGAACTTTAGTCGGTACAGGTGTTCCATAAGTTTCGGTATTTGCTTTGTCTAAAAGCTCCATGCATTTCAGATTTACTCTTCCGACTTCTAATACTGTAGGAAGCAAATCATCCATTCCTAAATCTTCACCTATTGCAGCTAAAGCCTTATAGAAAAAGCTGTTTACTTCATCATCAGTATATCCAAGTACCAAAGCGTGGTGAGCATATGCAGCCATTCCCTTTAAACCAAATAATATTAATGATTTTAATGAGCGTATATCCTCATTGTCACCCCATATTTTATTCATGTCATAGCTTTCACTGTTTGGACATTTTGATTCACATACATTGCAGTTTGGATTTAATGATTCTTTTTCCTTATTAACCTTGTCTGTAAAAGCTTTTATGGTTGTATCATTAAAGCTCACATTAGTGATAGTAGTAAACAGTCCCTCTATCACAAGAGTGTCGGTGGATTCAGATGTAGGAGCACCATTTACTGTTTTTGCAAGACCAATCAAAGCTCCTATTAATTCATCCTGAAAGTTTGCAGTGTCTGATTGCTTTCCGCACACTCCCTTCTTAGTACAGGCTATAGTTCCTGCTGTTTGTTCACATTGGAAACAAAACATTTCGTTCATACATTAACCTCCAAAAAAATTATTATATCATATAAGTTTATCCATGTTGACTTTATAATATAATTGTAATATAATTCCTATAAAAAGTATGTTGTTTTTACAACAAATGGAGCAGTTATGAAAAAATATTTGGAAGTTTTAGAAAGGTGTTCACTGTTTTACAATATATCCCAAAATGACTTGAACAGCGTATTGCACTGTTTATCGGCAAAAGATAAATTCTATAAGAAAAATGACTTTATTTTTTCAGAAGAGGATACGCCTGTTTATGCAGGCATAATTATATCAGGAAGCGTTTGTGTAGTTAAAGAGGATTTCTGGGGAAACAGAGCTATTTTAGCTAAGCTTGGAGAGGGTGAACTGTTCGGAGAGGTTTTTTCGTGTGCAGAGGTCGAAAGCTTTCCTGTCAGTGTCGTAGCAACTGAAGATACTGAAATTATATTGATAGACTGCAGAAAAGTTACAACCACATGTTCAACTGCTTGTGTTTTTCACACACAATTGATTAATAATCTGATAAAAATACTGGCAAATAAAAATATCATGATGAATCAGAAAATACAGCATATAGTCAAGCGAACAACAAGAGAAAAGCTTCTTTCGTATTTATCGGAGCAGGCTGTTAGATTTAAGAGTGATGTTTTTACTATACCTTTTAACAGACAGGAACTTGCGGATTACCTTTCGGTCGACAGAAGCGCTATGTCAAAAGAATTGTCTAAAATGAAAGATGAAGGAATTATAGAGTTCAATAAAAATGAATTCGTGCTTAAAGAATGAAACAAAATAAATTATAGGAAGAATAAGGTTTAAATAAATTAAAAATAATGAAAGGATAGGCATCGGGCCCATGCACAAATGTTTCATGGGTTATCGTAAAATCGGTGCATAGGTTAAAAATGGAAAACTTAAAAAAATTGGCACTTGAATTAGAAGAGCTAAATCAAGAGTATTCGAGATTATCATGGACTCAATATACTACCGGATATGACTTCGGTGTAGAAAATCAGTATAATAAAATTATTGAGAAACTTAGCTCAAAAAGTGATTTCGAGATGATTAAACAAACTTATGAAAGAAATGATTTAAGCTTTGAGGATAAGAGAAGAGCAGAAATAATGTACAAGTCATATGAGCCTTTTCACCTATCTAAAGAAGTAAATGAGCTTTCGGCACAAATTGAAGCTCTGACAACCAAGCTTTCCGGTATATTAAATACTCATAGAAGTATTTTAAACGGAACAGAGATATCATCTGTTGATATAGCACAAATTTTGAGAAGCGAAGACGATGAAAATAAGAGAAAGGCCGCATATTTATCGCGTGCTCAGGTTAATAAGGCTTTAGTTGACGGAGGATTTCCGGAGCTTATAAAGCTTAGAAAAGAATATGCAAAACTTCGCGGCTTTAAAGATTTTGTAGAGATGAAATTGAGTGATGAGGATTTAAACACAGATATTTTTGCTAATTGGAAAGAACAGCTTCACTCTATGCTCCCAGAGATGAATAAAGCAAGGAGCCAAATGGCGAACAAGTATCTGAAAAAGGATTCAATTATGCCTTGGGATGAAGCTTATGTTTCATCAAAGATAGCACCTTCCTTAAATACAAGAGTCGATATGTCGGATTATTATAGAGTTCTTCATAAATTCTTTTTGAGATTCGGCATTGACATAAGCAAATACAATATTACATATGATGTGTTCTCAAGAGCAAACAAATCAGAGTGGGGATATAATTTTCCTATAGCAGCAGGAAAAGATTCAAGAATTTTAGCTAATGTAAAAAATCAATTTAACGAATACGGAGTGCTTCTTCATGAAACGGGACACGGAGTACATTCCTTCTTGCAAGATCCTGGCGATACTATATTAAATATGGGAATAAGCGGTATAGTCACAGAGGGAATTGCAAATTTATTCGGAGATTTTATGTATGATGAAATTTTCTACAGCGAGTTTTTCGGTGATAATAAATCAGTTAAAGATGAATTTGCTAATTATAAGGAGTATGCGAAACTTAATGCCCTAAGAGCAATATCGGGTATAATGTTTGACCAGAATCTTTACAGAAACGAAGTTAATTCGTTGGAAGATATAAATAAGCTGGCATTTGCAACACAAAAAGAATACCTGATGGAGGAGCCGTTTGGTGATGAGTATCCTTGGGGATTTAGAATACACCATACAACTCATCCGATATATCTGCATAATTATTTCATGGGTGATGTAACTTGCGAAATGCTTAAGAAGAGCTTTTCTGAAAAATATAATTGCACAAATATTATGGAAAAACCTGTTGAATTTGCTGAGTTTTTGATTAGCAGCGTTATCAAACCGTCAGGATTATATAAATATTCCGAATTATTTAAGCGAATCAGCGGAGAAGATTTTTCACTTAGATATATGATATAATATGCGCAGCATATTTTAAATGACTCGACATAGTTGATACTATAAGATTTCATATAAATACAGAGTTTCAGAACAGACTTTATTAATTTAGAGTCTGTTTTTTGTAACTTAGCGGCTTTTTTATACAACTTAGGCAAAACTTATTGATTATATAAGAAAAATTTAATATATTTAGATAAAAGCGTTCAGTAAGTTTTTGGAGGTGCAATTTTGAAAATACATATAAATGAGAAAAATTGCCTGCATGATATAGAAATTATAATAAATTGTAAAAAAAATGATGAGAAGGTATTAAAAATAGTATCTATGTTGAATATGCTTGATATGAAGTTAACAGGCATAAAGAATAATCAGACATATATACTCGATGTGTCCAAAATTCTATACATCGATACAGTGGATAGAAGAACATTTTTTTACACTGAAGATGAGGTATATGAGACCTCACTAAAGCTTTATGAGCTTGAAGAACAGCTTAAATCAAGTGATTTTTTCAGAGCCGGCAAATCGATTATAATTAATTTTAACCAAATTAAATCTCTTAAGCCTGATATAGACGGCAGAATTTCGGTAACTATGAATAATGATGAAAAGCTGGTTGTTTCAAGACAATATGCTTCAGTTATAAAAAATAAATTGGAGGTTATATAAGATGAAAGATAAGCTCTTAGACATATATAAGTTTATATCACAGGTATTAATAATATTTTCTGCCACCGTGCTATTCATCAGCTTCGTTGGAATTTTTGTAGGAGAATCCGCAAGAGAATATTCTACTATGTTTAGCCTGGGAAGTAAAGGAATAGCCTTTGATACTGTATTGCAGATACTTTTGTCATCGATAGTAATTTCGTCAATAGATAAAATATTCCTTTCAGAAAAAATATTAAAGAAGCTAAGCGGGTTATGGAAAAGAATTTTGATGATTATAAGCATTATAGCGGTAATAGTTATTTTTATTATATGCTTTAAATGGTTTCCGGTAAATCTTGCAGAAGCATGGATAGGATTTTTTGTGTCATTTGTAGGATTCTTTACTGTAAGCACAGCAGTAATGCTGACAAAAACAAAGCGCGAAGCTAAAAAATATGATGAACTTTTGGAAAACTATAAAAAAAGACATGTTGAAGGGGGAGATAGACGAAATGAAGGTAATTGAAATAAGCAATATCACAAAAAGCTTTTCAGATAAAAAAGTGTTGGATAACTTAAATTTAAGCATTGAAAAAGGTGAGATATTAGGCTTGTTGGGTCCTTCGGGAGCGGGAAAAACGACATTGATAAAAATATTAACCGGACAGATAAAGGCTGATTGCGGATGTGCAAAGCTTTTTGGAGAAAACTGCGATAAATTATCCCCCGAAGTCTATTCAAATATCGGTGTAGTCATGGATAACAGCGGATTGTACGGAAGATTGAGCTGCTATGACAATTTAAAGCTTTTTGCTCAAGTATTTAATATCGATAAATCCTATATAAATGAGGTTTTAGATAAAGTTGAACTTGTAAGCGCTAAAAAAACACCGGCAGATAAACTTTCAAAGGGTATGAGGGGCAGATTAATATTGGCAAGAGCCATTCTGCATAAGCCTGAGCTTTTGTTTTTAGACGAACCGACGAGCGGCTTAGATCCCGCTACGACCGGGAAAATACATGAGCTTATTTTTGAACTGAAAAAAAGCGGAACCACTATACTTTTAACCACACATGATATGTATGAGGCTACAAAGCTTTGCGATAATGTGGCATTGCTAAATGAAGGAAAAATAATCGAATACGGAGAACCTCTTAGTATTTGCAGAAAGCACAATCCGGATAACAGTATCCATATATTATTAAATGATGGAACAAAACTTAGCTTACAAAATTCAAGTGAAAGTGCTGACGAAATAAAAAGATATTTTGACAATAATCAAATTGTATCTATTCATTCGTCGGAGCCAAACCTTGAAACAGTATTTATAAGTCTAACGGGAAGGAGTCTTGTATAATGGATAGAATTCGTATAATTTCAGCAATCTTTCAAAAACAAATGAAGGATTTATTAAAAAATATGCAGGTATTGATATTATTTTTTGTTTATCCTTTAGTTGCACTGATTATGACAACCGCTATGTCAGGAAGTGATGAGTTTGGCTCCGAAATATTTTTTGTTTCCATATTTTCAGCTATGCATTGTATATTTACACCTATTGTTTCAATTGTATCGATTATATCTGAGGAGAAGGAAAAAAATACACTTCGCGCACTTATTATGTCCAATGTGAAATCAACAGACTACTTAATAGGTACAGGAGGATTCGTATTTATCTTTACGGTACTTTCATCATTTATATTTTTATATGCTGCTGATTTTACGTTAGGGTCTATGCTAAAGTTTATAATAGCCATATCAATTGCCTGCGTATGTTCAATAGTATTAGGCTTAAGTATAGGTGGCTTTTCTAAAAATATGACAAGTGCAAATGCTGTAGCAGTGCCTGTTGGCTTGATTTTCTCTTTTTTACCCATGCTTTCGGGATTCAACGAAAAAATTGCCGAGGTTTCAAAATTTACTTACGGATATCAAGTAAGCAATCTTATATCAAATGAGGGATATGATATAGGATTTTTGGATTGGTCGATTATATTGCTTAACCTGGTAATATTTATACTCATGTTTATATTGGTGTTTAGAAGAAATAAATTGGAAGATTAAAGTAAAATCCCGCAATATCCGAGACAGGTCAGAATTTTAGGAGATAAAATATATGAAAAATATTGACCGAATTATTTATTTAATCATAAACTGGATGCTGATAACGAGCATAATAGATGTGATACTTATGGGATTTCCGATCCCTAAGTTTTCAAGAAGGAATTATCCGATAAGATATATTATCATAAAGAAAAACCGGATTGATATTCAGAATAATTTTGAATGCGCAGGATATTCCGCCGCATATATTATGAGACATTTTGATATAGAAGCCACCGGACAGAATATGTACAATATAATGCCAAATAAAATGTACAGCGGACACGTATATCCAAAAGGCATTATAAAATTAATGATGCACCGTGGGTTTAAGGCGTATTACCGTATCGGCAATATCTCTGAATTAAAAAGACAGATTAGCAAGGGCATACCTGTTATTGCGTTTATTAAGGTATATCAAAATAAAAATTACCTGCACTATGTTCCGATTGTGGGATATGATGAAGAAAATTTTTACCTTGCAGAGTCTCTTGGATATCTTGTTAATGAAGATAATATTTATTATAATCGCAAAATACCAATTAAGGAATTCAAAAGATTATGGGGAACAAATAGTTTAAGAATGCCTCTTTATCAATATACATATATTGTAATTAGTAAAAATTCATAACTACTGTAATTGTTATTATGTATAATTAATAAATATATGAATAAAACAATTGGAAATTAATTCAACTTCCAATTGTTTTATTTTTAACATATATGAAATTAAGTTATACATAACTTGTCAACAAGAAAAATATTTCATTTTCAAAATATGTATTTTGATGTTATATTGTTATGGGTCTTAAAACGCAATATAACTCGTTAAAAGAAACTTTAATTGCTAAAATATTTGATAAAGGAGGTATACAATGAAGACTGCAAATATTGCAAAAAACGCAATAGACAAAATTACAGCCTCTTTAGAAATTAAAAGAAAAATCGTAGGTGTTAAGTTTTTATTTACAAAAGAGGAATATGAACTTGCTGATGTAAAGCCTGCTAAGTCCAAAATACCTTATTGTGTTATGGTGAAATTGGCAACAGGTGGGACAGGCTTAAAAGCAACTTTGGAACTGTCAGGATGCGGCGGAGGAACCAGAGCACTTGGGCTTGAAGAGCCAAGCGCTGATTTTCAATCAGGATGTGAATATAATAGCTTTGGATTATATCAAGACTTAGCTATTGCAAAGAATGTTGTAAATAATGTCACAT
This sequence comes from Firmicutes bacterium UBA5010, assembly GCA_002396645.1. Lineage (GTDB taxonomy): Bacteria > Bacillota > Clostridia > Tissierellales > Sedimentibacteraceae > UBA1535. The sequence goes on from DGYI01000005.1 coordinate 90,230, forward strand.
TTTGCAAGCATAAAATATATGGAGTCATGACAAAGCCATTGGAAGATTATAATGAAGCTCCTGATGTGGTTATTATTGTAACTGATTCCTACAATGCTATGCGTATAATACAGGGGTATACATATAAATACGGAACTCAGACAAACTTTAAACTTGCTGGCAATCAGGCAGTATGCTCGGAATGTACGGCTTATCCGTTTGAATCCAACTCAATCAATATGTCAATGTTTTGTTCGGGTACTCGCTATTTATCAGGGTGGAGCAGTGAAGAAATCGGAATAGGTTTACCGTATGGGAAGTTTATTCAGACTGCCGATGGTGTTTACTTAAGTGTAAACGGAGCCGAACAAAATAAGGCTAAGGAAAGAATTAAAGAAAAATTAAAAGATAAAAATTTGCCTGATCCAGGTATTTTTAAAGATGAAGCTTACTTTATAAGAGAGAGTAAGAGCTAATGACTCGGAGAAAATTGAGAGAAATGAAAAAAAATCAAAATGTTATAATAATCAGGTCCTTAATAATTATTTCCTTTATATTACTTTGGGAATGGGCGGCATCAACCGGTAAAGTAAGTATGTTCTATACAAGCAAGCCTTCATTAATACTAAAGGACTTAGTACAATTTACTGTAAGCGGAGATTTGGCAAAGCATGCAAGTGTTACCTTAAAAGAAGCATTTGTTGGATTATTTTACGGAAGTATTATAGGAGTGTCCGTGGGGCTGTTATTCGGACAATTTACAACACTTGGTAAAATATTCAAACCTATGATTACAGCTATTCACGGTATACCGCAATTAACATTGGCACCGGTTTATATTCTTTGGTTTGGAATAGGTTATGCTTCAAAGATATTTTTAGCAGGTCTTATGGTTTTCTTTAATGTCTTCTTTGCAACATATAATGCGATACTTGACATGGAACAAAAGCTGGTTGAGTCAGCCAGTTTGCTCGGGGCTAACAAATTTCAAATTTTGATGCATGTAGTTTTACCGACATGTACTCCGTGGATAATTATGGGTATAAGAACCGGGCTTGGCTCTTGTCTTGTCGGGGCAATAGTCGGAGAATATATGGGTGCTTCTGCAGGCTTTGGTTGGATGGTCGCATATGCAACATCATATTTTAATATAAAAAGAGTTATGTCGTGCGTTATAATACTTCTTTTAGTTGGATTGGGATTAAATTATGTGTTGGATAAGGTTGAAAAATTACTTCTTAAGTGGAGACCTGATATCAATTTATCTATAGGGGAAAAAAATTAAATTAAAAAATTAAATATAAATACAAGAGAGGATTTACATTAAAATGAAAAAAATTATATCAATTTTATTATTATCGCTTATGGTATTTGCAATGTTTACAGGATGTGATAAGGCAGATGGAAAAAACAATGACAAAGAATTAACTAAGGTAAGAGTATCTGAGTTTAGAGGTATAAACTGGTCGGCAACTTATGCTGCGGATTTATTGGGATATTTTGAAGAAGAAGGAATCAAAGTTGAATATGCTATATACAAAGACGGTCCTGTAGCTTTCCAAGGTATGCACGCCGGAGATTCTGATTTCTGTTTATTATCGGCTGAACCTGTTATGCGTGCATTTGATGAAGGTATGCAATCATATTTTGTATTGACAAATACAAATAACAGAACATACGCTTTTGCAGGAGCACCTGAAATAAAAGATGTAAAAGATTTAAAGGGAAAAACAGTATTTGCTGGTATGCCGGGATCTGCGCCTTATTCATTCGTGTTATCAATATTGAGTTCAGCAGGTCTTTCAGAAAATGACGTGAATTTTATAAATATGGAATACGGTGCTGCGATTGTTGCTTTGGCAGAAGGACAAGTTGATGGAATTTTCTATGATATTTACAGTACAAAAGAGTTATTACAGGCAGTTCCGGGTGTTAATGTTTTAGTTGATACAACTAATCCTGAAACGCACAAAGATTTATATAATACAGAATTTTGTCAAACTACTATAGTTACAAGCACTAAAAAATTTGTTGACGAAAATCCTGAAACTGTACAAAAATTTGTAAATGCTCATGTAAAAGCATTGAAATGGATAAATGAACACAGCATAGAAGAAGTAGCTAAATTATTGACTCCTATGTTTGAAGGCATGACAGAAGAAGAATTTGCTGAAAAATTTGCTACTGTAAAATCTTCATTCAGTGCAACAGGAGAGATAAACGAAGAAGGATATAAATCAGTAGAAGATTTTTGTTATGAACAAGGACTTATAAAAGAAAGAATAGGATTTGAAAATATAGTTGCTTCACAATTTGTAAAAAAAGCATTAGAAAATATTAAATAGCAAGAGAAAGCTTATGTCATACATTAAATTTGAAAACATAAATAAATATTATAATGAGCAGCATGTTTTAAAGGATCTTAATTTAACAATTGAAAAAGGCAGCTTTGTAACACTTTTAGGACCTTCGGGATGTGGAAAGAGCACACTTTTAAGATGTCTTGCAGGACTTGAAAGTATATCTTCGGGCAGTATGTTTTTGGATGATGAGGATATAACATTTAAAAACCCGAGACAAAGGAATATAGGCATGATTTTTCAGCAGTACAGTCTTTTTCCTACAATGACGGTTTATCAGAATATTTCTTTTGGACTTAGAATGAAAAAAGAAAAAAAAGAAACTATAAATAAACTTGTAAAAGAGGCATTGAGCTTGGTGCAGCTTGAGGGAAGCGAGAAAAAATTCCCTTCTCAATTGTCGGGAGGAGAGCAGCAAAGAGTAGCTTTGGCAAGATGTATTGTGACTAAACCCAAGGTTTTATTACTTGATGAGCCTTTTAGCGCAATAGATGCAAAACTCAGAAAATCATTGCAAATTCGTATTAAGGAGATACACAGAGAACTTAATATGACATGTGTTTTTGTAACCCATGACCAGGAAGAAGCAATGATTATGTCAGATGTAATTCACCTTATGCACAACGGTGTTATAGAGCAGTCAGGAAAACCTGCACAGATCTATTCAAACCCTAAAAATGCGTATGTAGCAAGCTTTATCGGAAGCTATAACATTATGGCTAAAGAAGACATGATGAAGTCATTTAACTATGAAGCAGCATCTGAAAAAGTTGCGATAAGACCTGAGATGATAGATATAAGCGAGGAAGAACCACAATATAGTTCAGAGGATATTTTTGCAAAGGCTAAAATATCAGATAATATACTTCAAGGAAATATAGTAAGATATTTTGTTGATATTAAGGGATTAAAAATAAAAGTAGATCTTTTGTTCAATAATTCTAAATTGCTTCAAAATAATCAGGATATATATTTGAAGATAAATAAAGATAATATTATTACATTTTAAATTTGAAAAAACGGATGCTTTGAACATTTCAAAGTATCCGTTTTTTATTAATATTATTAATTTTAAAATAATGTGGAAATATTTCAAAAAATAAGTTAAAATAAAAGTGTGTATTGGGTAGGAGGAAATGTTATATGAAATTATGTATAAATGATATATTGTACGCTTTTTCATATGCACTTGATTGTGTTGAGAACGAACTTATAGGTATTGCTTCTCATCATTCAAAAAGAGTTGCGTATATTTGCCTGATCCTAGGAGAAAATCTTGGCTTTAACGAATTGCAGCTAAATGATCTTGCAGTATGTGCTGTATTACATGATAATGCTTTAACTGAATATATACATGAAGAGGGTATAAACGGGATTGATGTTGTTAATGATAAAGACAAAATTAATGCCGGAGTACATTGTGTTTTAGGTGAAGATAATCTTAAGAATTTTCCGTTTAACGGAGATGTCAGCGGAGCCATCTTATATCATCATGAAAATTCGGATGGGAGCGGGCCTTTCGGAAAGACTTGGTTTGAAACTCCGATATATGCTCAATTAATACATATTGCCGACAGGATTGATGCAGAATTTAATTTAGGTTTTTTAACAGAAGAAAAGTACGAGAAAATATTAAAATACTTGAATGAAAATAAAAACATTGAATTTTATGAAGACTATGTTGATATGTTTATAGAGAATTTGAGCTATGATGTTTTATTAAAAATGAAGGATTTCGAAATTGAGATTTTGTTGGAAGAAAAAATACCAAGGGTTTGTAAAGAATATTCTTTAGAGCAGATAATTATCTTTTCAGATTTTTTTGCCAATATAATAGACTATAAATCAGAGTTTACTATGCGCCATTCGGTTAATATAGCAAAAAAGGCTGCTATTATGGCTAAATATTACAGTTGCGATGAGGAAACGACAACAAAGCTTTACTTTGCAGGTGCTGTTCATGATATAGGAAAACTTGTCATAGACAAAGATATTCTTGAAAAGCCGGATAAATTAACGGAGAATGAATACATATATATGCAGAATCATGCCTATTATACCTATGAAATACTTAGGAGAATAAGAGGACTTGAGGATATTGCATCATGGGCATCAATGCATCATGAAAAACTTAACGGAAGCGGGTATCCTTTCGGGAAAACTGCAGATGAATTAGGATTCAAAGAACGTCTGATGGCTTGTCTGGATATATATCAGGCATTGACAGAGACAAGACCATATAAGGAAGGTCTTAAGCATGATAAGGCAATCAGCATATTAAAGAATATGGCACAGAATAATTTTATAGATGAGTCTATAGTTAATGATATCGAAATAGCATTTTCCGGAAAGTGAAAAATAAATAATGTAAGGATAAGCACCGGGCCCATGCACAAGTGTTTCATGGGATTTTGTGAAATCGGTGTATGGGTATAATTATGGAAGATAATAAAAAAGTAATTTTCAGTGGAATACAGCCCTCCGGCTCTTTAACTCTCGGAAACTATCTGGGAGCTATAAAAAACTGGACTAATTTGCAGGAGGAATATAGCTGCTATTATTGTATAGTTGATATGCACGCAATTACAGTTCCGAAAGAGCCTAAGGATTTAAGGAAAAATACTTTAGAAGTTTTAGCAAACTATATTGCCGCAGGACTTAATCCGGACAAGGTGACATTATTTATACAGTCACATGTTTCTGCACATGCAGAACTGGCATGGGTTTTGAATTGTATGACCTATTACGGTGAGCTGGGACGTATGACTCAATTTAAGGATAAATCAAAAAAACAAGAAAACAATAATATTTCTGCGGGGCTTTTCACATATCCTTCATTGATGGCAGCTGATATATTGTTATATCAGACAGATCTTGTGCCTGTAGGAGAGGATCAAAGACAGCATCTTGAGCTTTCAAGAGATATAGCTATAAGATTTAACAACAGATACAGCGAAACATTTGTTATACCTGAGCCGTATATATCAAAAGTAGGAGCCAAGATAATGAATCTCCAGGACCCTGCAAGTAAAATGTCAAAATCAGATACGAATGATAACAGCTATATTTTATTGTCCGATGATGACGATACTATACGAAGAAAATTTAAACGAGCTGTCACAGATTCTCTTGGTATAGTCAAATTGAGTGATGAACAGCCCGGGGTTAAAAATCTCTTAGGGATTTATTCAAAGATAAGCGGAGAAAGCATAGATGAAATAGTACAAAAATATGAGGGCAAAGGATATGCCGAGTTTAAAGACGATGTTGCACAAATCGTAATTGATGAATTAAGACCGTTAAAAGAAAAGTGCGAATATTTGCTCAAAGATAAAAGTTATTTAGAAGAGATATATCGCAAAGGCGCTGAGAAAGCAGAAAATTCTGCGAGGAAAACTCTAAGGAAAGTATATAAAAAAGTAGGATTTATTCCNNGGAATAAATCCTACTTTTTTATTCAATTTTAACACTTTTTACTCCTTCAATATATGTAATTATATCTACTATCTCTTCCGGTGAGGTGTTTTGGGGAAGTATAATGAGCAGTCTTAATTCTAACAAATCGTTGCCCTTTAAAATATTTGTTTCTATATTTCTTATCTTAACTTCCTTATCACCAAGAGCGGTTCCGATTCTTCCCAGCTCACCTGAACTGTTTTCACATAAGATTTCAAGCCATAAGTCGTGACTTCTGTTTTTTATCAGACGTTCTACTTTGCCGAATACCATAAGAGAAAATAAAATTNNCCCTTTACTCCGCTGTTAATCTTAAGAATTGTACCGGCTCCCAAGAATCCTATGCCGCTGATTACCTGAGCCCCAAGTCTTGATGGATCTATAGCTGCCCTGCTCACAAACATATCTGAGAGATATATTCCGCTTAGCATTATCAAAGATGAACTTATACATACAAGTATATGCGTTCTAAGCCCGGCGGGTCGTCTGATTCCCTCTCTTTCGATTCCTATAAGCCCTCCAAGCAACAATGCTGTAAACAGCCTTATAAATATTTCCTGAATACCTAACAAATCAATCACTCCTAATATTATTATAGTATAATTATATGTTGAAAAGAATATTTTGGATAACAATTTAAAATAAAATTAAAAACCTTAACAATATAGGTCTCGCTGAGACCGTGCCATTATTATATCAAATTGTATAAAAGTACNNCATGGAGGTAAAATATTATGTACAAGGATAAAAATGTTACTGTTATAATTGTTGCAGGCGGCAAAGGAAGAAGAATGGACAGCGATATACCAAAGCAGTATCTTATAATAGATGACAGAATAATTTTAGATAAAACTATAGAACAGTTTGAAAAAAACAATAAAATCGACAATATCATTGTGGTTGTAAACAATGAAGATATAGAATTCGTTAAAAAAAATATAAGCTACGAAAGACCGACAATCAATAAGGTTATTTCCGGAGGGGCTGAAAGAATTAATTCCGTATATAACGGAATATTGAGTATAGATGAAGATATGCAAAACAGCATTGTGCTTATACATGACGGAGTGCGTCCGTTTATTTCACAGAAGCTTATAAACAGCTGTATTGAAAGTGCGTATGAACATGGGGCTTGTATTCCGGTCATTGATTTAGTGGATACTGTCAAACAGATCACAAAAGATAATTTTGTAAAAAAAACAATAGACAGAAGCAGATACAAAGCTGTGCAGACTCCACAAGCTTTTGATTATGAAATTATAAAAAAATGCTATGACATGGCAATAGAGGATAAGATAAAGGTCACTGATGACTCATCCATAGTTGAGCATTACGGCTATACAGTAAAAACAATACCCGGACTTCAAAAAAACATTAAAATAACTACACAATTTGATTTGAGAGTTGCGGAAATAATAGCGAGGATGGTATGAGAATAGGAATAGGATATGATGTGCATAAATTGGTTGAAAATCGAAAGCTCATTATAGGAGGAACAGAAATTCCGTATGATAAGGGATTAGACGGACATTCTGATGCAGATGTTTTGATTCATGCAATTATGGACAGCATCTTAGGGGCTATGGCTAAGAGAGATATCGGATATCTTTTTCCGGATAATGATGAAAATTATAAGAACATTGACAGCAAAATTTTATTGGGAAAAGTTGTTGAAATAATGGAAGATATGGATTTTAAAATCGGAAACATAGACAGTGTAATAATAGCTCAAGGTCCGAAGATGTCACCGTATATTGAACAGATGAGAGCTGTATTATCAAAGATATTAAAAACAGATATTGAAAATATAAACATTAAAGCAACTACAACAGAAAGATTGGGATTTGAAGGAAAAGGACTAGGTATATCTTCACAGGCTGTTTGCGTATTGGAAAAAGGATGTAAATAAACTATATATTTATGTATATATTTTAAAAATTATTCATGTTATAATATTCCTAAGAAATTATTAGATAGCTTGAATATTGAGCGTATATAATAATCGGTATCAAAAGAGTAAAGGGGTTGTAATATGGATAAATTTACATTTATAGCAATCGGAGCAGTTGCCATCTTTGTATATATTTTATTTTTCAGAAATAAAAAGGCTGCTCAAAAAGAAATAAACAATTTAAGTGAAGTGAATTATAAAAATAAATCAAATATAAGATTTGATGATGTAGCAGGAAACTATGAAGCTAAGGAAAGCTTAAAAGAATTGGTAGATTTTATAAAAAATCCTGACAAGTACAGTGCTTTTAATATCAGAGCTCCCAAGGGAGTTTTGCTGTACGGCTCGCCGGGAACGGGTAAAACCCTGATGGCACAAGCTTTAGCCGGAGAAGCAGAAGTGGATTTCTTTGCGGTATCAGGCTCTGATTTTGTTCAGGTTTATGCGGGACTTGGTGCAAGCAGGATAAGAAATCTTTTCAACAAGGCAAAAAAAGCGAAAAAAAGTGTTATTTTTATCGATGAGATAGATGCAATAGGTAAAAAAAGACTGGGTGCAGGAGCAAGAGGAAGCGATGAAGGAGACAGAACACTGAATGCACTTCTTACAGAAATGTCGGGCTTTGAAAACAGCGGAACTATAGTTCTTGCCGCTACAAACAGAGTAGATACTCTGGACAGTGCACTTCTAAGACCCGGAAGATTTGACAGACAAATAGAGATAATGCTTCCCGATAAAGAAGCCAGAAAAGAGATAATCAAACTATATCTTGACAAGACTAATTCTGACGAAAATATAGATATAGAAAAGATTGCCGAATTAACAGTATATTTCAGCGGAGCTATGATTGAAAACCTGGTCAACGAAGCATCAATGCTGGCAGTAAAGGATTTAAGCAAAAAAGTCGGTGAAGAACATTTGGAAAAAGCATATTTTAATGTAGTAGCCGGAGCTGACAAAACCAATATCGGTTCAAATGATTTGCAAAAGGAAATAACTGCATATCATGAAGCCGGACATGCATTTATGTCAAAATACCTTATGCCTGAAAATAAAGTAATAAAGGTTTCAATTATACCTACAACTAAAGGTGCGGGAGGATATACTCTGAGCACACCTGAAAACGAGACTGTTATCTCAAGAGAAAAGATTGAAAATCAAATAAAAGTATTTTTAGCCGGAAGAGGAGCAGAAGAAATCTTTTTAGGAAATAACAAAGTAACAACAGGGGCTCAAAATGATATAGAAAAAGCTACATCACTTGCATTGGATTACATCACAAAGTATGGTATGAGTAAAGAGGCTGGCTTAGTTAATTACAAGGTTTTGTCTTCGGAATTTGCTGTAAGTTTAGATATTGAAAAATCAGTAAAAGAATTAATCAATGATTCTTACGAAGACGTAATCAGAATAATAAATGAAAATAAAGAATATATAAATATGATAAAAGACATACTAATAAGGAACGAGACTATTGATGGTGGCGATTTAGATAGAATTTTGGAAATAAAAACTGTATGCCCGGTATAAGTAAACAGTTGAAAATTATAAAAAAATATAGTATAATTTGTTAAAGCCTACGATGTGCGAGGGTTTATTAATTCAACCGACAAAGTAATAACGGAATATCGAGTTCGGCCGCCTATGACAGGCCCGCATAGACGGGAAGCCAGAAGCGTTTGACAGATAATCCACCTGCGAAGAGCGGGTATGAATTAAAAGCTCACGGCATTGCGGGTTTATTTTTTGCTGAATTTTAGGAAAATTTTTAGGAAAATAGATTGATATTAAATGAAAATGATAGTATAATGTAGAAAACGTTATTGTTGGAGGTAAAAAAGGATGATTACGATTAAAGATGTTGCAAAACTATCCGGAGTTTCAATATCTACAGTGTCGAGAGTAATAAATGATTCTAAGCCTGTAAGTCCGGAAGTTAGGAAAAAAGTTCTGAGTGTGATTGAGGAAACAGGATATAAACCGAATGATGTTGCCAGAAGCTTAGTTACGAGAAGATCATACTTAATAGGTGTAATTGTAAACAATTTGGCACAAAGTTATGTAGCTGATATAGTCAGAGGTATAGAGGAAATCGGGAAAATGTATGACTATGATATATTGCTTTGCAGCAGTTATTTTAGTAAGGAAGCGCAAAAGAAATATTTGCAGCTGCTTGACAGAAAGCAAGCTGAAGGAATCTTTTTGGTAGGACACAGCTTTGATGATGAGATACTTGAATTAGCTAAAAGCCTTAATAAACCTTGTGTATATTTCACAAAAAAAATAAAAGAAGGAATGGAATATATATCAATAGATTATTTTGCCGCAGGATATGAGGCAACTAATTTTCTTATAAAGCAAGGACATAAAAAAATTGCATATGTTTCTGATTATGAAAACGGAGTTACTGTTGAAGAGCAAAAAATTTCAGGATATAAAAAGGCTTTAAAAGATAACGAATTTAATACAAAGGGACTTAATTTTTATGTTGCAAACGGAAGAAGATATAACCACGCTTATTCCTTAGGTCCCAGCATATTAAAAGACATTAAAAAAATTGATGCAATACTTTGCAGCAATGATGAATTAGCTATAGGTGTAATGAATTATTTGCTTGATAACGGCGTTAAAGTTCCTGAGGATTTATCTGTTATGGGATTTGGCAATGTCAAGGAAGGACAATTTGTAAGACCTCAGCTTACCACTATCGGAGAGCCGTTTTATGATTACGGTGCAGTTGGTATGAGAACTTTAATCAAGACGATAAAAGGTGAAAAGCACCAAAACGGATTGATAGAGCTGCCGTTTACTATAGAAAAAAGAGACAGTGTAAAAATTACAGAAAAATAATTTAAACTAATGACATTTATTTATGAATTTTACGAAGATTTTAAATGTATATTTGCACCTTATGTAGGTTTTTAACAGCGGATTAGTATTTTATGCTCTTTTATTGTAAAAAGCGGTAGATAATATCTTGCTTCGGGCTGACAATTATTGATAAACTTATTATTTGAATCCCTCTATACTAGATGATACTAACTTTAGTATAGGGGGAAAATTAAATGAAATCTGTAATTATCTATTTTTTTATCGTAACATTTGTGATAAGTTTCGGAGTTTTAGAACAATTTGACAATATATCAGAGGTAAATCAAATTGAGAAACTTTTAAACGAAAGAATAAATATTATAAATGATTTTTTATATGGGGATAAAGATGATGAAGTTTTAGAAAAACTTAAAAAAGACTTGTCTGAGATTGAGGATAAAAATCTTTTAGAATCCGATATGAGCTTGTTGACATATATTTACAATAATCCTACAGATTATGAACGTACAACAAGAGTGAGAATTAAAGAGATAAAAAATATAGAAATCACTGAAACATCAATTAAAATACTTGCTAATCTTGAATGGACAGTTTTGACCGGCGAAGAAGAATTGCCTATTGAAACCAGCCTTATAAAGGATTATAATATTGATTGTATAATTAAAGACAAAAAAATGTATTTGACAAATATGAAATTTGTCGAATAAGGGAGGAATGTTGAAAAATGGCAAATAAAGAAAGCAATTTATTCTACAAAAGAAATTTTGTTTGGGAAAAAATTGATGAGAAAACAAAGAAAGAAGTTTTTAAAGTTTCCGAAGACTATAAGGCATTTCTTGATTCTTCAAAAACAGAGAGAGAATCAATAAAGGAAATTATTAAAAGAGCCGAGAAAGAGGGCTTTGTACCGTTTAGCTCTGTTAAAAAACTAACAGCAGGAACAAAATTCTACTGTGAGAATAAAGGCAAAATGGTGGCATTAGTAGTTGTGGGCAAAGAATCTGTTGAAAATGGCTTAAACATTGTCGGAAGCCACGTAGATTCTCCAAGAATAGATATTAAGCAAAATCCTATGTACGAAGATTCGGGATTAACCTTAATGAAAACTCATTACTATGGCGGAGTAAGAAAATATCAATGGGTTGCTCTTCCTCTTGCACTTTATGGAACAATAATTAAAAAAGACGGACAAAAATTGGACATAGCAATAGGCGACCAAGAAGAAGATCCGGTGTTTTACATATCCGATTTATTACCTCATCTGGCAAAAGATCAAAATACAAAGACTTTGCGTGAGGGTATCGAAGGAGAAGCTTTAAATGTAATTATAGGAAGCTTACCTTTTAATGATAAAGATGAAGATAATAAATTCAAGAGAAACATATTAGAAATACTTAATGAAAAATATGGATTAGAAGAAGAAGACTTCATTTCTGCAGAGCTGGAAATGGTACCGGCAGGAAAAGCAAGAGATGTCGGATTGGACAGAGGTCTGATAGCAGCATACGGACATGATGACAGAGTGTGCGCATACACTTCTTTAAGAGCAATATTTGAAGTTAAAAATAATGACAAAACAGCGGTAGCATTGTGCGTTGACAAAGAAGAGGTAGGAAGCAACGGAAATACAGGTATGCATTCAGAATTCTTCAATAATCTTGTTTCTGAGATGATTGACATGGAAAACAGCAAAAGATCAAACGGATTAACATTAAGAAGAGCATTGGCAAACAGCAGTGTTTTATCAGCAGATGTGGCGGCAGCTTTTGATCCGACATATCCTTCTGTTTCTGAAAAACAAAACTGTGCAATAATAGGACAAGGTGTAACAATTGTTAAATATACAGGAAGCGGCGGAAAAGGCGGATGCAACGATGCAAATGCCGAGTTTGTAGGAAAAATCAGAAAAGTATTTAATGATGATAAAGTAAACTGGCAAAGCTCCGAATTAGGAAAAGTTGACCAGGGAGGCGGCGGAACAATAGCTTATATTTTAGCAAACCATAACATGGATGTGCTTGATGTGGGAGTTCCTGTACTAAGCATGCACGCTCCTTACGAAGTAGTGAGCAAGGCTGATGTGTACGAAACATATAAAGCGTACTTAGCATTCTTTAATAATTGTAAGTAATAAATGCAGCTTAGCTTTCTTATTTGTTTTTACAGAAAATAAGTTAGGTGACTATATAGTCGTCAGATAACAGTCATAAGTAACACAAAGGATTATATATCATTTGTATGCTTATGACTGTTTTTTAAAAATAGATAGTTTTAGAGAGTGATAAATATATGAACAGATTATTTGAAATAGTATATATATTATTAAAAAAAGGAAATATTACAGCTAATCAGCTTGCCGAGCATTTTGAGGTATCTGTTCGGACTATTTACAGAGATATAGAAATGCTGAGCATGTCCGGAATTCCTCTTTATGCTACAAGAGGAAAAAATGGCGGAATTTCAATTATGGAGAATTTTGTTTTTGAAAAAGGTATAGTTTCTGACGAGGAACAAATGCAGATATTAGCTGCACTTCAAAGTATACAGGAAGCAGATAAAAGCAATTCATACAGCGCATTGTCAAAATTATGCGGAATATTTAAAATTGAAAATCCAAATTGGATTTCTATTGATTTTTCTGATTGGAGCGACCAACAGCATGAGCTGTTTTCAACTATAAAAAATGCAATACTAAAAAAACACGTTCTTAGCTTTGATTACTACAACAGCTATGGACAGCTTACAAACCGAGAGGCAGAGCCGATACAGCTTTGGCTGAAAAATAATTCATGGTATTTAAGGGCCTACTGCAGGGAGAAAAAGTCATTTAGAATTTTCAAGCTTACACGTATGAAAAGAGTAAAATACATGGATGAAATCTATGATTTAAAAGAGTTTCAGGATGATGAAACTGTAACAGAGGAAAATACGAAATTTATTAAATTTACAATGTGGGTGGATAAATGTATGGCATACAGAGTCTATGACAGCTTTGACGAGAATCAAATAAAACGAAATGATGACGGCAGCTTTACTATTTCAGCACATTTTCCTGATGATGAATGGGTATACGGTACTATTTTATCATATGGAAATTACGCAAAAATTATATCTCCTGATTATTTGAAAGAGGAAATAGTGAGCAGATTAAAAAAATCTTTAGAGAATTATAAATAATAATTTATAATATGACATACAGATGTCAGCTTTACTATATTATAATATTCATAGAATATTTTCAATGTCTTGCGTAGCGAGACGATGTTATATTAAAAAAATAAATAATATAATAAGGAGATTGATACTATGAGTGAGAAAGTATGTCAAAGCTGTGGAATGCTAATGGAAGAGGAAAATATGCTCGGAAAAAATTCCGATGGAAGCAAAAATGAAGATTATTGCTGCTATTGTTTTCCGAATGGTGACTTTTCAAAGGATGAAACTATGGAAGAAATGATTCAAACATGTATACCGTTCATGATAGAGGATGGGACATGCAAGGACAGTGAAGCGGCAAGAGCCATGCTAATGAGCATATTGCCGAATTTAAAAAGATGGAAAAAATAAATCTGTGGGGGTAAATTAAATGGCAATTTTTAAATTTCGCCAGATATACCTAAGTATCAAAGAAGAGCTTGGAGAAGAAGGCGTAAATAAGCTTTTTCCTGAGTACTCAAGCCTTTCCGATAAAATGCCGCAAAGCGAGCAGGCGAAGCTTTCTAAAATAATTACCGACAGAATGGATGAAATGCTTGATGATGATACTGCCAAGAGAATAAGACACAAACGATGCTGCAATATTCCCAAAAATCATGAAGCTGAAATAACAAGATTAAAAAAAGAAAAGAAGAATACAGATGAAATTGTAAACGAGTATTCCAATTTCTTAAAACCGGGTTATATAATTAAAGACAAAGATTCATATATTATTTCTTTTGGACTTGGTAAATGCGTATGCGGAATGTTTCGTAAATTAAATACATATGATATTATGTCCAAAACTTGGTGTGAGTGCTGCAACGCTCATGTTAAAAAAACATTTAAGCTGATTTGTGATAAAGACCTTGAGTCGGAAATCATAGAAGCGGTTGCCTGCGGAGATAAAGACTGCATATTTAAGATAGCTGTAAATTGAATAAGGAGTTATATATATGCAAAAATTAACTATGTGCGGATATTCCTGCGAACTTTGCAAAGCATACGCACCTAATATAAAAAAACTTGACCAAAGAGAAATGCTTTCAAAAATGTGGATGAAATATTACGAACTTGATATTAAGCCGGAAGATATTTATTGTGAAGGCTGCAGATGTGAAAGAGAAAATGCAAAACGAATAGATGATGACTGTCCGGTCAGAAAGTGTGTTGTTATGAACGGCTTGGAACATTGCGGATACTGCGATAAATACCCTTGTAACACCTTTTCGGAAAGAGAAGGACTTTCATGTCAATCAGCAAAAGAAAATTCTGAATTTTTACAGGACGAATATGATGAGTTTTTGCTTGCCTTTGATAACAAAACAAGATTAGATGACTTTGTAAAAGATAACTTGAGAACAAATAGCACAGGATTATAGACAACTAATAAAAACATAAGAATTAGTCTTCTATGAAAAAACATAGAAGGCTATTTTTATGCATATTATTTTTGCTTTAAAGCAGTCTTCTTATCAATAATAATCAGTAAAGCAAGCGATATTGTCATAAAAATTGAGCCGAGATAGAATGTTGTATATGCTCCGATTAAATCATTTAAGAAGCCTATAAGCATAGTTAAAACAATTCCTATTAATGAGTTGCAGGTAGTTATTGTTCCGATAGCAAGTGATGAACATTGACTAAATGTTGAATTTATTACTACAATTAAAGTCGGATATGTGACTGAAAAGAAAAATCCGGCTGCTGATATTATGAGCAAGCCATTTTGCTTTAAGATAAGTCCAAGCGTAACGCACAGAGCTGCCATTCCCATAAATATTTTCAGACCCTTCATAGTTCCGATTTTTTGAAGTATAAATCCTCCCAGAAGCCTGCCGAGTGAAAATGCTATAAAGAACATAGATGAGTATTTAGCAGCTTCAAGAGGTGAAAAACTGTATGATGAACTCATATAGTTAATAAACCATATAGTCATCATTCCTTCTCCTGCGGCATTTAATGCAAAGCATACTATGAAAATTATAAGAAGCGGGTTTTTATAAAACTCCTTTTTATCATACTCCGCTTTATTCTCGATATATCTGTTTTTAGGAATTTTGATAAACAGCACAAATATCACAGTAAGCAAAAACAAAAATCCCAAGAAAAAATATATTGATTTCCAAGCAATATTATTAAACAATAGAGTACCGTAAATTTTTTGTCCTGTAAAACTTCCTATACCATACATTAAGTGAGTTATGTTTATAAATAATACCTCATATCCGATTGAGACCATAGGAACAATCGAATCTACAGATATACATAAAAATGAACGTCCGAAGTTAAATATAAAATAAAAAACACCTAACATTACCGCATTGCCTAAAAACAATGACGATAAAGCTATAATGCTGCAAATAGCTGTACCTATTATAAATGTAAATTTCTGACCGTATTTTTGACTGGCATCCCCTGCTAAAAACGAGCCGAAAACAGAACCTAATTGACTTATTGAAAGGATAATTCCTATAGATGAATTGTTAATTGAAAAATCCGTCATAAAAAACGGGATAAAGCTTCCTCTTGCACACTCAAAAAGGGCCAAAACAAAATAAGCATAAAACAATGTAAAAAATATGTAAATTTTATTTGATTTATAAACTGTTTTCTTGATTCTGTCAAACAAAATGCTAAACCTCCGCGGGGTCATTATTAGTATAATAGAAACAGTTTATAGCAAAACTATTGACTTGTAAAGATATGTTTAATAAAATAAAAAATATATTAAAATAAAAAGCCGCAACGGAGGCTGCAATGATAAAACAAGAATATCAAACAGAGCGATTATATTTAAAAATTTTAAAACCTCATCATGCTAAAAAAGTACTGGAATATTATAAGAGAAATTCAAGCTTTTTAAAAGAATGGGACCCCAAGAGAGAGGATTACTTTTACACCTTATCATACCAAAAGGAATTATTAAGAGACGATATAATAGATTTAAAAAATAAAAGACAGGTGAAATTTTGGCTTATTAGTAAGGATAACAAAAGCATAATAGGAAACGTTTGCTTTAGCAATATTGTGATGGGAAATTTTAAATCCAGCTATATGTCGTATAAACTGGATGAAGCTGAAATTAACAAGGGATATATAACTGAAGCTATAAGCAAAGCTATAGATATAATGTTCAATGATTTCGGACTTCACAGAATAGAGGTAAATATCATACCAAGAAACATAAGATCCCTAAAGATCATGGAAAAACTCAAGTTTACGGAGGAAGGCTTTTCTAAAACATACCTTAAAATTAATGATGTTTGGGAAGATCATATACACTTTGCAAAATACAATAACAGCCCGTATTGTTAAATCTGATACAAAATTACATTTTTTTAATTTCTTCTATTTAAAAATGGTGAAACATGTGTTAATATTATAGAAAGATAAAATAATTAAAATATATCCTATACTAATTGGTATTAGTATTTGTAGAGGAGAAATCATATGAAAGCTAAATTTTTACACACTGCGGATATTCATTTAGGCGTAAAAATAAACAATAAAAATTTTAGTCTTAGAGAGCGTGAAAAAAGAAGAATAGAGCTTTGGGAAAGCTTTGAGAAAATAATTAACATAGCTAAAGATGAGTCTGTTAATTATCTTTTTATTGCCGGAGATATGATAAATCAAGATTACTGCAGCTTTAAAGATATGAAAAGAATTATATCGTTATTTGAAAAAATAAAAAATACTAAGGTAATTATAACATGTGGAAATAATGATCCCTACACTATAACGAGTCTTTATGAATTTGCAGATTGGCCAAGCAATGTACATCTGTTTAAAAACACAGAGAAGGTTGAAAAACTTGAATTTGAAGACAATATATGTATATACTCCTTAAGCTGCGGAAAAGGTAATTTAGGAAATAAAGTTGAACAAATATACAATATAAAAACAGATAATACCAAGATAAATATTTTGCTTATACACGCTGACGCTTTAAATGATGACAATAACGGCTTACATATTGATTCCAATATAATTAAATATAAATTTAATTACTGCGCTATGGGACATATACACGATTATTTGTGTCTGGAGCCTAATATCGTGTATCCCGGGATTCCTGAGCCTTTTGATTATGGTAACGGCAACAAAAAGCACGGTATAATCAAAGGAGAAATAGATTTTGATAACCTATATACCGAATTTTTGCCTATCAGCAGCAGGGAATTTGTATCTAAAGAGATATTTATAGAAAAGGATTATGATTTTAATAAAATATTAGATTTAATAAAAGCTTCTGACAATCAAATAGATATAATGAAGGATTTTGTTGAAATTAAGCTTACAGGAACTGTAAGCAATGAAATTTCTATGGAAGAGATTAAAAACGAAGCTAAACAATTTTTCTACCATATTGAATTTGTAGATAACTATATTTATGAAAAATCAGTTGTAGAATCTGTAGGAAAATTAAGAGGCAATATAATTGAAAACTATATAATTCAATTTGAAAATACTGATAAGTCGAATAAAATAAGCGAGAAAGCATTTGAACTCGGACTGCAGATTTTAAAATCAGAAGAAGTAGGTAAATAGTGTGAATCAAAGATTCACATTATAATCAAAAACGATTTTTCATTTCTATATTATAATGCCACTTTAAATGTCTTGATATATTCGAGACTATGGCACAATTGGAGGTTAGTATGTTTATCAAAGAGTTAAACCTTAAATCCTTTGGAAAATTTCTTCATAAAAATGTGATGTTAAAAAACGGGTTAAATGTTATCTACGGAAATAATGAAGCCGGAAAGAGTACAGTACATAACTTTATTGAAACAATGCTTTATGGATTTAAAAATAATAAAAATAGATACGATGAATCTCTGTATAAAAAATACAGACCGTGGAATAATGACCAATTTAACGGCTCAATGATAATAGAAGACGAAAATTGCGATTACATTATACGAAAGGATTTTTTGAATAAGGAAACATCTTTTTTGAAAAAAGAATTCTCATCACAGAGCGCAGAGCCTATATCTGATTATCAGGCAGGTATTGAAATAGGAGAATATTTATTTAACATAAATAAATCTACTTTTTCAAATACGCTCAGCATAAAACAGTTAGGCAATTCTACAAATGAAGAACTGGCTGTTGAGGTTAAAGAAAAAATACTTAATTTGAGCCAGACAAAGGATGAAGGTATTTCAGTAGAAAAGATAATAAGAAAGCTAAACAGTATGAAGGATGAAGCCGGAGATATAAACAATCCTAAAAGCATACTAAGCCAATACATTGCTCGTGTAAATGAACTGAATCAAAGCAGGGATAAGGCAATCGATGCCAGACAATACACCTTGCACTTAGCAATGGAAAAAAGAAAGCTTATGAATAAAATATCTGATATAGACAGAGAAATATCAGATATAAACAAAGAATTGGATGTATATAAGTTATCAATTTTATCGTCTAAAAAACTAAAAGCAGATGAAATCTATAAGGAAATAGATGCTATAAAAGATGAACTTTCTCAGTATGGAGAAGGAAATAATATAGGAATAGATGAGTATGAAGAGGCAGTAAAACTTTTTACATTACTTAAACAAATGAGAGATGAGAAAGCTTCTTTAGAGGAAGAAATGCTCTCAATCAATACCGAAATGGTTAAGCTTGAAAGCGACCCCGCATGCAGCATATCAGCAGATGGTTTTGTCGTAAAAATCAATCTTGATTATAAAACTTATGTAGAAAGCAACGAAAAAATAGAGAAACTTCAGGAAAAGGTAAATCAAGGAATCGAGCATATCAAGTCTTTCGATACCGAAGAGATAGCTGAGTATGCTGAGTCCTACGAAAAAGTGAGCAATAATGAACAGCAGATAATAAGAATAAACAATCTGTTAAACGATTCATCCAAAAATATTATCAAAAAAATTGTTAAAGGTTTGAACATTAAAAGTGCTTTTTTGATTGTTTTTGCTGTGTTGTTTATAGCTGCTGCCGGTGCTGCCGCTTATGCAGCGTACTATTATGTAGTTAACGAGTATTATTTCGGAACTGCAGTTGCTGTAATATCCCTTATATTATTTGCTTTGACAGCCAAAAACAATAAAAAGATTAAAGGCTTAAAAAAGGAAATACAATCTATAGACGATGAGCAAGATAAGCTAAAGCGTTCTTTAGAAGAGTGTGTATTTGAAAATAAAAAAATATTAGAAGAAAAAAGCTGCGAAACTATAGCTAAGCTTAAAGAAAAATGTGAATACTATCTTTCTCTTAAAGCAGTTGTTGAAGAGAAAATAAAGCTTTTGGAGTATGATAAGGATTCGCTTAAAATTGCAATAAAATCAAAGAAGATTTTAGAAGATGATCTTTTAAATAAATTATCTAAATTTAATTTATATGAAATAACAGATGAATCAATACAGAAACTAAATGAATTAGTTTTGGAAAAGGATAAAATTGTACAGGAGCTTACAAGAAAGTCTGCTTTACTGGACAAATTGAGTGACAATTATCAAAAACTTTCTAAAGAACTGGAATTTGAGGATAAGAGATTCAATATTATACTCTCAAGCAATAATATTCAAAATATAGAAGAGTTTAAAGAATTAATTAATAATAATTATAAGATACTTCAGCTAAAGGATAAAATATCTAACCTTGAAAGAGTTATAGACAGTATTTTAGAAGGCTATTCATATGAAGAAATAGTTGAAAAAACTAAAGAGCTTCTTGAAAATGAAAACAAAAATGAAAATGCAAAAAAGATAAATCAAGAGGATAAGCTAAAAGAAATTCATGACAAAGAAGAGATTAAATCAAACCTGAGAAAAGAGATAAACAGAATTGAAAAAGAAATTGACTCAATTGAAGATATTACAAAGCGCTTATCTGAAATAGAAGAAGAAATTGATTTTTATCAAGATAAAATAGAACAAAATAATGAAAAAATAATGATTGCTGATCTTGCAATCGAAAACATTAATCTGATATCTGACTATATCAGAGGAGATTTTATGCCGCTTCTTAAGAATGCTATCAGTGAAAACTTCTCTTATGTAACAGGAGGAAGATATAGTGAAGTTCTTATAGATGAGGATATGAATATATCAGTTATAAAAGCCGATAATGATGAAGAAATCAATATAAATTCATTGAGCGGAGGAACTTTGGATCAGCTGTACATTTCATTGAGATTGGGATTTAGCAGTCTGATAAGCAGCAATAAAAAGATACCTTTGATTCTTGATGACAGTTTTATACAGTATGATGAAGAAAGATTGCAAAAATCATTAGAGATACTGGATAAAGAGAGAAACAGAAGACAGATTATATTGTTTAGCTGTCAAAAGAGAGAAAAGGAAATATTGGATAAGCTGCAAGCTGATTATAATTATATAGAAATTAGTTGATAATATTATTAGTAAAGTAAGGAAGAAGCATATGCGAGTTTTTGCTATAGGAGATTTACATTTAGACAGTACAAAAGAAAAACCTATGGATATTTTCGGGGATAATTGGTCTGATCATGAACAAAAAATCATTGGGAGCTGGCAAAGGTCAGTTTCCGATGATGATTTAGTATTAATTCCGGGGGATATATCATGGGCTATGAAGTTGGAGGATGCAAAAAAAGATTTAGAGCTTATTGATAATCTGCCAGGTAAGAAAGTTCTTATCAGAGGAAATCATGATTATTGGTGGAGCACAAAAAATAAACTGAATAATCTGGGGTTTAAGTCTCTTGAATTTTTGGTAAATGATATATATGTATATAATAATATAGTTATATGTGGTGTCAGAGGGTGGGACAGCTATGAAATCAACTCTGATGAAGACAGTAAGAAGATTTATGACAGAGAACTGAAAAGATTTGAAATATCCTTAAGAATGACGAAAAGTTTTGACTGCTATAAAATAGCTATGCTGCATTTTCCGCCGTTTAATCTTGACAAAAGTCCAAATGATTTCGTTGATATTATGAAGGAATATAATATAGATAAATGTATATACGGACATTTACACGGTAAAGCAGGACATAAGATGGTAAGCGAAGGATATATAAACGGAATAGATTTTTTGTGTGTTTCCAGCGACTATTTAGATTTTGAATTAAAAGAAATAGCTATAGAGAGATAAAAATGGCTGTTTCTTTTTTATTGATTTTATTTAGCAAAATTAGATGAAATATTGCTCATACCAAGGCCTGCATTGAACTTGTCAACTGAGATAAATATAATATTTAATAATTTTTCAATTTATGTATTGACAATCATTATTGGCTGTGCTATCCTTAGAAAGCTGTCTGATGAAGACAGTGTGAAAAAAATACTGTAAAAAACTGTTAAAAAATAAATACAAAAAAGCATTGACAAAGAAAAATAGACATGCTATACTAATAAAGCTGTCGACGAAAGACGACAACAATTCGCTGAGTAGAAAGCGAACGAACCTAGACAATAAAACA
>DGYI01000051.1:0-219 GCA_002396645.1 Firmicutes bacterium UBA5010
AGACCTAATATAAATGCAACAACTTGTGTTTTTAAATATGGAAAGCTACCGTGTGCGAAACTCATAGTAGCGCTTTTTATCATAAAAAGACCGTAAAAGACAAGAACTATAGTAGTTATAAATAAAATAAAGTCAAATTTTTTTATAAATCTGTTTTCTTTTGTAAACATCTGCCCCTCCTTTTGGGAAAATGTATAGTCTTAATAATATATATTATTA
>DGYI01000051.1:435-1015 GCA_002396645.1 Firmicutes bacterium UBA5010
CACGTGAGGTGATCTTATCGAAAATATAGCTTTAGTGCTTGGAGGCGGAGGTGCCAAGGGAGCATATCAGATTGGGGCAATAAATGCGCTTCATCAATACAATTTATATGACAAAATTACCGGATTTTCGGGGGCGTCCATCGGAGCTCTTAACATGGCGCTTATTGAGAGTACAGGCATAGACAGTGCTATAGATATCTGGATGAATAAAGTAAGCAAAATATTTTTTTCTGACAGCGTAAATATTTACGAAGTTATGAACATGTTAAAAAGCATTAAATCAAATACGCCATTAAAAAAATCTTACTTATGCGACCGGGAAAAATTAATTGAGCTGTTTGACGAGCTTAACATAGAAAACTTATCTTTTTCTGATAAGGTAATGTACGCAGATTGCGTTGATATAACGGAAATTCCAAAAGAATTAAGAAGCATAAAGGCAGCCCTCGGAGTTTATGAAAAAATACCTGTAGGGAAAATATCTTATTTCCCGATAAATCATAAAAGCAAAGAGAATATTTATAAAATCTTATTAGCATCATCAGCTCTGCCTCTTGTTTATGAACCGGTAGAAATAAAC
>DGYI01000051.1:1044-24879 GCA_002396645.1 Firmicutes bacterium UBA5010
TATAATAATAATCTCATGCGATAATAACACATCATTAAACGAGTTTAAACACAAATTTCCGCAAAGTAACTTATATCTTATCAAGCCAAGTATGGACTTAGGAAATTTAATCAACGGAACTTTAAATTTTAACAGAAATAAAATTTCACACTCAATTAAATTAGGCTATAAAGACACCATGAATTTAATTAAAAAACAGATTATATAATACATAAAACACATCAGCTATTAAAAATCAATAATTGATGTGTTTTACTATGATATTTTATATTATTTTAAGCTAAAAAAACTTGAACTAATGTAAATATAACTGAAGCTATCAAAAATAATATCATTCCGGACGACAGCAAGGATTCAGAAATTTTTCTTTTTTCTTGTGATTCAATCTCAAGACCTTCATCTAAGCTCGGAAAAAGAGTATTTCTTCTTATGAAAAACAATACTAATCCCGCTATAACAACGCAAATTACTATCAATCCCGCTACAGTAGCAATCATTTCATTAGAATTTGCAACAAGACTCGGAATTATGACAGAACCTATTGTGTTAATTACAATATGTAAAATTATTGCATATTTAACTGTACCAGACTTAATTGTTATATGCGCAAATATCACTCCTAAAACAAATGCATATAAAAGCTGGTATAAATTTCCATGAAATAATGCAAATGCAATGGATGTAACTATAATTGCAACTCTTTTATCATAAACCATAAGTTTGCTGAGCATAAGCTTTCTGAACATTATTTCTTCAACTACAGGAGCCATAACACAGGCAACTATAAATGTGTATATAACGCTTGAGGATCCGACTGCCACTTCTAAGGGATTAGTAACCGGAGACCCTTTTAATAATCCTATCAAATAATTAAGTGCTACTGACACAAGATTAAAAATATACGTTGCAGCAAGGCAAATAAATATTATCATTATAATTTCTTTAACAGAGTATTTTTTTAAATTACTTTCTTCTTGCGCATTTACTTCATAGCTCGGAATAGATTTAACAATTAGAATATATATCGGAAATGCTGCCAGATACAAACTTATGACGGTCATACCCCATATATACCAAGGCTCTAACATTATACTTGGTGCAAGCAAAGCTACAATAAGAGAAAGTGCAAACTGAACTAATAGTACTATCGCTAATGTAAGAAGCAATGCATAACCTATTCTACTTGATGCTTTCCTTAAGCTTAACTGATTTTGTTCCATAATATCCTCCAAATTTATAATATGCTTAAGTTAATTATAATACAAATTAACATTATAATCAACTTTTAAGATTTTTTGTAAAATATTCTTTATAAAGCAAATGTAATCGTTTGAATCAATATTCTTTATTTAACATATCTTTAACATAATTAGGAAGAGCAAAGCTGCCAACATGTAAATCCGTGTTATAATATTTAGTGTTGATACCCAAGCTATTCCAAGCATTAGCATCTAAATCCTTTATCGGATCATACTTTTTAGAGGCAAACCCAAACAGCCAATGTCCCGATGAATATGTTGGTATATGAACCTGATATACATTACATATAGGGAATATTTCTTTTATACGCCTATGCGCTCTTTTCATGGATTTAGCATACATATCATAATAAGGGCTTTCATGCTGATTTACAAGTATTCCATTTTCATTCAGTGCTGTGAAGCAGTCACTGTAAAATTGTCTTGTAAAAAGACCTTCTCCGGGACCGATAGGATCTGTAGAGTCTACAATAATTAAATCATATTCGTTAGATTTTTGACTCATAAACTTTATTCCATCTTCAAAATATAAATTTACTCTCTTATCGCTTAAGGCACACGAGGTTTGTTTAAAATGCTCTAAGCAAACTTCCACTACTTGTTTATCAATTTCAACCATATCTATTCTTTCAATAGTTTTATATCTGGTCAGTTCTCTAACAGTTCCCCCGTCCCCTGCACCTATAACTAAAACCTTTTTTATGCTTGGATTTGTTGCCATTGGAACATGAACTATCATATCATGATAAATAAATTCATCTTTTTCCGTAACCATTATCAGTCCATCCAAGGTAAATATTCTACCAAATTCATTTGTATCAAATATATCAATTCTTTGAAAATTACTCTGTGCCGAATAAATCTGTTTATTAATCTTTATTGAAAATCTAACCTCTTCAGAATGATTTTCTGTATACCATAGCTCCATATCTTTTCCTCCTAACTAATTTATTAATTTATTGGTTTAATGATTTATTAATTACTGTAAACATTTAAACCGCTAAAAATTTCTATCATTTCTTTGCGGAGACTGTTACTTATAGCTAGTCTTTCCTGTGGTAAAAATTCATTAGTATCTTTTTTAAACAAATAATTTTGCAGGTTGATTTCCTTAATAAGCATTTTTGTATGAAACAAATTTGCCTGATATACATTTATATCTGTAGCATCATACTTTTTTAAAGTCTCATTATCTATATAATCTTGTATTGATGTAATTTTATGATCTATAAAGCATTTCTTACAATTAACATCTCTTGTAAAGCCCCTTACTCTGTAATCAATAGTTATAATATCCGAGTCAAAGCTGCCTATTAAATAATCAAGCGCATTAAGCGGCGATATTTTACCGCATGTAGAAACATCTATGTCTACTCTGAATGTTGCAATACTATTATCCGGATGATATTCAGGATACGTATGCACAGTTACATGGCTCTTATCCAAATGTGCCAGAATAGTTTCTCTATTTGCCAATATATGTCTTCCGCCATTACAGGAATCGTCAAGCTCCGTTTCATCAAGCGGTTCCTCTGAAATTAATATGGTAACACTTGCCCCTTGAGGATCATAATCTTGCTTAGAAATATTTAGCACATGCGCCCCTATTATATTCGTAACATCGCACAAAATTTTTGTAAGTCTCTCTGAATTATACTGCTCGTCAATATAATCAACATAATCCTTTTGTTCTCTTTCGCCTTTTGCATAACATATGTCATAAATATTAAAGCTCAATGTTTTGGTTAAATTATTAAATCCATATAATTTAATCTTATTTTCCATTCCTTATATAATACCTCTCGTTTACAAAAATAATCACATTTACTAATAATATTGTCAATATTATTGAAATTGATTTCAGTTTTAAATTTTAATAAATTCTCACACATTTGTCAATAAAAAATTTATAATAATAAACTTACAGTTTAGTATTTGTAAACTTATTTGTATTTTATTCATATTTTTTCATAATAAATTATTCTTTATTTCTTCAAATTGTAGAAAAATATAACTATTATAAAAGCTTATAGTAAATTGTCAATATCTAAAATTTTATAAAAAAATTTAATCCCCATAGTTGAAATATTTATATGACTATACGTATTAATATATTTATGTTAAAATATATTATGTGAAAGATATTATAATCAGGACGGTAAAGTTGAAAGAAATGAAAGACGAAGAATATTATCAATTTACAAATAGCTGCTATATTAAAAAGGCATCAAAACCGATAAATGAAAGAGCTATGTTGACGGCCAAAGAGAAAAGCCTTGCTTTAAAGGAAGAAGCACTTAAATCCTTAGAAGCACGATTAAGGGAAAAAGAGAATGAATTGAAAAAAAGAGAACTTAAAATTAAGCAAAAAGAAGAAGAGCTATCTCAGTCTATGCTGAAATAGCTCTATCTAATTAATTATTTTCCTCTGTTTCAAGGCTTCTAAGTCCTACAACACCATCAACCGGAACAGAAATAACTATTGACTGAGCCTCAGTTTTCATTCCTGCATTATTAACTATTGCTTTCATGATATTATTTTTATCCTTTGTTAAGGTAGTTATAAAAATCATCTCTTTTTCTGATGACAGCGAAATACCGAAAAATTTCTCTGCTTTATCAAATCCGGTACCCTTAGCATGGATTATAGTACCTCCGCCGGCACCTGCACTTTTTGCAGCATCCATTACCATATCCGTACACCCTAAATTTGCTATTACAATTATTAAACTATATTGACTATCAGTCATAGGTTTTTCCTCCTTCATTTCAGAACCCACATTCAAAACACTGTCTTGTGCGCTATGCTCTAAAAATGCTATAGCAGATTGAGCGCAAATGCTGTTTAATGGTATGCTCATTCCGATTCCGGCTCCGGGCACATCAATATTCATAGTGTATACAAGTTCTTTTAATATTTTATTTGACACGTCTTTTTTTGTCACTGTAAACAATATTGTCTTTTCTGATTTTTCTAATCCCAAGTAATCAAGTATTGAACTGCTTGCTGTTCCTCTACAAGCTGCACTCAATACAGTTGATGAGCCATATATCTTAAAAAAATCTATAAATTTTTCACTTAAGCTTTTCTTTACAATTGTTACAATTAAACTTAATCCAATCATTACGTCACTCCTTTACAATTCAATAATTTCCTCGTTAGCATCAATGATTTCGTCGTTTTCAAATGTATCATTTCCAGCCTTTTTAGGAGCTTTTGATATTTTGATTTTATAATAAACACCTAATAACTGTATAGTTATAAGTGGTGTCATAGCTACCATTGCCACTACTCCAAAGGCATCCGAAAAAATATTACCTCCGACAGCCTCACAAGCACCGATAGAAAATGCAAGTAAAAATGTAGCTGTCATAGGTCCGGAAGCAACCCCTCCGGAGTCAAAGGCTATAGAAGTAAATATTTTAGGTACAAAAAATGTAAGTATAATCGATATGGCGTATCCCGGCAACAAAATCCATAAAATCGGAATCCCAAGCAAAATTCTAAGCATTGAAAGTCCAAGAGATATTGAAATTCCTATAGATAAAGCTAAATTCATCGCTTTTTGCGGAATAGCTCCGGCAGTTATTCTCTCGACCTGAGCGTTAAGGACATGTACCGCCGGCTCTGCCTTTACAATGAAATATCCTATGAGCATAGCTATAGGCACTATTATCCAATTATAATCAAGGCCTGCCAGAATTCGACCTATATAAGTTCCTACAGGCATAAATCCAACATTAACTCCTGTTAAGAATAATACTAATCCTACATATGTATAAATAAGTCCGAATATCATTCTTAAAAGCTGCTGTTTATTCAATCTCATAGCAACTATTTGAAATATAAAGAAAAATAGGACAATCGGGGCTAAAGCTATAGCGATTTCTTTCATATATTCAGGAAATTCGTGCTGAAACATACTCCACAACTCAGCAGAATCACTTATATCCGGAACTACAACTCTTGAATAACCCGAACTATCCAGATCATATACAAAAGAAAGAGCAAATATAGCAAACATCGGTCCTACCGAAGAAAGTGCTACGAGTCCGAAGCTGTCTCTGTTAGCATTTTTATCATTACGTATGGATGATACTCCTATTCCGAGGGCCATGATAAACGGAACAGTCATCGGTCCGGTTGTAACTCCTCCTGAATCAAAAGCTATAGATAAAAGATTCTTAGGTATAAAAAATGCCAATATAAATATTATAGTGTAGAAAAATATAAGAAGATTTGCCAGCTTTATAGAAAATACTATACGCAATAATGCTATTACCAAAAATGCACCTACTCCTATGGCAACGGCTCCAATCAATACCATATTGGGTATGCCTTGAACCTGAGTAGCTAAGACTTGTAAATCAGGCTCTGAAATAGTTATTATAGCTCCGATTAAAAAGCTTACTATAGCTATTATCCATATCTTCCTTGTCTTTGTTATATGCGAACCTACACGCTCACCAAGAGGTACCATTGCCATATCGGCACCTATAGTAAAAAAGCTCATTCCGATAATCAGTAATGCTGCTCCAACCAAGAACGCAAGTAGATCTCCGGACGGTATAGGCGTAATTGTGAAGCATAAAACTATTACTATTACTGTAATCGGTAAAACTGCAGACATTGCTTCCTTAATACTGTCCGTCAGAATAGTTTTTGCTTTTTCTCTTATTTGTTGCTTAAACATAAGCTTTTTATCCTTTAAGTTTATGTTTTCTTCTCTCAATAATAATCAACTCCTAACATTAAAATTTATGTAATAAGCTACCACGAATATTTTACTACACCTTGGACACACAATCAATTCGTTTAAGCTTTTTTTCTCAATAACTTTTTAAATTAGAAAAATGCCTTTTTATGCATAATTTATAGTTTGTTGATTCTATTTTTTCAAAGTAAAATAAAGTTGCTGATTTTTCTAAAAAATAAGCTTCATTACTACAAATTTAGTCAGGTTCAATTCAATATTTATAACTTAGGTAATCTTTCTATATATTAATCTGTAAGATATAGTTTAACATTTGTAAACTCAACTTATGCGTATTTTATCATAAAATCCTTTTCTTTTTCTTAACTTATGATAAAATATTCATAAGATAATGTAAATGGCTCAAATGAATCTTGGGAATATGGAGGTATATATGTCCAAAAAAATTTATTTTATTATAGTGTTGGTATTATTATTTTTATCATCATGCACAAGACAAACACAGCCTAAAATTGATGAAGAAGCAATCAGTAAAGATATAAATAAAGAAATAGAATCTCCGGACTCCACCGATACAACCCCAAAATATACCGGAGAAATTATAACAGATGGTAACTATAACAATGCTGTTGTTTTTGTTCCCGACATTGAAACAAAGGAATATATCAAAAATAATCACTCCTTTAATTTTGATGAAGGTCTTTATCTGACTTATGATAATAAGGATATTGTCAGTGATTTGCCTGCGTCTCTTGGAATATATAAGGTTGAAATTGAGCCAAACATCGAAGAAAGCGATTATTATATGAAAGTTAAGTCAATAAAGCTTACTGATAAGATAGGAACTATTGAGTATGAAGGAAAAGACTATAAGACAAATAATTTGGATGAAAATGTACGCATTAAGGATAGAATAAACGGACTTATAGTCAGTTATGTAAACTTTACCGACAATAAGGAAGGAGTTATTATCCGCTTTGCCGGTCAGCTTGAAGTTGAGGGAACTTATACTTTATATAACGGAGGAGAATATTACAATAATATAAATGTAGGAAAAATATTTGCCAATGAAGAATCTTTGAAAAATTTCCCTGTTTATAATAATGAACCTGTAAAGGCTAATAAATTTTCAGTATTTCTTTCTGAAACTAATGATTTATATAAAAAACTTGCCGATAATTCGTCTATAGGGAAAGGAAAGTTTAGAATATCCAACTATTATTTAACAGGTGGTTATTTAGGGACTGAATTTACTCCTTCCGAAAAATTAGAAGAAATAATTTCTCTGGACCAAGACTATAAAGGAATGTTTGAGTTTAATAAGGATTATCTATATTCGCTTATTGCGTCTACTGAAAAATATGATTTAATTTTTCAATCTTATCATGACTATGATAAGCTTTATGATGGTAATTATTATGTGATTGAAAAGAAAAATAACAACAAAATTCATATACTGTCAGCAGAGGGATTTTATTATAACTATGAAGAAACCAGCGATGAAAGATACAAAAACTATGATATGTTCGTATTAGAAAGCGATGGGTATAACAATAAGACTAATACTCAAATCGGCAAGCATAGCATTGTATTGAGAATTAATGACGGTACTGTTATTAAAGAATTGGACTATGCTGATTTTAAAGACGGTGAGAAAACTAAAACCATATATGAAGGTCAAGAATTTTCAGGTATGAAGGCTGAAGATATAAAAATATTGTATTATTGTCATGAAGATGACGAATTAGTCAGAATACAGGTACAATTCAGCGGAGAGGTTACGGTTAAAGGTACTCTTTCATTAAGTATTGACAATTCTCAATATTCTTATTTTGCAAACTTTATATGTGATGAAGAAGGTGCAAAGAATTTACCTTATCCGGCAGCAGATACAAGAGATGTGTGGTTTTCCATAGCAAATGAAGATGTAAAAGAGCTATTGGGTAAAGAAGCCTTTGAAAAGAAATGCAAGCTCAAGATTAAAAACTATTTCATTAATTTTTCAGCAACAGATGCAAGAAATACGGCTGAAATAGTTTCAATAGAAGAGTTGAAAGAATAATTGTTGTCCTCGGAGGTTATTATGAAAAGAAAAAATTTATTTATTTTTACACTAATACTTATATTAATAGTAATAATTGTAATTTTTATATTTGAAAACAGAAATTGTATTGAGTTAAGTTTTATTTTTGAAAATTATTTAAATGAAGAAATTCCTTTATTTTATCATGATAATGATTTAAATGAAGTTAGGACTGTAGCAGTAGATGATATTAAACAAATTTTCTACGCCAAAAATGAATCTACAGAATATTATAGCTATTTAATTATTAATGATATTAAATATGATATAGGTTCTGCAAATTTTTTTAATATTGAAAATTCTGATTATATACTTACAAGAACAGAAATATCCAGAGACAATTATCCGATATATAAATATTATATATATCAAGGAACTAATTATAATGATTCTGTATATTTTCAAATAGTTGATAATAAACCTATCATATTAGTGAAAATTCCAAACGGATTTGAATTTGACAATAACAATGAGATAATGACATATACTTCAAGAGGAATTTCATCATCTTCTTCTATTTACAGATGGACTGATAGCGGATTTTATGTATCTGACTTAAATGCTTTTTTTGATGCACAACATGTTCAATTTGAATCTGATTCAAAGGTAATAAGTCTTATAAAAGAGGTGGATTTTAAAAATCCTGAAAATAATAAAGTAAAAAAATTCAAGTTAAAAGGCACTTTAATATGTGATTATTGGAGTATTGCAAAATAGCTGAATTATGATAATTAAATGCTGTTATCATTTAAGATTAAAAAAAGTGATTTATATGAGATAAAATATGTACTGCTTATCGGATATATTAATATGAAATACGTAATTATTTACTCAACATATTTTATCTCATAATCAATATTTATTTATTTTTATTTATAGCCTGCGCAAGCTTAAGAATGAGACTATCTGAATACTTGTAAAAAGACAAATATTTCATTGTATTATCATCAAGCGTCGCATTTTCCTGAATTATTTTTATAGCCTTCTCTATCGTTAATTCCTCATTTTGTTGTAATTTTTCTAAATAATCAATAGGTGGAATTGAAACATTATCTTTAGTTCTAACCTCAAAATGACAGTGACTTCCAAAGGAATATCCTGTATTGCCTTCAATACCTATTATATCGCCGACATTTATTTTTTGTCCTACACGTACAAGTCTTTCACTTAAGTGGCAAAAAAACAGTCTATATTCATCTTCTGTATCAATTCTTATATAATTTCCCCACTCCCAAGTCAAATTGCTCTTATCTGTAATTATCGCAGAAGATTTAACTATACCCTTAACTGGTGATATAATCTCCTTGCTCTCCAGTCCTACAAAATCCACACCCTTGTGAAAGCTTACGATACCGTTCAATTTACGGTCACCATAAGGTGATGATATCTTATATTTGCCCTTGTAAATCATTTAATCACTCTCTTTTTTCTGTCTTGAAAAAAAATATGTTATAACCATAGTTACAACATTACTAAATAATAAAAATAAATCACCATCTATTTTTATATCCTTAATTACAATAACTATCAGTGCAATAACTAACATTAAAGTAACTATACTTTTAACATCTATAATCTTTATAAGTCTGTCTTTCATTTATTCACCCCCAAGTTATCCAAGCTTTTGAGAATAGATATGTTTGACTGTTCAACAGCTATAATTCTTCTGTCAAATTCAGCAATCCTAGCTTCTATTTCCTCAACATTTTCCTTTATGCCTACAATTACATCAAGCTTTGCATTAACTGTCCCCTTCCACTCGGCATCAGCTGCAATTTTACTGTCTCTGCCCTTAAACCAGCCGCCTATGCCTACAAAGCAGCCGATTAAAGCTATTAAAATACTAATCTCTATACTCATCTTCACCTCACTGATAAACTGCAAAAGAGCATAAGTTGTGGTTTATGCTCTTTTATGGTAATTTTTTTATCTGTATAATGTTTATAATGCGGACATTATTCCGTTACCAATTCTTCATATCCGCTGTCTATAAGAATCTCTTTTACCTGTTCTTTTAACAATCTAGGTACTTGTTCATATGTCTTTTTCTCTAACATAATTTGCTGTGCCCAAAGTAACGCCATCATGTTTGTCCTCCTTTCCCGAATAATATTAAATTTATTAGTTTTTTAAGCATAAATTATTTCACTCATTTCTAAAACACATTCTAGAAACATAGTATTTTGCGATTCTAGTTCTGCAATACGTTCCTCTGCCGAGTATCGCGCAGAAAAATTGTTTTGCTGTGTCAACCATTCTTGATATACTTGTTCTGCTGTAGCTGTTAGAGTATAATCATCAGTAAATATTGTTTCGCCATTTTCAATTACTTCAATTTGCTCATATTCATATCTAGGAGTAAAGGTCATTTCGTCTACAACTAGATATTGTTGTTCTAATTGTTCTCTTGTCATTTTATCCTCCTATATTATCGGGAAAGAAAAATCTAAAACATATGTAGTTGCTAGTGCAAAATCATAATTATTATCTACTTTGATATCTGGATAATTATTATCCATTCTAATTGAGCCAACAAGTTTAGGTTGACTTTCGTGAGAAGTAACTGTTTTTATTGCATAAGTTCTAGGACGAATACCTTCAGGCAACGTAAAAATTAATGTGTTTTTCGCACGTGTTCCATCTTTTATTCTACCTGTAACATTTGCCATTTTACCACAAATCGTTAATGCTAAATGACCACCGTCGGTGATCCAACCGTTAACTAATCTATTAGTTATATCTATTTTTTCTGTTGTAGCTATTTCTTGCCATATACTATCTATCCATATCCAATCGTTCACATTCAATCTTCTGTAATACGTATTTCCAGTAACATGCGAGCGTAGGTTTAGAAAAATAGTGGATGTGGCACTAATGTCACTTTCCCACGTTAAGAAACCTCCAAAACCAGCAGATGGCATATAAAAAAGTAACCTTCCATTTTTTTGCCCCTCCATTACTTGCGTTTGTAAAAAAGTTATTAACTCTTGATCGGTATCAAAATTTCTTGCAGTTTGTAAATAAGCTGTCTTGTTTTTATCTGCTTTATGTTCCATATCTGCACTTGTAGCTATTTCTTTCCAAGCCCCCCAAACATTATTCGTACCTGAGGTTCTGTATTTTATAGGAAATGCCGGAGTAGATGATATAGTTTGCCTAGAGTATCCGTTTGAAAACTTAAACGTTTCTACTATAGCTCCGTAATTAGAGCCGATTACTCCAACTCCCCAATCTGCTGCGCTTCCATAAAAAGCACTAAATCCGTTAGGAAAACTATTAGGTAAATCTGCGGGTAATTTAAAATTAGCGTTTTTAAACTGTAATAAATCTTTGTCTGCTTTCTCTTCCAAATCTACAAGCGTAGCTACAGGTCTATCATTTATAGACATTCCTTTGTCTACAATAGTCAGCTCTTGAACATTATATCCGCTTGGTATACTTCCTTCTTCAATAACATTTAATAATACCCAGCCATTAAAATTTTCTAAAGTAACATATATGTTGTTTCCAACAGATTTAGTATAATAAATTTCTAAATAAGCTTTTGTATTATCGTGAATTAT
Organism: Firmicutes bacterium UBA5010; assembly: GCA_002396645.1. GTDB lineage: Bacteria > Bacillota > Clostridia > Tissierellales > Sedimentibacteraceae > UBA1535. The sequence goes on from DGYI01000051.1 coordinate 12,665, forward strand.
TCTAATTTTAGATATTATATTGTCTCCACCGATAGTAGCATTAGTTTGTATTATGCTAGCTCTATTTCCATAATTTTTTATTGCACTTACCTCAAATACATTAGGCTGTGCTGTGTTATAATTATTGTATATTGTAAATGTTCCAAAAGTGTTATAGTTATTACAACTTGCTATTCTTTTCCAACCTATGGTATTTATGCTATTATGTTGTTTAAATTGTTTGTTCGCTTTTTCTTCCATTTGCTGATTAACATTCATGGAAAAAGTATCTATTTTATCCCAGTTATTATTTAATGCTGTTTCTATGTTAAATGTTTTTGAACTATCAATTATAGGATCATATTTAAATAGCTTTAAAAAATCACTTTCATTAATAGGGGTGTTATTTAGAACATAATTGCTGCCTTTTTGTTCTTTTAATATATTAATATTTTTACTGCCTTCAATTTGATTTAAATTGTAATCATTATCTTTCAAATTAATATTTATGTTTTCATGTTCATTTATAGTTAACTTATCACTATTATTTTTTTGAGATAATGAGTTGCGTTTAAATAAATTAAAAAAACTTGATAGTTTACCCATTTTATCCTCCTTCTAAGATAAATCTAGATAAAAAAGAGATTTTAAATTAAAATTTAAAATCTCTCAATATTATATAGAATATTGTTACTTACTAAGTATTTCTTGTACTTCTGATTTCCATCTTTCAGGAATTTGCTCTATTGTCCATATTCCTTGTTTAACTAAGTTCGCATATATTTTAGCCATTATTGAGCACCTCCCGTTAATAATGTCCCTAACTCTGCTAAAGCAATTTGAGTTTCTAACAACTGCTGTTCAAGCGTAGATTTTCTTGCAATTTTAACTTCTATTGCACCTGTTATTAAATCTTTAGTTATGCTGCAAGGTAAATTGTATCTTTCGTGCACACCCTGTATTACCCATGAAGTAGTTACTTCTTGTGTATCTGGATTAACTTGCTCTTCTTGACCTAATATTGTTATACTGTCAAGTATTGTTGTATCTGTAAATAATATAGTATTCAAATTCTCTACCGTATTATTTAATATTTTAATAACTAATATTTCACGTCTATCATTCTCTCCTATTGTTTCTGTATATCCAAATATACTTTGTATATCTGTTATTTCTACATTATTTTTTAATTTTATTTTTTGCATAATTTTATTTCCTCCTATTTTATAACTAAATTTGAAGCTGTAACACCCATATTATTTTTATAAAATGAATAATAATTAAATTCAGGTAACACCGAGATAGGATATGAACCTAGCAAGCTACTATAACTACGAATTTCTAAGATATTAGGTTTAAAAATTATTCTCATAGTACTAGTACCTAATATATCTCCTGCTGCCCCCATATATATAGTACCTAGCCTATAACCCATATACCATACATCAATATAATAATCATCGATACCATTAACTGGATAAAGTGTACTAAAAAGTTGAAGCTGTAATATTTGAATATTTTCAAAATCCTTAGAAAAATTAATCATAAAACTGGCGTTAGTACCACTTCTGCTAGATACATAATAATCAAATTCAATCGAATTTGGATATAAAGTATTTGGAAATGGTTTATTGTTTAGATAATCATATATTGGGATGTTCACTAACTCAAACAATGTCTCTGTGTATATTTTTCTGTTAATTCCTACTTTACCTTGATATATTTCTTTCTCTTTCTTGTTAACTCCTAAATTTCCTAAATAAATTTCTTTTAATTCTTTATTAACACCACTATTGCCTAAAATCACCGGCATATTAGCACCTCCTAGCTATACACTCCATATAGTACTCCCTCTCCAACAAAAGTGACAGGTGCTGTTGTACCACTTTGGTGTTTGGGTGCTTTCGTATCATTTAAAACTCTCCCCTGATAAGCGCTTAATGCTCTTCCGTTAATATAGCTGAACTCTGTTAAATTATCTATAACCATGGTATGTCCATACATTGTTGTTGTTCCTAGCCCATAGTCCTGTGTTGCACTCGCATGATTAAATGGGACACCTGCTACCTCTGCCCATGGTTGCCATATATTATATTTAAATGTTCTTTTAAACATCCTCCCAAGATAACTTGATGGTTCACCTGTTGCAACACTACAAATCGTTGCAATTTGTATACCTGCATCGCCCTCAGTATTAAAAGTAACATCAATTACCCATTCTATATTACCATGTATTGGCATACCTTGGCTATTAGTCGTAGTGCCCCATACGTTATATTTACCATTTCGCTGTAAGGTATTGAGGTGTTGTGATGGTATAAATGTTGCATTTCTATACCCATAATTTAATAAGTCCACTAACATACCATCCCTTGTATGAGAGTGCGTTGATATTTGACCGGTTAATTTAGCTTCTATTTCTGCTTTAGTAATATCACTATTTTTTATACCTTCGGGTATTTTATTTACGGTTACTATTTCATAACTATTTATTGTAGGTGTTCCTATAAAATTAGGGCTTTCTTTATCCGCCTTTTGATTCAATTGCTCACTAACATTTTCAGCAAAATCATCAAGCTTATCCCAGTTGTCATTTAATGCGGTTTGAATGTTGAAGGTGTTTTGAGCGTCTGTTGTTGGCTCGTACTTAAATAGGTTTAAAAAATTTGAAAATATACTCATTTTTTCACACTCCTTTTTAGAAAGCAAAATTTTCTATTGTTGTATTTTCTAATTCTGAAAGTGTCATACTTTCAATGTTTGAAATAAGCAGATATGCAAATTCATATAATACAGCCAGATGCGCAGGCTTGATTTCATTTATTGCTGACTTTAAATCCAACAGATTCGGTGGCGTACCTGTTCTGTCTATAAATTTTATTGTCAGCAGGTTGTTTAAGCCTTCAATAACATCTACAGTTCCGTTGTCAAAGCTGTTGGCTACATTTTTTATCAACGAGTTTGTAACAGTTCCCATACCTCTCATTTTGGATTTTAGTCTGGATCTTCTGTACTCATGAGACTTAGTTATATCTACGTCTATTCCGAATCTTTTTTCCCAATAGCTGAGCCCCCATGTTGCTGTATTTACAAACAATTGATTTATCAAATCTTCCTTGCATTGTTCCAATATTTCGTATTGCTTCTCTATTGAATCTTGAATTGATACAACTTCATTGCTTTCATAATAATAGGAGGGTAACATTTTTACAAATTCCTTCATGTTAACCTCCTATGTTAAGCTTATTGTTCCGACAGAAGCTATTTCCGTGTCTTCTATCGGAACATTTACAGTATTATTGTTTACCTTTAAATCAGAATAATCTATTACTCCTTCTATACCCAGAAGTAAACTTCCTATCTTGGCATAAGATACCTCTAAACCGCTGAATGCCAAGTCCTTAATATATTTATTTAATTGTTCGCTGAATTTTTGTGTAACAGTCTGTAGATTACTTGATGAAGAAATATTTGTCTTAGCTGATATATTTATACTTTTTACACTTGGAGCTTCAACTGTGACTATTGCTCCTACAGGTCTTACTGTCTCTATATAGCTTTCGACAGATGAAATAATTGCCTCATTTGCGGGCATTTTATTGCTGTCGATAACTAATACCTTTACAGTTCCGGCACCGTTCCATGTTGGAAATACTTTGGAATCTCCTACACCATCGATAGAATTTGCCCAAATTTTATAGTGAGCTTCATTACCGCTTGTTGCAGGATTTTGAATGAGGTCAAAATATCTTTTCAACAAGCTGTCATCCGTTTCGATATCTGTACCGCCGACAGCATCAACTATATTGCTTACACTGATTATACCGTTTATAGATATCGGAAGATTAACTATTAATCCTTGGGATATGTTGTATATACTGCCTATATTCTCTGCTTCCGCTTCGATATCAACATAATTATTTTCTATTTTGCCTGATTGAACAGTCTTATATATCAATCCCTTGGCGCTTTGTACTAATGTTCCTTCCGGTATTTCGGTATCTTGATTGCCTGTAAATCTTATCGTAGTTTTTGCCTTTGTGCCTTTTTTCCTTTCTATACCATAGTCTGCTACTCGCCTATCTACAAATTCTCCGACTATTTTATCAACTAATGTCAAATCTATTGTTTTATCAAGCTCTATAAACATATCTTTGAATTTCAGTGCTATTGGACTTACCATATCATTCAGAAAGGAGCCTTCACTTTTATTTAAGCTAAGATTTATATTATTTAATATTTCTTGCTTTATATTTTCGTAGGACTTATTTTCATACAATTGCATTCACCTCCATATTTCCATATATTGTTTTAACCTCAAAGCTTGCATTTATCTTGTCAGAATCAGGACTTACAGTTATATTTGATATACTGTTTATATAGGGATTTGACAATATTGCTTCATTTATATATCTTATCATTTGGCTCTTTATCATTTCGGGATAATTATTTGTGCCTATCAGTCTTTCCAGCTCATTGCCATAATTCCAAGAATAAATGGTATATTTATATCTTTCTGTTTTTAATGCCTTGTATATCCATACCTTCAATGCATCATTTTTCTGGACTTTTTTAAACTCTCCATCTACTATTAGCGGAGTGTTGTTCTCAAAGTCCCAGGCTATTTCTTCAAATAATTTAAGCTCATTTGTTGCTTGAGGTCTATCTATGTTACTGTTTAAAAAAGGGAAAATACTGCTCATATATTCACCACCTTATTGGCTACAACAAAGCTTTGTTTATCGTTAGATGCTAACACAAGCACACTGTCGCCAATATACAAGCTTTGCTGCAGTCCGTATGAAATTAAAAAATCATTTTTATCTATCTGCAATCCGTTTACTTTAATTAACAAAGGTTCTCTTGAAATTACTTTACCAATAAAAAAAGAAGTTGGATTATTGTAACTTCCTTGTTCTCTCATTATTTGAATTATTTTTAAATATGGATTATTATTAGACATATAATCAACTCCTTAAGTTTTAAAATTTACTTATTACCTCATTACCATGAATGATATATATGTTACCGGGCATATTCATTGCACTATCTGTTGTATTGTCTATCCAACTATATTCTAATTTAGATTCTTCTTCGGAATTGACAATTTGACCTATATCTTTTTCATCCATAATATTTTGAAAATTAAGAACAAGCTTATTTGTATAAATACCATTCTTCCAAGCATGAACATCACTGTCAATGTAAAAGAGTCCATACAATTTTGTAACCGGTTCCTTAACTATAACCGTATTGCCTGTTATACACTCTGTGTTGCCAAAGCTTGTTACTGACATTGTCCTTTCAATCCCTTTAAGCATAGACCTTGCCTTTTCATCATATTTACCGGAATCATCAAGTTTTAAATATCCCTGCATTAAGCCGTATAGTTTTATATCATTATCATTTTTTATTTCAATAGGAAGCGGATCGTCATTTTTGTCAAATATGGCAACGGAATTAACCATATTGTCTATAGATTCTGATATATTAGATGTCAATAGATTATATCCGCTTTGCAAAAGCTGTGAAGTATTGCTGTCTCCCTTTTCTATAACACTTAGCTTTTCACCCGCAAATCTAATCATGTATTTTTTCCCGTTAATTAAACTTGCTTGATAAAACATACCTATAATAATACTGTACAAATCTACTCCAAAATAATTTCTTGATATACTTATTCCTGTACTTGCTATATTTCCTGTATCAATATTAAATTTACCGCAGATTTTTCTGGTTGCAGCTTCTGGAGTTATATATCTGAATTTATATGAATGCTGATTCTTTTTAAGGTAGATACCGTAGTCATAGCAGGTCACGTCAATTGTATTGCTGTTTGTTCCTTTATCAATCTTAAATACACGTCCGTAGAACAGCTGCTTATTATTTTGAAATACTTGAACTAAATCCCCCATTTCTACTGTTGCTGTCAAAATATTAGGGTCAATATCGGAATATACATACGAAAATTTAAGTGTTCTTGAAGCCCCCAGCAAATCACCGCTTATTTGTACATCCGGTATTATATTTGTTATATCAGCTGTTTTATTATTTTTATTATTTTTATCAGTTAATAATATTTGCATAATAACCCCCCTGTCTTTACGGAATAATAAATTTTTGTCCGGGAAATATAAGATTCGGATTTTTAATATTATTTTCCTTTGCAATTTTAGGATAGTGTGCACCGTTGCCATAATATTTTTTGGCTATTGCCCAAAGTGTATCGCCCTTTTGGACAATATACTCAACACTATCAGTCTTTGGCGGATTTGTATTTGAACGTTCTGAAGATATATCCTCTGTTACTGGCTTAGTTCTCCTGTATTCTCTTAATATTATTTCATAATAGATGTCTCTTGTTCCATCTTTTTCGCTGTATTTATATGATTCTAATATAACTTCCATATCAATATTTGTATCTGTTATAGTAAGCCATAGCACTCGCTTATCCGTTCTAAAGCTTTCTAATTGTCTGATATAGTCATATGTATCGTTAATAGTGACTGTATTCTCACTCGACTGAAGCTTAAAAGGATAATCCTTACTTGGAAAAAATGATGATATAGTTATAGTAGCTAAGTTTTGTGCTCCAATAATGTTTAAATCCCCAAGTTCAGTTATATTAACTGTCTCAATCCTATTTCCTCTTTCAATCTCAAAGCTTGACGGAGTTATAGGAAGCATGAATTTTATTTTTTTATTTTCATCACTTAACCAAAATTCCATTACATTACACCTCCATATACTAATCCTGCTTTCTCTATTTCGCTGACCAATATATCAGCCAATTTGTACATATCAGTCTCGTCTTTAACTACAATTGTATCAGCAATTTTACTTATTATGACACCTTTGCCGACACCGTTTCTGTAATTATCAGCCTCTGTTCTTCTAAGAACTGCCTCACCTTCGTGTAAAAGTGCAGGGTAGTAGTCGTATGGTACGCGGTTAAGACCGATGGCATTTAGATTATAATTTACATATTCATCTGAGCCTCTTCTTTTATTGTCAATTGTATTAATATATTTTACATTATGTAAAAGACTTTTATCATTTGTAAAACCATCCTTTATGTCAAAATAAGTTTTTTTAGTAAAATTAATAACATCAAATAAATCTATATAATGGTCATCATTCTTAACATCAAATCCAGCCATTTTTTGAAGCATTTTCATTATTGTATCTGCATCCGGTGAAATGCTTAGCCATAAATCTTGGACAGCATTTTTAAAATCACTATTTTTAGAAATTCTTCCTATAAATTGTATGAAAAATTCTTCAATTTTTTTAAATAAGCTATCACCATTTTTCTCATACCATTGATCTATATTAGCTTTTATTTCATCATAAATCATTAAAATTTTTGCTGGTATATCTGCATTTTTAAATTCTTCATTACTAAATAATTTATTAAATATACTTTTAAAACTATTAATTGCATTACCAGCAAACTTACCTATTTCTGCTCCAAAGTTATATATCTGTTCACTTAAATCTTTAAATCCTTTTGTACCTAATCCAAAAAATTCTGAAAATCCCTTTAACGCAGGTTTTATGCCTTCTATAAAGCCTTTACCCAAAGGTCCTAGTATAACTTGGTTTACACTGTCTTTAATTGTTGATATTAAGCCGCTGAAGCTTTGCTTTTGTTTATACATCATTCCTGCATATCTTGATTCTAATCCAGATATCAAATGTTTTATTGCATCATCTGCCGGTATAACACCTTTGGAAATTAAATCCTTTAGTTCGTCTTTGGTTGCTTTAGTCGTTTTACCTGTTATTTCTATAGCATCAATCAAAATGCCATATGCATCAACACCAATCTCTTCAAATACATCCATATTGTCGAACGTAACTGTACCATTAGTTTTCATGTCTCTTAAAGCTTCCATCATTTTAAGTGCATCCTCTTTTCCACCGCCTCTAGCAGCAGATGCATTGCCTATAGCATCAAAAATTCTAAGAATTCCATGTTGTCCAAAACCAACTGCAAGCATTTGTTTAGCAACATCATCCAAATCATAATAATCATAAAAGCTTTTATTAGTGGTCTCCAGAAGCTTATCTACAAAAGCATTCCCCCTATCTTTACCTAAAATATTTTCATAGTTTATTTTCGATTGCTCCATATCTGCGGCATAACTTAAAGAATTCATGGCTATTTTAGGAAGATATGTTTTTAAGATATTGCTTGCAAACCCAACACGTTGATTACGTCTGTCCGTATTTTCTTTTATTTCTGATAAAGCCCATTCTGCACCAGCACCTATTATTGTTGTTGCAACAGCAACAATTGGATTGCCTGTAGCAATTCCAGCTGTAAAACCTTGCAAGGCGCCTGATATTATATTACTTTGATCACTTGGTAAAAGAGCGTCCATGAATTTAAAAGAATATGATGCTGCTAATTCTTTAAGCTTTGAAAAATCTCCTTTTCCATTAACTCTTGGACTCATATTATTATCAAATTTTGATAACATTCCATTAACTTTTGACATAGTGCCTACAATATCAGTACCAAGAGATTTAACGCTATTAGATACATCAGTTATTTTTTTTTGTATATCATCAGTATTTATATTGATATTAATTTTTATATTACTAATTTTATTTATTTCTTTTACTACAGATTGTGATGTTTTTAATAATTTTGACATTTCTGTTTCCATTTTTCCAATCTCTTTTAAAGAATTTCCTGCAGAAAAATCATAAAAATTATTATCCAGTGCCATATTTATCACCGTCCTCTTTTGATTTGCTTATTGATTCATTTTCTATTTCTATCATAGCATTACAAAGAATCCGCTCTCCTTCACTTGCATTGTATATGACAGACGGCATAATTCCATGCCTTACAAACATATAGTACATAAGCCTGGCTGTGCCGTCTGTCTCAATTAGTTTTTTATAGTGACTGTTTTGGCGCTTTCATCGTTAAAGCCTGATATATCGCATATTTCATCATACAGCATTGAGATTTCACCCATAAGAAGCATCTTATCTATTAAGTCTTCTGCATCTGCCGCATTATATTTTGCTTGCAGACTTTTATTGTTCAAATTCGGGTCAAGCACTCCCATGCTGCAAACTTTTAGTTTCACGTTAGCGTTATCATCTTCACGCAGGATTTTTACATATTCATCATAGGAGATTGCTCTAATCTTAAAAACAATATCGCTTCCTGCAAAATCAGATAATCTGTTTATTTTTACATCCTTCTTTATGTTGCTTATAGCTGCATCATTGTTTAATAAAAAGTCAATAGCATTCATTAAATTAAGCCCTCCTCTGAAATTTTCTCATTATTCTTGTCATTCTCGGCAAATCCCATTACACGATTAAAGGCTGAGTATAAAGCGCTTATTTCAGCCGGTAAAAGTATTTTTTTAATTAATTCCTTTGGAGTTAAGCAGTCATATTTTTTTAAAAGTTTTTCGTCACTAAGCTTTGGACTTACCAATGCCATATATATTGCGTGAATAAGCATATCTGTATCATCCATCTTAGGAAAGCTGTTTATTTCTTTTATTGATAAGGGGCGTATCTCAAAAACAATATCCTCACCCGCCATTTTTGAAAGTCTGATAATACTTATCTTTTCATTTTCTACACTTAGTTTGCTGTTATCTATTGATAATAAAGTATCTAATGTACTCATTTTAACCTCCTGTTATGCCGCTTCACAGCAGCATAAATATATCCATCAAATATTTTTGTATGTCATTATAATCTTCTTAAATATCATTGTAAAAAGAGCGAAACGAGTTTCACCCTTCTAATAAGTAAAGAAAACTTTACTGTTAGATAAATAAAAGCCCTTATAGTCTGCAATTTATAAGGGCTTTTGTTTAATTTATTATTGTGCTGTTATTGTATCATAAAACTCATATCCGCTGAATGTGAACGGAGCTTCGATTTTTCCCGGTGTTCCGACAGCCCAGTCGGCAAGAGTTAAATCATCAAATGAAACATCCTTTATAGCAACTCTCTCTGCACCATATGAATCTGGATCTGCAAGCTTTGATATAATAATAAATCTGGCATCGGTTCCTTCACTCAAAGCCTTAGCAAGCTTGTTTGCCATACGAGAATATACTTTGTTCATTTGTATAGAACCTGTTCCCGACCAACCTACAACCTTTTGTTTTTCAGACATATCGCCGCACATAGTAACAGGCTCTTTTTTCAATGCTATCTTAGCTTGAAATCCTGTTACCTCTGCAACATATTCTCCATCCAGCCACAATTCTCCGTGTGTACCGTTTATAACTCTTTTTGCGTCTATTGTATTTCTATTCATTTAACATACCTCCATCAGTCTATTAATTATATTATTACATTTAATTTAATTTCTTCTACAGCATCAAGCGGTTTTACAGTAGAAGCTAAAAATACCTTATCTGCTGTATTTGCAGATTTTAATTGATATTCATTGAGTGCAGACGTGTCAACACCTTGACCTCTCAGATATGATTCTTGAGCTGCAATATCAATTTCAATATTTGATTTTCCTTTATCAAGAACGCCACTCATTTCCAATTGCTCAAAGTAGCTTTTTATAGCTATAAGAATTAAGCATTTATTATCATAGTTATTGGAAACTTTTCCGACATAATTGTCATTTACAGTTGTTTTTATGTCATTATGTATCATATCAATTATATCTACTATTTTAATTTTCTTGAAAGCATCTCCTTTTTCAGGAGTTACAGTAACTAAGCTGTTTACAGCTCTTGCTATTTTAACTTTCTCTCCGTCATGATATAGTATCAGTTTGCCGGCATTTATAGCTTCGTCTGCCTGTGTTTTAGTTAATCTCGGTACATCTGTTACCTCACTTAATGCAGTAAATGTCGCTGCCATAGTTAATGGTGTTCCTGCCAAAACACCTGCTATTCTGCTGCAATATTGTGCATTTGTATATGTTGCTTCTCCTGCTTTAATATTGTTTGTATCAAAGTTAATAACTCCTTCATGATCAGCTGTCACTGACGGAAGAACTGCCTTTATTTTTTTATCAAAGTTGTCTCTTTGTGATTTAACCCATGTTGCAACTGTATTTGCCAATTCATTGGTTACATCCGGCGGACACACTAAATAGTCAAATTTTTCAGCAGCAAAGAAATTTAACGCATCTGTATATTCAGTTGCAGTTTCTTCCAATGCAAAAGCTGTTACTTTCTTAGGAACACTTGATGCTCCTATAAATGCTCTTTGTATATATGCTTTATTGTCTGCTGACAAAGCTTCCGGTATATCATTTATACTATCCATAACAAATGCACCAGTCTTGCCGTTATCTTTTATAATAACCGCAACAATACCTCTGTCTCCTCTTTTTATTGCACTAATTCCCATAGTTTTAAAATCAATAATAATGTTTGGTAAACCCATAATTTATTTCCTCCTATAATCCTTGCTTTAAATTAAATTCTTCTATTGTTTCACTTGTTTCTGTACTGACATATGCATTTTCATAATATTCAAAATTTAAGCATATCCCTATCATACTGATAGCTTCCTTATATTCAACACTTACCTTAACAGCTCTGTCCTCTATCAATATACTTCCTTTTCCGAATATAGATTTAAATTTATCTATTATTTTATATTTCTCTTTACCTGACGGATTAGGATCATTGCTGTCAACCTGCGTAAAATATCTTACTAACAGCTCAACATTTTCTAAATTGGTGTTTTTATTAATATTTGTTACCTTGTAGTTAATTAAATTAATGCCGAATGAGTCTGTGCTAATAAGCTCAGGTGTATTTTCAAAATATATTGTATAGTTATAATCTAAAAGTATTAGCCTGCTGACCTCATCAATTACTTTTTCTACTGTTATCATAATATCACTCTCACTTACCTATTTAATAATTATAGTCTGACTATCCATTTCTCACACCTTTTAATCACCTCCTGTATTATTTACTAACAACATGCACCACCTCCTTTCAATCTGCTGAAAATTCAACTGTGATTAACTTGACGCATTGCTCCCTTATGTCTTTTATAGCTGTCATGCTTCATCATTTTTTCAAAATCCTTAAATGATAATTCGTCATCAGGTTTGTCTTCATCAACAAAATTTATCAGCTTCTTATAGTCTTCCGGCTGTTTGTTTTTTAATATAGCTTTAATCTTTATATAATCACCTCCTTTTTTTCATTTCTTCACTCTCCTTAAACACAAAAGGCACTCAAACTTGAGCGCCTTTTTCATATTTT
>DGYI01000061.1:0-77938 GCA_002396645.1 Firmicutes bacterium UBA5010
GGAACAGGCTCCGCTGAAGCAGCTGCTTCTCAAATTCCATACCTCTTTTAATAGCAATTTCAGCTATATATATGGGATTATCTATAGAGGAAATAATAACAGCACTGACTATCAATGCTGCTGCGGCAGTTGACAGAGCAGATTCTGTAGGAAGCCTTGAAATCGGTAAAAAAGCTGATATAATTATACTCGAATATCCATCGATAAACTTTTTACCTTATCATGTAGGGGTTAATATTGTAGAAACAGTAATAAAAAATGGAGAAGTTGTGAATCTGTAATTTGTTCGGATTCTAACTTCACGTATAACAGAAAATTTAAGATATAAACCATGGAGGAAATTATGAAAGAAATGAAATTAGTTGATTTTGCTGCTCAAACTGCTTCAGCGGAGCCTGTTCCGGGTGGAGGAAGCATAGCTGCTGTAAGCGGAGCTTTATCTGCAGCTCTTACAGAAATGGTAGCAAACCTTACAATCGGAAAGAAAAAATATGAAGAGTTTGAAGCTGAAATGAAGGATATCGCGGTTAAAGCGGCAGATCTCAGAGAAAGACTTCTTGATGATATTCAAAGAGACAGTAATTCATTTAATGATGTAATGCAGGCTATGAAAATGCCTAAGGATACTGATGAAGAAAAGGCTTCAAGAACTGCTGCTATGCAATCGGGATTGAAAATTGCCGCAGAAGTTCCTTTTGAAATTGCTTGTGATGCTTTTGAAATAATGCCTTTAGCAGAAAAGGTAGTAGAAAACGGCAATGCAAATGCTGTAACCGATGGATTGGTATCTGCGATGTTATCAAGAACAGCAGTATTATCAGCATTATTGAATACAAAAATAAACCTTGCATCTATTAAAGATGAGACTTATGTAGCTGAAATGAATAAAAAAGTTAAAGATTTAGAAGAAAAAGTTGTTGAGTACGAGAAAAAAATACTAAACAAATCACCGTATTAATGGTAAAATAAGAAAGGAGAAATCCTTTCTTTATTTTTATTTATACATAAATCATGATATATGAAATTATTTCATAACATGATTTTTCAATGTATTAACAAAAAATTGCTAAAAATCGATATAAAAATCTTAATGATTTTGATTAAGAGTTTAAATAAAAATGCAAATTTTATCATAATATTATTTGAATATCAATACTTTGAGAGAAAATATAAATTATAATGAGGTGTTTTGATTTGAGTGAAGCTAATGGAATTGGTAAAATAGCGCTGCTTTTGACATTATCCGACGATTATGATAGTATGAAAGAGCATTATGAAAATAAAGGATATGCAATATACAGAGGTACTGCCGGATCGATGGACTCTCAAAAGATAATCGCTGCAATTGAGACAGCTGCTTTAAGAGAGGATATTATAAGAGAGAATTATCACGATGAACATTCTTTGCATCATGCAATTGTAGAAGCATTCAGCGGATATTGCAGGGGGCAGGTAGTTCTCGGTGAACTGCTCAGAAGTACGGGATTAAGGTATTCTATAGTCAGAGGAAATCTTATAGAGGGTGATAAATCAAGCGGCGAATGGATTGCCGTTGTTCTGTATGGACAGATAGGCTCTCCGAGAAAGGGCTTTGAACATGAAGCGATCGGCATGGGAATACAGTCAATTTAATCCCGAATCTGCTATATTTTTGTGAAAATAATGGCAAAGTTTCAAACTTGTTTTGAATTTTCAGATTAGGTTTGAGACTATGGAGGTAATAATGAATACATCATATTTGAAGACATTTGTTGAGGTTGTTAATTTAAAGAATATATCTAAAGCGGCTGAAAAGCTTTATATAACACAGCCGGCCGTTTCTAAACAGCTTCAGCTTTTAGAAAAAGAGTTCGGTACTGTTTTGCTTATAAAAGAAGGAAGAGATATGATTCCTACAGAATCCGGAAAAGAGCTTTATAAATACGCTTTAAATATTCTTGTTGAAGAAAATAAAATTTATGATAAGCTCAGAAAAGAAGATAATGCTTTGGATGGGGAAATTAATATATATTCAAGCTCCTTACCGGCAGACTATTTTCTTTATAATATTATATTTGAATTTAACAGTATTTACCCGCAAGTTATATATAATGTAAAAAAGGCAGATACTAAAATAGTATTTAACTATATTGAAGATGGCTTGATAAATTTTGGCTTTACAGGTGCGGTATATAAAAAAAACAGCTTGAATTACGTTACTATAGCTGAGGATGAACTGATTATTGCTGCTTCTGCAAATAAATATTCTAAATTTAAAAATCATAGTGTTCCGATAGAGTTTTTATTTGAACATGATTTCATATCGAGAGAAAAGGGCTCAGCTACACTTAAGACCTTTGAAAATTATTTGAATATGAAAAAACTATATTTAGAAGATTTAAAAACAAAAATAAGAGTAGAAGATAATGAGATTATTAAGACTCTTGTGAAAAATGATATGGGAATAACAATTATATCTAAGCTGGCTATAGAAAAAGAAATAAAAGAAGGTTCTATTGTTCCTATAAAAATAAAAGATTTAGAGATGAAAAGACAGCTGTACTTTGTATATCACAGCAATAGATATTTTTCCAGAACAGAGGAAGCTTTCAGAGATTTCATAATAAAGAAATTCGGAAAATCAAATGAAAATAAATAAAGGGGCAAATATTGCCCCTTTACATTTTTACCTAATTAACAACAACCGCTATTATTTCCACAGCCACAGAATAGTACTATCAATAACAGGAAGAAAAACAGTAAATTACTTCCTCCTCCGCCGCAACAGTTATCTCCACATCCGCCGAAAAATCCCATAAATTTTTACCTCCTTGATTATTATGTTTGGTATAGTATATGTGGATACGTTTATTGCGTTACAAATATAAAAATTATTTTTAAAGTATTAAGAATAAAAAAATTATTAAGCAATTACAGCTCAAATCTGCTGTTTATTACATTGAAGTCAAGGTTTTTAAAAAAAGTATCAATATATTTAGATTTATCTATTCCAAAATCTATCATATATGCGTGCTCATAGACATCCATAACTATGATAGGATAAGTGTTCATAGATATTTCTGTATTATGAGAATCCTGTCCATATATATAGTAATCATTTGTAAAACTGTCATAGCAAAAAACAACCCAGCCTCTCATTGATAGTCCTATACATTTGAATTTGTCTACGAAACTTTCATAAGTTCCAAAATATTGATTGATTACAGTTTGAATTTTTCCGTGTATCTTGTTATTAAGCCCTGTCATGTTTTCAAAATACAGCTCGTGAAGTTTTACAGAGTCTAAATTAAAAGAAAGAGCTATTTGAACGTTTCTAAGCTCGCTGAAATTTGAGTTGCAATTTTCGTATAAACCAATATCGTTCATTTCGATACTCACCTTATTAATTGCACTTACATAGCGAGTATATAGAATATAATGCTGCTGTAATTGTGAATCAGACATGTCCTTAACATCATCAAAATTAAATTTTTTTGCTTCAATAAATTTCAATATCATCCCCCCTGTAATAATTTATGATGAATAGATTTTATATATGATAAAGAATTAAATAAGAATTTATTATAGCTTTTATAGTAATTTTTGTGTTTGTGAGTGAAAGCTTAGTAGAGTTTATTGCTTCAATATACTTTTATTGTGAATTTAAATTATGGCAAACAATATAAGAAATGTTTCTGATTCCGTTCACGAGATTTAGCTTGATTTAATTAAGGCGGCTAAACCTCGCGAATGGAATCAGAAAACTTTGTTATATTTCTTGCTAACCCTAGATTTGTTACAAAAGTATACCGAAGCAATGACTTTCACCAATCTATCAAGCTTCCACAAGTCCGTGCTATTACTTAGATAAATTCCTTTTTTTATTATGGATAAAAGCATTACATTGTGATACAATTATTTATATTATTGTTTGATAGATTGGAGATTGGTATGAGAAATAAGATAATGATAATTGATGGCAATAGCATATTGTTCAGAGCTTTTTACGCTATGCCTCCTTTAAAAACAAAAAAAGGTCAGTATACAAATGCTGTGTACGGATTTTTGAGTATGATGTATAAACTTTTAGACGACTATTCTCCGGAATATATATGCGTTGCTTTTGATCCTAAAAAGCCGACATTCAGACATGAACAATACAGTGAATACAAGGCAGGGCGAGCTAAAGCTCCCGATGAGCTTGTACAGCAGTTTGATTTAATCAGAAGAGTTCTGAACACCCATAATATCAAATGCATTGAGATAGAAGGTTTTGAGGCCGATGATGTTGCAGGTACAATGTCAAAAGCTTCTGTAGAAAAAGGAATAGATGTTTATTTAGTTACAAGTGATAAAGACTATCTTCAATTAGTTGATGATAATGTCAAAGTTATATTAACTAAAAAAGGTGTTACAAATATCAAAGAAATGGATAGAGATGCTATATTTGAGGACTACGAAATAAAACCTGAAGAATTTGTTGATTTAAAAGCTCTTATGGGAGATCAGTCAGATAATATACCGGGAGTTTCGGGTGTCGGAGAAAAAACAGCAATAAAACTTATAAAAGAATATCACAGCTTAGATAATTTGTATTCAAATATAGATAATATAGCGGGCAAATTAAAAGAAAAACTTGAAAATGATAAGATGCAGGCATATATGAGCAAGACCTTGGCACAGATTGTAACGGATATACCCGTTGAAATAAATTTTGATGAATATAAGTACCAAGCAGCAGATAATGATAAATTAATTAATTTATACGACGAGCTTGAATTTAAAAATTTCAAAAAAAGAATAACAACACTTAATATCAGTCAAGCACAGACGGATGAAAATTCAAATGCTCAGTTTTCTATTTTTGATATGCCTAAGAATGAAGAAAAAATGCCTCATGCAAGTAATTTTGATATAAATTTTATTGACGATACAAACTTTGAAGTAATTAATGAAATAAAAAATGAAACTGTAAAAAATAAAAAACTTGCATTGAAAATCTTGTTAGACGCAGACAGAGCCCTGCATTCGAATGCTGTTGCAATAGCTATATCCGCAGGAGATAAAAAAATACATTATATCGACATAAATGAAAATAATGAGAAAAAGATCTTAGAAGCTTTGAAAGATGTTTTTGAGGATGATAGTATTAAGAAAATCGGACATGATATAAAATCTGATATAATATATCTTCTAAGAAAAGATATATCGCTCAAAGGTATAAATTTTGACAGCGAGATAGCAAAATATATATTGAATCCTTCTGACAGCTCATATAGTATAGACAGGCTTTCCTATGAGTTTTTAAATATTGATATACCGTCAATTTCTGATTATCTGGGAAGCGGAAAGTCGCGTGTCAGCTTTAAAGAGCTGAATATCGATAAGAGAAAGCAGTATCTGTACAATTATATTTTTACTGTTATTAATATAGAAGATGTTATAATTAAAGAAATTGAAAAACTTCATATGTGCGATTTGTTCTACAATATCGAAGTGCCTTTGATTGAAGTGTTGGCATACATGGAATTTGTAGGATTTAAGGTTGATTTGAATATTTTAGATGAACTTGGAGAGAAGTTCAATAAAAAACTAACAATACTTGAAGAGGTAATATATCAATTAGCAGGAGAAAAATTTAATATAAATTCTCCAAAACAGTTAGGAGTTATATTGTTTGAAAAATTAAATTTAGAATCAGTTAAAAAGACTAAAACAGGATATTCTACCGATATAGAAGTGCTTGAAAAACTTAAAAGCAGTCATCCTGTCATAAATAAAATAATAGAATACAGACAGCTTGCTAAGCTAAATTCAACATATATAGAAGGACTTAAGACTGTTATAAACGAAAATGATGGCAGAGTTCACTCAATATTAAATCAAACAATTGCCGCAACAGGAAGAATCAGCAGTACGGAGCCGAATCTTCAAAATATCCCTACCAGAACAGATGAGGGAAGAGAAATAAGGAGAGCTTTTATTGCTGAAAAAGACTATGTTTTAGTTGATGCCGATTACTCTCAAATAGAGCTTAGGGTACTTGCCGAGCTTTCAAATGAGGAAAATCTAATTAATGCCTTTGTAAATCATGAGGATATACACTCCAAAACCGCATCGGAGGTATTTAAGGTTAAACCTGAGGAAGTTACCCAGGTGATGAGAAGCAGAGCAAAGGCTGTAAACTTTGGTATAATATATGGAATAAGCGATTATGGCTTAGGCAGAGATTTAGATATATCAAGAAAAGAAGCTAAAGAGTATATTGATAATTACTTAAACTTTTATCACAATATTGATAGCTATATGAAAAATATAGTAAGTCAGAGTAAAAAGGATTTATATGTCGAAACATATTTCGGAAGAAGAAGGTATATACCGGAGCTTGAATCAAGAAACTTTAATATAAGATCTTTCGGTGAGAGAATTGCACTTAATACACCTGTGCAGGGAACTGCGGCTGACATAATCAAAATTGCAATGATTAAAGTATATAATAAGCTCAAAGAAAATAATATGAAATCCAGACTTTTACTCCAGGTTCATGATGAGCTTATAGTTGAAGCTCATAAAGATGAGGTTGATATGGTGAAAGAAATCCTAAAAAATGAAATGGAAAATGTAGTTGAGGGTTTCAAAGTCCATCTTGATGTTGATGTTAATGTCGGGGATAGCTGGTATGAATCAAAATAATAAAGTATATGTAATTGTTATAACAGGAGGAATTGCATCAGGTAAAACCGAGGTTTCAAAATACTTAAGAGAGCTCGGATATACTGTTTTGGACTCAGATCAGATTGTCCATAACGGATATAAAAAAGATACTGAATTATATAAGTCTTTGGTTTCAATATTTTCGCAGGATATACTGGATGAAAGTCAAAATATCGATAGGCAAAGGCTTGGAAAAATAGTTTTATCTGATGATGAAAAGCTCAGTAAATTAAACAGAATAGTTCACAAGTATGTTATTGATGAGCTTATTTCAGGTGTTGACAACTGTACAGATAGGCTGGTATTTTTAGATATTCCGTTAATTTTTGAACAAAAAGATGTACTGGACAGCATGAATTTAAGATATGATGAAATATGGCTCGTGTATGTAAGCGAAGAAACACAGAAAAAAAGATTAATGCAAAGAGCGATAGCGGAAAATAAAAATGTTGAGCAGACCCTTAGTATAATAAAAAAACAGATGCCTATAGAAGAAAAAAGGCGGTTAGCAGACCGGGTTGTAAACAATGAAGGGACAATAGAAGATTTAAGAAAAGAAATAGCGGAAATATTAACTTTAATAGAAAATTAACATATAATGAAATATCCTTAAAATACATAGCAGTATAAGGATATTTTTTTATATGGGGGATTATATATGAGATCTTTAAGGGGTTCTGTAACTGCAGAGAATTTATTGACTGCTTTCAGAGATAAGACATATGACCAGCAAAGATATATGAATTTTTCAGAGGTTGCAATACAAGAAAGATATATGCAAGTTGCAAGGCTATTCAGCCAGATGGCTAAAGGAGTTAATGAACATGCAAAGGTTATCGCCAGATTCTTGCTATGCAGCGGATATACATCTAATGAAATTTGCAGCTTGTCAAGAAGGGCTATATATGTAAGTAATACAATAGCTAATCTGGAAACAGCAGCCAGAAACGAGACCAATAATGCAACCGTAGTATATCCGGGATATTCTAAAGTCGCATTTGATGAAAGATTTATGGAAGTATCGGTGTTACTTAGTATGATTGTAAGGGCTGATGATAATTTTGGGAGATTAAGCGCAACTAATGCTGAGATGTTAGTGGATGGTACATTTTTCACTAAAAGTGAATCTCAGATATGGGTATGCAATAGGTGCGGATTTGTATATAATGGATACTCTGCTCCTTTATTATGCCCGCTTTGCAACATGGATCAGCGTTATTACGAGGTTCAGTGCGAACCGAGATAAAAAAGTGAACTAGGTTAACTCTTCTAATAGGAAAGAGAACTTTCCTATTAGATAAAAAGGGGCTGCTGCATACGCAACAGCCCTTGAAAGGATGTTTTATTTGGGATTAGTATTATTGTTAAGTATAGGTCCCAGAGCTTCCATAATACTGCTTAAGTCAAAGTTGCTATTTGTATTGCCTTGTTCTGAATTTTCAGTGTTTGAAGTGTTGTTGCCTGACATTTGACCCATTAAACCTGATAAAATTTGATCAAGGCCTCCGTTTTTAATGCTATTATTAATGAAGGTGCTTGCTACTGAAGCTATTATCTTGTTTATATTGTTTGCGAATACAGGCTGTGCCAAAATTTTTGTTATAGGTATATTTCCGTTTGAGATAAGAGCCGTAACCTTTTCCATTACAGGCTTATCGCCAAGCGATTGAATAGGGGCATAGTTTTGGGCCTTACTAAGAAAACTGTACATTCCTAAAATGCTGCTGAATTTTTCTACTATAGGCAGAAAAGTATTAACTTTAGACACTGTTTGTACAGAGGCTAAAGGCGCAAAGCTTCTGACAATTCCTAATATATTTTCTAATTGATAAGGATTGGAAATAAAGCCTGTTACAAGATTTGTTGCCATGCTTGTAATATTGCTGAAACTTTTATTTCCAAGTATGTATCTGGCGCCCATTATATATAATAACCATGTAATAGGAATAATATCACCTTCTTATATACATAATTTAATCACACTTAATTCCATTTAAAAGTTTTAAATTGGGATTAGTATTATATATTTTATGTAATTTGCTTAAAAGTGTTCTTGAATATATTAAATTATACATATATAAATTTTAAGAACAAATAAGTAATATATAAATATAATGTTCATAGAATAAGATATAAGTATTTCTTATCGAAATAAGGGGGGATATGGTGTCAAATAATAATGTATTTAAGAGCTTTGATAATGAAAATATTGAAAATACAATAAATAATAATAAGGTTAATTCTGCAAAGAACAATGAAGAATTTGAAAAATTTAAGGAAATGTATAAGGACAAATCAGAGACTGAGATATTGAATGAAGCTAAAGCATATAGTGACAGACTGAAAAATCAGCTTGGAGAAGAGGAATATAATAAAAAACTACAGGAGCTGAAAAAATTTGAAATGTTTTTAACTAAGGATCAAAAAAATAAATTAAACGAATTTTTAAATAAGATTAAATAATAGTATTTAATAGTAAAAACCTGCTTTATCTTGGCAGGTTTTTATTTTATATAATTATAATATTATTTTTGAGCTTCTTTTATATGTGCTACAACTTTTTTATCCTGAACTTTTATATGATTGATAAACCATGCAGCTATACTGTTTACCTTGAATGTCAAAGCTATAGACGTTCCGTTTTGTTCAAATTCTTCACTGATTTTTTTAACATCATCTTTAAATGTCTGATGTAGGTTCTTGTGATTTACTATATCAGGATATTTATATTTTTGTTGGAGAACTTCTTCATCTCCGAAATGCTTATCTGTATAATTTTTTAAAAAAGTAATTGTGTTTTTAATTTCTTCTCTGCCCTTTCCTTGAGAGCACGCATCTAAAAGTCTGTTTATTGAAGCTATAAGCTCCTTGTGCTGAGAGTCAATCAAGGTGTTTCCGGTTTCTAAGGTTTTATCAAAATCATATGCCATTTTTAAATTCCTCCTATGTATTATGTAAAATTTATACCCAAATTATAGTAAATAAAACATTTACAAAAATATTTATTTTTTCCTGTCTTTGTGCTATAATATCCTTAAGCTCAAGCTTAGGTTGAGCTTGGATATATTTAAATGGCTCGACGTAGTCGGGATTATAAAAAAGGACGAATAAAATGAGTAAGATTTACATTGTTCCAACTCCTGTTGGAAATCTTGGGGATATTACAAACAGGGCATTGGAAGCATTAAGAGAATGTGACATGATTTTAGCCGAGGACACCAGACATACACAAAATCTGCTAAACTATTTTGATATCAAAACTAAGCTTGTTTCCTATCATAAATTTAATGAGAGAAAAAGAAGCGAAGAAATAATAGAAGAAATTTTGACAGAAGATAAAACGATTGCAATCGTAACAGATGCAGGAACGCCTTGTATTTCTGATCCGGGCTATGAAATTGTAAAGCTGGCACGCGAGAAAAATATTGAAGTTACAGGTTTTGCCGGCGCATGTGCCGCTACTATTGCTTTGTCAGTTGCAGGTATAAATACCGATAATTTCGCTTTTTACGGATTTCTTCCCAGAAAGGATAAGGAACTTGCGGAGGCTTTAAACAGAATAAGTTCAAATGATATAAAAACCTTTGTTATATATGAGTCGCCAAGGCGTATTTTAAATTTAATCAAAGCTATAAACAAACAGATGCCTAATGCTGACTTATGTGCATGCAAGGAACTTACTAAGCTGCATGAGAGATTTACATTCGGAAAAGTAAGTGATGTTTTGCAGGAGATGGAGAATGACACAAATGTTGAAAAAGGCGAGTATGTTGTTGTAGGGTATAATAATGATTTTAAAGAGAAAGAAGAGACCGGCTATAATGTAAGTTTGCAAGCGATGATATTCGACAAAATTTATAATAAAAAATGCTCTTTAAAACAGGCTGTGAAGGAAATAGTTGATGAAAAAAAAGCATCAAAAAATGATGCTTATAAGGCATCACTTGATGTGAAAGAATTTTTTGAAAGTGATTTCTTCCTTGATTAAGAAAGAATTTATTTCATTTCCGAGAAGAAATATATAGCTTATCATATATACCCAGATAAGTAAAATGAATATACCGGAAAGGCTCCCGTAAAGAGTGTAATAATAAGAGCTTTTAAAATCTACATAAATCGAAAAAATCAAAGAGCTCGCAATACAGCCGAAGCTGGCGATTAAGGCTCCCGGCAATGCAGAAATAAATTTTATTTTTTTATAAGGTATAAATTTGTATACTAAGGATAACATGACTATTAACAGAATAAGAGGAAACACATATCTTATTATTTTTACAACAAATATAAGCACAGAAGGTATATTGACGACAGTTGTTAAAAAATTAATTATATAGCTTCCTGTTACAACAAATATCAATACAATCTGAAAGCAGATCATGAGAGCAAGGGTAAACAGCACACCAAAAAATCTCATATATATAATATTTTTTGTAATCTCAGAGTCATAAGCCTTATTTATTCCTTTAATGATTCCTACGCTTCCGGAGGATGCCGACCAAAGTAATAAAATAATACCTGTTGAAAAATAATAAGATTTATAGTCGCTGACAGAATCTGTTACTACGTTAAGAAATAGACTATATATCTCAGACGGTATAAGATGCTTTATTTGATATAAGCTATCAAACAAAAGGTTTGAGTAATAGCCTAAAAATATTACAAATAAAAATATAAAAGGAAATATTCCTAAAATTATATAGTATGAAAATTGCGCACTTAAAGCAAATATATCATCATTAGTTGTTTTATTTATAAATCTTTTAATTAGAGAAAAATTCAATATGCTCCCTCCGATATAGATGATGTCTCAAATAGAGCTTAAGACTAAATAATATTCAAAGAATATTATTTTCAATGGCTTAAACGAAGTTTAAGACTATATAATCTAATTATATTATTCATTATATCAAAAAAATATTCAAGTAGAATATAATTTTAATATAATTATTTTTTTATAGGATTGGAGCGTATTGATTAAATAAATTTAGTTTTATGGAGGAAATTAAAATGGATGTAAAAAAAATTGCTGTAATAGGCTCAGGAACTATGGGTGCAGGAATAGCACAGACGGCTATAATGAGCGGATTTGATGTTACAGTTGTAAGTATTGACCCGATAGAAGGCATAATTGAAAGAATGAACAAGGCATTAGATAAGCTGGTGTCTAAAGGAAAAATGACAGAGGAACAAAAAAACAGCGCTTTAAGCAATTACAAAGTAACTCATGATATGAAAGAAATAAGCGATGTTGATTTAGTTATAGAGGCAATATTTGAAGATATCAATTTAAAAAGAGATTGCTTTAAGCAATTGGATTCTATATGCAAACCTGAGGCTGTTTTAGCGAGCAATACCTCATCTATATCTATAACAGATTTAGCTGCTCAAACAAAAAGAAAGGATAAGGTTATAGGAATGCATTTCTTTAATCCCGTTCCTGTTATGAAACTGCTTGAAGTTGTTGTAAGCTCCGATACTTCAGAAGATACATACAACACTATTTACTCTATGGGAGAAAAAATGGGCAAAACAATGATTAAATCCCTGGATAAGGCAGGATTTGTTGTAAACAGAATACTCATTCCTTATATAAATGAAGCTGTATTTATTTTGGAAGAGGGAGTTGCTTCAAGAGAGGATATAGATAGCGGAGTGATGTTTGGCTGTAATCATCCAATGGGACCGTTAGCATTAGCGGATTTAATAGGACTTGATGTTGTTTTGGCTATTATGGAAGTTCTGTACAGTGAATTTGCAGATTCAAAATACAGACCTGCTCCGCTTTTAAAACGAATGGTAAGAGCTAAAAACCTTGGAAGAAAAACAGGTAAAGGATTTTACGAATATTAAAATATAGCGTATTCATAAATTCGGAGGATTTGAATGAAGCATAAAATTATAGATTTTTTGAAAGAAAATAATAATGAGTTTGTTTCAGGTGAGCAGATAAGCAGAAAGCTGGGTGTTACAAGGGCTGCTGTATGGAAGCATATAAATTCCTTAAAAGAAAACGGGTATAATGTGGAGTCTGTTTCAAAAAAAGGATATAAGCTGATTATGTGCCCTGATATATTAAGCTATGATGAATTAAAAAATCATTTGAACACCGAATTTATAGGAAGAAATATAATTCATTTTAATGAGCTGGATTCAACAAATTCATATGCAAAAAGTATTTCAGACAAACTGGAAGGCGAAGGGCATGTAGTGATAACCGAAAAACAGCTCAGCGGAAGAGGCAGACTTGGCAGACAGTGGATATCTCAAAATAATAAAGGAATTTGGATGAGCATAATTTTAAGACCGAAAATCAGTATTTTCGAAGTTTCAAAAATTACTCAGGTTGCTGCTGCTGCGGTAAATCTTGCGTTTACTGCTCAAGGTATAGAGACTCAGATTAAATGGCCAAATGATTTGATAATCAATGATAAAAAGATTTGCGGAATTTTGACGGAAATGAGCTCGGAAATTAATGCAATCAATTATGTCGTGGTAGGTATAGGAATAAATGTAAATAACGATACAGATGATTTTTCCGATGAACTCAAAAATACGGCGACATCAATAAAAATTGAAACTAACAAAGAATTAAGAAGAAATATTCTTACATCAGGCATTCTGAATAATTTTGAAAAGCTTTATATAGAGCTTAATAACAATGATTTCTCTAAATCCTTAGATATATGCAGAAAAAATTCATATGTTATAGGAAAAGAAATAAACCTTATAAAAAATCAAGAGGTAAAAGAAGCAAAAGCAATAGATATAAATGATGAGGGAGAACTTGTTGTGAGATATGAAAACGGAGAAACAGACAATATAATTTCCGGTGAAATATCAGTTAGACTCAGAAAAAACAAATAAATAAAAGAATGGAGGTTATTATGTTAAATTATAACTATGTAAAACTCGAGAAAAAGAACAACATTGCTTATCTGACAATCAATAGACCCGATGCTTTGAATGCCTTGAATCAAGATGTTCTGAATGATATTAAAAGCGCATTTGAAGATATGAGAAGCGATGATGAAATAAAGGCAGTTATAATGACCGGAGAAGGCAGAGCCTTCGTAGCAGGGGCTGATATATCGCAGATGAGAGATCAATCTATGCTTGAAGGAAGAAAATTTATTGTATTCGGACAAAACGTGATGAATATGATAGAAAATTTCGAGAAACCTGTAATTGCTGCAGTAAATGGTTTTGCTTTAGGCGGAGGCTGTGAATTATGCATGGCGGCTGATATAAGAATAGCATCCGCAAAGGCTAAATTCGGCCAGCCTGAGCTTGGCCTGGGTATAATTCCGGGTTTTGGAGGAACACAGCGTTTATCGAGATTAGTAGGTAAAGGAATGGCAAAATATTTAATTTATACAGCTGATATGATTGATGCGGCTGAGGCTTTAAGAATCGGTCTTGTAGAAAAAGTTACAGAGCCTGAAAAGCTTATAGAGGAATGTGAGGCAATAGCTAATAAAATAATTTCAAAAGCACCTATTGCTGTTGAAATGGCAAAACTTGCTATAAATAAAGGCTTGGAGATGGATGTAAATCTGGGTATTGATTATGAAGCGGAATTATTTGCAACATGCTTTGGTACTGAGGATAAAAAAGAAGGAATGACAGCATTTTTAGAAAAAAGACCTGCAAATTTTAAAAATATATAAGAGTGAAGATAATAGGAAAGTTTTCTTTCCTATCAGATGAATGAAGAATCGAAAATTGTTTCGTTTTTTAACAGTTTGAGAATTCTGTCAAATAACTCACAAAGATAATAATCACATATATTAAAAGGTGATAGCTTAAAGCTATCATCTTTTTTTAAGCGAATTTAATAACAGCCTGTTTTAATTCAGCATGAAATTTTTGCTAAATTAAGTAATTTTTAATTATGCTTGAATACCACTATTTATAATGCTATAATATAATCGCTGTTTATTATAAAAAAATTAATATATAAAATCAATTATTTCATAATCAAAATTATAGTTTAACTATAATNNAGAATTTTTGACTGACATTATTTATTTAATGGAAGTTGAAGCCGAACATATAGCCAAATCCTGCCAACCGGGTCAATTTTTAATAGCTAAAATTGATGAAAAGGGCGAAAGAGTTCCTTTAACTATATGCGACTATAACCGCGAAGAGGGTACTGTGACAATAGTATTCCAAATCTTAGGTGCATCTACAAAAAGGATGGCAGAGCTAAAGGCAGGAGATTATTTCAGAGATTTTGTGGGTCCTCTGGGGGTTCCGTCAGAATTCGTAAATGAAGATATAAATGAATTAAAACACAAAAAAATATTATTTGTTGCAGGTGGTGTAGGTACTGCACCTGTTTACCCTCAGGTAAAATGGATGCATGAACACGGTATAGCTGCTGATGTAATTATCGGTGCAAGATCAAAGGATATTTTGATACTTGAAGAAGAAATGAAAGCTGTTGCAGGTGATTTATACATCACTACAGATGACGGCTCATATGGAAGAAAAGGTCTGGTTACAGATGTAATCAATGACTTAGTGTATTATAGTTAAACTATAATTTTNNGTAGCCATAGGTCCTATGATTATGATGAAATTCGTTTGTATAACTACAAAGGAGTTAGGAATCAAAACTATTGTAAGTTTAAACCCTATAATGGTAGATGGAACAGGAATGTGTGGTGCCTGTCGTGTATCGATAGGCGGAGAAATAAAATTTGCATGTGTTGATGGACCTGAATTTGATGGACATTTAGTTAATTTTGACGAGGCAATGAAAAGACAGCAGATGTATAAGTCAGAAGAAGGAAGAGCTGCGCTGAAGGAAAAAGAGGGAGACACTCATCATCATGGAGGATGCGGAGTTGATGCTCATGACGAAAAAAGAGACATGCTTAAAAGAATTCCTGTAAGAGAGCAGGACCCTAAAGTCAGAGCTACTAACTTTGAAGAAGTTTGTCTTGGATATGATTTACAAGAGGCCATAGAAGAATCAGAAAGATGCTTAAATTGTAAAAATGCAAAATGTATACAAGGATGTCCGGTCTCTATTGATATTCCGGCATTTATTACTCAAGTTAAAAAAGGAGACATAAAGTCAGCCTTTGAAGTAATTAATGAATCATCGGCATTGCCTGCTATATGCGGACGTGTTTGTCCTCAGGAGTCACAATGTGAGCAAAGATGTATAAGAGGAATCAAGGGAGATGCCGTTTCTATAGGAAAGCTTGAAAGATTTGTTGCTGATTGGGCAAGGGAGAATAACATAGCGCCTGTTAAGCCTGAAAAGACAAACGGTAAAAAAGTTGCTGTTATAGGTGCTGGTCCGGCAGGATTAACATGTGCCGGAGATTTGGCTAAGCTTGGTTATGAGGTTACAATATTCGAAGCCTTACATGAGCCCGGCGGAGTTTTAGTTTATGGAATTCCTGAATTCCGTCTGCCAAAAGAAAAGGTAGTTTATGCGGAGATCGAAAACGTAAAGAAACTTGGAGTTAAAATACAGACTAATGTTATCATAGGTAAAACTGTTACGATAGACCAATTGGAGCAGGACGGATTTTTGGCTGTATTCATAGGATCCGGAGCCGGACTTCCTAACTTCATGGGTATTCCGGGAGAAAATGCTAACGGTGTGTTCTCTGCTAATGAATATTTGACCAGAAGTAACCTGATGAAAGCTTTTAGAAACGATTATGATACGCCTATATTCGAAAGTAAAAAGGTTGCTGTTGTAGGTGGAGGAAATGTTGCTATGGATGCTGCAAGAACAGCGAAAAGGCTTGGAGCGGAAGTTCACATAGTATACAGAAGAAGCGAAAAAGAATTGCCTGCAAGACTTGAAGAGGTACATCACGCTAAAGAAGAAGGCATTATACTAGACGTTTTAACTAATCCTACAGAAGTTTTAGTTGATGAAAAGGGCTGGGTGAGAGGTCTTAAATGTGTAAAAATGGAGCTTGGTGAGCCTGATGCTTCAGGCAGAAGAAAACCGGTCGTAGTGCCTGATTCGGAATTTGAGCTTGATGTTGATTCTGTTATAATGGCTCTGGGAACATCTCCAAACCCTCTTATATCATCAACTACAAAGGGTCTTGACCTTAATTCAAGCAAGTGTCTGATAGTACACGAAAACGGAGAAACCACAAGACAAGGTGTTTTTGCCGGCGGGGATGCTGTAACAGGGGCTGCGACAGTTATACTTGCAATGGGAGCTGGAAAAGCAGGGGCAAAAGGAATACACGAGTATCTATCATCAAAATAGTTTGTTTTAATATTATACGCAAATATCGTAGATTAAATTTATGATATTTGCGTTTTTTATTCATAAAAATGGAATAAAATTCATAGAAAATAAAACAGAATTTAAGTTCGGAAAAAGGATTTAAGATTTTTATGTAAAAATTTTCTATTTTATGTAGATAATAAAATGTCAAAATCCGGTTCAAATTATGTCTGTAATAATGGATAATTTATTGATTTTGTTATAATAATAACAATACTTGTAGCATTTTTATTTATGTGATAAAGTGTTATAGAAGGAGTTGAGACAATGGAGACATTTTTGCCGAATGCTATTCCCTTTTGGGATGAATTAAGTGAAGATGAAAAACAATTAATATTAAATAATATTCAAAAAAGGAGTTATGCTGCAAATTCAGTTGTTCATCAGGTAGGAAATGATTGTGTAGGTATGAAAATTGTTAAATACGGATTAATCCGAGTTTTTGCATATACTACAAATGGTACTGAAGTTACACTGTATAGATTAAAAGGCAAGGATATATGTCTGCTTAGTATTTTGTGTAAGCTCAAAAATCTGAATCTTGATATTAACATAGAAGCTGAAGAGGAATCCTTTATTTACATAATACCTTTTGATATATATAACAAGCTTCTTAGCACTAATAATGCAGTATATATATATGATAAAGAATCTACTTCCGAAAGGCTTACGGAAGTAGTGTCTTCTCTTTTCGATATATTATTTTTCAGCGTGGGAAAACGTATAATAGATAATTTGATATATTACAGCGATTTATATAAAAGCGATACGATTTCAATTACACATGAAAAGCTGGCAAAAAATATAGGTACTGTAAGAGAGGTTGTGACGAGAACTCTTAAAAATTTTCAAGATTTAAATCTTATTGAAGTGTCAAGGGGGAAGATAAAAATTTTAGATATGTACAAATTAAAAAATACAATAATTTAACACTTTATAATTTTAAAATTCGAGGTATATTTACAAATACTGGTACAAAACGCATGATTGATACAAAGTTACCATTAACTTTTAAAAAAAATTGACATTTTTTTTTCAATTATAAATATTTTTGTGATTTATGTCACAGACTTATTTCTTATTTTTTGCTATAATTGCAGATGAATGTTATAGAACAGTCCGTACACTCATCTTGCCAAGCAAGATTATAAACAAGTTAAACTTTGTTTAAAATGTTTAATAAATAATATCTAAGGGTATTATTATATTATTATTAAATTAAGAAAGGGAGAGCGCATTGAAAAATATAGTTGTTTTAGGTGCCGGCTATGCGGGAATATTAACTGCTAAGAAGCTGGAGAAAAAATTAAGAAAAAATCAAGATATTAAAATTTCAATTATTGATAGAAATCCGTTTCACACAATGTTAACGGAACTTCATGAGGTTGCTGCTAACAGGGTAGATGAAGACAGTATCAAAATAAGCTTAAAGAAAGTTTTTGCAGGAAGAAAAGTTGATGTTATAATGGATAATATATCCAAAATAGACTTTGATTCTAAAAAAGTTATAGGTGAAGAAAGCAATTATTCATATGATTATTTAGTAATAGCGGCAGGTTCAAAGCCTACTTATTTCGGTACAAAAGGTGCAGAGGAGTTTTCATATAAGCTTTGGTCATATGAGGATGCAGTTATCCTTAAGGACAGAATTCATGAAATGTTCCGCAAAGCTGCAAGTGAAAGAAATATAGATGAAAAGAAAAAAATGCTTACATTTTATGTCGTGGGTGCAGGATTTACCGGAGTTGAGCTTGCCGGTGAAATAGCCGAGTATGCTCCGATATTATGTGAGCAGTATGAAATAGACAGAAATCTGGTATCTATTTACGATGTAGATGTATTGCCGAGGGCTGTTCCTATTTTACCTGAAAAACTTTCGGCTAAAGTTGAGAAAAGACTTACCAAAATGGGCGTAACAGTAAAATTCAATACAGGTGTTGTAGGTATAGGAGAAGATTTTATTGAGCTTAAATCAAATGATACTGTGACAAAATATCCTGCCGGAACAGTTGTATGGACAGCAGGAATTGAAAGCTCCGATGTTACCCAAAATGCTGCCGGAGTTTTAGAATCGGCAGGCAGAGGACGTATAAAGGTAGATAAATATTTAAGAACGCTTGAACGTGAGGAGATTTATGTTGTCGGAGACAACATGATGTTTATACCTGAAGGCGAAACCGCACCTGTTCCTCAAATGGTAGAAAATTGCGAGCAAAGTGCGCATACAGCAGCACATAATATAATTAGTGCAATAACAGGCAAAAAGGAAATGGAAGAATATAAGCCTAAATTCCACGGTGTTATGGTATGTATAGGCGGACGATACGGAGTAGCAAGAGTCGGATTGCCGAATATGATGTTTAACTTGCCATCGTTTTTAGCGATGTTTGCTAAACATTTTATCAATATAATTTATTTTATTCAGGTTTTAGGCTGGAATAAGGTTTTTAGCTATATAAGACATGAATTCTTTACAATCAGGAATCGAAGAAGCTTTGTAGGAGGACATTTCTCAAACAGAACTCCAAGCTTTTTGTTAGCGCCTCTAAGGGTATGGCTCGGTGCTGTTTGGTTGTTTGAGGGTATATTAAAAATTGCTGAAGGCTGGATGTCGGCTCCTAAGCTGCAAGGATTTTTTGGCGGAGCTAAAGCTTGGTTTGACGGTATAATATACGGAATGTCTGATGCCGCTGCAGGTGCTACTGCTGCTGCAGATGCTGTTGCTTCATCAACTCAGGCAGCAGATGCTGTAGCTTCTTCAGGAACTGCTATTTTCAGTTATAATATATTCGGTTTATTTGATGCTATGTTTGTAAGCGGTAAAGCGATAGCTGAATCAAAATTAGCAGATTATGCATTTAAGATTGATATGCCTTTAATGAATTGGTTTGTAGATAATGTAATATTATCAGGCGATCAAATTCAGGTGTTTATGCAAATTTCTATAGTTGTTATTGAAATATTGATAGGACTTGCATTAATCGGCGGATTGTTTACTACACTTTCATCCGGTGTTTCCTTGATTCTGCAGGTAATGTTTGTTTGTACAACAGGTTTGTATCTAAGTACATTCTGGATGATTTTTGCCGGTATAGCAGTGTTAATTGGCGGAGGCAGAACATTCGGATTAGACTATTATGTTATGCCTTATCTGAAAAAAGCATGGAAGAAGATACCTTTCGTTAAGAGGTGGTATATTTACAATGACTAATTCAGACACTAAGACAAAAGGCGAAGCAGTTGCTCCTGAGCTATTTACTCTTGATGTCGCATTTGAACAAACTAAAAATACGGTAGACAAGGTTTTGTCTACCGCTCCATTTCTTATCAGGACATATACACAACACCTGATAAAAAGCAGAGGAAAATTTATCAGAGCATGGGCATTGCTTGTATGCGCTATGGACAGCAATAATAAGATACATCAAAATGCCATAACTTTTGCTGCTGCAATAGAAGTACTGCACTTAGCGACTCTCGTTCATGATGATATCATGGATGATGCATCTCTTCGCAGAGGAGTAATTACATTACAAAAAAAGTATGGAAAAAAGACAGCTGTCATTTGCGGCGACTATTTGTTGGCGGCAGCACTCAGACTTGCGGGATCAATTGAAAACAAAGATGATTTTATAAAGCTTGATATCCCTGCATATGTTGAGCAAATTTGTATGGGTGAATTAAGACAGCATTTGAATAATAAAAATATGGATTTGTCCTTTTATCGTTATTTAAGCATTATCAGCGGGAAAACAGCTGCGCTGTTTGAAGCATCTTTTTATGGCGGTGCAATTTTAGTCGAAAAAGAAAAGGCAGTGCTGAATAATTATTGTAAATTAGGAAAATATCTTGGTATGATATTTCAACTTACAGATGATTGCATAGATTTTGAGATTGACGAATCGCTTGCCAAGAAGAATGTACAGTCTGATTATGAGCAGGGTGTTATCACTTTGCCCTTAATATATACTTTTTATAATAATCAGGATATAAAAGATAAAGCAAAAGAAGGCCTGCTTAGCAGAAAAGAACTGAATAATTCTGTGTTTAAAGCAGGAGGGCTTGACTTTACAAGGATGATATCAAAAAAATATTATAATAAATTTGTTAAGACAATGTCTTTAATAGATTTATCAGAGGAAAAACAATATCAACTTACAGCAATTTTAAATAAAGCTTTTTATGGGTTAAAGGCTGAAAAGAAGACAGAAAGTTTAATGGTGAAAAGGTAAGGAAAAGAAGTTGGCGATGAAAAATGATATATTAAAAAGATTTTTCGACTATGTTGAAATTAGGACAAAAATTACAAGTTTATTCGCTTTTATTATGACTCTTGCTTATCTGTTTTACCTTAAGCAAGCAATAGATTTTAAACTTACCGCAGTGTTTTTTTTATCGATGTTTCTTTTTGACTTAACTACTACTGCAATTAATAATTATATAGATACAAAAACAAATACTCAAGTATTACAATTTTATAGAAAAACAGCTTTAATAATAATTATTGTGCTGCTTGCTGTAAGTACAGCATTGGGATTGTATTTAGCCTGGTGTACAGATATTGTGGTTTTGGCTTTAGGTGCTTTATGTTTTTTATGTGGAGTGTTTTACACATACGGTCCTATACCGATATCAAGACAGCCTATAGGAGAGATTTTTTCAGGAGTATTTTATGGATTGCTTATTCCCTTTATTTTATTGTATATTAACATGCCAAAGGGAACTTATATTGATTTGCAGATGATGGATTATACTTTGATTTTAAAAGTGAATCTTCTACCTATTGCAAGTGTTTTGTTATTGTCGGCAGCTCCTGTATGTACTACAGCGAATATAATGTTAGCCAATAATATATGTGATGTAGAAAAGGACATTAAAGTTAAAAGATATACGCTGCCTTACTACATTGGTAAAAAATCATTAAAGCTATTTGCAGCTTTATACTATATTATTTATATAATTGCTGTAATTATGGTTCTGGTCAAGGTTTTTCCGCCAATTTACTTATTGTTTTTACTTTCACTTATACCGGTACATAAAAATATTAAGTACTTTATGGAAAAACAAGAAAAATCATCGACTTTTATATATTCTATAAAAAATTACATCATAATAATGGCTTCTAACTCTTTAGCAATTTTTCTGAGTGGTTTGGTGGGATGATGAAGTTTATTAAAAAGAAAGATTTTATTATTATAACCGTAATATTGTTATTTGCCTGTGCTTTTTATTTTATGTACAATATGTATTTTAATAAAGCTGAGGCTAAAGCAGAAATATATTACGAATCTGAGCTTGTTATGACAGTTATGCTCAATGAAAACACAGATAAAGTATTCAAATTGCCTCAGAATGAACATGTAGTTTTTCATTTGTATGAGGATGGATCTATAAGATTTGAAGAATCCGACTGTCCTGACAAGGTATGTATAAATACAGGAAGACTCAGTCACATAGGATCCAGTGCAGCATGTTTGCCGAATAAAGTTATATTGAAGATAGTACCTGTAAAGGATACAGACTCCGGCGAAGTGGATTTAATTGTAATGAATTAGCATATACTAATCTCAATTGCAAAAACTTTTAAATTGAGATTAGTATCAGCAGTGAGGAGATGTATATATGAGCACTCAAAATGAACATAAAATAGATATTATGACTATGGGTAAAACCAAGAAAGTTGTTCTCACAGCTATTCTCTTTGCTGTAGCTTTGGTTTTGTCAATAGTGGAGAGCCTTATACCCTCAATTCCTATACCGGCTCCCGGTATTAAGTTTGGACTTGCAAATATAGTTGTAATGTATTCTTTGTTTTTTTTAGGAAAATCTACTGCATTTACCATAGTTATATTAAAAGCTTTGTTTGCGGTTATAACAAGAGGTGCCGTGGCGGGATTTTTAAGCTTCACGGGCGGTATGTTTTCTATATTGATAATGATCATTTTACTATTTATATTTAAGGATAAAATTTCATATTTAATACTGAGTATTTTCGGAGCAGTTTTTCATAATATAGGGCAATTTACTGCGATATCTGTTATATATATAGGCATGAATCTATGGTTTTATCTGCCTGCACTGTTAATATTCGGTATTATCGCAGGACTTGTGACATCAATATTATTAAAGTTTATTTTACCTGCTCTTAAAGGGCTGGGTTACAAATAAAAAAAATCATAAATTTTATTATTTTGGAGGAAAGTAAAAAAATGAATAAAAAATTATTATTAGCTCTAAGTTTAGTTCTTGCTATACTTATGATAGTTGGATGCAGTTCTAACTTACCTAAGGATAACGACAATAACGACAACAAAGGAAATGACCAAGTGGATAACAAAGAT
Organism: Firmicutes bacterium UBA5010; assembly: GCA_002396645.1. GTDB lineage: Bacteria > Bacillota > Clostridia > Tissierellales > Sedimentibacteraceae > UBA1535. The sequence continues at coordinate 23,308 of DGYI01000061.1, forward strand.
GATGACAAAGATGATGACAACAAATCAGGAAGCTTAAAAACAGGCTTAGCTATCATAACTTCACCAAAAAGTTCAAAAGATGCAGGTGAAGCAGATGGATTGGCACAAATTGATTCTACTGTAGTAGCTGTTACAGTTGATGAAAATGGAAAAATAGTAGAATGCATTATTGATGCTGTTCAAACAAAAATAAACTTTTCTAAAGAAGGAAAAGTATTAACTGATTTAGCTACTGTAGTTAAATCAAAAAATGAATTAGGAACTGATTACGGAATGATTAAAAATTCCGGTATAGGCAAAGAGTGGAATGAACAAGCAGCTGCTTTTGCTCAATACGTGGTAGGTAAAACAGTAGAAGAAGTTAAAGGCATAGCTGTTAATGAAAAAGGAGCTCCTTCTGATACAGATCTGGCTGCTTCAGTTACTATGGGAATCGGCGGATATGTTGATGCTATAGAAAGAGCAGTTGCAAATGCAAAAAATATAGGTGCAAATGCAGGAGATAAATTAGGTCTTGGAATAGCAACAAGCATTTCTAAATCAGCTGATGCTCAAGAAGGAAAAGAAGGTCAAGGTCAGGCATATAGCTACTATACAGCTTTAACAACAGGAGCAGATGGAAAAATAACAAGCTGTATAATAGACGCAACACAAGGAACAGTTAAATTTGATACAACAGGAAAGATAACAACAGATTTAGCTGCTGAAGTTAAAACTAAAAATGAACTTGGTGATGCTTACGGAATGCGTGGAAATTCTAAAATAGGTAAAGAGTGGAATGAACAAGCTCAAGCATTTGCTGACTATGTTGTAGGAAAAACACCTAGTGAAGTAAAAGGAATAGCTTTAACAGACGGAAAAGCTGCGGATGCAGATTTAGCTGCTTCAGTTTCTGTTACTATAGCTGATATGATAGAAATAATAGAAAAAGCTGTTAAATAGATAAAAATTACAGAGTGCTGCATTAGCAGCACTCTATATTCTTTGAGGTGTAAGTCTTGAATAAAAAACTGATTATTATAATTTTTATATCATGCTTATTATTAGTTTCATGTAAATCAAACGAGCTTAGCAGATATGAAGCAGAATTTTTGAGATTATTTGATACAGTAACACGAATTGTCGGGTATGATAAGGATGAGGAAAGCTTTAGAGAAAAAGTACAGATAATACATGATGATTTAGAGGAGTATCATAAGCTATATGATATTTACAATGATTATGAGGGCATTAACAACATAAAAACAATAAATGACAATGCAGGAATTAAGCCTGTTGAGGTTGATAAGAGAATTATTGATTTATTAGTACTTTCTAAGAAAATGTATGAAGAGACAGACGGATATGTGAATATTGCATTTGGAAGTGTTTTGAATATATGGCACGATTACAGAGAAAAAAGCATTGATAATCCTGAAAATGCACAAATTCCTCCTATGGATATATTGATAGAGGCATCAAAGCATACAGATATCTCAAAGCTCATAATAGATGAAGAAAACAAAACAGTTTATTTGGCAGATAAGAAAATGAGACTTGATGTTGGGGCTATTGCTAAAGGTTATGCAGTACAAAGAGCTGCAGACAATGCAATAGAAAGAGGATTTAAGTCAATTTTATTAAATGTCGGAGGAAATGTTTGCGCTATAGGTGCCAAGCCTAATGATGAAAAATGGAATGTAGGACTTCAAAATCCTAAGCTAGATGAAAAAAATCCATATGTTTATAAGCTTTTGCTTGAAAACGAAAGTCTTGTTTCCAGCGGAAATTATCAAAGATACTTTATGGTTGATGGTGTAAGATATCATCATATTATTAATAAAGATACTCTGATGCCGTCAAATTATTTTGATGCTGTATCAATAATATGTGAGGATTCAGGTTTAGCAGATGCACTAACTACCGCACTTTATAACATGTCATATGAAGATGGACTTGAATTGATAAGTAAATTTGAAAATGTCGAAGCGGTATGGAATTTTGAAGACGAAAGTATAAAATATACCAAAAATTTTAAAAAATATATTCAAAAATAAAGTTTATCCTATTATTGGTATAAACTTTATTTTTTGGGTAAAAATTATTTACTTTTACTTAAATATGTGCTATAATTATTGTTATTACTAAAAAACACATTTTGGAGGGATAAAATGTTAATAAAAAGTTTAAGTAATAATTTAAAAGAAAACGTATCCAAAGTCATGGTAGGCTGTGATGAAGCAGTTGAATTAATACTTATGACCATGCTTGTTTCGGGACATGTCTTGCTTGAAGATGTTCCGGGAACGGGAAAAACTATGCTTGCAAAGACAATTGCAAAGTCAATTTCGGCAGAATTTAAAAGAATTCAATTTACTCCCGACTTGTTGCCGTCAGATTTAATAGGGGTGAATTTCTACAATCAGCAAAAAGGAGAATTTGAGTTTAAGAGAGGTCCTCTATTCAGTCAAATAGTATTAGCGGATGAGATAAATAGAGCGGCTCCGAGAACACAATCAAGTCTTCTTGAAGCAATGGCCGAATCTCAAATATCAGTTGATGGAGTTACATATCGCTTAAATCAACCATTCATAGTATTGGCAACTCAAAATCCTGTGGAAAATGCAGGTACATTTCCTTTGCCCGAAGCGCAGTTAGACAGATTTACAATAAAAATGGCACTCGGATATCCTGTCTTAAGTGATGAGATAAATTTAATAAAAAATCATGGAGGTAAAAATCCTCTGGATGATATAAATTCTATAATCAATTGTGAAGAAATACTAAAATACAGAGAAGAAATCAACAATATAGTTCTTAATGACACTGTTTTAAAATATATACTTGAAATAATAAATAAAACCAGAAATAATGAGCAGATACTTCTCGGTGTAAGCCCAAGGGGAAGCTTAATATTCTATAAATGCCTCAAAGCATATGCTGCAATAAAGGGAAGAAGCTATGTGCTGCCTGATGATGTTAAATATTTGAGTAAATATGTTTTATCACACAGAATTATTGCTAATGGTTTTTCATATTCACATCAAAATATTCAGGAAAAATTGATTGAAGAAATAATAAGAAGCGTAGATGTTCCGACAGAAGATTTCAGCAAGGTAAAGGATGAGATATAATGGCCGAATTTATACTGGCATTGGCCATTATAACAATTATTTTTATATCAAATAAATATTTTAAGACATTTTGCGCGGCTAAGCTTAAAATAAATATTTATTTTGATGATAATAAAACTATAGAGGAGAAAGAAGTAAAGTTAAATCTTGAAGTTATTAACAGAAAGTTTTTAATTATACCGATATTTAAAATAGATTTATTTATAAACAAAAATCTACTGCCTGATGCTCGAGATATGAAGGATGATGCAGATGATGAAGAGCATTATACATATACAATTGTAAGCTCTTTACTGTCATATCAGAGGCTGAAAAAATCTATCATTTTAAATCCTGTAAAGAGAGGATATTACACAATATCTGCAAAAGTAACTCTGATAGATTTATTTGGGCTTTCTAAAATGAGATTTAATTTAAATAATGAAGCAGAGCTTTTTGTAGCGCCTATGCCTAAAAATATCGACGAGTACATTGATGACAGCACCTCTATGCAGGGAAATATGCTGGTGAAAAGGTGGATTGCTCCCGACCCTATATTTTATTCAGGCGTCAGACCTTATGATGTACATGATAGTTTCAGGGATATAGATTGGAAGGCAACGGCTAAACTCGGAGAATTCTATGTCAAGAAATATGATTTTACCTCGGATCCATCTCTTATGATTTTTATTGATGTTTACAGCGGCTCCGAGATTAGAGCATATGATAGTACATATATTGAAAAAGCTATAAGCTTTGCCGCTTCACTTGCCGATTATGCTTATAAAAATAAGCTTCCTGTAGGACTTGGTACTAATTCTTATATGAAACACTATGTCAAAAATATCACGTTTCCCGACATGAGCAGAAACAATATAATGCTTATAAATGATATGCTGACCTGTATGGAATATAAAAGCTTTGATACTTTCAAAAATACGATGGATAAATATATAAGAAACTTTACTGATAATAACATAATCGTATTTATCAAACACGAGATCTCACCTTATCTTTACAATACAGTAAAGTTTTTATCAAGTAAAAATTACAAAGTATATATTTTTCTGTATAAGGAAAATGATATCAAGTTCAATGACAGAAATGTTAAAGTATTACATTTAAAATAAGGCGGGGGTAGTGATATGAAAACAATTAATCAAATTTTCTTATATATTATACATTCTGTTTATTATATGCTTGGAAGTATACTGATATTTATGGCACTATGTGACAGCATGTTTGAAATGTCCGCTGATTTTAATATATTGATTATATTAAGCATGGTGTTTTATTTCGTGATGTTTATTTTATCGGATAGATATGAGAAGCACCGAGATATGGATTTGTTAGAAAATAAAAAGTTTATTGCAGCAGCTATAGCAGTTTCTTTAATATCGGGAGTATTTATTGGATTTAAAGAAGGTCTTTTTATGAGTATATTTACATTCGGATACTTTGTTATCATAATGATGACCGCGGTTAAAGCTAACAGGGCTGACGCTGTTGATTCTATTAACTCATCTGTCTATTTTAAGATGATTAAATCTTTTGGGCTTACAATATTATTGGCTTCTTTTTATGTTTCCAATACTAAAGTTATAGCCTTCGGTAATAAAATAATAGATTTTATTTTTACATACTTTGCTGTAGTTATTATATATGTTATATGCATTAATTTTAATAAACATTATGAGAATTCCAGTTCTATTAACAAAGATAAAAATTTATTTTTATTTAATTTTCTAGTTGTATTTTTGATAAGTGCATTTACTTTTTTTAGAAAACAAATTATTTTTGCTGTAGAAATGTTTAATGAATTTATTACTCCCGGTTTAGATTTAGTTTTGGATAAGATTTCAACATCTGTAGCAGCATTTATAGAGAGGATACTTTCAAGCGATTTGATGCTTTTTCTTGAAGAAAATATAGGAAGAGGGCAGGGTGAACGCACAGCAGAAGAAATCCTTGATGTTGAAGAAGGAACCTTGGAATTGGCTGAAGAAGTAATAGAGACTGTCGATTCAAATATACTATATAATATAATTATTGTTCTTCTGATTATAGGACTTGTATTCGTTTTGTATAAAAGCTTGAAAAGTTACAGTTCTAAAAGATCAAAGAAAAAGGGTTTTGAAGAAAAGCAGTTTATTTTTAAAAGAGATGATTTTCTGAACGATATAAAAGATTCATTCAAAAATATATTTAAAAGAAAAGAAAGCTTATCCGCAGAACGCTTAATATACAAACAGACCGTTGATAAGCTTATAAATGAAGGATACGAGATATATAATACTACAACTCCTAACGAATATATAAACAGCATAAATTCGGAAGATATAGAGAAATATAATTTTGATAATATAACTTCTGATTACAATATCTGTAGATATGGTAAAAATAATAATTAAATTTATAAGCATCCCTATTTGTTTTATAATATTCTAAAACAAATAGGGATTATTTTATCAGTAATATTTCTGTTGAAATCCCGGAAATAATCCCCTCAGGCTTAATTTTTGCTTATTTACAAAATATTAAAATAATTATATAATATTACGAATGTATTATAATTATTTTAATATAAGTATAATATATAAATTGAATTAAGTTTTTATACTTTTTATTTATAAGAACACCATAGATTCAAGTGTTCTTATTATGAAAAATAAAAAACTAAAATTCAATTTTATATAATAGACTTCAATATATAGATATAAATTAGGAGAGTATTATGGATAAAAATATAAAGCATATTTTTTTCATCGGAATAGGTGGAATAAGTATGAGTGGTCTGGCGAAACTAGCCTTGAGCAACAATATAAAAGTATCGGGCTCAGATGAAAATAATTCAGAACTGTTGCAAAAGCTTCAAAGAGATGGAGCTAAAATATATATGGGTCACAACAAAGAAAATATAGACAAGAGCGTAGATTTATTAGTTTACACTTCTGCTATAAGAGAAGATAATGAGGAACTCCTTAAAGCCAAGGAGCTGGGTATAGAAATTCAGGGAAGAACTGAATTTATAGGAAGTATAATGAAAGAATATAAGCATTCAATTGCTATATCAGGAACTCACGGCAAAACAACCACAACGGGAATGCTGTCATCAATTTTAGTTAATTCAAGCCTTGATCCAACTATATTTTTAGGGGGAGAATTAAATATTATTGACGGAAATATAAGAGTCGGCAAGGGAGATTTATTGCTGACAGAAGCTTGTGAATACAAGAGAAATTTTTTGAACTTTAATCCCAGTATAGGCGTCATACTTAACATAGCAGAGGATCACCTTGATTACTATAAAGATATAAACGATATTAATGATGCCTTTATAGAATTTGCTAATAAACTGCCAAAAGACGGTCTTTTAATAGTTAATGATATTAACAAAGATTTATTCAATGATATAAGCTCAAGGAGAGTATCCTTCGGGCTTAGTAGTTCTGCCGATATATATGCGTCAGATATTGAATATTTACCTTATCCTAAGTTTAAGGTTATTTATGGTGATAAAAGCTTTGATGTTGAATTAAGCGTATTTGGCGAGCACAATGTTTTAAATTCACTATCAGTTATTGCAGCCTCAACGGAACTCGGTATTGATACAGAAACTATTAAGCTTGGATTAAAGCAGTTTACCGGAACAAAGAGAAGATACGAGCTAAGAGGATTGATAGATGATATAAGTATAATAGATGATTATGCCCATCACCCTGATGAGATAAAAGTGACATTAACAAGTGCCAGAAAAAATACAAACGGCAAAATTATAACTATATTTCAGCCTCACACTTATACAAGAACTAAAGATTTATTTGAACAGTTCGCTAAGGTGTTTGAATTAACGGATGAGATTATCATGGTAGATATATATGCATCAAGAGAAAAGGATACCGGTTTGGTAGATTCTAAACAGCTGGTTTTGGCTGCAAGAAAATACAATGAAAATGCAGTATATGCCAAAAGTTTTAAAAGTGCAGCACAGCTTGCCCTAAAAAAAGCAAGTGCAGGTGATATAATAATTACTATGGGTGCAGGAAATGTAAATGAGATAGCCAAAATATTGCTTCAGAGGGATGAAGACTAAAGGAGGCATGGACATAATAATGATTATCACATCAGATAATTTACAAGATACAGATAAAATAGGAAAAATAATTGGCGAGAACTTAAAAAGCGGAACGGTTATATGCTTGGAAGGAGATCTTGGAGCCGGAAAAACAACATTGACTCAATCTATAGCAAAGGGCTTAATGATAGATGATTATGTCACCAGCCCGACATTTACCATAATTAAAGAATATTCGGGCAGGCTTAATTTATATCATATGGATGCGTACAGACTTGATTCGGAGGACGACATGTACGATTTGGGATATGATGAATATATTAATTCAGATGGAGTATGCATAATAGAATGGGCAAGCAAAATAAAAGGACTTATACCTAAAACTGCGATTAACATAAGAATCAGTATTGATTTTGAAAATGACAAAAGATATATGAATATTGACGGAAAAGGAGAACAATTTGACATTATAAAAGAGGAGTTAGGCAAGGTATTTAGTTTAAGGGGGCATATATAAATATGAAAATTTTAGGGATTGAATCAGCAGGAATCACAGCATCATGCGCAATTTCAGAAGATAAAACACTTCTTTGCGAATACACGCAAAATCATAAAAAAACTCATTCTGAAAAATTAATGCCGCTTATAGTTAAAGCGATGGAAGACAGAGAAATTGAATTAAAGGATATTGAAGTTATTGCTGTTTCAAGAGGCCCAGGCTCTTATACGGGATTAAGGATAGGTGCGGCAATAGCCAAAGGTCTTGCACAGGCTGCTGATATACCTATTATTGCAGTACCTACAATGCAAGCTTTAGCTGCCAATGTTTTTGACAGTAACAGATATATTGTACCGATACTTGATGCTAAAGCCGGCAGAGTATATTCGGGTATATATAAGTGGGAAAATGATAATCTGATAACTGTAAAAGAGCAGTTTCCGACAGATATTTACGAACTTGCGGATATAATTAAATCTTTAGATAAAGAATGTGTATTAAATGGAGATGGATCTGTTAATTACAGAGAAATATTGGAAAACAGCGTAAATAATATTACCTTTGCTCCTGAAAAGTACAATATATTAAATGCCTCATCTGTAAATTATGTAGGCTTTCAGCTGATAAAGGAAAATAAGATGATATCATGCTATGAGTTTTCGCCTGAATATTTGAGAGCATCACAAGCAGAAAGAATGAGTGATGTAAAATGAAAATTTCGATTAGGGAAATGAAATATGAGGATTTAGATGCTATAATAGAAATAGAAAATAGCTCATTTTCAGTGCCTTGGTCGAGGCATGCTTTTGAGGGAGAGCTGTTAAACAGAATGGCGTTATATACATGCTTGGAATTTGATAACAAGGTTGTTGCATATGTTGGAGTTTGGAAAGTGTATAATGAGGGCCATATTACCAATGTTGCTGTTTTACCAAGTTACAGAGGTTTAGGATTGTCAAAGATACTATTGACCGATCTGTTTGAAACCTGTTCAAATAACGGTATTGGTAAACTAAGCCTGGAAGTTAGAAAGTCAAACGAAGTAGCTATAAATCTATACGAGCAACTCGGCTTTGTAAGTGCGGGTGTGAGGCCCAGATACTATTCAAAGCCTGTTGAGGATGCAATCATTATGTGGAAGGAGTTAGAAGTTAAAACAAATGATAAACAATAAAAAATTTTTTAATAAACATTTTACAAAGAGCTGCGTTCTTGTGTCTTTAATATTAGTTTCGTCAATATTTTTCTTTGCTTGCTCAAAACCTGCAGCAGATACAGATGAGCCGGACAAAAATCCTATTAATATTGAGGATAATGATGATAGTGACAATGACAGCTCCAATACTGATACAGATAAAAATGAAGATACTATACCGAAGGATGATGATAAACCTGAGGTTATAGAGAGCTTTCTTGACGAAAATAATATTGTTACAAATTCAGATTCTATAGAGGTAGTTGTAAATAAAGAGCGTAATCTGAGTGATAATTATGTTCCTAAAGATCTTGTTTCAATTACAGATGTTCCTACGTGTCTTGCAAGCCCTGAGGTAAATCAGCTGAGAAAAGTTGCATCTGAAGCATTGACTACCATGTTTGAAACGGCAATGGACGAAATAGAAATTCAGCTTTATGCAAGATCAGGCTATAGATCATATAATACACAGGTAGCTCTGTATAATGGATATGTAAAAAATCACGGTCAGGAAGCGGCCGATAAATTCAGTGCGAAGCCGGGTCAAAGCGAGCATCAGACAGGTCTGGCGATGGACATAACAAGTGATAGTGTTAATCTGCAATTAACAGAGGATTTTGGAGAAACCGATGAAGGAAAATGGGTAAGTGAGAATGCTCACAGATTTGGTTTTATAGTAAGATATCCTAAAGGAAAAGAAGATATAACAGGATATATGTATGAACCGTGGCATATCAGATATGTAGGTGAAGATTTAGCCAAAATGGTTTATGAAAGCGGATTAACATTAGAGCAATATTTCTTTGGAGAATAAGGAAAGATTATAATGGATAAAAAAACAATCAATATACTTGCAATAGAATCATCTTGTGATGAAACAGCAGCATCTGTAGTCAGAAACGGACGTGAGATATTATCTAATATTATTTCATCACAGATAGAAATTCATAAAAAATATGGCGGTGTAGTTCCCGAAGTAGCATCGAGAAAGCATATAGAAAATATAAGCGGTGTTGTTAAAGAAGCTTTGGAGGAATCGAAGCTTGGTATAGATGATATAGATGCGATAGCAGTCACATATGGACCGGGACTTGTAGGAGCGTTACTCATAGGCATAAACTATGCGAAATCTCTTGCTTATGCTTGGGATAAACCTCTTATAGGAGTTAATCATATTGAAGGACATATAAGCGCAAATTATATAGAAGATAAAAGCCTTGAACCTCCGTTTATGTGCCTTGTCGTATCCGGAGGGCATACACATCTTGTGTATGTGGAGGATTACGGAAAATATGAGGTTATGGGAAGAACAAGAGATGATGCTGCGGGAGAGGCATATGACAAAATATCAAGAGCATTGAATCTCGGATATCCCGGAGGACCTAAGATTGATAAACTTGCCAAGTCAGGAAATAAAGAGGCAATCTATTTTCCCAGAGCAAAACTAAACGAGGAAAGCTTGGATTTTAGTTTTAGTGGACTTAAATCAGCTGTTTTGAACTATATAAATCAAACGACGCAAAAAGGCGGGAAAATAATTGAAGCAGATGTGGCGGCATCTTTCCAGGAATCAGTAATTGATGTTTTGATTGAAAAACTCATAAAAGCAGCAAAATTAAAAGGCTGTGATAAAATAGCGCTGGCAGGGGGAGTCGCAAGTAACAGCAAGCTAAGAGAGGTTTTAGAAATGAAATGTGAAAACAATAAGCTGTTGCTTTACAGACCATCACCTATTCTTTGCACAGATAACGCAGCAATGATAGCAAGTTGTGCGTATTATAAATACAAAAATAAAGAATTTGCTGATTTTTCGCTTAATGCAAGTCCAAATTTAGAAATTGCAAAATCATAAACAAGTTAATAAAGTTATCAACAGCTGTTGATAAATCTGTTGATACTGTAAAAATAGCAAAAAGTTATCCACAGGCAATATATGCTTAGTGGATAACTTTTTTATTTTATATAAATCGTATCATTTGTCGAAACAGATAACTATTATTCCGTTAATTCAGACCAAACCGAGTATAATTCCTCAAGTTCAGCGTTTAAGACCTGTATTTTTTCATTAATTTCAAGAACAAGATTTTTGTCGTTGTATGTTGTTTGCTGACACAATTTGTCCTCTAATGATGCAATTTCATTTTCATTGTTTTCAATTTTTTCCTCAATATCTTTGACTTCTTTTTCCCTTTTTTTCTTTTCCGATTTTAAGTTTCTGTCCTTTTTTCTTTCTGCATTTATCTGGGTTTTCGTCTTAGTTGTTATAATTTCGTCATCTGTCTGTTCAAGCTCTGCTTTTTTCTCAAGATAATAATCATAGTTGCCTAGATATTCAAATACGCCAGCATGAGACATATCAATTATTTTATTGGTAACCTTGTTTAGAAAATATCTGTCGTGTGATACAACAAGTACGGTACCGTCATAATTAATTAGTGAATCCTCTAAAATCTCCTTTGAATCTATATCCAGATGATTAGTCGGTTCGTCCATAAGAAGAAAATTAGACTCAGAAAGCATGAGCTTTAACAGCGATAATCTTCCTTTTTCTCCTCCGCTCAAATCACCGATTATTTTAAATAAATCATCTCCGGTAAATAAAAACTGTGCCAGCAAGGACCTGACATCATAATAATTAAATTTTGGGTTATCATCCCATATTTCATCTATGACTGTATTTTCCAAATCTAAATGTGTCTGCTCCTGATCATAGTAGCCGATATTAACAAAATGTCCGGTTTCAGTTTTTCCTTTGTTACTGTCAATTTTTCCTGCTATTATTTTTAACAGCGTCGATTTTCCTATACCGTTAGGTCCTATAATTCCAACTTTTTCACCTCTGTATACGTTAAATGAAATATCATTAAATATAGCTCTTTCATCGTAAGACTTAGATAAATTTTCAATCTTCAGAACATCTTGACCACTTCTTAGCTTAGGCGTAAATCTTAGTTTAAGCTTTTTGTTTTCATAATTGGGACGATCTGTTTTTTTTATTTTATCAAGTGCTTTCTGGCGGCTAAAAGCTTGTCGTATATTTCTTTTACTGCCATAAGCGTGAAGCCTGTTTATTATTTCCTCCTGACGCTCAATTTCCTTTTCGTATTCTTCGAACTTTTTTAGCTCCTGCTCAATCTCTGTTTTCCTTTTTTTCATAAATTCAGAATAATTTCCGTTATATATTTTTACATTTTTATTTTCCAGAAGCATTACTTTATTGACTATATTATCTAAAAAATATCTGTCGTGCGAAATTATAATTACGGCACCGTTAAAGCTGTTTAAGTATTTTTCAAGCCACGATATGGCATCAATATCCAAATGATTAGTGGGCTCATCCAACAGAAGAATATCGGCTCTTTCGAGCAGAAGCTTTGCCAGCATAACTCTTGTTTTTTGACCGCCGCTTAATATATTAATGGGTTTGTCAAAGTCCTCGTCATTAAAGCTTAAACCTTTTAATACTCCACGTATAAGGCTTTTATAACTAAAGCCGTCCATTTCAATAAATCTTTCATTAAGTTTTGTGTATTTATCCATCAATGCTTCAAGCACACCATCTTCATCGTGTTCGGTAAATTTACTTATTTCTGTTTCCAATTGCCTGATATCATTTTCCATAGATATGATATCTCCAAACATTGTAAGCATTTCATCAAAGATAGTTTTATCACTTTCTATTTTTGTGTTTTGCTTTAGATATGCTATTTTCTTATTTTTTGGTATAACTATGTTTCCGCTGTCATAGTCAAGTTCTCCGGTCAGTATGTTAAAAAGAGTGGTTTTCCCGGCTCCGTTAAGTCCTATGAGACCGACCTTCTCGTTATCATTTATTGTAAAGGATATATCTTCAATTATATTATCAACAACATATGCTTTTGATATATTGCTGCAAGATAAAATTATCATAAAATCACCTGAGTCATTATATTTACATCTCTTATATTGTAACGCTTTTTTGCCGAAAGGTCAAACAAATAAGAAACTCTTTAAGATATTGATATTCCGAATAAATATCACATGCATGTTAAGATGTTTTTATTACGGAAAAATAAAAAAATAAATTTTTTTATTTTTTCTATTGACAAATATCTGATTATAGTTTATCGTTAATAAAAATAAATAAAGCTTTTTCATCAAGAGAGATGGAGGGAACGGCCCTGTGAAGTCTCGGCAACCTGCGTTATGCAAGGTGCTAATTCCGTCAAAGCAATTGCTTTGAAAGATGAGAGGATGCTAATGTGATTGTACTTAAAAGCCTTCTCATCGAGAAGGCTTTTTCTATTTGTTTTTTAAATCAATATTTGGAGGATGTAATGAACATAAGCAGATTGTTTGAAAAGAAAGAAGTAGTTTTTTCTTTTGAGATTTTTCCGCCAAAGTATGAAACACCGATAGAAGTTGTGTACGATACGCTGGAAGCGTTAGGGGATTTGAGTCCCGATTACATTAGTGTTACTTATGGAGCAGGCGGAAATACAAGAGATAACAGAACTTGTGAGGTGGCCGGTATTATCAAGAATAGACATAAGATAGAGCCGTTGGCGCATCTCACATGTATAGGATCAACAAAAGAGGATATAAAGGAAATACTCTATGATTTAAAGAAAAATGGAATACAAAATATCCTGGCTCTGAGAGGAGACAAAAGGGATGGAGAGGTACGAGTCGGAGATTTTAGATATGCATCTGATTTAATTGAGTATATTAAATCAATCGGTGATTTCAATGTAGTTGCAGCATGTTATCCCGAAAAACATTCAGATTGTTGCTCTATAGATGAAGATGTTGATAATTTAAAGAATAAAGTGGATAAGGGTGTAGGACACCTAGTATCTCAATTGTTTTTTGACAATAACGGCTTTTATTGCTTTAGAGAAAAATTGATAAAAAAGGGTATTAATATACCGATAACAGCCGGTATAATGCCATTAACACAGAAAACTCAAATAAGCAAAATGGCTGATATGTGCGGGGCAAAAATTCCTGACAAATATTTAAGAATGGTTGATAAATACGAGAATGATAAGATTGCTTTAAGAGATGCCGGGATATTTTATGCTACTGAACAAATAATTGATTTGATAGCTAACGGAGTAAGGGGTATTCATCTATATACAATGAATAATCCGGTTATTGCCAGAAAAATAAGCATTAACATGGCTAATATTATTAAATAAGGATTGATAAGGTTGAATGAAATGATAAAAATACCAAAGGATGAAGTGCTGAGATATTTAGGATATAAAAATCAAGAAATCAATGATGACTTAAATCAGAAAATAGATGGAATTATTATTGAAACAGAAAAAAACTTATCTGTTAAATACATGTATAAAGTTTTTGACATTGTTCATTCAGAGGCTGGAGTTTTGATTGACAAAACTAATATTGTGATGCATGGAAAGGATATTAAGAAGCATCTGAGCAAATGTAAAAGATGTATTTTAATTGCTGTTACTATCGGCGCAGATATAGAAAAAAAAATAATGGCTTTGCAGGTTTCTTCAATCAATGATGCATTTATCATGGATGCATGCGCAACAGCGGCTGTAGAGTGTGCATGTGATGAGCTTGAATCAATAATAGTAAACAGCATAAATGATTGCAGCATAACCTACAGATATAGCCCCGGTTATGGAGATTTTTCCATAGACTTTCAGCCTAAGCTTTTAGGATTGCTTGATGCGGGTAAAAAGATAGGTCTATATGCTAGTAGATCTAACATATTAACTCCGAGAAAATCCGTAACTGCTGTTATCGGAATGTTAGATGAATGTGATAATAACAGATTGAGAAAAAAGAATAAATGCGATTTGTGTGAGAATAAGGAAGGATGTGAATTTAGAAGAAAATGATAAACAACAGTATTATTGAATATCTTAAAGATAATATCTTATGCTTAGATGGTGCTATGGGGACAGAAATCATTAAAAAAGGTCTTAAGCTCGGAGAAGTACCGGAACTCTATAATATAGAAAATAGAGAAATAATAAAAGACATACATAAGTCTTATGTAATGGCAGGCTGTGATGTTATTACCGCAAATACATTCGGAGCTAACAGGTTAAAGCTAGAGGATATAAATTACAGCGTGGAAGAAATTATAAAAAGCGGCATAGAAATAGCTAAAGAGGCGTCAGAAGGCAGATTTGTTGCCCTGGATATAGGACCGCTCGGACAGATGTTAAGTCCTCTCGGAACATTGGAATTTGATGAAGCATATGACATGTTTAAGGAACAGGCAATAGCAGGTGAAAAATATGGTGCTGATTTAATTTTGATTGAAACGATGTCTGATTTGCAGGAACTAAGAATTGCTTTACTTGCTGCTAAAGAAAATACCAAATTGCCGGTATTTTGTACTATGAGCTTTGAAAGCAACGGACGTACCTTTATGGGCTGCAGTGTAGAAGCTATGGCTGTAACATTAGAAAATATGGCTGATGCGATAGGAATAAATTGCTCACTCGGACCAAAGGAAATGGTATCAATCGTGAACAAATTAGCGGCATTAACCGATGCATATATAATTGTTCAGCCTAATGCAGGGCTTCCGCGAATAATTGATGGCAAGAGCGTTTATGATGTAGATGCTGAGGATTTTTCAGAATATGCATTAGAATTTGTAAAATCCGGAGTAAACATTATAGGAGGATGCTGCGGTACTGCACCTGAGCATATAAAAAATGTAGTACAAAAAGTAAAAGGATTAAAGCCAAAGACTAAATGTGCTCCTGACAAATTTTGTGCCTGCTCTTCATCAACGGTTGTTGAAATAAATCAGATCAGAGTTATTGGTGAGCGTATTAACCCTACAGGGAAAAAGGCTTTTAAAGAAGCACTGATAAACAATGATATTGATTATATTTTAAGACAGGGTATTCAGCAGATAGATGCAGGTGCTGATATATTAGATGTTAATGTTGGAATACCAGATATAGACGAAGCATCGGTTATGGAAAATGTCATACAAAGACTTCAGGCTATTACAGATGTACCGCTTCAAATTGATTCGGTAAATCCAAATGTTATAGAAAGAGCACTTAGGGTTTATTGCGGTAAAGCTATTGTGAATTCTGTAAATGGTGAGGAAAAATCCTTGGATGCTATTTTACCGTTAATAAAAAAGTATGGAGCTAATGTAGTTGCACTTACACTGGATGAGAACGGTATACCAAAGACAGCTCAGAAGCGTTATGAGATAGCCAAGAAAATTGTAGACAGAGCACATGAATATGGAATATGTAAAAACAACATATTTATAGATTGTTTAACGTTAACTGCTTCTGCTCAGCAAGAGGATGTAATAGAAACATTGAAGGCTATAAAAATGATAAAAGAAAATTTGGGATTAAAAACTGTGCTGGGTGTTTCAAATATTTCATTCGGTTTGCCAAGCAGAAGCATCATAAATGAAGTGTTTTTATCTCAAGCATTAGCATATGGTCTTGATTTGCCGATTATTAATCCTAACAGTGAAAATATGATGAACATAATTATGGGTCACAATGTTTTGCATAATGTAGATAAAAATTCAAAGAAATATATAGAAAAATACTCTAATCCGGCAACTAAACCTGATTCAAGTCCTAAGTCAGATAATAAGACACTTGATCTTTCGCAGATAATAATCAGCGGAACTAAAAATGAGGCAAGAGCTGCAGCTATTAAGCTGTTGCAATCAAATGAAGCATTAGAAATAGTTGACAATATTATAATACCTACGCTTGATAAAGTCGGAGAAATGTATGAAAAGGAAGAAATTTTTCTACCTCAATTAATTCAAGCGGCAGAGACGGTTAAGGAAGCATTTGAGGTAATAAAGGGAAGTTTAACAAGCTTGACAGATGTAAACAAAGGAACAATTTTACTTGCAACGGTTAAAGGAGATATACATGATATAGGGAAAAATATTGTAAAGGTAGTGCTGGAAAACTATGGGTATAAAATTATAGACCTTGGAAAAGACATAAGTCCTGAGCAGATTGTTGATGAGGCTAAAAAAAATAATATCAAATTAGTAGGTCTAAGCTCACTTATGACTACAACTGTTAAAAGTATGGAGGAAACAATAAAGTTATTAAGAAAAGAATACAGCTCCTGCAAGGTGCTTGTAGGCGGAGCTGTACTGACTGATGAGTATTCAGGCAAAATAGGAGCAGACTTTTATGCAAAAGATGCTAAGGGAGCAGTCGATATAGCTAAGAAATTTTTTATACAGTAAATTAAATTTATAATTTTGGAGGAAAAAGATATGAGTAAAAATTTTGAATTAGAAACAGCATTGGTACAATCACTTGAGGAGCATTCTGAGGGAGAGCCGAGAGTTTATCCCATTGTACAAAGTACAACGTATAATTATAAAGACCCGGATTTTATAGCAGAATTATTTGATTTAGCTGCAAACGGACATATGTATTCGAGGATAAGTAATCCTACAGTAGCGGTATTTGAGAATAAAATAGCACAAATTGAGGGCGGAATAGGAGCCGTTGCTACCGCTTCAGGTCAGGCAGCGACAACAATGGCAATATTAAATATTTGCAGTGCAGGTGATCACGTTGTAGCATCATCAACACTTTATGGAGGTACATACACAGTTCTTGCATCTACATTCAGAAAAATAGGAATTGAAACAAGCTTTATTTCACCTGATTCATCAGCTGAAGAAATAGAAAAAGCTTTCAGAGCAAATACAAAAGCTTTATTTGCGGAAACAATAGGAAATCCGGGTATTAATGTTTTAGATTTCGAGAAATTTTCAACTGTTGCGAAAAGACAAGGAGTTCCATTTATAGTCGATAATACAATAGCAACACCTTATCTGTGCAGACCTATAGAGCATGGTGCGAATATCGTAATTCATTCTGCAAGTAAATATATAGATGGCCAAGCTTCATGCTTGGGAGGAGTAGTTGTAGACGCCGGCAATTTTGATTGGACTAACGGCAAGTTTACATGCCTTGTAGACCCTGATCCTGATTATCACGGAATCAGCTATGTTAAACAGTTTGGAAATGCAGCATATATAGTAAAAGCAAGAACAAATATTTTACGTGATTATGGTCCGACTTTGAGTGCTTTTAACGCTTATATATATAACAGAGGATTGGAAACTTTGCATTTGAGAATGGAAAGACACAGTGAAAATGCTTTAAAGGTAGCAGAATTTTTACAAAACAATAAAAATGTATCTTGGGTTAATTATCCTAAGCTTGAGGGCAGCAAGGACTTTGATCTTGCTGAAAAATATCTGCCTAATGGAGCAAGCGGAATTATATTATTTGGTATAAAAGGAGGAAAGGAGGCAGGAAGAAAATTTGCAAAAAGCTTAAAATGGATAAATAATGTTGTGCATTTAGGAGATGCCAGAACTTGTCTATTACATCCTGCAAGCACGTCACACAGGCAATTAAGTGAAGAACAGCAGATTGCTGCGGGAGTTAGCCAGGAAGCTATCAGATTAAATGTGGGAATTGAAAATGTAAATGATATTATAAAGGACTTAGAGCAGGCTTTAGAAGCTTAAGGAGGCAGATG
The DNA here is from genome assembly GCA_002396645.1 of Firmicutes bacterium UBA5010. Lineage (GTDB taxonomy): Bacteria > Bacillota > Clostridia > Tissierellales > Sedimentibacteraceae > UBA1535. The sequence continues at coordinate 41,712 of DGYI01000061.1, forward strand.
TGTGCAGAGAAATTAATATAGCTTTGGTTAATTTAATGCCTACAAAGGAACAAACAGAAGCTCAGTTCAGAAAAGTGCTGAACATTGAATACTTCAACTCAAATATCGAATTAGTTTGTGCAAAATCACATATATCTAAAAATACCGATATATCCTATATAGAAGATAATTATAAAAGTATTTACGATATTAAAGATAAGCTATATGACCTGGTAATCATAACGGGAGCACCTATTGAACATCTTGAGTATGAGCAGGTAGACTATTGGAATGAAATGAAAGATATCCTTGAATTTTCACAGAAGAATGCAAAAAAGTCCATGTATATCTGTTGGGGAGCACAGGCAGCGCTATATTATTTCTATGGAATTAATAAGACTAAGCTTGATAAGAAAATATTCGGAGTTTTTAAAAATGATATATTGGACAAGAGGTGTTTTCTGTTTAACGGCTTTAATGAATTTTTCCATGCTCCGCACTCCAGACATACCGAAATAAAGATTGAGGATATACGAAAAGTAAATGACATAAGGCTGGCCGCGGTATCAGAGGAAGCGGGAGTTCACATGGCAGTGTCAAAAGACTATTCAAAATTCTTTGTCATGGGACACTCGGAATATGATTTAAACACTTTGAAAAATGAGTATGAAAGAGACATAAATAAAGGACTTCAAATAGATATTCCTAAGAATTATTTCAAAGATGATAATCCTCAAAACACACCTATAGATACATGGAGTGCTGAGGGTAAAAAAATATTTGAAAATTTAATCAGGAGCATTTAAAGAGATAAAAAACTATAACCCGGTTTATTCGTGCAGGTTGTAGTTTTTTTATTATTATGTCTGTTGGATATATTTAAAACTTAATTGACATAACTATTATTTAACAATATACTTAATTAATATAGCTAAAGATATCACTTATCAAGTTATGCAAAACAAAATAAGGAGATAAAGAAATGAATACAGAACTTAAAGAGGAAATAATTAAAAATTTTAAGTCCAGAAACGTAGATGTTACTTTTTTTGAAACGCTAAATGATGTTAAGGACAGAATAAATGAATTGATACCCGAAAATTGCTCAGTCGGTATCGGAAACTCAAAAACTTTGAAGGAAATGAACATTTCAGAAATATTAAGAGAAAGAGGAAATCTTATATTTGATAAAACGCTTGCTCAAAGCAAGGAAGAAGTTAATCAGATAAAGAAAAAATCATTATTATCTGATTGGTACATAACAGGAACAAATGCGATCTCAAAACAAGGACATATTGTTAATATAGATCATAGCGGAAACAGAGTAGCAGCAATGATATACGGACCTGATAATGTAATAGTTGTTGTCGGAACAAACAAAATTTGTGATACACTGGATGATGCAATACAAAGGGCAAGAAGTATATCGGCTCCTATGAATGCCAAAAGAGCAGGATATAATCCACCATGCTTGGAGTTAAAAAAATGTGTTGATTGTAAAACGAGTGAAAGAGTTTGTTTTAATTTAGTTATTATAGAAGGACAGTTTGTTAAGGATAGAATGAATCTTTTTGTTGTAAATGAAGAATTGGGATTTTAGAGCTTGGTTACATAAGCACATAGCATAAAACTATGTGCTTTTTAATTTATAAATTAATATCTGTTAAGCTTGCGGTAAAATATGCAAGTTTTTATTTTACCTCTTTATATTTATGAAAAAATATAGTATAATATCCGCATACTCAATCTTACTTGAGATTGGATATTTTAAATAGCTCGACATAGTCGGACTATGGTATCATAATAAATATACACATGAATAATTTGATTATTAATTTGTAACATTAATAACATTAACATTATAAATTTTTATAAGGAGATGTACAAATGAGCGAAAATATGAACGAAAGTACTAATAACAACGAAAGCAGAGAATCGGTAAATTTTATACAGAAGATTATAAATGATGATATCGCAAACAGAAAATACGATGCAAGAGTACATACTCGTTTTCCGCCTGAGCCTAACGGTTTATTACATATCGGTCATGCTAAATCAATATATCTGAATTATGGACTTGCGATAAAAAATAAAGGGAAATTCAATTTGAGATTTGATGATACAAATCCTGTCAAGGAGGATGAAAGCTTTGTCAAATCAATAATAGAAGACGTAAAGTGGCTATGCCCCGAGTGGGACGGTCATCCTTTATATGCTTCGGATTATTTTGACAAAATGTATGATTGCGCCGTAGAGCTTATAAATAAAGGTTTGGCATATATTGATGATTTAACTGCAGAGCAGATAAGAGAATACAGAGGCACTCTGACAGAGCCCGGCAAAGAAAGTCCTAACAGAAACAGAGCGATAAAAGAAAGCTTGGACTTGTTCACAAGAATGAAAAACGGTGAATTTGAAAACGGTAAATATGTTTTGCGTGCTAAAATAGATATGGCAAGTCCTAATATCAATATGAGAGATCCTGTTATTTACAGAATTATGCATGAGCATCACCATAACACCAAGGATAAATGGTGTATATATCCTATGTATGATTTTGCACATCCGATAGAAGATGCCTATGAGGGAATAACTCATTCAATCTGTACCTTGGAGTTTGAAGATCACAGACCTTTTTATGACTGGGTGCTTGCAAATTTAGATGAATTTAAGGATGAACCTACACAGCAAATAGAGTTTGCTAAGCTTTATTTAACCAAAACTATGATGGGTAAAAGATACTTAAAGCAAATGGTAGAGCAGGGTTTGGTTGACGGATGGGATGATCCACGTATGCCGACTATTGCGGGCATCAGAAGAAGGGGCTATACTCCTGAGTCACTGCATAAATTCTTAGATGAAATAGGAGTATCAAAGGCGCAAAGTGTTGTAGATATAGCAATGCTGGAAAATGCAATAAGAGAAGATTTAAAAGAAAAGGCGCCTAGAACTATGGCTGTGTTAGACCCTATAAAGGTAATAATAACAAATTATCCGGAAGGACAATCAGAGTATCTTGATGCTGAAAACAATTCTGAAAATGAATCTATGGGTACAAGAAAAATATCATTCTCAAGAGAGATATACATTGAGAGAGATGATTTCATGGAAGAACCTCCGAAGAAATACTTTAGATTATTTCCGGGCAATGAAGTCAGATTAAGACATGCGTATTTCATTAAATGCAATGACTATCAAAAGGATGAGAACGGCAATATAACAGAGATATATTGCACATACGATCCTGCTACGAAAAGCGGTACAGGGTTTGCTGAAAGAAAAGTAAAGGGAACACTACACTGGGTTGATGCAAATAATTGTGTAAATGCTACGGTTAGATTATATGATTATATGATGGCAGCAGAAGAATATGACAAGAATGATTTCTTGGAGAAGCTAAACCCTAATTCTAAGATAGTTTTAGAAAACTGCAAGCTTGAAAAAAATATTATGGAATACAAAATCGGAGACAGATTCCAATTTTTAAGACATGGATATTTTATAATTGACAGAGATTCAAGTCCTGATAATTATGTATTTAACCAGATAGTTTCACTTAAAAGTAGTTTTAAATAGTAGTTAATCTACAGCGTTTACGTGGCAAACGCAGGGAGAATTTAAATGGAATTAATTAATATTATAGAAGAGAATGTAGCAAATACCGGCATAATTTATGTGGTATTTGCTACTCCTTTAAATAAAGCAGAGAATAAATATAAAAAAATAACAATCAAGCCTATAAGCTCTGAGGATAAGATAGTTTATCAGCTAGAGAAATTTACCGATAAGCAAGCATTCCATGAAAACATCGCATCAGATGCCATAACGGAAAGAATCATGGACTTAGCCAATCTTTATAAGAATGCAAATATATTCACTGTAGATGCTGATTATCAGCTGCTTGTAAGCAAGAAAGGCAATATGAGAATAGTCAAGCTTGCTCCGACTAAGGCAATGTCTGTAGGCTCTCATAATAAGGCTAAAAACTATATCATACCTGAAAACACGCCATGTGATTTTTTAATTGAGCTTGGTGTTATGAATAAGGACGGCAAGGTTTTAGCCAAAAAATATGATAAGTTCAAGCAAATTAATAGATTTTTAGAAATAGTTGATGATGCTGTGGGAAAGATCGATTTGAAAAATGATTATAAAATTATAGATTTCGGTTGTGGAAAAGCATATTTGACTTTTGCTTTATATCATTATTTTTATAAAATAAAAAAACTTAATGTTCAAATAGTAGGACTTGATTTAAAAACAGAGGTTATAGAATTTTGCAATGATGTTGCCAAAAAGCTTAATTACTCGCAGTTAAGGTTTGAAAACGGAGATATAAAAGATTATAATACAAACCTTGACATTGATATGGTAGTTACACTGCATGCTTGTGATAATGCAACGGATGCGGCACTTGTAAAGGCTGTAAAATGGAATACAAATATTATATTATCCGTACCGTGCTGTCAACATGAATTTTTTAATAAGATTGAAAATGATAATCTTGAGCCTATGCTTAAGCACGGGCTGATAAAGGAAAGGTTATCATCCTTGGTTACAGACAGCCTGAGAAGCTTATTTTTAGAAACGAAAGGATATAAGGTGCAGCTTGTCGAATTTGTAGATATGGAGCATACTCCTAAAAATATATTAATAAGAGCGGTCAAATCCAATATCAGAGAAGAATCAATAAAGGAATATAAAGATTTCAAGAAATTTTGGAAGCTTGACGATATTTTTATAGAGAAATATTTTAATAAATGCGAATAAAGTTTCAGTCGCTATAATGAGGTGTAGTCATTTTGAACAGTGAATTGATTTTTAATGATAAGGACAAAGATGTTTTTGAATTAATCTTGGACAATATACCCGATTATATAACAATTGTTGATTCAAATTGCAAGACTGTTTTTTTCAATAAAGCATGTGAGAGATATTATAATATCACTAAGGATGAGATTATAGGAAAAGATCTCAGAGATTTTTTCCCTAATTCCTTGCTGCCTAAAGTTATCGAACAGCAAAAAAGCTATGATAATATTTATAACAGCCCGAGAGAAAACAGCTATACGGTTATAAGCGCCGTACCTTTGTATAACAGTGACGGAAAGCTTATAGGAGGTTTGGCGAGAGACAGAGATATAACAGAGCTCGTTAAGCTAAGCAATGTCTTGAACAAAACCCAAGCGAATTTGAGCAGACTCGAAAAAACATACTCGCTTGTGGAAGACGGACAATCGTATTTTTCAAATATAATAGGAAAAAGCCCTCTGTTCATTCAAACTGTCAATCTATGTAAAAATGTATCCAAAACTCCGATGAATATACTATTAAGAGGTGAAAGCGGAACAGGCAAGGAATTGTTTGCAAAGGCAATACATTATGAAAGCGACAGAGAGGGTGACTTTGTAGCTATAAATTGCAGTGCGATACCTTCAGAGCTGTTTGAAAGCGAGCTTTTCGGATATGACGAGGGTGCTTTTACAGGTGCAAAAAAGGATGGCAAAATAGGTAAATTTGAAGAAGCTAACGGAGGGACCTTATTTCTGGATGAAATAGGTGATATGCCTATGGAGCTTCAGCCTAAAATTCTCAGAGCACTTGAAGAAGGCTTTATAACAAGAATCGGCAGCAATATAAAAAGACCGATAAATGTCAGAATTATTTCAGCAACTAATAAGGATGTAAGAAGTCTTATAAATGAAAATAAATTCAGAAGGGATTTATACTATAGATTAGATGCGTTTCAGATAGATATTCCTCCCCTGAGAAAAAGAGGCAATGATATAATTTTGCTTGCCAATACGTTTCTGCAGCAATTTTGTATGGAGCAAAGAATGAATATAATGGAGCTTTCTAAGGAGGTTGAGGATATATTCTTAGACCAGATTTGGGAGGGCAATGTCAGAGAATTAAGAAATGCCGTCCAGCGTTCAGCTATATTTGCATTTCAGGATAGGTCTGATAAAATCAAAAAAAGGCATTTGCCGGATTTAATCATAGAAGGAATCGAGAATAAAAAATCACTAAACAAAAAAGTATCTACCGAAGAAGGAATAGTATTGTTAGATTTGGAAGGAACAGTTGAAAGGCTTGAAAAAGAAATGATACAGCAAGCACTTTTACTTTCAAACAACAATATCTTAAAAGCGGCAAAGATATTGCAAATTCCGAGAACTACATTGTATTACAAGATTGAGAAATATAAATTGGATGATAAATAAGAATCTAATTAATTCATAAGGGAAATCAGATAATATCTTCTGATTTCCCTTATAAAAATTTTCTTTATTTACTTTATATTAATGAATTTATTAACTAAGTCATTCTTATCTTCTATTAATCTGTTTAAAAATTGTAAGTGAACTCCTGCATACATCTCCATATCATAATCAATTTCTTTTTGTTTAATTAATTTTCCGCCGCTGTCTAAAAAATTCTTTAAGCATAATTTTTCTGTACAGATACGTTTTATATCATTTTCTTTTAGAAAGATTATTCCGTATGTTTCTGATGATGGCTTAGGTTCTTCTTTTGCACAAGATAAAAATACAGCAGTAGAATGTATTTTAGTTCCTGTTATAATTAAGGGTTTAATTTCCAAATCTATATAATCTGAAATTTCACTATAGTCACTATCATTCCAATTTCTTTTGTAGAATGTATTGGGAGAGCTTAATAATTTTACTTCAATTGAAGCTTCTTCTTTAATTTCTCTTTCTAAGGTCTGTAAGTAAGTTTCATTTTCTTCTACATGTCCGCCAATGCGAATTATACTCAATTTTTCTCCTGTGTTATCCGGTCCGATAGCAAATGCAATAGTATCTTTATATAGAATAAATGAGCCTACAGTTCTTAAAGCGCTTAAAACATTCAATTCAAACATTTTTCCTCCTTATTATTTTATATTGTTATCTTCCGGCAGATTTTACAGTATCAGATGTCCCAGTCCAGTACATTGCCGTCAAAATCAAGAACGGTTTTTGTCATATTATATTTAAATAAAAATATTTTATCTTCTATTATGTACATTTTTGTAGATAAACCTGTACTCCCTCCATCTCTCATAGATTCCGTTGAATCATATATATTTATTATCTCAGAACCGTCAAGTTTCATTCTGAAAACATGGAAATAATGTATATCACAATCCAACAAGAAGTAATTTGTGAAGAAGAAAATATAATTATCTGTTACATGCAAGGAGTATATGTGACCTTTATCATCAAGACTTGGCATAATCAGTTCCCAACTTAAATTTTTGTCGATTTTAGATTTATATATGCCTGTATCAAATTTTGCATACAATTCGTCGTTATAAACTTGAAAATTTGACGAGGTAAAATCAGCTATAATATTTGAGGTGTCATAGTCAGCCAGAAGTTCGTAAGATTCATTTTTACTTATGTCATATTGCATTAAAATCCCACTGTAATCGTTGTTGTTTAGAGTATATATAACTTTGTTATCATAGATAAATAAATTGTCTATATCTCTTTTAGCTGCCAGGTTTTTATCTATTAAACAAATTTCTTTAGTGCTCATACTATATGAATATAATGTAAGTCCGGTAGTGTCTTCATATTTAGTAAAAATAATTATATCATCTGATATTACAAAACTATTTGTATAAGCTTCCAATATCAGTTCGGTTTCAAAGCTGTCTTTTTTTACATGAAATATTCCTGTCAAATCACTGTTAACATCTTTTCCGTGATAATAAATCTCTCCATTATCCTCAAAAAGCATATAAACAGAAGTTTTTAAAACTAATTCTCCATTTTTACCTTGCTTATCAGTCCTGAATAAGCCTTCTTTATAAGCGTAATAGATGTATTCACCTGAATCAAGTATCATTCCGCCGTTTACTGAATTGGCAGAATTATTTGTTTTGTACGATACAGAACGATCATACGGCATCTTTATCGAATAGCTGTCTAATTTTGCTCTGTCTCCGGACTCTATAAATTTTTTCTCAGCGTAATTTGCAGCAAAGGCTGTGTTTTTAAAAGAAAATCTTCCTTTGAGAATTTTTTCAATCATATCCTCACTTGCATAGACCTTAGTAAGGTTTTCACAATTAAGGAAAGCGAAATCTCCTATTTCGGTCAGTGAATCGGGTATATTTATTTCCTCTAAGCTGCTTCCCTCGAAAGCACTCCAATCAATTTTTGTTAAGCCCTCAGGCAAAACAACAGATTTAATATATTTGTTTTCCTTAAATGCTTCGGCGCCTATTTCCTTAATAAAATCAGGCACTACAAATTTTTCATCTTCTTTTGTTTGTGGGTATTTTGCTATAGCAGTATTATTGTTTTTAAAACCTATACCTTCAAGCTTATATTTTTCAATAATGCTTTCCTGAGTTTCATCAGGATTTTCATCTTCTTTATTATTATTAGATATGAAAATATCCTCATTTTCAGGTTTGATATTTTTTTCACAGGCAGAAAATATCATGAGAAGTATAAAAATCAAGATTAAAATAAACTTAGATTTATTTTTCATAATAAGCTCCAAAAATGCCACGAGGCGGCATTTTATAAAAGCGTGAAATATTTTTCACGCTATATCCTTTCTCAATAAAGATAATTTTTACAAATCTTACAAATCCCATTCGAGTACATTGCCGTTGAAATCAAGAACAGTCATTTTTTGTCCATGATTGAATAAAAATATTTTATCCTCAATTACATACATGCTTGAGTACGAACCTGTACTTCCTCCGTCTGTTCTACTATGTTTTGAATCATATATATTTGTTATCTCAGTCCCGTCATGCTTCATTCTGAAAACATGGAAATAATGAACATCAGACGGAAGTAAAAAGTAGCTTGTAAAAAAGAAAATATAATTGTCAGTTACCTGAAGCTGATATATATATCCCTTCTCATCAAGACGAGGCATAATTTGTTCACGAGATATTGTATCATCAATTTTAATTTTATATATACCATCATCAAATTTTCCGTATATTTCATTGTTGTACGTCTGCATCGCTGCCAGTATAAACAAATCTTTAAAGTCCGATTCATTGAATTTCAATTCATCTGATTTATTTTCATCAATATCATATTGCATTAAAAGCTCATTATTATCGCTGCCGACTGTCGAGTATATAATCTTGTCATTATATATGAGTACATTTTTTGAATCTCGCGTTTCCAATAAATTATTACTTATTAAGTAACTTTCTTTTGTGTTAATATCAAATGAATAAAGACAAAATTCGCCTTTATTTGATAAAGAGCCTGCTTCAACATATTTATCATAAATTATTTTGTCCTTAACTATTACAAAGCTGCTGCTGTAATCTCTCAATATTAACTCACTCTTAAGTTCATTTTTATCCAGGTGAAATATTCCATATGATTCATCAGAGATATCCTGTCCCGAATAGTAAATTTCATTATTATAAAGAAAAAGCATATGAGTTTTATTTTCAGTAAGTAATTGTTTTTCTTTACCCTGCTTATTAATTCTATATAGATTTCTGTCATTTATATAGTACATATAATCATCATCATAAAGCATCTGTCCGCCGCTGCTAAGACTTGCCGAATGATTTGTTTTATATGATATAGAGGTATCGTATGGAATATTAGTTGAATAACTGTCTAATTTTGCTTTATCTCCTGATTCTTCAAATTTCTTCTCAGCATAATTTTCGGAGAAAGGTGTAAACATAAGACAGTATCTTCCCCAAAGAATTTTCTCAATCATATCCTCACTTGCATTAACATCAGTAAGATTTGCACAGTCAAAGAATGCAAAATCTCCTATTTCGGTAACTGAGTCAGGTATATTTATTTTCTCTAAACTGCTTTTTTGGAACGCACTCCAGTCAATTCTTGTTAAGCCTTCCGGCAAAACAACAGTTTTAATATACTTGTGCTCTTTAAATGCTTCACTTCCGATTTCCTTGATAAAATCAGGGACTATAAATTCTTCATCTTCTTTGGTTTCGGGATACTTTATTATAGCGGTATAATCATCATTGAAAACTATGCCTTCAAGCTTATATTTTTCAATAATACTTTCCTTAGAATCAGCGTAATTTTCATCCTCTTTATTGTCAGTAGATTGTAGTTCTTTGTTTTCACTGTCATTTTCGGGAATTTTATTATCTGTATTAACCTTAGGGCCGGTTTTACACCCCGACAGTGCTATAATCAATACTAATACTGAAACTAAAATTAATTTATAACTATTTTTCATCTTATGTCCATGCCTCCTTTGCACAAAGAACTATGAAAATTTTGTGCGACAGACAAAGTTTGCTAAAAGCAAACTCGGTACTTATTTTCTTTATTTGCATCATTTCTTTCAACCTTCCCTCCATAGACTCAAACTAAATTTGAGGCTGTCAAACTTTGTTTTAAGTTTTAAATTTTGTTTGAGACGAACATATTGTACTTGAGCTTATTATATTACAAAAGAAGATTTTTCTGAATACATTTTTGTCATTTATAAAATATATTTAATAATGTCTGAAATTCGACAAAGCAAAACAGCCTATTATGCAAACGTATGCCTTGTGTCTGAAAATCGACATAAAAAATGACGAAATTCCGTCGATTATCTGTATTTTAACAAACTAATATTGAAAAATCAATGTTTTAAGGGTTTATGAAGTTGGTACGTTATTTGCTTTAAGTATATGTTGGGAAAGGTTAAGAATTTTAAATAACAAAAAAGCAGGAGATTTATTATGAGAATTGAAAAGCATCCTATTTTGAAATTTGAACGAAAAGAAAAACTAAGCTTCACCTTTAACGGAGAAAAACTGGAAGGATATAAGGGCGAATCCATACAGGCAGCACTCCATGCTGCAGGTGTTAAGGTTTTAGGTAAAAGTATCGAAATGCATAGACCAAGAGGTTTTTATTGTGCTATAGGCAACTGCTCGTCCTGCCAAATGGTAGTAAACGGAGTTCCTAATGTTAAAACCTGCATTACGGAATTGGAAGAAGGAATGATAGTTGAAACTCAAGAGGGCAAAGGAGTGATATCATGGTAGATAAAGAATTAGTAATAGTAGGCGGAGGACCTGCGGGCTTATGTGCGGCTGTAAGCGCAGCACAAAGCGGTGCAAATGTGCTTATAATTGAGAGAAGCAATAAGCTGGGCGGTCAATTGGTTAAGCAGACACATATGTTTTTTGGATCTGAGAAGCAATATGCTTCTTCGAGAGGAATAGACATAGCTGATATATTATTAAATGAGCTGGATAATTTTAAAGATAGAGTAGAAATAATGACTGATACAACGGTTGTCGGTATGTACGAGGACGGAGTTATTTCGGTATTGCATAAAGAGGACAATTATTTCAAGATTAAGCCAAAGGCTTTGATAATAGCCACAGGTGCGTTTGAAAAATCTCTGGCATTTCCGAACAATGATCTTCCGGGCATATACGGAGCAGGGGCAGTACAAACCCTTATGAATGTCTATGGTATCAAACCGGGGAATAAAGTTTTAATGGTAGGAGCAGGAAATATAGGGCTTATAGTAAGTTATCAGCTTATGCAGGCAGGAGTCAAGGTTTTGGCGATTATTGACGCAGCTCCGAAAATCGGAGGATATTTAGTTCATGCTTCAAAGGTCAGAAGAATAGGTGTTCCTATACTGACTTCGCATACTGTTAAGGAAGCTATAGGCAAGGACTGTCTTGAAAAAGCTGTTATTTGGGAAGTTGATAATAAATTTCAGGGAATAGAGGGAACTGAAAAGGAATTTGAGACAGATGTAATGTGTATTTCTGTAGGGCTGACACCTCTTAGTGAGCTTGTAGCTATGAGGGGATGTGAAATGAAATACGTACCTCAGCTAAGCGGCTTTGTTCCGAAAAGAAATGAAAATTATGAAACAAGTGCTGAAAATGTATTTGTTGCAGGTGATGTAACGGGAGTTGAAGAGGCGAGTGCAGCTATGGTTGAAGGATACTTGGCAGGACTTTGTGCAGCGGAAAAAATCGGACATAGGCATAAAAACTATGACGAGCTCAAGGCTGATTATGCGGGACAATTGGCAGATTTGAGAAGAGGGCCTGTCGGACAGCATATATTATCAGGAATCAAGGAAATTATAGAATAATTTCCTATTAAGATAGTGAGATAATTAAGGAGGATAAGAAAATGTTAGAAAAAACAGGTATAGCTACTGAAGAAATGATAATGAATGCGTTTCCTTCTATTGATAGAATAAATAAAGGGCCGGTTGCGGTTATAGAATGTTATCAGAACATACCATGCAATCCATGTCAAACAGCATGCAGATTTAATGCAATCAACATAGGTGACGATATAAATAATTTACCGAAATTAGAGCCTGATAATTGCACCGGATGCAGTATTTGTCTGAGCAAATGTCCAGGACTGTCGATTATGATTGTTGACGGATCCAAATCACAAGATACTGTATTAGTTAAATTACCTTATGAATTTTTACCTTTGCCAGGCAAGGGAGATACTGTAGCAGGATTAAACAGAGCCGGTGAATATATAGCAGATGTTGAGGTTCTAAGTGTATTAAATCCTGAATCATTTGATAAAACACCTATTGTTACCATAGAGGTAGACAGAAAATATTTATATGATATAAGAAATATTCAAATATCCGAACAAAGCCAAAACAACAAGGAGGTCCTATAAAATGAGAGATGACAACACAATTATTTGCAGATGCTCAGATATTAGCTTAGGAGAGATAAGAAGGCTGATTGCTGATGGATATACATCTTTAGATGAAATAAAAAGAATAACTCGATTAGGAATGGGACCATGTCAAGGAAAAACCTGCGGTCTTTTGGTGCTCAGAGAAATTGCGATAGCTACAGGAAAAGATATAAGAGAGCTGCAAAATCACACAAACCGACCCGTAGCTGTAGGAGTTAAACTTGGATTGATTGCAAAGGAGGCTGAGAAACATGATGAAAACTAGTGCTGATGTTGTAATCATCGGAGGAGGAATATCAGGCTGTTCCATAGCATATAATTTGGCTAAGCAGGGCATGAAAAATATCGTTGTTATAGAGAAAAATTATATTTGCAGCGGCTCGACAGGAAGATGCGGAGCAGGTGTAAGAATGCAGTGGGGAACAGTCATGAACTGCGCTATTGCTAAAAAAAGTATAGAATTTTTTGAAAATGCCAATGAAATATTAGAATACGAAGATGATGTTGAATTCAAGCAAAGCGGATATCTGTTGGTAGCTTCTACAGACAAAGAGATGGAGCAGTTCAAAAAAAATATTGAAGTACAGCATAGTCTGGGTATACCCTCAAAGCTTTTGACGGTACAAGAGGCTAAGGAAATAGTTCCTTATCTTAATACTGATATATTGACAGGTGCTGCATTTTGCGGAAAAGATGGATTCTTAAATCCGTTTAAAACTACAGATGCGTATTATAGGGCAGCAAAAAGGCTGGGAGTAGAGTTTTACACATATACAGAAGTAATCGGTATAAGAGCTGAAAACGGCAAGGTTAAAGGAGTTATAACCAACAAGGGCGAAATAGCCACAGAAAAGATAGTAAATGCAGCTAACGGCTGGGCGAAGCAAATCTGTGATATGGTTAATATTGATGTGCCCGTATATTCTGAAAGACATCAAATATTAGTTACAGAGCCTGTTGAAGCAATGCAGGGACCTATGGTAATGTCATTCTCACTTAATCTTTATGTTCAGCAGTCACCTCACGGATCATTTATAATGGGTAGAGGAGATGCCAATGAACCGAGGGATTTAAGACAGACTTCAAGTTGGCATTTCATTGAAGAAATGGCTAAAACAATAGATGAGCTGCTTCCGCCTATCAGCAAGCTAAGACTTATAAGACAGTGGGCTGGTCTATATAATATGACACCAGATAAACAGCCTATATATGGTACAGTAGATGAGCTTGAAGGATTTTACCTTGCATTTGGATACAGCGGACACGGATTTATGTTTGGTCCCGTAACAGGTATTGCAATTTCTGAGATGATACTCGGAAAAGAGCCAAGCATAGATGTGAGCATGTTAAATCTTAACAGATTTAAAACAGGGGATTTACTTTTGGAACCATCTGTAGTATAGTTAATTATAGGTAGATTGCAAGGGAGCGGCATCTTTGTCGTTCCCTTTTTCAACAAGTTTTTTAAAAACTTGTTACAAATCTTTTATTAAAAAGCTTGATTATTTTCTTAAAGGAGGTAGCTGCATATTTATGAAAAAAAGATTAGTCAAGGATGAAAAGAAGTGCATAAGGTGCGGAAATTGTGAAAGAGTCTGTTCAAAGGCTTTTTTTAAGGAAGTAAATCGTGATAAATCATATGTAAAGGTAAGTCAAGGGGACGATGGCTACGCTAATATCGATATAAGTGCCGATTGTGTTGCCTGCGGGCTATGTGCAAGGAATTGTCCGACAGGTGCTTTGAAAATGGAAGAATATGAGGAGTAAAAATAACTATGAGAATTGAATATTTGAATAAGCTTGTTAATATTATGAAAAAAGAAGCTCTTGACGCAATGCTTATTGCTCCGTCAGAGGAAATGAAATTTTTGCTTGGGAGTTCAACACATTTATGCGAGAGATTTCAGGCTTTGATAGTTAAGAATGACGGTGAGTACTTTTATATTTGCAATCTCTTGACGGCAGATGAAATTAAAGAAATTCTGGGAGAAGGCATCAAGGTTTACAGTTGGTTTGATGGTGACGGATTTATCGATACCGCTAAAAAAGCCTTTGAAGAAAACGGATTAACAGGTAAAACTATAGGTGTAAACTCTACCGAAAGAGCTTGTATTATATTAGACTTAATGAAGAATATTGATATTAAATTTGTTAACGGTAAACCGTTTTTAGAGGAAATGAGAATAATCAAAACGAATGAAGAAATAAAAGATCTGAGAAAAGCAGCTCAAATTACGGATGAGACATTTTCTGAGCTATTAAAATTTATAAAGCCGGGTATGAAGGAAGCCGATGTAGCAAATTTCATCAATAAAACCTTTATAGAAAAGGGTGCGCAACCGGGATTTGCAATGGTATGTTCGGGACCTAATTCGGCACTTCCGCATTATGCCTCAGATCAAAGAGTTATACAGGAAAAAGATATAGTTCTGCTTGATTATGGATGCATATATAACAGCATGTGTGCGGATATGACAAGAACAATATTTGTAGGCGGTGCTACCGAAGAAGAAATAAAAATGTACGAATATGTATTAGAGGCTAATATTGCCGGTGAGAGCAAGGCTGTTGAGGGAGCTTATATACCGGATATAGATAAGGCTGCGAGAGATGTTGTTTATGAATCGGGCTATGGAGATACATTTGTAACCAGACTTGGTCATGGCATAGGATATTCTTTACATGAAGCTCCGGATATAAAACAAAGCAATAAAAGATATTTGGAAAAAGGAATGGCTTTTTCTATAGAGCCGGGTATTTACAGAGTAGGAGAGTTTGGCATAAGAATAGAGGATATTTTAGTTATAACCGAAAATGGAACTGAAATTCTAAATCAGGCTTCTAAGGAAATAATAGTTATATAAACAGTGCAAAAAAATGCAATAAACAGCTATGTGCAAAAAAATGCATGCAGAAAGATGCAATTGATGTGTGTGTGATTTTTATGTAATTGATTTGCATGTGCTGTATGGTCGTTATTTATTTTTACTCTCAATTGGCATAATTATTGCAAAAGTAATATATTATGTTAAAATATTTTATTTGGAGGTAAATATGGACAAAAAGAATTTGGATTGGGGTAAATTGACTTTTTCTTATACAAAAGCAAACAAAATGTATGTTTCGTATTTTAAAGATGGAAAATGGGACAATGGCAAACTTGTAGATGAAGATACAATAACTATAAGTGCTTCTTCAACTGCGCTTCATTATGGACAGGAATGTTTTGAAGGATTAAAGGCATATACAAATAAGAACGGTAATATACAATTATTCAGACCGGATCAAAATGCAATAAGATTACAAGATAGCTGTAAAAGATTATTGATGGAATATGTATCTGTAGAGCAGTTTATAGATGCCTGTAAACAAGTTGTAAAGGCTAATGAAGAGTTTGTTCCACCGTACGGAACAGGAGCTACACTATATCTTAGACCGTTTGTTATCGGTATAGGTGATAATTTAGGTGTCAGACCTGCATCTGAATATTTGTTCTGCGTATTCTGCTCACCTGTCGGAGCATATTTTAAGGGAGGTATGACTCCTGTTAACTTTATAACTACCGACTATGACAGAGCCGCACCTAACGGAACAGGCGGAGCTAAAGTAGGCGGAAACTATGCAGCAAGTTTATTGGCACATAAAGAAGCTGTAGATAAAGGTTTTGCTGATTGTATATACCTGGATCCTACTACACATACAAAAATAGAGGAAGTTGGAGCTGCTAATTTCTTTGGTATAACTAAAGATGATAAATTTATAACTCCCAAATCAGATTCTATACTTCCAAGTATAACAAGAAGATCACTTATGTATGTTGCAGAGCATTATCTTAAGATGCCGGTTGAAGAAAGAGATGTATTAATAGATAAATTAGATGAATTCAAGGAAGCAGGAGCATGTGGCACAGCTGCGGTTATATCTCCTATAGGAGGAATTCAGCATAATGATAAAATGCACGTATTCTATGACTTAAAAGAAGTAGGACCTGTTACTAAAAAACTATATGACACATTAGTCGGAATTCAATTCGGTGATGTAGAAGCACCGGAAGGCTGGATTGTAGAAATTAAATAATAAAAAAAGAATGTGTAAAACTGTTGAGGTTTACACATTCTTCTTTTGTGAAAAATCGTAATGATTCTTCCATAGGGCGAAACTAGTTTCGCTCTTTTTAGGGTGAACAGAAGATTTAACCCTTTTTATTTTTGATTAGCGTCTACTTCCGCTTTTTCTTCCTCTACTTCCATTATAGAGGGGATATAAACCTTGCTACCTTTTAATATCATAGGATAAATATTATCAGTTTTAGGAAATTCGTTTTTATAGTCCATAAAATCACCACCATTATAATAGTTTGTTTAAGAGTGCAAATTTTATACTACGATTAATTAACATTTATAATAGTATATGTAAAGTACATATATTGGTATATATTGTTAAATTTTTAATTATTTATCATATATAAAACTACGCAGTAATATTGTTATATGATTATTAAAGGAGAAGCTTGTTATGTATTTAAGAAAAACTGATATTAAAGATTTGGAGCATTTATCCAAGCTTATATATGATTCTGAAAAAAGCTTGAATTTTAATGAAAATTACATGAGTGCCTTTAAAGATAAATATAATGTTAACAAAGAATTTATAAAAAATAATCCTTCTTTTTGTATGATTGAGAGCGATAAAATAATTGGATTTTTTGGACTGAGCAAAAATAAAGATAAACATGAGCTTGAATTTTTTTATATTGACTCTGAATATATAGGAAAAGGATATGGAAAAATAATGTTTGGATTTCTGATATCAGAATGTAAAACCTTGGGTATAAAGGAATTCAATTTTGTAACAAGTCCGCAATCTCTTGAATTTTATACTAAACTTGGGGCGGTTAAAATAGGCGAAACTAATTCGATTGTAGATGAAAACAGAGTAATACCTATATTAAAATTTATAATTGATTAAATTTTTAAAATTAAGGCAACATAAGTTAAATAAATCTTGATAAATAATATCTAAATTTCATAAAAATTAAAAAAAGCATTGTAAAATGATATAAATCATTTATAATAGTAATAGTAGTTTTAAAAAGAAAAACATAAAAAAGGAAGAAGTAAAATTTACTGTAGAGGTGTATTATGAAGCATTTCATAAAAGAATGGGTTGTACCTGCATTAATAGCATTAGTAATCGTTATATTATTAAACACATTTATTTTTCAGCTTGTTACGGTTCCGACAGGATCTATGATCAGCACGATAATGCCAGGGGATAAGCTTTATGTTAATAAAATTTTCGACATACAAAAAGCTAAACGTGGGGATATATTGGTATTTAAGTCACAAGAATTAGGAAAATATCTCGTTAAAAGATTAATAGGCTTACCGGGAGATACGGTTGAAATTAAATACAATGGTGATGTATATATTAACGGGTCTAAAATAGATGAGCCATATGCGGTTAAATCAACAGGTGAAGAGAAAACTTTCAATGTTCCGGAGGACTGCTATTTCTTCATGGGAGATAACAGACCTTATTCAAAGGATGCCAGAGTTTGGGATGAACCATACATAAACAAAAAATATATAAAGGGAGAAGCTGTATTCAGATTCTTTCCGTTTACAAGAATGGGTAAATTAGAATAAAAAGATTATAAAGGAGAGTGTACAGGATGACAAGAGTTTTAGAAGGCTTAAAGCCGGAAAGAGTATTTTACTATTTTGAAGAAATAACAAAAATACCGCATGGCTCAAAAAATGAGAAGCAAATTTCAGATTATTTATACGAGTTATCAAAGTCTAAGGGCTGGGAAGTTATACAAGATGAATCTTTAAATATAATCATAAGAAAACCGGCTTCAAAAGGCTATGAAAATTCACCTATGGTGCTTCTTCAAGGTCATATGGACATGGTATGCGAAAAAAATGAAGGCGTAGAACATGATTTTGAAAAAGATCCTCTTAAGTTAAGAATAATAGACGGACAATTATATGCTACCGAAACTACACTGGGAGCAGATAACGGAATAGCTGTTGCAATGATACTTGCAATATTTGAAGATGATGAGCTGGCTCATCCTCCGCTTGAAGCTCTGATAACGGTAGATGAAGAAATGGGAATGACAGGCGTTAAAAAGCTTGATGGTACTTTGATAAAATCAAAGCATCTTATAAACATCGACAGCGAGCAAGAAGGAGTATTAACCGCAGGCTGTGCCGGAGGCGGAGAAGTATTATTTAAAGTTCCGGCAGTAAGGACAAAATCTAATATGAAAGATGCCTTTATGATAAAGGTTAGCGGATTGAGCGGAGGACATTCAGGTGCAGATGTTCATAAGGAAAAAGGATATTCAACTAAATTAATGGCAAGGCTTTTGTATGATTTATCAGATGAAATTGAGCTTGTGAGCTTTAATGCGGGATCAAAACCTAATGCAATTCCAAGAGAAGCTAAAGCAGTTATAAAAACAGACAATTTAGACAATTTAAAACAGAAAATCGAGAAATGGAATAAAATATTTAAAAATGAATACAGTTTCACAGATCCTGATGTAACAGTAAGTTTTGAGAAGGTCGAAGATGTTTCGGAGGTTTTAACAAAGGAAACTGCCAAAAAAGTTATAGCTTGCATAAACATAGCTCCGGTAGGAGTTCTGTCAAGAAGCACAGTAATAGACTTAGTTATTTCATCAAACAATTTAGGTATAGTTAAAACGGATGAAAAATATATTATAATAGATTGTCATCCAAGAAGCTCTGTTATGTCTATACTTACAGACAGCTTTGAACCGGCAATGAAACAATTAGCTGAATATCTGGATATAGAGTTTTCATCAGGCGGATTCTATCCGGGCTGGGAGTATGCAAAGGTATCTAAGATAAGAGATATCTGCGCACAGACATATAAGGAATTAACAGGAAAAGATGCTCATATAGAAGCAATCCACGCAGGACTTGAGTGCGGATATCTTCTTGAAAAGTGCAAATCCCTTGTTGACGCGGTTTCAATAGGTCCGAATATGGCAGATATACATTCACCGAATGAGCATCTGGATATTAAATCAGTTGAAAATACTTTTAATTACTTGTGTGAAGTGTTGAAAAATATTAAGTAAATTTAGTTATTAAAATAAAAAGGTATTGGATATAAATCCAATACCTTAATTTTTTATATAGTTCCTCTTTCAGAGTTCTCGTACTGTTTAAAGCGTCTTTTTTCAAAGAAGTCTCTTGCAACTTGAGGGAATAAAGTATATGATAAAACGTCATTTACTGATTCTGCTAAATCGCCTATCTCCTCTTTGTTCTTTTCAAATTCGTCTTCCAATAGGTCTGCCGGCCTTACTGTAACGACTTTTTCATTTCCGATTATTTGTTTAGTTATTTCATCGGAGATTTTAACTGCAGGTCTTCCGTATAAACCTTGAACGTATTTTCTGATTTCTGTAGGAATAACTTTATATCTTCCTCCCGATATGATGTTAAATACTGCTTGAGTTCCAACCATTTGACTCATAGGAGTTACAAGAGGAGGATAGCCTAAGTCTTCTCTAACCTTTGGAATTTCAGCAAGAACATCTTCGTATTTATCGGAAGCATTCAATTCCTTCATCTGTGATATCATGTTTGACATCATACCGCCCGGTACTTGGAATTGTAATGTTTTAGGCTCTGTCATAAGTACCTTTGTGCTTAATGTTTTGTTTTCTATATATTTATTCATTATAGGCTTGAAGTAATCAGCTACTCTTCCAAGACAATCAATGTCTATTTCGGTGTCATATTCTGTGCCCTTTAAAGTGTGAACAAGTGATTCTGTAGCAGGCTGTGAAGTACCGGATGAAAGCGGAGATATTGCAGTGTCAACTATATCAATTCCGGCTTCTATAGCTTTAAGCATAGTCATTTGAGCTATACCGCTTGTACAATGGTTGTGAAGCTCAATCGGAAGGTTTGTAACTTTCTTAATTTCCTTTACTAGGTCATATGCTTCATATGGCAGTAAAATTCCTGACATATCCTTTATACATATTGAATCGGCTCCTACAGATTCAAACTGCTTAATAAGATTTACATAGAATTCCTTTGTATGAATAGGACTTATTGTGTATGATATAGCACATTGACAATGAGCACCTTCTTTTTTTACTGTGCTGATTGATTTTTCCAAGTTTCTTATATCATTAAGGGCATCAAACAGTCTTACTATATCAATACCCTCTGCTATAGCTCTTTGCAAAAACATTTCAACTATATCATCTGCATAGTGTTTATAGCCAAGTATGTTCTGACCTCTTGACAGCATTTGAAGCTTTGTATTTTTAGCTCTTTTTCTTATTTGTCTTAATCTATCCCACGGATCTTCATTAAGGAATCTTAAGCAAGCATCAAATGTTGCACCTCCCCAGACCTCCATTGAATGAAAGCCTGCCTTATCCATTTCTTCAACTATTGGTAGTATTTCATTATTTGACAGTCTTGTTGCAATTAAGGATTGATGACCATCTCTTAATGATGTTTCTGTAATTTTAACTTTTGACATATTTTCTCCTTTCTAAGCTTATATAAAATTAGTTTATTCTATCTTAATAAAGTGTACTTACATTTATAAAATACCCACTATATATACTATATAATCGGATAATTTATTATTTTTTATCTAAAACTAGGAAAATTCTCTTTTTTATTTAGATATATAACGAAGCTTGCTTCGCTTTTTAAAGTAAGACCCTTATATTTTAAAGCTGTAAAATTGTCTCGAAATATCGATTATTTTTAGAAGTTTGATTGAAAATTTTTTAACAATACATATCTTACTTAAATTATTAAAGTTATTACTTGATTAACCTTATATTGTTATGGTATAATATATATATACTCAATCTTGGTTGAGTTTGAATATTTTTAAAGACTAGAAATATCCAAAGGATATTTCCAAAGTCTTAATATATAAATTCGAACAAAGTCGAATTTATATATTAAGACTATATTACCATTAAAATCTTAGTATGTACATAATAAACATAATCTGTTTTATGAAAATACTATGTATAAATAACTAAAAATAAAAATTATATTAATTAGGTAAGGCGGTGATGTTTTTGGATATTACGGATTTAAAGATAATTGACATACTACAAAGAGACGGAAGAATATCTATGAAGGATCTGGGCAAAACAGTTTCTCTTAGTCCACCTGCAGTTGCTGAAAGAGTCAAAAGATTAGAAGAAGCAGGAATAATTGAAAAGTACAAAGCTATAGTAAATAATAATAAGGTTGGAAAACCTATATGCGCACTTATAAATGCAGCAATAAAGCCGGAGAAGCAAGAAAAGTTCTTAGAATTTGCCAGAAAATCTCAGGAAATTGTAGAATGTCATCATGTTACAGGACCTTATAGCATGATAGTTAAGGCTTATTTAAGAGAGATGTCTCATCTTGAGGAGCTTGTCGGAAAGGTTCAGTTCTATGGAAATACGGAAACATATATAATTATGTCCAGTCCTATAGAAAATTACCCGATTTAATATCTGAATAAAACAATGCTGCACATTATTAAATGTGCAGCATTTTAGTGTTTTTTGTTTGCCGAGCGAACATTTTTGTTCGTTGAGCGAATGTCTTTGTTCGCTCTATATACAATAACTGATGAAATTATAATAATAAAAATCCCTAAAATTTCAATCCAATCAAGTTTTTCTTGTAAAAAAATATATCCTATCAGACTGGAAAATATGATGTTTGAATAATCATATATAGATACTTCCGATGCCGGAGCCAGTTTGTAAGCGTATGTTAAAGCTATTTGACCTACTGCCGCAAATATACCTACAGATAATAATATAAGTGTGCTTTTTAAATCCGGTAATATAAAATTAAAGATTAAAAAAGGTATGCTTATAAAAACAGAAAAGAAAGAATAGTGAAATACTATTGTATATTCATTTTCCTTATCACCCAATGCCTTAAGAGAAGTAAAGGCTATACCGGATAAGACTGCTGAAATCAGCAGAATTACTATTGCCATAACCGATGAACTAAACTGCGGTTTTATAACAAGCCAAGAACCGAAAAGAGCAAGAAGCAATGCTGTTATATGATATTTAGTTATTTTTTCTTTTAAAAAAAAGTAGGCTAAAATCATAACAACAAAGGGTGAAAGCTTGTTGATTATCGCCGCTGCTGAAAGAGTGACCTGCATTGTACCTATAAAGAACAAATTCATTCCAAGATATCCTCCCAATGTTCTCCCAAACAGAAATTTTTGATTTTTTCTGTCTCCAAATAAGGATACCTTTTTCTTTCTTATCATTATAAATGCTATTATCATACTAAATAAATTTCTTATCAATATTTTTTCCATTATAGGTATATCCGGAGTCAGCTTAACGCAAAACTGCATTATAGAATATGACAGAGCCGATATCAGCATGAATATAATTGCCGCGTATTTACTTTTTACTATGTTCATAGTTATATCCATGCCCTCCTTTGACAAAGAGCACAAACTCGGTGTGTATTTTAATTGTTTGCATTATTTTATTCCAACCTTGAATTTAATCGATGCTTAACTTATTATGTTCAGAATTCTGAAAATTAATATGTAAACATTGTCGATTTATGAAAATTTTTTTTAAATCTTAATATAAAAAAATTATTCGTAAAACTTATATTAATGTGATATAATATTAAGGTTGATAATTAACTATTAGTAAAATGAGGTGCAAAATGCTTAGAATTCAACAAATTAAATTGCCTATAGATCATAATGAAGACGAATTAAAGGCAAAGATAGCTTCTGCTTTGAAAATATCAGAGGATAAAATTGAAAGTGTTGAAATATTTAGAAAATCAATAGATGCAAGAAAAAAAGATAATATAATGTTTATATATACAGTTGATATAGAAACTAAAGAAGAAGTAAAAATACCAAAGAAAAATACTAATATTTCTGTGGTTGAGCCATTTGTATATGATGCCCAGGTAACAGGAGAAAAAGAACTGAAAAACAGGCCGGTAGTAATAGGAAGCGGTCCGGCAGGACTGTTCTGCGGACTCTTGCTTGCTGAAAAAGGATATAAGCCTATAATAATTGAAAGAGGAAAAAAGGTTCAGGACAGAGTCAAGGATGTTGAAAAATTTTGGAGTGATAAGGTTTTAAATGAAAACTCCAACATACAATTCGGAGAAGGCGGTGCCGGAACGTTTTCCGACGGTAAATTAAATACCTTGATAAAGGACAGATCCAAAAGAGGAAAAAAGGTTTTGGAGGAGTTTATATCAGCCGGAGCATGTGAGGAAATACTTTATTTCAATAAGCCTCATATAGGAACGGATATTTTGAGAGATGTTATTGTTAGTATAAGAGAAAAAATCATAAATTTAGGCGGAACATTCAGATTTGAAGAAAAGGTTTTGGATATCAATGTTAAGGATGGAAGTCTGACAAGAATTATAACTCAAAATGATATTTTGGATACGGAAGTAGCCGTATTTGCTATAGGACACAGTGCAAGAGATACATTTGAAATGCTGAATAAGGTTATTATGCTGGAGCCTAAGGCTTTTGCCATAGGAGTGAGAATAGAGCATCATCAAAGCCTGATAAATCAAGCTCAATATGGAGAATTTGCCGAACATCCAAGGCTTGGAGCTGCTGATTATAAGTTTGTACATAAATGTAAAAACGGCAGATCTGTTTATACATTTTGTATGTGCCCGGGAGGAATGGTTACAGGTTCGTCTTCCGAAGTCAATACCGTAGTAACTAACGGAATGAGTTATCATGACAGAGATCTTGAAAATGCCAACAGTGCAATAATAGTTTCCGTAAATCCTGATGATTTTGAATCTGACAGTCCGCTGGCAGGCATTGAGTTTCAAAGAAAGTATGAAAGATTGGCATTTAAAATCGGAGGCTCAAATTATAATGCTCCTGCACAATTATTCGGAGATTTTGAA
This sequence comes from Firmicutes bacterium UBA5010, assembly GCA_002396645.1. Classification (GTDB taxonomy): domain Bacteria; phylum Bacillota; class Clostridia; order Tissierellales; family Sedimentibacteraceae; genus UBA1535. Next base: position 66,331 of record DGYI01000061.1, read on the forward strand.
AAAAATGTAGTGTCTAAAAGCTACGGAGAAATATATCCGACATACAGACCGGGGGTTGTTTTTGCAAATTTAAGAGAATGTTTGCCTCCTTACGTTTGTGACAGCTTGGTAGAAGGGATAAATGAATTCGGGAAATTTCTCGAAGGCTTTAACAGAAGTGATGCTGTTTTAACAGGTGTTGAAACCAGAACATCATCTCCTGTCAGAATTGTAAGAGATGATGATTTTGAGAGCAGCATTAAGGGAATATATCCTTGCGGAGAGGGTGCTGGCTATGCAGGAGGCATTATGTCGGCTGCTATTGACGGACTTAAGGTTGCAGAGGCTATTATAAAAAAATATAAGCCTAAAGATAAATAACAGATGAAATAGAGGAAAGGTTAAAAGAAATGAAAAATAATGAAAGGATATGTACCGAGTCCATGCACAAGTGTCTAGTCTCTCTTTTTAAGAGAGACTGGAGTTATTATGCAATAGGTGCATGGACATAAATATGAAAACAAGAGTTGCGATAATCGGCGGAGGTGCCGCCGGTCTAATGGCTGCAATAGCAGCTGCAAAGAATGACGCAGATGTTTGTATTTATGAAAAATTGAATAGAGTCGGTAAAAAGATTTTAGCCACAGGTAACGGAAGATGTAATTATACCAATATAAATACTTCTGTCAATGATTATCATGGAAAAAATCTGAGATTTGCGGAAGAGATTATCAATTCATTTAATGTAAACAGCACTCTTGATTTTTTTGAAGATATAGGAATTTATCCTCGCATAGAGGAAAATGGAAAAGTTTATCCCTATTCCTTGCAGGCATCGAGTGTACTTGATAATCTGCGATATGAGGCTAATAGGTATAAAATAAAGGAAATGGTCGAATCTAAGGTTAAAAGCTTAAGAAAAAACAAAGGTCATTTTGATATAATAACTGATACCGGAGTATTTATTGCGGATAAAGTGATTATATGCACAGGCGGCAGAGCAGGCTCTCAGTACGGCTGCACAGGAGACGGATACGGATTGGCGGAAAGCTTCGGTCATAAAATAATAAACCAATTTCCTGCACTTGTTCAGCTCAAACTTAATGCCGATTATTTAAAGAAGATATCGGGAGTTAAATTTGACGGAGCAGTTTCTTGTTTTTCTGATTCAGCATTAATCAGAAGAGAAGAAGGAGAGATATTGTTTACCGATTACGGCATATCAGGACCTCCGGTTCTGCAGATCAGCAGGGAAGCAATCAAATATCTCTATAACAAAGAAATGATATTTATCAGCATAGATATGTTTCCTGATTTTGATAAGAATATGCTTTATGAGCTTTTATCGGAGAGATTTATAAAGCTGAAAACCAAAACTATAGAGGAAAGCTTTAACGGACTTATAAATAAAAAACTGATTCCTGTTATTCTAAGTCTTGCTCTGAATGAATATAAGGAAGAAAAATGTACCAAACTAAACAAAAAGGATATTTATTCTGTAGTAAATATTCTGAAAGAGTGGAAAATAGAGATTACGGGACATAATGACTGGCAGCAGGCTCAAACAACTGCGGGCGGAGTTTGTGTTGATGATATAAATCCAAAAACATTAGAATCTAAAAAAGAGAAGGGTCTGTATTTTGCAGGAGAGGTTTTGGATGTGGACGGAGACTGTGGAGGATTTAACTTACAGTGGGCGTGGAGCTCAGGATATATTGCCGGATATAGTGCATCAGACTCAATATAAAATTAATTATTAATATAAAAAGTTAAGATAAAAATGGCGCCGGCTCCATGCACAAGCTTTTGTGCACCGGGCGTATGGAGGTAAATATGAAAAGTTTTTTGGAAAAGATTTTTGGCTCATATAGTGAAAAGGAAATTAAGAGAATAGACCCGATAGTAGATCAGATAGAGGCATTAGAAGAAGAATATCATAAACTTTCCGATGAAGAGTTGAAAAATAAAACTAATGAGTTCAAAAGGAGATTGCAAAACGGAGAGACAAAGGATGATATTTTGCCTGAAGCATTTGCAGTCGTTAGAGAGACTGCTATCAGAACAAACGGACAAAGAGCTCATAGAGTACAGCTTATAGGCGGTGTTGTTCTTCATCAAGGAAGAATAGCCGAGATGAAAACCGGTGAAGGTAAAACTTTGTGTGCTGCCTTTCCTATATACCTTAATGCTTTGGAGGGTAAAGGAGTTCATCTGGTTACGGTTAATGATTATTTGGCTAAGACTCATAAGGATTTGATGGGTAAAATCTATAATTTTTTGGGACTTACAATAGGATGTATAGTACACGGTATATCAACTGTTGAAAGAAGAAATGCCTATAATTCGGACATAACTTACGGAACTAATAATGAGTTCGGCTTTGATTATCTGAGAGATAATATGGTTATACAAAAGGAAGAAATGGTGCAAAGAGAATTAAACTTTTGTATAATTGACGAGGTTGACAGTATTTTGATTGACGAGGCGAGAACCCCTCTTATTATTTCAGGAGAAGGTGAAAAATCGACTCAGCTATATACTATGGCAGATGCCTTTGTCAGACCTTTAAAGGGTAAAATAGAGAATCCTGATGAGAAAAAAACAAAGATTGACTATATCATGGGCAATGTCGATGATGATGACGATAATTTTGATTTCATAGTTGATGAAAAGGCTAAAAATGTAACTCTTACAGCAAAGGGTATTGAAAAGGCAGAAAGATTTTTTAACTTGGAAAACTTAGCGGATTCAGAAAATATGGAAATAAGCCATCACATCAACCAAGCTCTCAAGGCTCATAACACTATGAGAATAGATATAGATTATATCATAAAAGACGGCGAAATTATCATAGTTGATGAATTTACCGGAAGATTGATGTACGGAAGAAGATATTCAAACGGATTGCATCAAGCTATAGAAGCTAAGGAAAGACTCGAAGTAAGAAAAGAATCTAAAACTTTAGCTACTATAACATTCCAAAATTATTTCAGAATGTATAAAAAGCTTTCAGGTATGACAGGTACTGCAAAGACAGAGGAAGAAGAATTCAGAGAGATATACGGCGTAGATGTTATCGAAATACCTACAAACAGACCTGTTATAAGAGAAGATAGAACAGATGTTGTTTACAAATCAGAGGAAGCCAAGTTCAGGGCAATTGTTAAAGAAATCATAGAAACTAACAAAACAGGTCAGCCTATTTTGGTAGGTACAATTTCTATAGAGAAATCTGAGCTTTTGAGTAAAATATTAAAAAAACAAGGTATTCCTCATGAAGTATTAAATGCAAAGCAGCATGAAAAGGAAGCGGATATAATTGCTCAGGCAGGAAGATTTGGCGGCGTAACTATTGCTACAAACATGGCAGGACGTGGTACCGACATAGTTCTTGGCGGTAATCCCGAGTTTTTGGCTAAGCATAAAATGAAAGCAAAGCACTATAGTGATGAAATTATAGCTGTATGCGATGGATTCGATGAAGTTCATGATGAAGAGATACTTGCAGCGAGAGAAGTATATAAGAAACTCTTGCAGGAAGCTAATGAAGAGCTGAGGGATGAGCAGGAAAAAGTAAAGGCTGCGGGCGGATTATATATTATCGGTACGGAAAGACACGAATCAAGACGTATAGACAATCAGCTAAGAGGTCGTTCGGGAAGACAAGGAGATGCGGGTGCTTCAAGATTTTATATATCTCTTGAAGATGACCTGATGAGGTTATTTGCCGGTGATAAAATCAAATTTATTATAGAGACATTGAAACTGCCTGAGGATGAGCCTCTTGAACATAAAATGCTTACAAAAACTATTGAGACTGCTCAGGGCAGAGTTGAGGGCAGAAACTTCAACATAAGAAAGCATGTTTTACAGTATGATAATGTAATGAACAAGCAAAGAGAAGTTATCTATGCAGAGAGAAGAAAGGTTTTACTTGGTGAAAGCATAGTAGAAAATATTAAAGGTATGATTGATGACCTTATTCACAAGGGACTATCAATGTACACATCTGATGATAAGTATCCATCTGAGTGGGATTTAGAGGACTTAGGCAGATATGTAGAAGAAATATTTTCCATAAGATTCAATATAGATGTAAAAGATGTTGATAATTTGACTAAAGATAAGCTTTTTGATATTATTAAAAAGGTGTCTGAAAGTATATATATGAAAAAAGAAGAAGAATTCGGAATTGAAACTTTTAGAGAAGTAGAAAGAATAGTGCTTTTAAAAACTGTAGACACGCTTTGGATGGACCATATTGATGCTATGGATCAATTGCGTCAGGGAATCGGACTAAGAGCTTTAGGAAACGAGGACCCTGTACGTGCTTATCAGGTAGAAGGCTTTGATATGTTTGAAGAACTGATTGAAAACATCAAATCAGATACTGTTAAAATGCTGTTCAGAGCAATGCCGCAGCAAAGAATGCAGCGTCAAATGGTTGCTAAAATAACGGGAACAAATTCAGGCGAAGAATCTGAAATTAAGAAAAAGCCGGTTAAGAAGGATAAAAAAGTAGGAAGAAATGACCTTTGTCCTTGCGGAAGCGGTAAGAAATATAAGAAATGCTGTGGTATAAATGAAGAATAAGGAGTTGATTTAATGATTGATTTGTATGAATATACCGAAAAATTAAAAAAATTCAAAGCTATCTTAGACGAGGTAGGTGTTTCTCTTTGACCTGCCGAGGCTGAGAGAAGAAAACATTGATTTTGAAAAATATATGCAAAGTCCTGACTTTTGGAACGACGCAGAACAAGCTCAAAAAATTTCACAAAAATTAAAATCAAATACAGATACTATAAAAGAATATGAAGATATGCATTCTGATGTTGAGGATTTTGAGCTATATCTTGAACTGGTCAAAGATGATAGTAATATAAATAGCACGGACGATAGCAGCATATCGGAATTAAACAGAGAAATGAAAAGAATAGACCTTGCTATAGAAAATCTTAAGCTAAGAACACTTTTAAACGGTGAATATGATAAGAATAACGCAATTTTGTCTATACATGCAGGAGCAGGAGGAACTGAGGCACAGGACTGGGCTGAGATGCTTCTGAGAATGTACACAAGATGGGCTGAATCTCATGACTGCAAGGTTAGTATATTGGATATTTTAAAAGACACGGAGGCGGGCATAAAAAGTGCGGATTTGCTTATAAAGGGCGAAAATGTATACGGATATCTAAAGAGTGAAAAGGGAGTTCACAGACTTGTGAGAATTTCACCTTTTGACTCTAACAACAGACGCCATACCTCTTTTGCTTCGGTAGATGTTATGCCTGAAATAACTGATGAAGATGATATTGAAATCAGTGAATCTGAGATAAAGGTTGATACATACCGTTCGGGCGGAGCGGGAGGACAGCATGTCAATACTACCGATTCTGCTGTGAGAATCACTCATATTCCTACAGGAGTAGTAGCATCCTGTCAAAGTGAACGCTCGCAGCATAAAAATAAAGCTACGGCTTTAAAAATGCTGAAAGCAAAATTGGTCGAGATAAAAGAGACAGAACATAAGGAAAAAATTGAAGATATACAGGGAAAATATAATCAAATAGCATGGGGAAGTCAAATAAGATCATATGTTTTTCATCCCTATAGTCTTGTCAAAGATCATAGGACAAACACAGAGATAGGCAATACACAATCTGTTATGGATGGAAATATTGATAAATTTATTAATGAATATTTGAAAAGCATAAATTAAGATTGAGTTTTAAAATTTCATTAGTAAATAACTAATTAACAAGGGAGAGATAAAATGTCAGATATTATTAATTTACTGTGTAATGAATTTAATTTAAAGCTAAACCAGGTTGAAAATACCGTAAAACTTATTGATGACGGAAATACAATACCTTTTATAGCCAGATACAGAAAGGAACAGACAGGCTCACTGGATGATGTTGTATTGAGAGACTTATACGAAAGATTGATATATCTTAGAAATCTTGAGGAAAGAAAAGAAGAAATAATACGTCTTATAGAAGAGCAGGGAAAATTAACCGAAGAATTAAAAGAAGAAATATTAAAAGCTGAGGTTTTGCAAAGATTAGAGGATTTATACAGACCATATAAGCAAAAGAAAGCTACACGTGCTTCCAAGGCCAAAGAAAGAGGCTTGGAACCTCTTGCTGATATTATATTGGCACAAAATTCAACATCTGAAGATTTTGATGCTATGGCAGCTCCTTTTATAAATGAAGAAAAAGATGTAAAAAATACTAAAGATGCATTTGCCGGAGCCATGGATATAATAGCTGAAATTGTTTCTGATAATGCTGAATACAGAAAGAAAATCAGAGAAATTTATATTGCTGATGGAGTTATTTCCAGTGAGGCAGTCGATGAAGAACAAAAGACAGTTTATGAAATGTATTATAAATATGAGGAAGCTGTTAAAACAATTGCTAATCACAGAGTTTTAGCAATTAACAGGGGAGAAAAGGAAAAAGTATTAAAAGTTAAGCTTAACACTCCTGACGACAGAATAGTTGATTATTTGCTTACTATGGAAATTAAAAATGATGCTTCAAGTACAGCTAAATTTTATAAATCAGCTATAGAGGACGGATATAAAAGACTTATAGCTCCGTCTATCGAAAGAGAGGTAAGAAATTTACTTACTGAAAAAGCTGAGGAAGAAGCAATAAAGGTATTCGGAAAGAATACTAAAAATCTTCTTATGATTGCGCCTGTTAAAGATGTTAATGTTTTGGCTGTTGACCCGAGTTTCAGAACAGGATGCAAGCTTGCCGCATTGGACGGAACAGGAAAGCTTTTGGATTATACTGCGGTTTATCCGAATGAGCCGAGAAATGAAGTTGAGAAATCTCAAAAACTCATGTCTGAGTGGATAGATAAATATAGTATAGATATAATTCCTATAGGAAACGGTACTGCTTCAAGGGAGACTGAGGCTGTTGTTGCGGATATGTTAAGCAAAGTAAATAAAAAAGTATCTTATACTATAGTCAGCGAAGCGGGTGCTTCTGTTTATTCGGCATCAAAACTTGCTCAAGAAGAATATCCTGATCTGGATGTTACGATAAGAGGCGCTATATCTATAGGCAGAAGACTTCAAGACCCTCTTGCAGAGCTTGTAAAAATAGACCCTAAAAGCATCGGAGTAGGTCAATATCAGCATGATGTTAACCAAACCAAATTGGGAGAGGCACTTGACGGAGTTGTAGAGGATTGCGTTAATAGCGTAGGTGTAGATTTAAATACAGCTTCAACGGCACTTTTACAATATGTTTCAGGTATATCAAAATCTATTGCTAAAAATGTAGTTTCATATAGAGAACAAAATGGTAAATTTACGGACAGAAAAGAACTCAAAAAGGTTAAACAGCTTGGAGACAAAGCCTTCGAGCAGTGTGCAGGTTTCTTGAGAATAACAGATGGAGAAAATCCGCTTGATAAAACCTCTGTTCATCCTGAATCATATGAAATAGCTCAGGCTCTGCTTACAAGACTTGGATATTCTTTAGATGATGTAAGAAACAGCAGATTATCCGACATAAGCCAAAGAATAAGCACTCTTAAAATTAAAGAAGAACAAAAAGAAGTTAAGATTGAAAGCGGACAAAGACTTAAAGGCTTGGAAGCTTTAGCACAGCTAAAAGTAAAAGAGCCGAAGAAATCGGCAAAAGAGCTTTTTGATGCCAGAATAAAGGTATTGGCAGGGGAACTAAATGTCGGTATTCCTACCTTGATTGACATAGTTGAGGAGCTTAAAAAACCGGGACGAGATGTAAGAGATGAGATGCCAAAGCCGATATTCAGAAATGATGTATTAAAGATTGAAGATTTAAAGGAAGGTATGGTACTGACAGGAACAGTAAGAAACGTAGTTGATTTCGGAGCTTTTGTTGATGTCGGACTTAAAAATGACGGATTGGTTCATTTATCGGAAATGTCTGAAAAATATATCAGGCATCCTATGGAGCTTGTGCAAGTAGGAGATATCGTTACAGTGAAAATCAAGAGCATTGATATATCAAGACAAAGAATAGGCTTGACAATGAAGAAATAAAAATATAACACCTCAAACATGTCTTGGGGACATAATCCCCTGACTTTGTTAGGGTAGATGGATGGGAGATACTGGAGATGTTAGATACAGTAGTGTTTGATTTTGACGGAACTTTGGCAGATACATCAGAATTAATTATAAATTCTTTTCAAACAGTATATAAAAAATTCTTTGGAGAGGAAAAACCGGTGGAATATATCAGCCAATTTTTTGGTGAGCCTCTGAAAGTAACTATCGAAAGAGAATTTCCTCAGCCTTTTGAAGATGTTTTTAATGAATACAGAGAATATCAATCAGGCAAATTTAATAATGATGTAAAGCTGTTTAATAATGCGGCAGAAATATTGCAGTATTTAAAATCAAAGAATATAAAAACTGCCATTGTTACTTCAAGAATGAGAGAATCGGTGATTAAAGCCTTAAACTACTTTAATATAGATAAATATTTTGATGTGGTGATTGCTGTTAATGATACAATTAATCATAAACCACATCCCGAGCCTTTATTAAAAGCAATAAATCTATTAGGGACAAGTCCTGATAAAACTTTGTTTGTAGGTGATTCAAGATTTGATATGGAATGCGCAAACAATGCAGGAGCTATACCTGTTTTAACAGGCTGGCACGCAGGATCAGAGGAATTAAAAAATCAATACGACATAAAATATGTTATAAATGATTTATATGAAATTTCAAGAATAATAGTGTGAATTGTAAACAGATTCACACTGCAAATTATTTTGGAGGTGTTTAAATGTTTGGCAGTAAAATGCAAAAATTGACAAAGGCAATATGCTTGACTGTAGCTGTTTTAATGGTTTTATCAGTTGTAGTATCAGGTATTTTAAGCTTCTTTTAATAAACTAACAGAGAACAGTGAGGTAAGTTACGAATGAAAAAAACAATATCATTAATTTTAATTTTATGTTTAAGTGCAGGTTTTAGCTTGCTTACAGCTTGTGATGCTAATAAGGACAAGGATAATAATACTGCTTCTGATGAGGCCATAAAATTATTGGAGAAATCTTCCGAATATTATAATAATGCAAAAAATGTAAGAATGGACAGCTTAATAGATTCGGTTTTGATATACAATGACATGTTCTCCGGTGAGCCTGCAATATGCGGTACACAGCTAAACCTGGTAACAGTGATGTACAACAATCCGTTCAGCTTTACGAGCGAAGGCTTGTTTACTTACGATGATACTATCGAGGACGGCGGTATCAGCTATATTATGCAAAATAATACTAAATCAACTCAGTACGGTGTTGTCAATGATGATAAAATATCTGTTTATCAGTTTGCAAATGAAGAATGGTTAAAAGCTGATTTGTCGAATGAGGATTTTATATCAAATGATACACTCGGCTTGAACTATATAACTAAATATGACAAATTTATGACCGAGGGTAAAATACTTGGCAATGAAAAAATTTCAGGACTTGATACTATAAAGGCTGAATATAAATTAACGGAAGATTATTCAAAAATAATTTTCTTAAGATATGGATTTCAGGAATTTGCTGCACTTATCGGTAATGATACAGATAAGATAATATCTGACTTGATGAAGGATGTAAGATTTACTGTATGGTTTGATGAGAAAAGTGATGAAGTAGCGAAGCTTGAGGTAGATTTGACTTCTCTTATGAAAACCTTCCGTAAATTAGTTATAGAGGACAACAAGGAGCATTTATCAAAAGAAAAATATGATTATCTTAATTATTGTGCTGACAAGATATCTATTAAGAATACAATCAAATTTTCAAATGTAGATCAAAACAAAGAATTTGTATTGCCTCAAGAAGCAAAAGATGCTAAGGTACATGGACAATAAAGATGAATTATTTTGAATTTTTAGAGAGGGAAAAAGGTATAAGTCTTAACCCGGAACAAAAAGATGCGGTTAAATTTAACCGTGGAAATGCTCTTGTGCTTTCAACGGCAGGCTCGGGAAAGACTACTGTCATTGTATCAAGAGCGGGCAGATTAATATATGAGAAAATTTGCACGAATAAAATTTTAACTATAACCTTTTCTAAAATGGCGGCTGAAGATATGAAAAATAGATTCAGCCTTATTTTTGATGAAAAATATAAGTCAAAGGCTGAATTTTCAACTATACATTCTTTTTTATACAAAATAGTGAGAGACTATCTCAGAAGAAAAAATAAAAAGATAGAGCTTATAGACAATAACTTCAAAATAATAGAGCAGATATTAAAGGCGCAATATGCAAAGGAATACTTTAATATTGTGAATGAAGAAGAAATTGAAAATGTATTGAGTAAAATCAGCTACGCTAAAAATATGATGCTTGGCTTAGATGAGCTTGAAAATGAGAGTATAGGAATTAAAAACTTCAGAGAAATATTTATTAAATACGATGAGTACAAAAGACAAAATTCATTAATGGATTTTGATGACATACTTCATTTCGGATATAAATTATTGTCACAGGTTAATTATTATAATGATTTGATAAAAGGCAGCTATGATTTCATTCAAATTGATGAAATGCAGGATACTTCAAAAATTCAGCATGCAATTATTAAGACAATATCTGATAACAATCTTTTTATGGTCGGTGATGATGACCAAGCTATTTACTCATTTAGAGGAAGCTTTCCGGAATACATGCTAAATTTTAATAAGATATATGATAATGGAAAATTTTTCTACCTAAAAAATAACTATCGCTCGGATGGGCATATAGTAAGAGCTGCGAAAAGGTTTATCGAAAATAACAAATTTAGGTACAATAAACCGATAGAGACTAAAAATGAACAAAAAAATGAAGTTAAAATAATTAAAGTCCGGGACAGAGCACTTCAATGCAAATATATAGTAGAGGATATTAAGAATTATTCTGATAAAAGCAGCATCGGTATTTTGTACAGGAATAATATTTCTTCACTTATGATTGCTAATGCTTTAAATGAGAATGGAATTGATTTTTACATAAAGGATGATAGAACTAAGTTTTTTAAAAGCTTTGTATTATATGATGTTCTGGCATTTATTAAATTATCTCTTAACATTAAGGACAGAGCTTCATTTGCAAAAATTTACTATAAAAGCTACACATATTTTAATAAGGAAATGTGCAATTTTGTATTGAGGTACAATGATGAAAGTCTATCTGTATTTGATATTTTAAAGAGAGTTCCGAATCTTGAATATTATATGCACGACAGAATAAACAGCTTTAAGCATGATATATTGTATATTTCGAAATTAAATCCAAATTCAATAATAAAATTTATAAAAAATGATTTGGAGTACATGTCATATTTGGAAAAGCTTGATGCAGACGGCAGAAACAGCTTGAGTTCCACGCTTTTAATTCTTGAGATACTTGATGAAATCGCAAAATACTGCAAAGATATAGATGAGTTTATAAACAAGATATATTCTTTACAGGATATTTTGAATGAGGCGGCTAAAAATAAATCCTCTAAGATAACTTTATCGTCTATACATAGCTCAAAGGGATTGGAATATGACGTTGTATATATGGTAGACAATATAGATAAGGAATTTCCGATAGAAAGAAGAAATGAATCTGTAGAG